>JBJTUA010000036.1:0-23378 GCA_046080445.1 Gammaproteobacteria bacterium
CCGCTATCGGCCAAGTCGCGCAAATATATAGGGAATGGAGGCTAGGGTCGGAATCGAACCGGCGTAGACGGCTTTGCAGGCCGCTGCATGACCACTCTGCCACCTAGCCGCGCCGTGAAAGAAGAAATGGAGCGGGAAACGAGACTCGAACTCGCGACCCCGACCTTGGCAAGGTCGTGCTCTACCAACTGAGCTATTCCCGCCCGGGCACAGAGGGCGCAGATTGTAGTGGCGACCCCCGTTAAGTCAAGTTTAGGCCTCAGACCCCCGCTATTGGGCCTTGAGATCGGGCCACGCAGCGCGGAGGTAATCGACCGCGGAGACCAGCGTCAGGATGGCCGCGACGACCGTCAAGACGACACCCACCTCGTAGGTTGGCAAGAGCCACACGTCCCATCGAATCAGCATCATCGACAAACCGACGATTTGCAGGATGGTCTTGATCTTGCCAAGCGGCGACACCGCGACCTTGGTGCGTTGACCGATTTCGGCCATCCATTCGCGGAGTGCCGAAATGGCGATTTCTCGACCGATGATGATGATCGCGGGTAACACGACGATGAGACGCGTGTCTTTGCTGACGAGCAGCACGAGCGCGACGGCGACGATCAACTTGTCGGCCACCGGATCGAGGAACGCACCGAGTCGCGACGTCTGTCCGTACTTGCGCGCGAAATAACCATCGAGACTGTCGGTGATACCCGCGATCACAAATAACGCGCCTGCAGCCGGATCCGACCAAGGAAACGGCATGTAGAACAACACCACCACGATGGGGATCGAAAAGATCCGCATCCAAGTGAGCACATTAGGGACAGTCAGCAACATCGTGAATACTTCGGCGCTCGGCGATCAGCCACCGGGATGCAACGCATCATAAAGGTTTTGAGCGAGCGCTGGACCGATGCCGGGTGCCCGCTCGAGATCCATCCGTCCCGCCTTGAGCACGCCCTGCAGGCCGCCGAAATGCTGCAGCAGGGCTCGGCGCTTGGCCGGTCCGAGCCCGGTCACCGTTTCGAGGATCGACTCATTGAACCGCTTGGCGCGGCGACGGCGATGCCCCGTGATGGCGAACCGATGCGCCTCATCGCGGATACGTTGGATGACCTTGAGGGCCGCCGACTGCGGCCCGGGAATAAGCGGCGGCCGCTCGGCACCCGGAAAGTGAATACGCTCCTGTCCCGCCCGTCGATCGGGACCCTTGGACACACCAATCACGGCCTGGTCGGCAAAACCGGCAGCCGACAGCACCTCAAGCACCCCGGCAAGTTGCGCCGGACCGCCGTCTATGACGAGTAGATCGGGCTTCTGGATTTCGCCCGCGGCAATGCGCGCGTACCGCCGGCTGATGGCCTCACGCAGCGCACCGTAGTCATCGCCCGGCGTGACCCCCTCGATGTTGAAGCGCCGATAGTCCTTTTTGAGTGGACCTTCGCGCCCGAATACGACGCACGAGGCGACGGTGCCCTCGCCTTGCGTATGGCTGATATCGAAACACTCCATGCGCTGCGGCGTCTCGGGTAGCTCGAGCGCCTCGGCAAGCGCCGCGAGCAAGGCGTCGTAGCCGTCCTTCCGAGCGAGTCGCATACGTAGCGCATGATTGGCGTTCTCGCTCGCCATCTCGACCCAGCGCGCCGCGAGACCCCGCTGCGCGCGACGGACACGAACCGAATGACCGGCAAGGGAAGCCAACGCTTCGGCAACCGACTCCGCGTCCTCCAAAAGGATGTTGGTGTAGAGCTCAGGTGGCGGGCTCGTTTCGCCGTAGTACTGCATGATGAACGACGACAAGGCTTCGGGCGTTTCGGCGAAAGCAGCCTTCGGGAAAAATCCGCTCGTTCCGAGACTACGGCCCCCGCGCACCGGCATCACACTGATGGCGTAGCCGCCCGGATCGCCGGTGATCGCAAAGATATCGGCATCGCGCTCGTCATCGGCCGCCACCACCTGTTGCGCCTGCAGCTCTTTGATGGCCGCGATCTGATCGCGAAGCGCTGCCGCCCGCTCGAATTCGAGGCGCTCCGAGGCTTCATCCATGCGCAGGGCGAGTTGCTTCTGCACTTCATCGTTGCGCCCTTCCAAGACCTGCACAGCGGCATCGACATCGCGCGCGTAATCAGTCTGCGAGATGAGATCGACGCAGGGCGCGGAACACCGCCCGATTTGATGCTGCAGACAGGGTCGGCTGCGATGCGCGAAGTAGCTGTCGCGGCAATTACGGAGACGGAAAATCTTTTGCAGGTAGTGAAGCGACTCACTCACCGCACCCGCGTTCGGATACGGTCCAAAAAAACGACCAGGGAGGTTCCGCGACCCTCGGTACACCGACAATCTCGGAAACGCATGGTCCGCCGAGAGCCAAAGATAAGGAAAGCTCTTGTCGTCGCGCATCACGACGTTGTATTTCGGATGCAGGGCTTTGATGAGGTTGTGCTCGAGAAGCAAGGCCTCGGTTTCCGATCGCGTAACCGTGACCTCCATCGAAGCAATCTGCGCGACCAGCGTCTGAACCTTCGGCATGACGTTCGAGGGCAGGAAGTAGCTACCGACCCGGTCACGCAGGCTTTTGGCTTTGCCCACGTACAGCAGCGACCCATCGAGCGCAAACATCCGATACACGCCCGGTCGACGCGGCAAACTCGCAACGAATTCTTTGGCGTCGAAACTACCGCTCACGCGCCCTATTCCGCTCGCTGTCCGGCGAGGAGTCGGGCGCGCGCCAACACCGATCGAAACATCTCTTCAGTCAGGCGTTTCGTCTGCGTGTTGTAGCGACTGCAATGATATGAGTCGACGAGCCAGCGCCCGTCCGTCAGACGATGCTCGGCGGCGTGTCCAAAGCGATAGGCACTGCGACTCTCGCCTGCGGCATCGAGGATGGCATCGTGCGCAATGCGACCGAGCGCCACCAGAACCCGCACTCGCCGATGCGCCGCAAGTTCAGCGCGTAAGAACGCGTTGCAGCTACGCGCCTCTGCCGGCGTTGGTTTGTTCTCGGGCGGCAGGCACTTCACGGCGTTGGTGATGCGCACGCCTTGCAGCGTCAGACCATCGTGAATCGACTCGGACTGAGCACGTGATGACGCACCGAGTTCATGCAGGGTTTCGTAGAGCATAATTCCGGCGTGGTCACCGGTGAACGGTCGACCCGTACGGTTGGCACCATGCATTCCCGGAGCCAACCCTACGATCAACCACGCAGGATCGTCATCGCCGAAAGCGGGAACGGGAGCCGCGTGATAGCCGGGGTACCGCCGCCCCGATTCCTCGCGAAAGTCCGCGAGCCTCGGGCAGCGCCGACAGGCCGGATCAAAGACATTGGAGGACATCCGCGACCCTCAGATGAAGGTCGCGGATTGTACCCGAGCCGCGTCAACCGACGGCGAACTGCTCCTCTTCCGTCGAGCCCTTCATCGCGGTCACGGAGGACTGACCGGCGGCGACCGTCTGGGTCACGTCGTCGAAGTAGCCCGCGCCCACTTCGCGCTGATGCTTGGTCGCCGTGTAGCCGTCCTTCTCGGAGCCAAACTCCGCCTGCTGCAGCGCGACGTATGCCGTCATTTGCGATTCGCGATAGCCCTTGGCGAGCGTGAACATCGAATAGTTGAGTGCGTGGAAACCCGCCAGGGTGATGAACTGGAACTTGTAGCCCATAGCACCGAGCTCACGCTGGAACTTGGCGATCGTCGCATCGTCGAGCTTCTTCTTCCAGTTGAACGAGGGTGAGCAGTTGTAGGCGAGCAGCTTACCCGGGAACTTCTTGTGGATGGCTTCAGCAAAGTGCTTCGCCTCCTCGAGATCGGGCGTGCCGGTTTCGCACCACAGCAGATCGGCGTAAGGCGCGTAGGCCAAGCCACGCGCGATTGCCTGCTCGAGACCCGCACGCACGTAAAAGAAACCTTCGGGTGTACGACCCTTCGACGCATCGATGAACGGACGATCTCGCTCATCGACATCGGCGGTCAGCAAATTCGCGCTCTCGGCGTCGGTACGCGCAACGAGAATGGTCGGCACGTCGCAGACGTCCGCCGCCAGACGCGCGGCGACCAACTTGTTGACGGCTTCCTGGGTCGGCACCAATACCTTGCCGCCCATGTGTCCGCATTTCTTTGCCGATGAGAGCTGATCTTCGAAGTGCACACCGGCTGCACCGGCCTCGATCATGCCCTTCATGAGCTCGAAGGCGTTGAGAACGCCACCAAAGCCGGCCTCGGCGTCCGCAACGATCGGCTGCAGCCAATCGATGGCGTCGTTACCCTCGGCATGATGCAGCTGATCGGCGCGCAGCAGCGTGTTGTTGATCCGACGCACCACCTGCGGAACGGAGTTCGCCGGGTACAGCGACTGATCCGGATACATTTCGCCCGCAAGGTTCGCATCGCCTGCGACCTGCCATCCGGAGAGATAGATGGCCTTGAGACCCGCGCGCACTTGCTGCATCGCCTGATTGCCCGTCAAGGCCCCTAGCGCATTCACGAACGGCATGGCGGACATGTTCCGCCACAGCTTCTCGGCACCCAATCGAGCGAGCGAATGCTCGATGTGGACGGTGCCACGCAGACGAATGACATCCTCGGCCTGGTAGCCGCGGCTCACACCGCGCCAGCGCGGATTGTCTTGCCACTCACGGGTGAGTTCGTTGGCGGTTTTGAGTGTCATGATGAGATCCTCGAGGTACGGGTCAGGTCAGGGTTTGAGTTCGCGATACGCGGCCAAGGTCAAAAACGTGGCGAAGTCGGCAGCCGTGGTGATTTCGTCGAGCAAACGCGCCGCGCCATCAAAACGCCCGGCTTCATAAGCGGCGTCGCCGAGACGACCGCGGAGCGTCTTGCACTCTGCGGCGAGCACGTCACGAAATAATTCTGCAGTCACTTTGCGTCCGTCATCGAGGGTGCCTCCCGCATGACGAATCCACTGCCAAATCTGGGCGCGTGAAATCTCCGCCGTGGCCGCATCTTCCATCAGGTTGTTGATGGGCACGCAGCCGTTGCCGCACAACCACGCCGCCATGTATTGCAGCGACACGCTCACGTTCTCGCGCAGCCCCTCTTCCGTGATGCGACCCTCGGGAACCTTGAGCAGATCCGACGCGCTCACCGCGACATCCTCGCGCAAACGATGGAGCTGGTTCGGTGTCGGCATGAGCCGGTCGAACACCTCCATCGCGATCGGGACGAGACCCGGGTGAGCGACCCAGGTGCCGTCGTGTCCGTCACCCGCCTCGCGCTCTTTATCAGCACGTACCTTGGCGATCGCCGCATCGTTGGCGACCGGATCGTTCTTGATCGGGATCTGCGCGGCCATGCCACCCATGGCAAACGCCCCGCGCCGATGACAGGTCTTGATGCAAAGCAGCGAATAGGAACGCATGAAATGCGTCGTCATCGTGATCAACCGCCGCTCGGGCAACAAAAAATCGGCGCGACGGGCGAATTTTTTGATGAAGCTGAAAATATAGTCCCAGCGACCGCAGTTGAGCCCGACGATGTAGTCGCGCAGCTCAAACAGAATCTCGTCCATCTCAAAGGCGGCGAGTATGGTCTCGATGAGCACCGTGCACTTGATGGTGCCGTGCGCGATACCGAGGCGGCGCTCGGCGAAATCGAATACCTCCGCCCAAAGCCGTGCCTCGCGATGGCCTTCCATTTTCGGCAAGTAAAAATACGGCCCCGTTCCGCGAGCGGCGAGTTCTGCGTGGTTATGAAAAAGGTAGAGCCCGAAATCCACGAGCGCGCCAGGAATCGGCTCCCCGCCCTGCAGCAAATGCTTCTCATAGAGATGCCATCCGCGCGGACGGACGATCAACACGGCAGGCTGATCGGATAATCGATAGGACTTCCCCTCAGCGGAGGTGAAATCGATTTGACGCCGCACGGCATCACGAAGATTGGACTGTCCGCCGATCACGTTGCCCCATGAGGGCGCGAGCGAGTCCTCGCAGTCAGCCATGAAGACAAGCGCGCCCGAGTTGAGCGCGTTGATGATCATCTTGCGATCGGTCGGTCCCGTGATCTCGACTCGACGATCCTGCAGATCAACCGGAATGGGGGCAACGGTCCAGCCGCCTTCGCGGATGGAGCGGGTCTCGGGGAGGAAGTCGGGCAATTCGCCGGCATCGAGCCGCTGCTGCCGCTGCTCACGCGCCTTGAGCAACTGGCTCACCCGTGGCGTGAAGCGCTCACCGAGTTCCTGAAGGAACGCGAGCGCCTCCGGCGTCAGGATGCCCTCATCCTGCGGTCTCGCGGGCGTCCCTGCTGCGATTTCCACGGCTGCCATCGTCCACTCCTTGTACGTTCGGCGATTGAACTTTACTGCCGCGGGTGAGAGGATTTACACAATAGAAATTTCACAATGTGAATTTCACTCGACACTGCGAGGACGGCGCTATGTCAGGACTGCTTCGCCAAGGCCACTTCTTGGGCTCCAAATTGCGCACGCTGCGCAAGCGGAACGGCCTTACCCTCGAGGAACTCTCCAATCGGTGCGTGCAACTGAGTACCGACCACGCGCCGTCTGTGAGCTACCTCAGTATGGTGGAAACCGGCAAGCGCATGCCTTCGGCTGAAATGCTTGCGGTGCTCGCATCAGTGTTCGGCAAGGAAACAAATTGGTTTCTCGACCGCACGGAGACCCTCACCACCGAAACCGTCAAGGGTTCGCGCTTGACAGCGGCCGATCCAATGCCGCTCGAGCCGGCGTTTCTTTTTTCGCGGGAACTGCTGCAACAAGCCCTGCCCGAACTACTCGCCCAAACCGGTACGAGCGGTCGGCAGTTTGCTCGACTCCTGGTTCGGGTATGGCAGGAGTCACGGCAGAACGAGTTTCCCGATATCGAGCGCGCCGCCGAATCCGTCGGTCGCCGGCGGATGCCGCTCTCGCTCGACGAGGTTCTCAAGATCGTCAAGGACACGGGACTCATCATTCGCTGGGTCGACGAGGAACAAAAGAAAAAAACGTCGCCGGTCCTGCGCGCGCGATTCGAGGCGCCCGCGACGATCGTGATCAATAAAAACCTTCGCTCACACGAGGCGAGACTCAAGTACACGCTGGCGTTCTTCATCGGTCATCGCATCCTGCACAACGGCGACGGCGTGGTGCCCCCGCATAGTGCCGCCGGTGCGGGCTTCGAAGAGTCAGCTCTGCAAGGGTCAATCGGCGGCATGGCGCCGCGCGACGTATTGCTGGCCTGGCGTGACTTCGAATGCAGCGCGTTCGCGGGTGCGTTGCTGTGCCCGAAGCAACCGTTCAGACAGTTCTTGGTCAGAGAGCGGCACGAACTGTCAGCCGTTGAAAAACTGGGTGTGACCGAAGCCGTGATGATGCGCCGCATGACCAGCGTGTCGCCGTATCGACACTGGCATTTCTTTGATGGCTACGCCCCGGGGTACCTGCGGGCGGTCTATCGCGGCAACGGCATCCCCCTCCCTTGGGGAAACATGAGCCTCGTGCCCGATCCCTGCCCGAATTGGGTCGTGTTCCGTCTACTGCGCGACGAGCAAGGCTCTAAAACCCATGACTTCGCACCCGTCTCGCAGATCTCGATCATGCGTGACGGCGGAACGCCCCAGCTCTATTGCTGCCATTCGTTGCGAACCCGCGATGCCGCAGACGTGTCGCACGTGCTGTCAGTGGGTATCGATCTCGCGCCCGCTCTCGATGCACAGGGCTTCGATTCGCGTCATCTTATTGACCTGATCGATCATCAATGCGGTCATGGCGGCGGCGTTGCACGCCTTCCCGAGGAGGCCGCTGAAGCCATCCGCACGGTGAGCCACGTTCTCAACATTGCTTGGGTGGCGCGCTCGCTCGAGGCACCGGCGAGCATCATTTGCCCGCGAAGTCGATCCTGTCCACGCAGCACGCCTTGCGGTAACGCATAGAACGAGCCAGCCTGCCGCTGCGATCCGCCTCGCGTCTACTCGCCTCTACGCGCCGCGGCGTAGCGCTCGATTGCGCTCCGCCAACATGAGCGAAAGCTCGAGCGCCTGTTCGTAATTGAGCCGGGGATCGACGCTCGATTTATAGGCCCGCTGCAGATCGACATCGGCGAGTCCGCGCGCCCCGCCGGTGCACTCGGTGACGTCCTCCCCGGTCAGTTCCACGTGCACGCCACCGAGATGCGAACCAAGCGAATGATGGATAGTGCTGGCGAGCTCGAGCTCTTTCAGGATGTTTTCGAAGCGCCTCGTCTTGAGTCCGCTCTGACTGGTTTCGGTATTGCCGTGCATTGGATCGCAGATCCAGAGCACCGAGTGACCGGTCGCCTTCACCGCCTGGATGGCTTTCGGCAAACCGCTCTCGATCTCTTTGGCCCCATAGCGATGGATCAACGCCAGCTTGCCCGGAATATTTTGTGGGTTGAGCGTCGTCACGAGCCGCTGCAACCCGTTCGCATCCAGCGCTGACCCGATTTTCACGCCCACCGGGTTCGAGATACCACGGCAATACTCGACGTGCGCGCCGTCGATCTGCGCGGTGCGCATGCCAATCCAGGGCATGTGGGTCGACAAGTTGTACCAGCGATTTTGGCGCGGGATGAAACGAGTTTGCGCTTGCTCGTAATGCAACACGAGCGCCTCGTGGCTCGCGTAGAACTCGGCGCGCAGTGCCTGATGAACTTCTTTCGCGCTGATCGTTTCGAAAAACTCGAGTCCGTCGGCGACCGACGCGACGATCCGCTCGTACTGCGCTTTGAACGGTGAGTGCCCGACGAAACCGAGATCCCAATACTCCGGATGGTGCAGATCCGCGAAACCGCCATCGATGAGGGCACGCACGAAGTTGAGAGTGAGCGCCGCCCGCTCGTAGCCACGCAGCAGCAGCTGCGGGTCGGGCTCGCGCGCCTCGGGCGTGAAGTCCGCATGATTGACGATGTCTCCGCGATACGAGGGCAACGTCACGCCGTCGCGCGTCTCGGTGTCGGTTGAACGCGGTTTGGCATATTGGCCACCCATGCGACCGACGCGAATGACCGGCTTCTTGAGACCGTGCGTCAGCACGAGACTCATTTGCAACAAAATCTTGAGACGCTTGGTGATCGTCCCCGAATCGCAATCGTCGAAGCTTTCGGCGCAGTCCCCACCCTGCAACAGAAACCGCTCGCCCCGCTGAGCCGTCGCCAGCTCTTCGCGCAAACGTTCGATTTCCCAGGAGACGACGATCGGCGGCAACCTCGAGAGCTTGGCCACAGCATCGGCGAGCGCGACCGGATCTCGGTAGACCGGCTGCTGCTGCGCGGGCCGGGTTTGCCAGCTCGTGGGGTTCCAGGGTTGATGATCGGGCGTCTTCATTTCAGCAGCATTCTAGCCCGTTCCGCTCGATAACCCGAGAAAAAGGCGTCATTCAGGCGCCGGGTGATCGCTCCGCGGCCTTCGCCCGCTGCCAGAGCTGCTCCCAAGAGTCCAAATCGAGCGCCAATAATTGCTTGCCCTCACTCGCAGCCAAACGCTCCATCAGGGCGAAGCGACGCTCGAATTTCGTGTTCGAGCTGCGCAACGCCGCCTCCGGATCGAGACGCAAATGCCGAGCCCAATTGGCGATGACGAAGAGCAAGTCGCCAAGCTCGTCGTGCTGACGATCGGGCCCTTCCTGATCAGCGAGCGTCGCTTCGAATTCACCGAGTTCCTCGTCGAGCTTCTTGCGCATACCCGAGGCGTCTGGCCAATCGAAATTGACGCGAGCCGCCCGCTTCCCGAGCTTGACCGCGCGCGTGAGCGCCGGAAGCGCGAGCGCAACGCCAGCGAGAACGCCCGCCTCGCCTGCGTCCGCCCGCTCTTTTTCTTTGAAGGATTCCCAGGCACGGGTTTGATCGTCGGCACTCAAATTCGATTGTTGATTGAATACATGCGGATGCCGACGGACGAGCTTGTCGGAAATACTGCACACAACATCGTCGAAGTTGAATAATCCGCGCTCCTCGGCAATACGCGAAAGAAACACGACCTGAAACAACAGATCTCCAAGCTCGTCGCGGATTCGATCGGCGTCGCCGCTGCCAATCGCCTCCGATACTTCGTACGCTTCTTCGAGAGTGTGCGGAGCGATGCTCTCGAATGTTTGCTCACGATCCCACGCACAGCCCGACTGCGGATCGCGCAAGGCACGCATGATTTCGAGCAGACGATGGACAGAATGATCCACGATGACTCCGACAGTCAGACAGACTCGCCGCGCAGCGTTCGATACAAGGTCATGAGCATCCCTGCCGTCGCACCCCAGATCGTGTGGTGCCCATAGGGGAAGTCGATGAAATGCACGTCCTCGCCCTCGAACCGCCGCACCGCCGGCACGTGATTACGCTCATCGAGCACGAACGACAACGGCACTTCGAACACTTCGACGACTTCGGTCGGGTCAGGGGTCAAAGAAAAGCTCGGACGAATGAACCCGACGACGGGTGTGACTCGATACCCCGTGATCACGAGGTGATCGGGCAAATAGCCCGCGACCTCGATCTGATCGGCGCGAAGACCGATTTCCTCCTCGGTCTCACGCAGGGCTGCACCGAGGGGATCAGAGTCGCTCACCTCGATCCGGCCGCCCGGGAAACTGATTTGTCCGGCGTGATGCTTCAGATGGGATGACCGAAGCGTCAGCAGGATGCCGAGGTCATCGCCTCGATCGACGAGGGGCACCAGCACGGCGGCCGGCGTCGGATGTTCGGGGAAGAATTTGCGCAGCCGCCGCTTACGAGCTTCGGACACCTGACCGAGACGCCAATCGTTGGCGGGCTCGTGGCAGGGACTCGCGAGTAGCCGCGATCGCAGGGTCGACTTGAGGTCCGGAAGACGGGTGAAAACGGAGTGGGCGTCGGGCATGGGGTATGATTCGCATCCTAGCATTTTCAGCGTACCGAGCTCCTCATGGCTCTCGACTCACTCGACGCCCTCTCCCCAATCGATGGACGCTACGCGAGCGGTGCGGCCGCTCTGCGAGGCCACCTTTCGGAGGCGGCTCTGATCCGCGAACGCATCCGTATCGAAGCCGAATGGTTGCTGGCCCTACACCGCGAAAAACCATCGGGGCTCGCTGCCGCCGCCAGTCTGCCGCCCGCAGTCATCGATGCGGCACGCGAGTTGGCCAAGAATCCGCCGGCCGATGCCGCGAGCGAAGTCAAAAAGATCGAGCAACGCACCAACCACGACGTCAAAGCCGTCGAGTACTACGTGCGTGATCGGCTGGCCGCCGCAGGCGCCTCTGCCGCGGCACTCGAGCTCGTGCATTTCGGTTGCACCTCGGAAGACATCAACAATCTTGCATACGCACGAATGCTGCAGGGCGCACGATCGACCCTGCTGACCGAGTTCTCGCCGGCACTCGCGGCGCTGCGTGCGCTCGCCTCTCGCCATGCCGCGCTCCCGATGCTCTCGCGCACGCACGGTCAAACCGCGAGCCCGACGACTCTCGGCAAAGAATTCGCCAATGTGACGGCCCGACTCGATCGCGCGCTAAATCGTTGGACGAACGTACAGATCCTCGGTAAATGGAATGGCGCAGTGGGCAACTTCAACGCCCATACCGCTGCACTGCCTGCTGCCGATTGGATCGGCATTTCGGATCGCTTCGTGCGCTCGTTGGGACTCGAGGTCAACGCGCTCACCACGCAAATCGAACCTCACGACTGGATCGCAGAATATTGTGATGCGCTCGCCGCCACCAATGTCATCGTCATCGACCTCAGTCGAGATATTTGGGGCTATATCAGTCTCGGTTATCTCAAGCAGCGCGCCGTCGCCGGCGAAGTGGGCTCGTCGACCATGCCCCACAAGGTCAATCCCATCGACTTCGAAAACGCCGAAGGCAATCTCGGCATTGCGAGTGCCCTGCTGCTTCACTTTTCAGAGAAGCTGCCGATTTCGCGTTGGCAGCGCGACCTCACCGACTCGACCGTGTTGCGCAATCTCGGGGTCGCGCTCGGTCATGTACTCATCGCTTGGAAAGCCTTGCAGCGCGGTCTCGGCAAGATCGACGCCGACCCCGCGCGCATAGCGGCCGATCTCGAGCACGCATGGGAAGTGCTCGGAGAGGCGGTACAGACGGCCTTGCGAGCCGCCGGCGTCCCGAACGGCTACGAACTCCTCAAAGATTTCACGCGCGGTCGAAAGATCGACGGGAAATCTTATGCCGAATTCGTTGCCGGACTGCCTCTGCCAGCCGCCGAGATAGCACTGCTCGCCGCCCTGCGCCCCGAGGCCTACATCGGGCTCGCCGCTACCCTCTCGGCCGGCGTGGCAAATACCCCGCACTCGGCGTGATCGTCGTCGGACTTTCGGGCGGGGTCGACTCTGCCGTCGCGGCACTGCTACTGCGCCAGCAGGGCCTCGAAGTCGAAGGTCTGTTCATGGCCAACTGGGAAGAGGATGACGCGTACTGCACGGTCTCCGCCGACTACCAAGATGCGCTGGCCGTCTGTCGCGAGTTGCGTATCCCGCTACACCGCGTCGATTTTGCCGCCGAGTACCGTCAACGCGTCTTCGATTATTTCCTGACCGAGTATCGGGCGGGTCGCACGCCGAACCCCGATGTACTTTGCAATCGCGAAATCAAGTTCGGCGTCTGCCTCGAACACGTGCGTCGACTGGGTGGCAGCCGTTTTGCCACCGGCCACTACGCGCGCCGAATTGAGGGAATGCATGGCGTCGAACTCCACAAGGCGCTCGATTCCAACAAGGATCAATCCTATTTTCTGCACTCACTGGAGCAAGCACAGCTCCAGGCCGCGCTGTTCCCGCTCGGCGAACTCACGAAGACCGAGGTTCGTGATCGGGCGCGAGCCGCCGGACTTCCGGTGCACGACAAGCCCGACAGCACCGGCATCTGTTTCATCGGCGAAAGACCTTTTCGCGAGTTTCTGAATCAATACATCGCCGATGCGCCCGGCCCCATCGAAACACCCACAGGCGAGCGAATCGGCACACATCACGGACTCGCGTTCTACACCTTGGGTCAGCGCGGCGGACTCGAGATCGGCGGCCGATCAGGACATGCCGAAGCGGCGTGGTACGTCGCGCGCAAAGATCAGCAACGCAATGCGCTGATCGCCGTGCAAGGGCACGACCATCCCCTGCTGTTGTCGAAGACGGTGTCAACGGCGAAGGCGCATTGGCTGATCGATTCGCCCGCCGGTTCGTTCGAGGCTGGCGTCAAGCTGCGCTACCGGCAAACCGATCAGCTCTGCCGGGTTTCACCGCTCGACGACGGCCGCCTGCTGATCGTCTGCGCGTCCCCGCAGCGGGCTGTCACACCCGGGCAATTTGCAGTGCTTTACCGCGACAGCCGCTGCTTTGGCGGCACCGTGATCGAGTCCACCGCACCGTAAGCGACCCGGGGCAACCCCTACGGCGCGCCCGCACGCGAGCGGCTATAATTCGCGCCCATTTTCCAGCCTGATGACGGTTTTCGACCGGGGGTTCTCATGACTGACAGTTACCAGACTCGCACCTCGCTCAAAGTGGGCTCGCAGTCGTACGACATTTGGAGTCTCGCTGCGCTGCCACAAGACAAGGTCGCGCGCCTGCCTTACTCGCTCAAAATTCTGCTCGAGAACCTGCTGCGCTTCGAAGACGGCGTCAACGTGACGCGCCGCGATATCGACGCCCTGCTCGGCTGGAACGCCAAATCTTCGCCGGAACACGAAATTTCCTTCACGCCCGCTCGCGTGATCATGCAGGATTTCACCGGCGTGCCCTGTGTCGTCGATCTGGCGGCGATGCGCGAGGCGATCAAAAAATTGGGCGGTGACCCCCAGCGCGTCAATCCGCTCGCCCCCGCCGAGCTCGTCATCGACCACTCCGTGCAGGTCGATCATTACGGCACGGACGACGCCCTCGCGCAAAACACCAAAATCGAATTCGAGCGCAACGGCGAGCGCTATTCGTTCCTGCGTTGGGGTCAAACCGCGTTCCGCAATTTCAAAGTGGTTCCGCCCAACACGGGTATCGTCCACCAGGTCAATCTCGAATACCTCGGCCGAGTTGTGTTCGAGAACACCGACGGTACGCGTCCGCAGGCCTACCCCGACACGCTCGTGGGCACCGACTCCCACACTACGATGATCAACGGTCTCGGCGTACTCGGCTGGGGCGTCGGCGGCATCGAAGCCGAAGCGGCGATGCTTGGGCAACCGGTCACGATGCTCATCCCGCAAGTGGTCGGATTCAAACTCACGGGCCAGTTGCAGCCGGGCGCGACCGCAACTGACCTCGTACTCACCGTCACCGAAATGCTTCGTAAAAAGGGTGTGGTCGAGAAATTCGTCGAATACTTTGGCGACGGTCTCGCCAACCTCCCGCTCGCCGACCGCGCGACGATCGCGAACATGTCGCCGGAGTACGGCAGCACCTGCGGCATCTTCCCGATCGACGAAGAGACGCTGCGTTATCTCGAACTGTCGGGTCGCCCGAAATCGCAGATCGATTTGGTCGAGGCCTATGCTAAGGCGCAAGGCATGTGGCGGTATAACGGCGCGCCGCAGGCGGACTACACCGACGTTCTCGAGCTCGACATGAGCACGGTCGAACCGTCTCTCGCCGGCCCCAAGCGCCCTCAAGACCGCGTTCCCGTTCGCAGCTTGAAGCAGGTCTATCGTAAGACTCATACCCAGATGTCCGAGGAGCGCGCCAAGAAAAATCCGTCCGCAACGGGCGTCGGCACGGTCAGCAGCGGTGGCAGTTACGACGTTCGCGATGGCGCGGTGCTCATCGCCGCCATTACGAGCTGCACTAACACGTCCAACCCTTCGGTCATGCTGGGCGCCGCGCTACTTGCGCGTAACGCCGCACGCCTCGGACTCAAGGCCAAGCCTTGGGTCAAGACGAGCTTGTCGCCGGGCTCGAAGGTGGTGACGGACTACCTCACCAAAGCGCAGCTGCTCGATGACTACGCCGCCGTCGGCTTCCATGTCACCGGTTATGGCTGCATGACCTGCATCGGCAACTCGGGACCGTTGAAGCCGGAGATTTCTTCCGCCGTGAAGGCGGGCGATGTCATCGCCACCTCCGTGCTTTCGGGCAATCGCAATTTCGAAGGTCGCGTACATCCCGAGGTGAAGATGAATTTCCTGGCCTCGCCGCCGCTCGTCGTGGCCTATGCGCTGGCAGGCACGACTGACATCGACCTCAACACCGAGCCGCTCGGTACGAGCGCGGATGGCAAGCCGGTATTCCTCAAAGATATCTGGCCGAGCCCCAAGGAAGTGGCGGAGACGGTCCGCGCGTCGATCGACTCGAACATGTTCCGTGGCAGCTACGGCGATGTTTTCGCCGGCGATGCGAACTGGCAGAGCATCAAGGTTCCGGCCGGCAACCTTTACGCGTGGGACGAGAAGTCCACGTACGTGCGCAATCCGCCCTACTTCGAGGGCATGCGCATGCAGCCCGATGCGGTCAAGCCGATCCGCGGTGCGCGTGCGCTCGCCCTGCTTGGCGATTCCGTCACCACCGACCACATCTCGCCGGCGGGCGACATCGCCAAGGGGAGCCCGGCGGCGAAGTACCTCGAAGCTCACGGCGTGCAGAAAGTCGACTTCAATTCCTACGGCGCGCGCCGTGGTAACCATGAAGTGATGATGCGCGGCACTTTTGCCAACATCCGTCTGCGCAATCTGTTGGTTCCGGGGACCGAGGGCGGCGTCACGCTTCACATCCCGTCGGGCGAGGAGATGTCGATCTACGACGCGTCGATGAAGTACCAAGCGAACGGAACGCCGCTCGTAGTGCTCGCAGGCAAGGAATACGGCACCGGATCCTCGCGCGACTGGGCCGCCAAAGGCACGATGCTGCTCGGCGTCAAGGCCGTGATCGCCGAGAGCTTCGAGCGCATCCACCGCTCCAACCTCATTGGCATGGGCGTACTGCCTTGTCAGTTCACCGACAGTCAGAACGCGCAGAGCCTGGGTCTCACCGGTCTCGAAACCTTCGACTTCGGCGACCTGCAAAACGCAGAGGCTCGAACGGTGTCGGTGACCGCCACCCCGAAGGGCGGCGGCAAGCCGATCGTATTCGAGGTCAGAGTCCGTATCGACACGCCAAAGGAGCGCGATTACTACCGTCACGGCGGCATCCTGCAGTACGTACTCCGCCAGCTCGCGCAGGGGCGCGGCCAGTAAAGCAGGGGTTCGCGTGGACGATCTCGAACATCCACGCGAGCCTTCTCCCCGGCTTGTTTTCTTTGATCTCGACGGCACGATTTCACGTCGAGACACCCTCTTCGGCTATGTTGCAGGCTTCGCACGACGACACCCCGCGCGTGTCCCGAAATTTCTCGCAGTGTTGCCTGCCCTCGTCGGCTATGCGCTCGGCATTCACGACCGAGGCTATCTCAAAGGCGCCCTGCTGCACGCCGTGATGGGTGGCGCCCTTCGGGACGAGATACAAGCCTGGACCGACGAGTACGTTCCGAAGCTCATCGCCCAGGGTGTGTTCGAAGACGCGCTTGGCGCCATCCGCAAACATCGAGACGCGGGAGATCATCTCGTTCTGATGACTGCGACGGTCGACCTTTACGTCCCGGAACTCGCTATGGCTCTGGGTTTTGACGCCTACCTTTGCAGCCGAGTGTCTTGGAGAGAAGACCGCCTCGAAGGCTGGCTTGCGAGCCCGAATATGCGCGATGAAGAGAAGGCCTCGGCTTTGCGACGGACCGTCGCGAAGTTTCCGGGTCGCTGGCTCATCGGTTACGGCAACTCGGCGCCGGACCTACCGCACCTCAAGCTCGTGGATCACGCCGTCCTCATCAATGCTGGAAAATCTTTGCGAAAAGCCGCAGCGGGACTTCCTGTAGAGTTCCAGTACTGGCTGTAAGCGTCGACCTTCAAGGAAGAAGTCATGAATCGATATCACGATCCCTCGATTCTGCCGTCCGAGATTCCCTCGGAATCCGAATACTTTGATCGACGACGCGTCCTCGCCGCACTCGCCGCCTCCGCCGCCATGATCGGCGACGGAATGGACGCCGCTGCGCAGGCGGGCCGTCCGGCCACGCCCTCGCTACCGCCCCCGCGTTACTCACGCAACCCCCGGTTTTCGACCAGCGAACCCCCCAACACCTGGGAAGACATCACCACCTACAACAACTTTTACGAGTTCGGTTTCGAAAAAGAAGATCCTTACCAGAGCGCCCAGAACTTTCGAAGTCGTCCCTGGAACGTCGAAATCGATGGCGAAGCAGAGGTTCGCGGACGATTCACGCTCGAAGATATCTTGAAGCCACACGCCCTCGAGGAGCGCATCTATCGGTTCCGCTGCGTCGAAGCGTGGTCACGCATCGTGCCGTGGATGGGTTTCCCTCTCGCCGACCTCATTCGTCGATTCAAACCCACCTCGCGTGCAAAGTTTGTGGAGTTCACGACGCTGCTCGACCCCAAGCAAATGCCAGGGCAACGCACGGGTGTTCTCGACTGGCCGTACCGCGAAGGCCTGCGGATAGACGAAGCGACGAATCCACTGACCTTGCTCGTCGTCGGCGTCTACGGAAAATGGTTGCCTAACCAGAACGGCGCCCCGCTGCGACTGATCGTGCCGTGGAAGTACGGCTTCAAGAGTATCAAGTCGATCGTTCGTATTCGCTTCACCGAGCGACAACCCGCCACGAGTTGGAACCTTTCGGCTCCCGACGAATACGGATTTTTCGCCAATGTGAATCCTGCGGTGGATCATCCGCGCTGGAGTCAGGCCAAGGAAAGGCGAATCGGCGGAAACTTCCTCACCTCTCGAATCGACACGTTGCCGTTCAATGGCTATGCCGCAGAAGTCGCCGCGCTCTATCGCGGCATGGACCTAAGGCGCTTCTACTAACCGATGACTGCGCGCACCCTACCGGCGCGCCCCAGGGCGGAGCGCGCGCTCAAGGCCCTGGTCTTCGTCGGCGCATCGATCCCGATCGTGCTGCTGATTGCGGGCATCGCCAGCGTGGCCGGCCAATCTCTGGGTCCCAATCCGATCCGCGAGATGCTGCATATCACCGGCAAGACCGCACTGAACCTCCTCATGATCACGCTGATGGTGACCCCAGTTCGAGTTGCATCAGGCTGGGTCGTTGTACAGAGCGTTCGGCGCACACTGGGGCTTTTTGTGTTCGCCTATGCATTACTGCATTTTTTGATCTATGCCGTACTCGAGCTCGATCTCGATTTCAGCGACCTCGGACGAGAGATTGTCCGCCGTCCATTCATCATCGTGGGAATGGTCGCGCTGCTGGCGCTCATTCCCTTGGCGGTCACCTCGACGAACCGGATGATGCGTAAACTGGGGCGTCGCTGGCAGACCCTGCATCAGCTCATCTTCCCCATCGCGATTTTAGGTGTTTGGCACTACTACTGGCAGGTCAAAGCGGATGTTCGCGAGCCGCTGATTTATGCAGGCTTACTCGCTGCATTAATGGGGTATCGCATTTGGCTCAGACGCCGGCGTTCCTCGCCCTGACCCTCAGGCGAATACCCAGCTCGGCACGCGCTTCCATCCCTGAGTGAGTTCGCGATCGAGACGCCTCCAATCGGGGCAGTGCTCGGCGACCGCTGCCCAATACGCGGCGGAATGGTTCATGTGACGCGTATGCACGAGTTCGTGTACGAGCAGATAATCGAGCACGGCTGGCTCTTGGAACACCGCGCAGATGTTGAGGCTGATTACGCCACGACTCGAACACGAGCCCCAACGCGTGCGCTGCCGTCGCAGTTGTAGGCTGCGATATCGAAAATCACCGCGTGACGCAGCCGCTCGTAATCGATCTTCGAGTTCAGTGCGCGCGTGATCCGTCAGCCATGAGAGCAACGCCCGCCGGGCCGCAGCCGGTGTTGCCGCGTCCCACGCGCCCCGGAGTGATAACACGCCGCCGCGTACCGACGCTCGCAGTCGTCCTCGTCCTCCGGCCAGATGTAGGCGATAAGTCTCGCCAAACGCGGGGAGCGACACGTGCGTGGGCGGGAACGGCTCGACGGCTACTCGCGCAGGTCGTACCGCCAGCTTTTGACTGACCCAGTCGCGATGCCGCGCAATGAAAGCCTCGACCGTAGACATCGAGACCCCGCGTGGCACGACGACCTCTACCCGCCCATCGAGATGAACGCGCAGTGCTAGTCGCCTCGCCCTGACGCTTCGGCGCAGGATGAGCTCAGGACGGGACGAGCCCTTCGACTCACCATCGAGGGGTAGTGCAATTTGGTCGAGCACCAGCCGATGATGCCATGCCGATCCTTCGCCGGTTGGAGTACGATTCGCGCCCCATGGCGAGATACTTCAAAAGTGACAACACGGCTCCGGCGGCCCCGGAAATCCTCGAGGCGATCGCCGCGGTCAACCACGGCTATGCCCGAGGCTACGGCGACGATGAGTGGTCGGCGCGCCTCGACGAACGATTCTCCGTACTGTTTGAAAGACCCGTCCGCGTGTTCCCGGTCGCAACCGGCACAGCGGCGAATACCTTGGCGCTTGCGACTTTGGTGCCACCCTACGGCGCCATCCTGACCCACGAAGAAGGTCATATCGTTCGCGACGAATGCGGCGCCCCTGAGTTCATGACCGGGGGCGCTCGCCTGATTTTGATGTCAGGCACTGGAGCCAAGGTCACCCCTTACGCCATCGAGAACGCGATCGCCGCCAATCCGTCGTCCGTCCATACCGTTCAACCGAGAGCCTTATCGATCACCCAGGCCACGGAACTCGGTACGGTGTATACCCCGGGTGAGGTTCAACATTTATCTGCTATCGCTCAGGCCCGAGGGCTCATCGTCCATATGGACGGCGCTCGGTTCGCCAACGCCGTCGCCTCACTCGGATGCTCACCCGCCGAGATCACCTGGCGAGCGGGAGTCGATGTGCTGTCGTTCGGGGCGACCAAGAATGGCGCGTTGACGGCCGAAGCCGTCGTATTCTTTGACACAGAGAAAGTGGCCGACTTCGAGTTTCGACGTAAGCGCGCGGGACACCTGCTCTCCAAGATGCGTTTCGTGTCGGCCCAGCTCCTCGCCTACCTCGAAAACGATCTATGGCTTCGTCTCGCCTCTCGTGCGAACTCACTCGCGAAGCGACTGGGCAACGCCGCAGGCTCGGTGTTGATACATCCCGTCGAGGCCAATGAAGTATTCGTACGGATCGGCGATCGCGGTGCCGCGAGGCTGCGAGAACAAGGGTTCGAATTCTACGACTGGGGCGCGGTGGGCTCCGGAGAGGCCCGCCTCGTCGTGTCCTGGGATCAACCCGAAGAGGACGTCGCGGTCCTGTGTGCAGCGCTCGCTGACTTGCAACGCAAAGGTTGAGCGGTATGAGCGTTGAGCTGATCGACATCGGGATCAACCTGACCCACGACAGCTACGACGCCGATCGAGAGCAGGTTCTGCGTCGGGC
Organism: Gammaproteobacteria bacterium; assembly: GCA_046080445.1. Taxonomy (GTDB): domain Bacteria; phylum Pseudomonadota; class Gammaproteobacteria; order Steroidobacterales; family Steroidobacteraceae; genus UBA964. The sequence goes on from JBJTUA010000036.1 coordinate 20,340, forward strand.
CTTGGATGCAGGGGTCGTCCAGTTCGTCGTCACCGGCGCCTCGCTGGAGGGCAGCCAAGCCGCTCTCGCTCTCAGTCGCTCTGCGCCCCGCATCTTGAGGGCAACCGCCGGCTGCCATCCGCATCATGCCGTCGATCTGGACGATGCCGCCTTTGAAGCGCTATCGGTCGTGGCAGAGGACCCCCTGGTCGCTGCGGTGGGCGAGACCGGACTCGACTACCACCGAAACTTCTCAGCACCGCGCGAACAACGGCTCGCCTTTGAGCGCCAGCTCGAGCTAGCCATTCGGCTTGGAAAACCGCTCTTCCTACACGAGCGCGATGCCCACCTCGACTTCATCGCCATCCTGCGCTCGCACCAAAAAGAACTGCCTCCTGCGGTCCTACACTGCTTCACGGGAAACGGCGAGGCGCTCGAAGCCTGTCTAGACTTCGGGCTATTCATTGGCATCACCGGATGGATCTGCGACGAGCGCCGCGGACTGCATTTACGTGAACTCGTCAGTCGGATTCCGGCCGGACGCCTAATGGTAGAGACCGATGGCCCCTATCTGTTGCCGAGAGATCTCGTACCGAAACCCGAGTCGCGACGCAACGAGCCGAAGTACCTGCCTCACATTGCGGAGGTGATTGCCACGGCTCGCGGTGAGACGGTGACGACACTCGCCCTGCATACGACAGCGACCGCGAGACGCTTCTTCGGACTTCCGCCCCTCGCGTAGCAGTCAGCTACGCGCTCCGAATTCGCTTTGCGCTAAGGTCTCGCGCAGCCGCTGCCAGTCCGACTTCCAAACCTCGACCAGCTGCTCGGCTTGTGCTCGATCGCCTAACGGAAACTCCGCCTCGAGCGATTCCTCGCGTAACGTGAGGCGTGGCAGGCCTTTTGGAAACGATGACCCACCTCCGAACATCACTCTCCCCTCGATTGGGAGATCCCCAACAATCGTTTTGATCGCCGCGATCCGGTCGTACAGCGGGCCCTGCGGGTTGGGAAAGGTCTGTCGCCGTCCCGCATGCATGACCGTCCACTCAACCATCGGATCGGAGCCGAATACATTGCCGACGACATCGCGAATATCGAGGAGGAGTACTCCGCGTATCGTCAGCAAGACATAATCGATATGCAGCACTCCACCGCTACCATCGGGCACCGCGACGTTGCGCAAGTGATCGATGGACACAGCTTCGATACGGCGCTTGCGGCGTATGCGCTCGCGTCGCCGACCATACCATCGCCAAGAAAGTGTGGAACCGACCCCGATCAGGATGCCAAGCGCTACCGCAGCGATGACCTCGGCCCACTGCTCTGGTTGAAGATTTCCCATCATCGTGACTTCAAGCCTACTTTCAGCATCTCGAGAGAGGCATCGATCTCCTCAAAGACCGAGGGGCGATCGAATAATCGCGCTAAGGTCTCCGGGACCGACACTCGACCCTCGATCAAGGGCTCGACCACTTCCGGAAACTTCGCCGGCGATGCCGTCGAGACCAGACACCATGCCTCCGCTCGTCGACGCTCCGCGGACATCGTCGCCCACACTTCGGCGGCCACTGCGGTATGCGGACACCAGACTTCTCCAAAGCGAGCCCGATCTTCTCGGATGCGATGTCGGATCGCCGAATCTTCAACGCTGATCGCGCTCACGACATCACACAACCGAACATGATCCGGAAATAGATCACGCATGCGCTCCATGTTGGATGGATTACCGACGTCCATGGCCGACGCCAGCGTGGCAATACTCGCGCGCGGGAGCCACTCGCCTTGAGAGAGAAAATCCGGAACGGTGCGATTGGCATTATGGGCGAGAACCACGTGACCAATGGGCAACCCCAGCTGTCTCGCCCACAGACAGGCGACCGCGTTACCGAGATTTCCGCTCGGAATGATGAACGAGAGCGGACGGCCTCGTTTTCGGTACCAGGCAAGACTGGTCGCAGCGTAATACACAGCCTGTGGCAGCAGACGACCCAAGTTGATGCTGTTGGCCGACGAGAGCTGCTGATGTTGCCGAAGCGCTGCATCACCGAACGCCTCTTTGACCAAACGCTGGCACTCATCGAACGTTCCGCGCACGGCGAACGCACGGACGTTATCGCCCCAGCAGGTCAGCTGATGTTGCTGCGTCGGTGAAACCAATCCCTTCGGGAAGAGAACGGTGACGGCCATGCCCGATCTGCCGTGGAAAGCCGCGGCGACTGCACCCCCGGTATCACCCGAGGTCGCCACCAAAATATTGACAGGAGCCGCATCGGGCTTTCGAATTCTTTGAAAGCACGCGGCGAGAAATCGGGCACCAAAATCTTTGAATGCCGCGGTGGGCCCGTTCGAGAGCTCTAGAGCGGTCAGGATCTCGTCGTCTGCGGTACCGCGCACCTGTCGAAGCGGCGCCGAAAAGTTGAACGCCTCGCGAACGATTGCCCCAATCTGCGTAGCGAGAGGATCACCCTCGACGAATGGCGCAAGGAGTCGCTCGCCCACCTCCGCAAGCGACTCCGCGCCATCGAAGTCGCTGACGGAAAAAAGAGGCCATGTTTCGGGAACATACAATCCGCCATCTTCGGCGAGACCGCGCCATAGCGCCTCCGAAAATCCGAGACGCTGCTGACTGCCGCGAGTGCTGCGAAACCTCATCGGATTACCCGTCAAAGGACGATCCCTCAAGCGACGACGCGGGCGCCATCGGACTCAACCGGAACGACCCAGTGATCGGTCGCGACCCCGTTTCGCGCAAACTCGACGACCATCTGATCTCGAACCGCCTGCGCATGACTTGCGAGTGCCCAAGCGAACATCGTCGGTCCAGCACCCGAAATCGAACAGCCGAGCGCACCCGCCGCCAGCGCGGCGGAGCGAACGGCCGAAAACCCCGGGATCAACTGGCGACGCTGAGGTTCGATGACCACGTCATTAAGACCCTCGCGAATGAGTTCGAGGTCGTTGGTGTAACAACCTGAGATAAATCCGGCGAGATTGGCCGTTTGCCAGACGAAATCCGCCATCGCCACATCACGCTTCAAAATAGCGCGCGCCTGACGA
>JBJTUA010000037.1:0-11379 GCA_046080445.1 Gammaproteobacteria bacterium
GTTCAGCGCGCTTCGCCGCGGCGCACGCGCTCGAGATAGCGGTCGCGCAGCAGCGTGTGGCGCGACACGCCCGACTGCAGCTGGCCGTCCGCCACGACGAGCTCCGCCACCGTGCTGACCTCGAGCGGATCGCCCGACCACATCACGAGGTCGGCGGGGCGGCCGGGTGCGAGCGTGCCGAAGCGGTCAGCGACGCCGAAGATCTCGGCGGGCACGTGGGTGATGGCGGCGAACGCCTTGTCCCACGGCAGACCATGGGACACCGCGTTGCCCGCCGCCTGCCGCATCTTGCCGGCGGGGTAGACCCCGGCGCTGCGCACGGCGACGCCCACCGTGACGCCGGCGGCGTTCAGCCGCGCGGCGTTGTACATGGTCGCGCCCACGGCATCGAAGCTCGCCGGCAGATTGTCGAGCGGATCGATGAACACCGGGATGCGCGCCGCCGCGAGCTCCGGCGCCACGCGCCAGGCCTCGGCGCCGCCGCGGATCACGGCGCGCAGCTTCTCGGTCTGGATGAACTCGATGGTGCGGCGGATGTCTACCGCGCGGTCGAAATCGAACACGAACACGCCGCTGCCTTTCAGGAAATCGAGCAGCACCTGCCGCCCCGAGGGCGACAGCAGGCGGTCGTCGTGCACCATCACGAGGTTGGGCGCCCGTGCCTCCACCAGCGCCTGCCGCAGCAGCATGAACTGCGCGGCGCGGCTGCCGCCCGACAGGTCGTTCGCATCGCCACCGAGGTCGACGAACATCGCCCGCGGCGCGAGCGCCTCGCGGCCCGCGAGGCTCGCGGGTGCGCCCTGTCCGGCGACGATGCTGCCGCCCTGCGCGGTGCCCGGCGTCAACATCGTGAAGGTGACGCCGTTGTTGCGGTGGATGACGAGCGACGGCGCATCGGGGTTCCAGGCCTGCGTCACATCGAACTCGGGACGCATCTGGCCGAGGCGCTGCGCGTAGTCGCCGTTGGCGCTGTCGAGCCCGATCTCCTCGAGACCGATGCGGTTCATCCCGCCGAAGACGCCCGGCGTCACCGGCCGACCTTGCGCATCGACCACGCGCGCGCCCGCGGGCGCGGTGAGCCCCTTGCCGATCGCAGCGATCCGGCCGTCCTTCACGAGCACATCGGTGCCGGCTTGCGGTGTGGCGCCGGCGACGCCGGTGTGCACGGTCGCGTTGCGGATGAGCAGGTCCTCGGCCTGTGCCGTCGACGCGGCGAAGGTCGCGAGGGATGCGAGCGGGACGAGGGCGGCGACGAAGGCCGCGGTGCGGTGCGAGCGGATCACGGCGACACCCCCGGAGCGGCCGGCTGGCCGAGCATGAAGTCGGATTCGGGCAGCGCGCGCCGTGCGGTCCGGTCGAAGCGCAGCGCGCCGTCGATGAACACCTGCTGCGTGAGCGCGTAGACGCTGAACGGGTTGCCGTTCCACACCACGAGATCGGCACCCTTGCCGACCTCGAGCGTGCCGGTCCTGTCGGCGATGCCGAGCGCCCGCGCCGGGTTCTGCGTCAGCCAGCGGATCGCATGCTCGGGCGTGATGGTGATGCCGGCGCGCGCTGCGGAGGCGATGCCCTTGCCCGCCTCCTGGTTCAGTCGCTGGATGCCTTCGTCCGAGTCGGAGTGCACGATGGCACAGCCGCCCTTGGCGGCGTCGACCAGCACCATGTTCTCGGGGATGGCGTCGTAGGACTCCATCTTGAAGCCCCACCAATCCGCCCATACCGCCGCGCAGATTTTGTTCTCGGCGAGAAGGTTGGAAATTTTGTAGGCCTCGGTGGCGTGATGGAAGGCGCTCACGCGATAACCGAACTCGCGCGACATATCGACCACGATGGCCATTTCGTCGGCGCGGTAGCAGTGGTGCTGAATGAGAATTTCGCCACGCAGCACTCCGGCGAGCGTTTCGAGGCGCAGATCGCGCTTCGGCGGCCGGAGATCTTTGACGCCCGCAGCTTTGCGCGCGTCGTATTGCTTCCAGTCGCGCGCGTATTCCTGCGCTTCGATCCACTGCGCGCGCCAGCCGGCCACGTTACCCATGCGGGTCGAGGGCAGCTGACGGCGATTGCCGTACACGCGCTTGGGATTTTCACCACAGGCCATCTTCAGCCCGTGCGGCGCATCCGGAAACTTCATCGCCTGATAGGTAACCGCGTGAATATTTTTGACGGTGACCGAGCGACCACCGAAAAGATTGGCCGAGCCCGGCAGCACGTGCAGCGTGGTGATGCCGCCTTCGAGCGCGGCTTCAAAGCCTGGGTCTTGCGGCCAGATCGAATGCTCCGCCCAAACTTGTGCAGTCGAGGGCGATGTCGCTTCGTTGCCATCGGAGTGCGCATCGACACCCGGCGAGGGATACACACCGAGATGCGAGTGCACGTCGATGAGGCCGGGCGTGACCCACTTGCCTCGACCGTCGACGATGCGTGCATCCGCCGGAGCCTCGAGTTGCTTACCGACTGCGGCGACAAGACCGTTACGCAGCAGTACGTCGGCATTTTCGAGTCGCTCGCCGTTGCCGACGAGTACCGTCGCGCCACGAATGAGCGTCGGTACGGAGACCGCCGGTTTGTAGGTCGAGGGGTAAGGCGAGGCCGTGAGGGTGGCCACCTCGGTCTGCGGTACGGATGTTTTGGATTCCGGCTTGGCCTTCATCGGTCCTGCCGCCGAGCAGGCGGTCAGGGCGACGGAGAGGCCCATCAGCAGTACGAGGTGAAGGGGTCGACGTGAAGTCATGCAGCAAAGTCTCCCTGCTTGAGTCCGATGCGGTTGCATCTTTAAAGCTATGCACGGCAAGATGCCCGAACAAGAGTCCAAGGACAACCGGGGCGCGGGGTGCGACCCCAATACGGGGCGAGACCCCAATACGAGGCGTGATGGCGTTCAACACCTTTCAGGAGTTCTACCCGTTCTATCTGGGTGAGCACGCCGATCGTACGTCGCGACGGCTTCATGTCGTCGGTACCACCGTCGGATTGCTCCAACTGCCACTCGCTCTGCTGACGGGTAATGGCTGGCTGATCCTCACGGGCCTCGTGACGGGTTATGCATTCGCTTGGGTGGGTCACTATTTTTTCGAGAAGAATACGCCCGCCACGTTCAAGCATCCGCTCTACAGTCTGCGCGGCGATTTCACCATGGCCCGTGACGTCTTCACCGGCCGCATTCCCTGGTAGCGATGCCCGCAAGTCGCATCGATCGCGCCTACGAAAAACGTCTCGCCGCCGTCATCAACAGCGGCGAGCGCGGCGCTTTGCAGGGCGGTCGTCGCGGGGTCGAAAAAGAATCTTTGCGGGTTACGCCGGCCGGGCGCATCGCGACCACGCCGCATCCGGCTGCGCTCGGCTCCGCGCTTACCAATGATCACATCACCACCGACTACTCCGAAGCGCTGATCGAGCTCGTCACGCCAACCTTCACCACGAACTGGGAGCTGCTCCAATATCTTTGTGACCTTCACCAGTTCGTCTATCGGCATCTTGGCGACGAGTTACTTTGGGCCACGAGCATGCCATGCGTCATCGATGGCGACGCCAGCATACCCATCGCGCAGTTTGGCTCATCAAACGTCGGTCGCATGAAGACGATTTACCGCGAGGGTCTCGGTCTTCGCTACGGTCGAGTCATGCAGGCAATCTCCGGCGTACATTTCAACTACTCGTTCCCCGAGAGGCTCTGGCCCGTTTGGGCGGCAGTTCGCGAGTCGAAGACGGCGGACCAGGCATTCGTCTCCGAGAGCTACTTCGATCTGCTGCGAAATTATCGACGATTCGGCTGGATCGTCCTTTATTTCTTTGGCGTGTCACCGATGGTGTGCAAGTCTTTTCTCCGCGCACGCGGCGAGACCTTGCCCGAGTTCGGACGCGGTACAGCCTGGGAGCCCAATGCCACGTCGTTACGCATGAGCGATCTAGGCTATCGGAATCGCAGCCAGTCTGGCCTCGAAGTGTCGGTGAACAGTCTCGAGGAATATGTCCGCGACCTCTCCCGCGCAATCAGCACGCCTAGCCCCGACTATGAGCGACTTGGCGTGAAGGTCGACGGCGTTTACCGCCAGCTCAATGCCAATGTGCTGCAAATCGAAAACGAGTATTACTCGTTCATCCGTCCGAAGCGCGTGGCTCGCTCAGGCGAGAGACCGACCAAGGCGCTGATGCGTCGGGGCGTGGAGTACGTCGAGGTACGCGCGCTCGATGTGAGCGCATTCGATCCTGTAGGCGTCAACCAGAACAAAATGCGCTTCCTCGAAGCGTTTCTTGCGCTGTGTCTGATGCGCGAGAGTCCGCTCATCGATGCCACCGAGCAGGCCGTGCTCGATGGTAATCACGTCACTGTGGCTCGAAGGGGGCGTGAGCATCGCCTCATGCTGAACCGGGACGGCCGTAATGTACCCATGCTGGACTGGGCGCGAGAGATCATCGACCAGATGCAAGGCGTCTGCGAGTTGCTCGACGAAGGTGATCCGCAAAAGCCTTACTCGGCTGCGCTTGCCGTACAGGCGGCAAAACTCGATGACGTGGCGCTCACGCCCTCGGCAAGGTTCGTCAAAGAAATCAATGAAACGGGTGAATCGTTCTTCGATCTCGCGCTGCGTACTTCAGCCACTCACAAGGGTTACTTCCTCGATCTGCACGAACCCAACCAAGCGCGCCTGCGCGAATTTGCCGATCAGGCCGCGGAGTCGCTCGAAGCAGCGGAGGCGATGGCGAGGGCACCCCAAAAAGATTTCGATGCCTTTCTGGCGGACTATTTCTCGTAGATCGCGATTTGACGCTGTCCTGACGAGTCGCGCATGCCGCGGAACATTCCCGGACTGTTGAACTCCATCACCACTGTTCCTTTCGGATCGACGGCGATGACACCGCCTTCACCGCCGCGCTGGACAAGTTTTTCGTGAACGACTGACTTGGCGGCCCGCTCCAGAGACCAGCCGCGGTATTCAACGAGAGCGCAAATATCGTACGCGACGACCGAGCGGATGAAATACTCGCCATGCCCCGTGGACGATACAGCGCAGCTTGCATTATTGGCGTACGTTCCCGCACCGATGACCGGCGCATCGCCGATGCGACCCCAGCGCTTGTTGGTCATGCCGCCGGTCGAGGTGGCGGCCGCGACATTGCCATTTTTATCGACGGCGACGGCACCGACTGTGCCGAGACCCGAGAGTTCGTTCTTCGGTTGCGTTTTGCCCTGCAGCACGCGTTGCAGCTGTCCCTTGCGCGTGGGTGTTACGAAGTATTCGTTCGGCACCAAAGTGATGCCCTGAGTGAGCGCGAATTCTTCGGCACCGGTTCCTGAGAGAAACACATGTGGCGACTGCTCCATCACTCGACGCGCCAGATCGATGGGATTTTTGACGTGGCGTAATCCGGTGACGGCACCGGCGGCGAGTGTGCGTCCCTCCATGATCGACGCATCGAGCTCCGCATAGCCATCGTGGGCGAGCACGGCACCCTTGCCGGCGTTGAAGAGCGGATTGTCTTCTAGGATGCGTACCGTAGTCGTCACGGCATCGAGGCTGCTGCCACCCGCCTCGAGTACGGCATAGCCGGCATCCAGCGCCTCGGCGAGACCCGCGCGGTAGGCGGCGCCATCATCGGGGCCCAGTTGGTCTCGCGAGATCACCCCGGCACCACCATGAATTGCGATCGAAATCATTTTTTGGGGTTCCTTGCTCACTGCTGACGTCGTCATTGCGAGCGCGAGCGTCATGATCGTGAAAGCTTTTGCGAATCTCATAGCGCACAGTCCTTGAGAGGAATGGAGATATCAACAGCTTTTCGCGCATCGACTTTCGTGCGTGCGGCAATCAGCTTGCGTGCCGCCATCTGATCTTTGGCCTGATTGACGGTATCGACGGCGAGCAGTTCGTCATCGCTCTTCAAGTAACAACATGAGAACGAGTTGTCTTTGGGGTGGCCGCGGAGCACGACCCGATCGTATCCTTGCGACAGACCAATAATCAGTAACTTGTGGTGATACTGATCAGACCAGAACCACGGCACACGATCGTGTACTTGTTGGTGACCCAAAATATTGAGAGCAGCGGTCGTTCCCTGCTCGAAGGCATTGTCGACGGACTCGAGTCGCACTCGACGACCATAACGTAGCGACGGAAAGTTGCTGCAGTCGCCGATGGCATAAATTTTTGGGTCGGAGCTGCGGCAGTACTCATCGACCACAACGCCGTTATCACACTCAAGACCCGTCGTTCTTGCCAGCGTGTCGTTGGCGACGACGCCGATTCCAACGAGCACGAAGCTCGTCTCGATACGACCCGCTGCGGTTTCGACGGCCGCGACTCTGCCGGACATGTCTCTGAGGAGGGACGTGACGCTGCACCGCAATGACAGTTGAACGCCGTGACCTGCATGTTCGGCTTCGAAGTAACGCGAGATTGGTTCGGCGACCACGCGATTCATGACTCGATCGGCCATCTCGAGCACGGTGACTTCCATGCCGAGATGCCGCAGCGTCGCCGCCGTCTCGAGACCGATGTAGCCACCACCGATGATCACGGCTCGCCCGCCGGGGCGAACTTCGTTGCGTAGACGATCAGCGTCAGCGATGTCTTTCAAATAATGTACGCCGGCAAGGTCGCTACCGGGCAGCGACAACCGACGGGGAATGCTGCCGGTCGCGAGTACCAAGGCGTCATATTCAAGCACCGTGCCGTTGTCCAAGGGCACGCGCGACCGCGATCGATCGATCATCAAGGCCCGACGACCGAGATGGCAGCGAACATTTTGCTCATCAAAATATTGAGGTTGCCGCAAGGTCAGGCGATCTCGGCCCAGCTCGCCCGCAAGATATTTCTTGGAGAGGGGTGGGCGCTGGTACGGCAGGTGCGGCTCCTCCCCAACGAGGTCGATACTGCCCGCGAACCCTTTTTTGCGAAGGGTCTCGATGCACTGGATGGCGGCCTGACCGGCCCCGATGACTACCACGCGTTCCGTCATGGGCGGCAAGGATAGGGCCGAACCGCTGAGCGCACCACTCACGAGCGCGCGCTCGACCGAAGTGCGCCATAATGGTGCGCAAACGTCGGTGCAGGCGCATTCCGAGCCTTGAATTACGGGCTTTCGGGGTCTCCCCGGCGTGGCATGGAAGGTGCAATACTGAACCGAGCGCGAGAGGGTGCTTCGCGCAGGTCGTTTAGGGAGTAATAGACATGAAACTCGTCACAGCCATTATCAAGCCCTTCAAGCTCGACGACGTGCGCGCGGCGCTGTCGGAAATCGGCGTGTCGGGCATGACCGTCACCGAGGTTAAGGGGTTCGGCCGCCAGCGCGGTCATACCGAGCTGTACCGCGGCGCCGAATATGTCGTCGACTTCGTTCCCAAGACCCGTATCGAAGTCGCAGTCCGCAAAGACCTCGTCGATCAAGTCACCGACGCCATCGTCAAAGCCGCCAAGACCGGCAAGGTCGGCGACGGCAAAATCTTCATCACCGATATCGATCGCGTCATCCGCATTCGAACGGGCGAGACCGACGAGTCCGCGCTCTAAGTGTCGAAAGCTATCCGCATCTATCGGGTCGGCGGACCCGAAGAGATGCGTCTCGAGGATGTCGATGTCGCCTCGCCGGGTGAGGGCGAGGTTCAGCTCCGCCACACGGCCATCGGCCTCAATTACATCGACGTCTACGATCGCAGTGGTCTCTATCCGCTGCCTTTGCCGTCTGGCTTGGGCCGAGAGGCGGCAGGTGTCGTCATGGCACTCGGTCGCAAGGTCAAAAATTTCAAGGTGGGCGATCGAGTCGCCTACGTGCACACTACGACGGGAAGTTACAGCGAGGTGCGCAACGTTCCCGCCGCACGCCTCGTCAAGTTGCCGCGCTCCATCCGTGACGAGCAGGCTGCGGCCATCATGCTTAAGGGTCTCACGGCCGAGTATCTGCTTCGCCGCACCTATCGTGTACAGCGTGGCGACTGGATACTCGTGCATGCCGCCGTCGGCGGCGTCGGAGTGTTGCTGTGTCAGTGGGCGAAAGCCCTGGGTGCGCAGGTCATTGGTGTCGTGGGTAGCCCTGCGAAAGCGGCGCTTGCCAAGAAGAACGGCTGCAAGCACGTGCTGGTGATGGGACGCGATGCCATCATCGAGTCCGTCAAAAAAATAACCAAAGGCGCAGGCGTGAAAGTGGTCTACGACTCGATCGGCAAAGACACGTTCATGGAGTCGCTCGACTGCCTCGCTCCGCTAGGCATGATGGTGAGCTACGGCAACGCATCGGGACCGCCGCCTGCGATTTCTCCACTCGAACTTACCAAGCGCGGGTCACTCTTTCTCACTCGACCCTCGCTCTTCGCGTATATCGCCAAGCGCGAGGATCTCGATTCGGCGGCGAAGGCGCTATTTGCGATGGTGTCGTCCAAAAAAATACGCCTGCACATTGGCCAGCGTTATTCACTGGCCGATGCTGCGCAGGCGCATCGCGATCTCGAAGCCCGCAAGACGACGGGCTCGACACTACTTATTCCCTGACGATCAGCCGCCCGGCTTCAGTACCCCGAGCAGCGCGGAAATCGCGACGCCTGCCCAAATGGCCAATACGTACGGACGACACGCGCCCATGCCATCGATCATTTTTTGATCGCTTTCGGGCGTGGGGCCGGTTGCGGCCATGACCTTGAAGCCTTCGATGAACGGCGGAATCTTCAGACGGATCATGAAGCCGCAGAAGATAAGGAACGCGAAGATAAGCAGCTTGGCCGCGAGCCAGGGATAGGGCTGCAGCGGACCGGTGACCCAGTGGTACCCCACCGATGAGATCAGCGCGACGATCATGAATACGCGGAAACGCTTGTCCCACATGGCGAGCATTTTGCCGAAGTCCGTGCCTTCCTTTTTGTGGATGGTGTGCACGACCCAAACCCAGACGGGACCGAGTGCGACGATGGCAATCGTCTGCCACATCGGATGCTCGTAGCCGATGAACTCGGCGAGGATGCCGCCGATCGTGAGCATCAGCGCGAGACAGTACCTCGGCAACATGTCGAGGTTGATGAAAATCTTGAATGCCGTGAGGCGAGACTCGCGGGAGAGTTTGGTGTTGGTGACGAATGTGCTCGAGTAGAACACGCCTGCATCGCCACCGAGCCAATAGACGAACAGCAGGATATGCAAGTACTTGAATATCCCGTGGGCGAGACTGATCTCTTCCATGGTCATGAACCCCCTTGAATAACGAAGTTAGCCTAGCATGCGATCCTGCCGCGATGACTCATCGGTTTTGTCTGACCTCAGGTCGGACATTTACAATGCAGGCCATGCAGCACGGCAGCGATTCACCCGACCCCGCCAAGATAGGCCCTGCGCTCATCGCATGGCATGCGGTGAGCGGGCGACACGATCTTCCGTGGCAAAAGGACCGTACGGCGTACCGCGTCTGGGTGTCCGAAATCATGCTGCAGCAGACGCAGGTCTCGACAGTCATTCCCTACTTCGAGCGTTTCATGAAACGCTTTCCGAGCGTGACAGCGCTCGCCGATGCGCCGATCGATGAAGTGCTCCATCTTTGGACAGGGCTCGGCTACTACGCTCGTGCCCGAAATCTCCACGCAGCTGCGAAGCGCATCCGAGATGAGTTCGGTGGCGAGTTTCCTACTGCCTTCGAGGCGGTGACGAGTTTGCGTGGCATCGGTCGTTCGACAGCCGGTGCGATTCTCTCTTTGGCCTGCAATGAACGACATCCCATTCTCGATGGCAATGTGAAGCGGGTGCTCTCGCGAGCGTTTGGTGTCGAGGGCAGTGCTTCCGATCGACGCGTGGAGCAGCAGCTGTGGCAGTTGGCTGAGGTCTGCACACCGGCGCGAGACCCGGCGACCTACACGCAAGCCATCATGGATCTCGGCGCCACGGTGTGTACTCGTCGTCGCCCGACTTGTGCGCGGTGTCCGCTGGCTTCGCAATGCCTTGCAAGACGAAGCGGAAGACAGCACGAGATCCCAGCGCCTAAAGCTCGCAAGCCGCGCGCCCTTCGCCGCTCTGAAAAATGCTGGCTCTTGTTCGCCGAAAATGTTGAAGGCGCGGTGTTCTTGGAGCGTCGGCCCGAGAGTGGCATTTGGGGTGGACTCTGGTGCCCACCGGAGTTCGCTACTAAAACGGCTTGTTTGGCTTATGCGCGAAATCATTTTCGTCCGTCGCGTAATCATGAGGTCGAGCATCTCGGATCGGTAAAGCACACCTTCACGCACTTCGATCTCGAAATTTTTCCTGTACGGATCACAGGCTGTGCACCGACTTCCGTGATGGAGTCGCAACAGTCGCTCTGGTATAACGCGCGTCACCCGGAAGGTACGGCGCGTGTGGGCTTGCCCGCGCCGGTCAAGGAAATGCTCGATAGTCTTACCGCAGGACATCTTTTGACATGACACAGACTCCCGCCGCGCGCATGGTTCAGTGCGTCGTACTCAAGAAGGAAGCACCTGGCCTCGAGCGACCCGTTTATCCAGGCGAACTCGGCGCACGCATTTGGAAGAGTGTGTCCAAGGAAGGATGGCAGCGCTGGGTCGCGCATCAGACCATGCTGATCAATGAATATCGGCTCGTGCCCATCGAGCCCAAGGCCCGCAAGTTTCTCGAGGCCGAGATGGAAAAGTTTCTCTTCAGCGAGGGCGCCACCAAGCCCGAGGGCTATGTGGCGCCCACCTAACCAAGGGCCCAAGCCCCTTTTAGATCAATAGGTTGCAATGATCCGCGCTTGACGGACGGGTAGGGGTCTGCTCCAATGCGCCTCCCCGTTCTGGGGTTAAGTTCGTAACAGTGGCCGGATAGCTCAGTTGGTAGAGCAGCGGATTGAAAATCCGCGTGTCGTTGGTTCGATTCCGACTCCGGCCACCATTTTCCCCGTGTAAAACCGTGTTTTCGTCTCAGTCAGATAGTCACTTTTCTCTGTTACACTTCTGTCGCACCCACTTTCGAGGCTATAAACTCGAGGAAACAGCGAAGTGGGTGTCACAGCGTTCGTTGTCTCTTGAGGTGCGAAGTGACTGACGATCTCTCACAGCGACAGATCAACGACGGTTTGTATCTCTACAAACGAGCGAGAAGCACTCGTTGGCAAGCACGGATCAAGCGTGCTGATAACGAGTGGTTTGCCATGTCGTGTGGCACCGCTGACTTCGAGGCTGCCAAGAAAGTCGCAACAGAGCGACAGCGTCAGTTGCTTGATGCTCAGTCCAATGGCTTGGTGGATGTCAGTCGTAGATTCAGCGATGTCGCACGACTGACCATCAAGCATCTAGATAATGAAGTTGAAGCGGGAGTAGGTAAGGCAGTCAATCGTGACTACAAGCAAGTGATCAATCGCTATCTGATTCCCGCGCTTGGTAAGTATCAGATCAACCATATTGATCATAAAGCCTTGATTGAACTTGAT
>JBJTUA010000038.1:0-45437 GCA_046080445.1 Gammaproteobacteria bacterium
TGCCGGAATGGCCCCTCGAGTACGGGGGTGCCGGGCTCTCGCGCGAACAGGCGGCGATCCTGCGCGAGGAAATTCGACGGATCGGCGCGCAACAACCGCTATTCAGTTTCGGCATCAGCATGCTCTCGCCGGTGCTCTTCAAGTTCGGCACGGAAGAGCAGCGTCGACGCCTCTTGCCCGACATCGCGCGCGGCGCCATTCGTTGGTGTCAGGGGTATTCGGAGCCGAACTCCGGCTCCGACCTCGCGAGCCTCATGACGCGTGCCGAAGATCAGGGCGATCACTACCTCGTCAACGGTCAAAAAATTTGGACGTCCTACGGCGATGAAGCCGACTGGATGTTCTGCCTCGTGCGCACCAACACCACCGTACCGAAACACGAAGGCGTCAGCTTCGTGCTCTTCGACATGACTACTCCGGGCGTGACGGTGCGTCCCATCAAGCTCATCAGCGGCGCGTCGCCCTTCTGCGAAGTATTCTTTGAGAACGTCCACGTCGCCAAAGAAAACTGCGTGGGCGCAGAAGGGCAGGGCTGGGCGATCGCGACGTATCTGCTCTCGCACGAGCGCGAGATGATCTCGAGCCTAGGCAAAATGCGCCACGACACCGACCCCGTGCAGCGCGCCATCGAAATCTTTGGTACTGACGACGCGGGTCGCCTGCGCAACGCTTCGCTTCGCCAGACGATTGCGCGCTATGAGCTCGATGCGGCCGCCTTCAGACTCTGGATCGAGCACGGCGAGCGGCATCCGAGCGCGAGCGCCGGCATGGGCGCCATGTCTTCGGCCGTGAAGTACTACGGTACCGAACTCAACAAGCGACGCAACGAGTTGTATCTCGATATCGAAGGCGCCGAGGCGTTGCTGTGGGAGGCGCGCGGCCCTGCGGGTGAGGCTTGGGCGCGCAATTGGCTGCGTTCGAAGGGCAATTCCATCGAAGGCGGCACCTCCGAAATTCAGCTCAACATCATCGCCAAGCGCGTGCTGGGGTTGCCATGACACTGCCGCTGACCGAAGAACAAGACATGCTGAGTCGCTCGGTGGTGGAGTTCGTCGCCGATCGAGCCTCGACGGCGCAATTTCGGCAGTGGCGCGAGCGCACGACCGAGACGGCCTTCGACCCAGCGCTTTGGCGCGAGATCGCCGAGATGGGCTGGTGCGGCATCGCGCTCGATGACGCGCACGGCGGCTCGGGGCTCGGGTTTTCAGGGCTCGGCATCGTGCTCGAGCAGTTCGGTCGTCACCTGAGCATCACGCCGATGAACGCCACGGTGCTCGCCGGTGCCACCGCCATTTCTTTGATAGGCACGGCCGAAGAAAAAAATCAGTGGCTGCCCGCCGTCGTAAGCGGCGAGCTCACGCTTACGCTCGCCTGGGACGAGGGCGCCCACTTTTCACCTTGGAATATCGCCACCCGCGCCGAGCGCGTGGCGGGCGGCTGGCGGCTCCGTGGAACCAAGCGACACGTCGAAGAGCTCTCGTCGGTCGATCATTTCATCGTCGTCGCGCGCGTGGCGGGCGAGGCCGGGGCTGCCGGGGCCGCGGGCGCTGCCGGCGCTTCAGCCTCCGGGCGCGACGGTCTCGCCGTATTCGTGGTGCCGCGCAACGCGCAGGGCGTGAGCATCGCCGTCACGCCACGCGTCGATGCGCGCAACTGCGGCACGCTCACCTTGGATGGCGTGATAGTCGATGACGCCGCGCGACTCGGGGGCGCGGAGGCGAGCGCAGGGGCCGGCGCTGCGACCGCCGCCGCGCTCGAGCGTCTCGCGTGCATCATCAACGCGGGGCTTGCCGCGGAGCTGCTCGGCATTTGCGAGGAGACGTTCGCGCGCACGCTCAAGTACCTCAAAGAGCGCTCGCAGTTCGGCAAGCTGATCGGCAGTTATCAGGCGTTGCAGCATCGAGCGGCGCATTGGTTCGTGGAGCTGCAGCTCGCGCGCACGCTGGTCCACGAGGCGCTGCTGGCGGTGGACGGCGCCGCCGCACCTGGCGACTTCGCCAAAGCTGACCGCCTTGCGAGCATGGCCAAGGCCAAGCTCTCGCAAGTCGCGGAGCTCTCCACGAACGAAGCCATCCAGATGCACGGCGGCATCGGTATGACGGACGCCTTCGATATCGGCCTCTACATCAAACGCGCTCGGGTGCTGGAGCAGGCCTTCGGCGACCAGCACTACCACCTCGACCGTCTGGGCGTGTGATAGGATTCGCGCCCCTTCGGCGACGCGCCCGTAGCTCAGTTGGATAGAGCGCATGGCTACGAACCATGAGGTCGGGAGTTCGAATCTCTCCGGGCGCGCCAGTTTCGAGGGGTCCCCCCAAAAAATGGGGAGTTGATATCAATGTGATATCAGTCTAAAGTCGACGCATCAGGGCCCAAACCGGGCTCTCCCTCCCAAGGAGCGAGCGTCGACCATGCCATCCCCGCAAACCCAGTCTCACGAACGTAGCGTCACCACCTTAAGCGGTTGGGTCGCGTTGCCGCTGGTCCTCCTTCTACTGCTGCTCGGGGTCGCCGCCTGCGTCGGGGGCGAGCTCGACGACTCGCCGGGGCTCTTCGGCATCGGCGTCGTGCTGATCGTCCTGTTCTTCGTGTCCTTCGCGGGCTTCTTCACTCTCGAGCCCAACGAGGCGCGCGTGCTCGTGCTCTTTGGCGACTACAAGGGCACGGTGCGCAAAGACGGCTTCCACTTCGGCAACCCGTTCTACTCGAACGGCAAGTCGATGCACGTGACGGGCAAGGACGGCGCCCTCGTCACGCTCAAGAAAAGCTCGCGCATGAAAATCTCGCTGCGCTCGCGCAACTTGAACGGCGATCGCCTCAAAGTGAACGACAAGAAAGGTAATCCCATCGAGATTGCGGCGGTGGTGGTCTGGCGCGTGCAAGACACGGCGCAAGCCATGTTCGACGTGGACGATTACGAGGAATACGTGCGCATTCAGTCCGAGTCGGCCGTGCGCCATCTCGGCAGTCAATACGCCTACGACCACGGCGAAGAACACGAAATCACCTTGCGTAGCGGCACCGATGAAGTCTCCGAGGCGCTGCAAGCCGAGCTGCAAACTCGCCTTTCACGCGCGGGCGTCGTCGTCGAAGAAGCGCGGCTCACGCACCTCGCTTACGCACCGGAAGTCGCGCAGGCGATGCTGCGTCGTCAACAGGCCGAGGCCGTACTCGCGGCGCGGCAGAAGATCGTGCAGGGCGCCGTGAGCATGGTCGAGATGGCGCTGACCGATCTTGCCCGTCGCGGCGTGGTCGAGCTCGACGCCGAGCGCAAAGCCGCAATGGTGAGCAACCTCATGGTCGTGCTCTGCGGCGACTCCGAGGCCAAGCCCGTCATCAACACCGGCACGCTCTACGGCTAACCCGACCGTCGAGCCTTCCGTGGCCGAGCGAAAGTCTTTTCTGATGCGTATCGACCCCGCGCTGTGGCGCGAGGTCGAGCGCTGGGCCGCGGATGAGCTGCGCAGTTTGAACAGTCAGGTGGAGTTCATTTTGTGCGAGGCGCTCAAGCGACGAGGGGTAACGCTGTCGCCCGCTGAAGCGCCGAGCGAGAATCCCCAGCCGACGACGGATGCGGCAACATCTGAGGACTCTTGATCAGGCGAGCGTGTGAAACACGCTCTGCACGTCCTCGTCCTGCTCGAGTTTGTCGATGAGGGCGAGCACCTCGGCGGCCTCGGCCTCGGCGAGCTCGGTGGGGGCCATGGGGATGTACTCGTGTTCGGCCTTGAGGGGGGTGATCTTGCGGGCCTCCAAGGCCTCTTGCACGCGTCCAAAATCTTCAAATGCGCAGCGCACCACAATCTGGGCTTCACCCTTCTCGCCGGTGCTTTCACCCATTTCATCGAGCCCGTGGTCGATGAGATAAAGCTCTAGATCGTCCTGATCGATGCCGGCGGGGTCGAGTCTGAAGACCCCCATCTTGCGGAACATGAACGAGACGCTGCCGCTCGTTCCCAGGTTTCCGCCTCCCTTCTGAAACGCATTACGCACGGTCGCCACGGTCCGTGTGGGGTTATCCGTCGCCGTTTCCACGAGCAGCGCAATGCCATGCGGGGCATAGCCCTCGTAAATCACGGTTTCGTAGTTCGTGGCGTCGCGGCCGGAGGCGCGCTTGATCGCAGCCTCGACCTTGTCCT
Organism: Gammaproteobacteria bacterium; assembly: GCA_046080445.1. Taxonomy (GTDB): domain Bacteria; phylum Pseudomonadota; class Gammaproteobacteria; order Steroidobacterales; family Steroidobacteraceae; genus UBA964. Next base: position 4,140 of record JBJTUA010000038.1, read on the forward strand.
TCGGCATGTTGATGGCGCGGGCGTTTTGCAGGGTGCGCCGCAGCATGGGATTCGCGTTCGGATCAGGGCCACCCGACTTGACCGCCATGTTGATGTCCTTGGCGATGCGCGCGAACTGTTTGGCCATCTTGTTCCAGCGGGCGAACATGGTGGCCTTGCGGACTTCGAATATGCGACCCATAGGCCGCTATGTTAGCGGTCAGGGGCTACGTGGCGCCATCGGGTCTTGGGCCTCCGGCGCTTCGAGGCGAGGGCGTCCGAGCGATTCAGAGCCTCTTCCGTCGCTTTGTTCAGTACAACGATGCTGATGCGCCGATTGATGGGATTGCGCGGGTTTTCGGTATCGAGTCGGACGTAGGAGGACATGCCGACGACGCGAACCACTTTATCCTCGGCGACTCCGCCTTCGACGAGCACGCGCCGCGCCGCGTTGGCTCGGTCGGCGGAGAGCTCCCAATTGCTGTATCGCGAGCGGGCTCCGCTGACGAAGGGCGTGTCATCCGTGTGACCTGAAATGCTCAGCCGATTAGGAACACCCTCAAGAGATTTACCGACCTCCAGTAGCAAATCCCGGGCGTACGGCTTGATGGAGGTTCCACTCAGGTCGAACATCGGGCGATTTTGCGCATCTACAATCTGAATACGTAGGCCCTCAGTCGTGATGTCAATCAATAGTTGCTCGCGATATTTTTGTAGCGTCTCGTTCTTCTCGATCGCCGCGAACAGTTCCTTGCGAATTTCTTGGAAGCGCTTCGTTTCACTGGTTTCACCCGTGAGCGCACGGGGCGCGCGCAGCTCGTCGCGGGGTCCTGGCGAGGACGGCGTTCCGGCGCCCGACTCGGCGACGGGTGAGGGCGCTGAGGCGGTGAGTCCGCCCCGCAACTCGATCGGACTCGTGCTCGCACCCCCTGGACCATTTTGACCCGGTGCAGGGATCGGCGCTGCGCCGCGTTCCATACTTGGATTTTTGAAGTACTCGAAAATGGCCGACTTTTGTTGGTCGTTGGCCGATGCGACGAGCCACATCACCAAGAAAAACGCCATGAGTGCAGTGACGAAATCGGCGTAAGCCACTTTCCAGGCGCCGCCGTGATGTCCGCCGGCCACCACCTTCTTGCGACGGATGATGATCGGACGTTTATCGTCGGCACCTTTGCCTTTCTTTGCCATGCGCGTCTCAGACCTTCGGCGGCTCTGCGGGCTTGGTCTTGTTCTTCAAAGAATCTTCGAGGTCAGAGAAAGTCGGGCGTACGTCGCTGAAGAGCAGCTTGCGCGCAAACTCCACGGCCACCTGCGGCGGATAGCCACGCACACTCGCGATCAGTGCCATCTTCACCACTTCAAAGGCTTTACCTTCTTCTTCGGCACGGCCCTTCATGGCGTTGGAAATGGGTCCCACGAACCCGTAGGCGACCAAAATACCTAAAAAAGTACCAACGAGCGCTGCGCCCACTTTGGCGCCGAGCTCTGCACTCGTCGAGTCGGCGACGGCCGCCATGGTGTTCACGATGCCGAGCACCGCCGCGACGATACCGAAGCCGGGCAGGGCGTCGGCGACTTGTTGTACGGCGTGTGCGGGTTCGTGTGCTTCTTTGTGATGGGTCTCGAGTTCGTAGTCGAGCAACGCTTCGAGTTCGTTGGGATCGAGGTTGCCACCGACCATGAGGCGCATGCAGTCGGTGATGAACTCGATCATGTGTTCGTCTTCGAGAATCTTTGGATACTTTGAGAACACCGCGCTCTTCGCAGGATCGGCAATGTCGTTCTCGATCGCGAGCAAACCTTCTTTGCGCGACTTCACGAGCAGATCGACCACGAGCTTGAGTAGCTCGACGTACACCTCGCGCGTGTAGTGCAGGGGTTTGATGAGACCGATGGCGCCTGCGAAGGCGGCCTTGCAGGTCTTCACCGAATTGCTCGTGATGAACGCGCCGATTGCCGCGCCGAGAATCACCACGATTTCCGAGGGGTGCCACAACAACAGTAAATTACCGCCGACCATGAGAAAGCCGATGACAACCGAGAGGACGACGATGAGGGATCCAACGAGCGCGATCATTCTTTTGATAGTAGAGTCGCCCGGGTTGTCGGGCGATGCAGGTAGGTTCACACTGGAGCAATCGGGGCGCGTGCGGCAATAAGCTGCCAGTACGGGCCGTGGCCGGCACGACTTAGGAGACTCTGATGTTCGATTTCTTTGCTTACGCCTCGGCGCTGCCTTACCTGCTGGGGCTTGCCGTCCTCGGCTGGCTCATCTCATTGCCCCGTCGCAACGTCGATGGGGTCGACTCCCTCTGGTCGCTCATGTTTCTGGTGGCCATTGCGGTCTATGCCGGATTCCCGCCGGAGACGGTGCGCGGCCGCTTGCTGTTCGTGCTGGTGACGATCTGGGCGCTGCGGCTCTCCATTTTCATCACGGCCCGCAACTGGGGTCACGAGGAAGACCGCCGCTATCAGGCCATACGGGCGCGCAACCAGCCGAACTTCGCCTTCAGCAGCGTGTACCGCGTGTTCGCGTTCCAGGCGGTGCTCGCTTGGGTCATCTCCCTGCCTTTGCATGGGGCCGTTGGCAGTGAGGCGCCGCTCGGCGTACTCGACTACGCGGGGCTGACGCTCTGGATCATCGGTTTTTTGTTTGAAGCGGGCGGCGACTGGCAGCTCTCGCGCTTCAAGCGCGACCCCGCGAATGCCGGTCAGGTGATGGACCGCGGGTTCTGGCGCTACACGCGCCACCCCAATTACTTTGGTGACTGCGCGCAGTGGTGGGGGTTTTATCTCATTGCCGTGGCGGGCGGGGCGTGGTGGAGCATTTTAGGCCCCGTGCTCATGACCGTGCTGCTGCTGCGCATATCGGGCGTGGCCCTGCTCGAGAGAGACATCGGCGAGCGGCGCCCGGCGTACGCCGAGTACATCCGCCGCACTAACGCATTCATTCCGGGGCCGCGAAAAGACTAAAGTCGCGGACTGACGGCTCAGCTGGCCTCGGCTTCTCTCGAGGCGCGCTTGCGCTCGTGTTCCTTCAAGAACCGCTTGCGCAGGCGGATCGACTCGGGCGTCACTTCGACGAGTTCGTCTTCGTTGATGAACTCGACCGCGTACTCGAGCGTCAGCGGAATCGGCGGCGTAAGCAGCAGCGCATCGTCCTTGCCGGCTGCACGCACGTTGGTGAGCTTCTTTTCTTTGATGGGGTTCACGACGAGGTCGTTGTCGCGGCTGTGAATGCCGATGATCATCCCCTCGTATACCTTTGAGCTGTGCTCCACGAAGAGCCGGCCGCGTTCTTGCAGCGTGAAGAGGGCGTAGGCCACCGCCGTGCCTTCTTCGTTGCTTATGAGTACGCCGTTGTGGCGCTCGGGGATGTCACCCTTCACCACATCGTACCCATCAAAGATATGACTCATGAGGCCCGTCCCGCGGGTCATGGTCATGAACTCACCCTGAAAGCCAATGAGTCCGCGCGCCGGAATGCGGTACTCGAGGCGCACGCGTCCCTGACCGCGACCGGTGGGGTCGCCCTCGACGGTCATGTCGAGCAGTTCGCCGCGGCGGATGCCGAGTTCGGACATCACGCCACCCTGAAACCCTTCGTCGATGTCGATGGTGAGCGCCTCGAAGGGCTCTTGGTTCACGCCATCGACGACGCGCTTCAAGACCTGCGGCTTGCCGACGGCAAGCTCGTAACCTTCTCGGCGCATGTTCTCGATGAGAATGGTTAGGTGCAGTTCGCCGCGACCCGAAACACGAAAGACGTCGGCTTCGCCCGTGTCTTCGACGCGTAGCGCCACGTTGCTCTGCAACTCACGATGCAAACGATCGCGGATCTGCCGGCTCGTGACGTACTTGCCTTCGCGCCCGGCGACCGGGGAGGTGTTGACCTGGAAGGTCATGGAGAGCGTGGGCTCGTCCACTTTGATGGGTGGCAGACCATCGGCATTCTCGAGGTCGCAGAGCGTGATGCCGATATTCACGTCATCGATGCCCGTGACGGCAACGATGTCGCCTGCCGAAGCTTCGTTCACCGGAAAGCGTTCGAGACCCCGAAAGCTCAGGATCTGTCCGATCTTGCCCGTGCCGCGATCTTCATCGCCCCAGCGCAGCGCCACGTTGCGACCGGCCTTGATGGTGCCGCGACGGATGCGGCCGATGCCGATACGACCGACATACGGGTTGTAGTCGAGCTGCGAGATCTGCAACTGCAAGGGCGCGTCCACTTCGATGGGCGGGGGCGGGGCGTGCTGCAGGATCGCCTCGAACAGCGCCGTCATGTCGGTCGCGGGTTTTTCGAGGTCGGCCGTTGCCCAGCCTTGTAGCGCCGAGGCGTAAATGATGGGGAAGTCGAGCTGGGTATCGGTGGCGCCCAGTTTGTCGAAGAGTTCGAAGGTGCGATCGATCACCCAGTTGGCGCGGGCGCCAGGGCGGTCGACTTTGTTGATGACGACAATGGCCTTATGGCCGAGCGCCAGCGCCTTGCGCGTAACGAAGCGCGTCTGCGGCATGGGGCCTTCGACGGCATCGACGAGCAGCAACACCGCATCGCCCATGGAGAGTACGCGCTCGACTTCACCGCCGAAGTCGGCGTGGCCCGGCGTGTCGACAATGTTGATACGCGTGCCCTGGTATTCGATGGCGCAGTTTTTGGCGAGGATGGTGATGCCGCGCTCGCGCTCGAGATCGTTCGAGTCCATGACGCGATCGGCGATGCGCTCGTGCGCCGCGAAGGTGCCCGACTGTTTGAGGAGGCAGTCGACGAGCGTGGTCTTGCCGTGGTCGACGTGGGCGATGATCGCGATGTTGCGAATCGGGCGGGCGGTGGACATGAGGGGTAGGGCGGGCCGCGGCAGGTAAAAGGGCGCGGAGCGTACCAGAGCCGCGCTGTGGTTGCGACCGCAATGCAGGTTCGGCGTAGAATCTTGATCTTTATAGGAGAGGCTCATGACCCAAGTTCGAATGGTGCTCGCACGTGTCGTTTTGGTTGCCGTGGCGATGGTTTTCGCAGGATCGGGCGTGGCCGCGGCGCAGGATGCCCGGGCCGCTCAGCAAGTGAAGCTGCGTCAGTCGGCCTACACGGTGCTTGGCGCGCAAATGGGACTCATGGGTGCGCAGGCCTCGGGTCGTGCGCCCTTCGACGCCAAGACCTTCGCTGCCGCCGCCGAGCGCGCCGCGTTCATGGCCAATTACGTGCCGGAGCTGTTCCCGGCGGGCTCGATCACGCCGAACAGTGAGGCGAAGCCCGAGATCTGGCAGCAGCAGGCCGAGTTCCAGCGCCTGATGCGCGACATGCAATCGAAGGCGGCGAACCTCGCCACGGTTGCGCGCGGCGGCGATCTCGAAGCCATCAAGCCGGCGTTCGGTGCCACGGGTGCGAGCTGCAAAGCTTGTCACGACAAGTACAAGGCCGACTGAAATCTTTGAGCGTCGAAGGCCAGACTGATCGAGGGATCCATTACCGGGTGTCGGGGCGTAATCACGCTCCGGCACTCGTGTTGTTGCATCCGCTCGGCGCAAGCAGCGGCACCTGGCAGCCCCAGCTCGCCGAGTTCGAAAGGTTTTTTCGGGTCGTTTGCGTCGATCTGCGCGGTCACGGCGGCTCGCGGGTCAAAGATGGCGCGTCGCAACACGCTGCGCCGCGGGCCTGCACCCTCCAAGATTTGGCGGACGATGCCCTCGACGTGCTCGACGTCCTAGGCATCGATCGCGCCCATTGGTGCGGGTTGTCGATCGGCGGGGTGATGGCGTTGCAGGTGGCGGTGACGGCCCCGCGTCGTGTGCTGCGCCTCGTGCTCGCCAATACGGCTGCGGTGTTCTCACCGCCTTCAATGTGGGATGAGCGCATCGAGACTGCACGCACGCAGGGCCTCGCACCGCTCTGGGCGGCGATTCCGGAGCGATGGTTTTCGGCGGGGTATCGGGCGCGCGAGACGGCTGAGGTCGAGCGCATCAAGAGTTTGTGGGTCGATACGCAGGTGCAAGGCTATATCGAGGCCTGCTCGGCACTACGCGAAGTCGACCTACGCCCGCGCCTCGTCGAGGTGCAGGCACCGACACTCGTCATCAGCAGCGCGCAAGACCTCGCCACCTCCATCGAGCGGGCCGACGAACTCGCTGACGGGATCTCGGGCGCGGATTTACTCGTTCTCGATGCGGGTCACCTCTCCAACGTGGAGCAGGCCGCTGAGTTCACGACGGCGGTCGTGGACTTCCTGCGCGACTGATCCCGACCGTGAGCGTCGATCTCACGGGTTCTTATCTGCCGTTCTGGGTGGGCGGCGCGATCCGCGGTCGCTTGCGACGTGATGTGGCGACGGTCTTGGCCGATTTTGACGGCATCGAGCCGGCTGACATTGGACTCAAGCTTCGCGAAAGCGGGTCATCAAAAACGGCACGCAGCCGGGCGTTGCAAGCGCTCGCCTTGCAGTTGCGCAAGCTTGGGCTAATTGCCGATTGGCGCAACGAACTCTCGGCGCTGCTCGATGAATCCGGCGAAGAAATTGCGCGCTGCGAGCGCGGTGCGTTTCGATCGCTCGGCTTGCAAAATCGTGCGGTGCATGTGAATGGCTATCGCGCCGATGGCCGCGTCTGGGTGGCGCGACGTAGCAACCTCAAACGCGCAGACCCTGGCAAGCTCGACAACCTCGCCGCGGGCGGGGTGTCTGCGGGCGAATCGCCACGCCGCACGGCGCTACGCGAGGCCTGGGAAGAGGCGGGCGTCCCCGCCCACCTGGCGCGGCGCGTCGATTTTCCGGGCATGGTGATTCGGAGCGTGCGCGAAACCACGTTCGGGGTGCACGATGAGCTCGTCATCGTGGCGGATCTCGATCTTCCGCAAACCTTTGAACCGGCGGGACGCGATGGCGAAGTCAGTGAATTTCTTTGTCTCTCGATGAGCGAAGCCGAGCGCGCGCTCGATCGCAGTGAGTTTACGGTCGAGGCGGCACTCGCGCTGCGCGAGTCGCTTGAGCGGCGAGGCGTTGCAAGGCCTCGCCCGTAACGCGATGCGGTACCCACTCGGTGAGGCCCTGCGCCCCGAGTGATTCGTAAAACGTTCTTGCCGGCGTGTTCCAATCGAGTACCGACCACTCGAGGCGCGCGAGGTTTTCTTTGATGCAGCGGTCCGCGAGGTTCACGAGCAATGCCTTGCCGATGCCGCGACCGCGCAGCGCGGGGCGCACGTAAAGGTCTTCGAGATAAATGCCGTGCCGCCCACGGAAGGTGGAGTAGTTGTAGAACCAGAGCGCGAACCCGGCAATCGTGGTCGTCGCGCCTTCGGTCCACTCGGCGACGTCGGCAAACACCTTGGCCGAGAACTCGTCAGCCGAAGCGCCAAAGAGCGCGGCTTCGAGTGACGAGGCAGTGGCGTCCACCTGATCGAGCAGTTTTTCGTAGTCGGCCAACTCGCGGATGAGTTCGAGCAAGGCGTGGCAGTCGTCTCGGCGAGCCGGGCGCAGGGTGAGCATGGAACCTCCGGTATACTTCGGCATTCTCGCACGAGCCATTCAGGGAGTTCGACATGCAGGTCAAAGGCAAGACGGTCATCATCACGGGCGGCGGTCGCGGCATCGGTCGCGAAATGGCCAAGGCCTTCGCCGAGCGTGGCGCGAACCTCGCGCTTTTCGACCTCAACCAAGCCGATCTCGATGAGACCGCACGCCAGTGCGCCGCCCACGGCGTGAAAGCGCACGGCTACATCGTCAACGTCACGCAAGAAAATGCGGTCGCGGCGGGCATGGATGCAGTGGCGGCCGATTTAGGCGGCATCGACGTGCTCATTAACAACGCGGGCATCGTGAAGGACGGTCTGCTCATCAAATCCAAAGACGGTGCGGTGACGGGCAAGATGACGCTCGATCAGTGGCAGGCCGTCATCGACATCAACCTGACCGGCGTATTTCTTTGTGGTCGCGAAGCCGCCGAGCGCATGGTCAAGCGTGGGCAGGGCGGCGTGATCATCAACATCTCGAGCGTTTCGCGTCACGGCAACCCGGGGCAGACGAATTACTCGGCCACCAAAGCAGGCGTTGCAGCCATGGCCGAGGTGTGGGCCAAAGAATTGGCGCGTTACGGCATCCGCACGGGTTCCATTGCGCCGGGCTATACGCGCACCGACATCCTCGCGGCGATGCGTCCTGAGATTTTGGACAAGCTCACGGCGCAGGTGCCGTTGCGTCGTCTTGGCGAGGCGAGCGAGATTGCGCATGCGGCGCTATTCATCGTGGAGAACGACTTCTTCACCGGCCGCTGCGTCAACGTCGATGGCGGAATGAGAATTTAGCGCGAGGCGTCACGGGGGCCGTCAGGCCCCGGTGCGAGCTCCGGTGCGAGCGAACTGCAGTAACTCATCGGGCGTGCGGAGTCCATCCGAGCCTGCTGCGCCACTTGCGGCACTTGCGGCACTTACGGCGGTGCCATAGCCCCAGGTCGCGGAGAAAAATCTTAGGCCGTTGCTTTCGGCGGCGCTGCGATCTTCGGCCGAATCTCCCACCATCCAGGTGTGCGTCTGCACCAGCGACTCGCGTTGCATCACGGCACTGACGAGCGCGCTTTTGTGCGGCGCGGCGGGCTCGAGTGCATCGAGCGCGTAAATCCCCTGAAACCAGCGCGTCCAACCGAGGTGATCGAGGATCAACCGCGTCGGTGCGATGCGCTTGTTGGTCACGATATGCAGCGCAATCGGCTGCGTGGCGAGCGTCTGGAGCATGGCGGGTACGCCGGGGTACACCGCGGTCTGCCGGTAGCCGCCGCCGTCGTAGGCCTCGCGATACGCGCTCGCGAGCCGGGTGATGACCTCAGGGTCGGTGGTGCCTGCGAGCGTGGCGAGGGTTTTCGGGAGCGGCGGACCGATGAGGCTCGGCGCGAGCGGTACGGCGGCTTGCAGTCCTTCGCGTTCAAGTGCGCGCGCGAAGCCTTCGAGGATGCTCGGGGCCGAGTCGATGAGCGTACCGTCAAGATCGAACAGGATCGCCTGCGGGCTCATGCGGGCCAATCACTCATGCCGTGAACTGTAGCGCCGCGAGGCGCGCGTAGAGCGGATTCGATGCCGTGAGTTCTTCGTGGCTGCCGGTTGCAATGATGCGGCCATGATCCATCACGACGATGCGATCGGCCTTGAGTACGGTCGCGAGGCGATGCGCAATGATGACGGTCGTGCGCGTAGCCATGAGCTGCTCGAGTGCTTGCTGCACCACGCGTTCACTCTCCGCATCGAGTGCGCTCGTGGCTTCATCGAGCAGCAGCAGCGGCGGATTTTTGAGGATGGCGCGCGCGATCGCGATGCGCTGACGCTGTCCACCCGAGAGCCGCGTACCGCGCTCACCCAGGAACGCCTCGTAGCCTTCGGGTAGGGCGCGAATGAAATCATCGGCGGCTGCGGCGCGCGCGGCGGCTTCGACTTCTTCGTCGGTGGCATCGGGTCGGCCGTAGCGGATGTTCTCGCGGGCGCTCGTGCCAAAGAGCACGGTGTCCTGCGGCACGAGACCAATGCGTTGACGCACGGCGTGCGGGTCGGCTTGCGAGAGGTCGACGCCGTCGATCATCACGCACCCTGACTGCGGATCGTAGAACCGCAACAACAACTGGAAGGTGGTGCTTTTGCCGGCACCCGAAGGGCCGACGAAGGCCACGGTCTCACCCGGTGCGATGTCGATCGAGAACCCATCGAGTGCGGGCGTCTCGGGGCGCGAGGGGTAATTGAAGCGCACGTTCTCGAAGCGCACGCGTCCCGATCGGGTCCCGGCTTGCAGCGCGGGCATGGGTTGGGGGTTCGGCGGTGCGACGATGGCGGGCGTGGCGTGTTGCAGCTCGACGAGGCGTTCCATGGCGCCTGCCGCGCGTTGTACTTCGCTCCACATTTCGCTCAGCGAGGCGGCGGCGACTCCGGCGTAGACCGCAAAGAGCAGGAACTGCACGAGTTCGCCACCGGTCATTTCTTTGGAGAGTACTTGGTGCGCGCCGAACCACAGCACGATGGTGATGGCCGCAACGACGAGCGTGGTCGAGAGCGCCGTGAGCCAGGCGCGCACGCGCGTACGCACGACGGCGACCTTGAAGCTCTCTTCGACGGCGGCATCGTAACGCCGCGTATTGAGCGACTCGAGCGTGAACGCCTGCACGGTCTGGATGGCGTTCAGGGTCTCACCGGCAAGTCCGCTCGTATCGGCAATGCGATCTTGCGAGGAGCGCGAGAGCTTGCGCAGTTTTCGGCCCAAAGAAATGACGGGCACGATGACGGCGGGCATGGCGATCAGCATGAGTCCGAGCAGCTTGAAGCTGGTCACGGCCATCATGACGATGGCGCCTACGAGATTGATGGACGAACGCAACGCAATCGAGATGCCGACGCTCGAGATCGATTGCACGAGCGTGGTGTCGGTGGTCAGGCGCGAGAGCACTTCGCCAGTGCGCGTGATCTCAAAGAATTGCGGATCCATGCGGATCACGTTGCGATAGACGGCCTCGCGTACGTCGGCGACGACGCGTTCGCCGAGCCAGGTGACGAGATAAAAGCGCATCGCCGCAAAAGCGCCGAACAGAACGGCCACACCCAAGAAGGCGACGAAGTAGATGTTGACCGTCTCGGAGTTGCCTGCGCTCATGCCCTTGTCGACGAGCTGCGAGAGCGCCACCGGCAGCGCGAGCATGGAGCCCGAGGCGAGTAGCAGCGAGACCATCGCCCAAGCGAGGACGCGTCGGTAGGGTTTTAGGAAGGGCCAGAGGGCGGCGAGCGGACGAACAGATTTTGCTTTCGGACGCTCGGGCAGGGACGGATCAGCCATGGTGCGATTGTAGCGCGCGGGCTCTCGCGCCGGCGCGCGACCGATTACGACAGCCGCAGAATGAGCTTGCCGGTCGTCTGCCCGGATTGAATGGCGGCCAGCGCCGCATGGGCCTTTTCAAATGGGAAGGTGGCGCCGATATGCGGTCGCTCCGGGATCAGCTCGAGCGTGGCGCGCATCGACTCGGGCAAGCGCGAGGCCTGTTCCCATAGCCAAATGAGGTTGAAGGCGAGCAGTCCCCGATTGAGCGGAATCATCGCCAGCGGATCGAGGCGCGGGCGTCGCAGGTATTGCCACGCGAGCCGCAGGAAGTTTGGTCTTTGACCCGTGCCCATGAAATCGGCGGCGCCGTAGAGCACGTAGCGACCTTCGGGTGCGAGTCGATCGAAGGCGAGGCGAAAGCCGTCGCCGTAAACGGCATCGAGCACGAGGTCGAATCCGTCCTGACTGTAATGGGCGAGAGCGGCGTCGAGATCGCGAGCGAGTGCGGGGCCACGCACGATGACCGCAGCAGGGGCCAAAGAAAAACGCTCGATGAGCCAGTCGCGCTTGGCCGCACTGCCGACGACTGCGACGGGTTTGGCCTGCAATTGACGCAGTGCATGCAGCGCGTTGAGACCCACGCCGCCTGCCGCCGATTGCACAAGCGCGACGCTACCGGCTTTGGCAGCACCGAGGGGAACAAGGCCGTACCACGCGGTGAGGGCTTGCACCGGATACGCCGCTGCTTCCTCGAGCGACCAGCCTTGCGGCACGGGCCAGAGCGTGCGCGCATCGACGTTGATGTGCGAGGCGTAGCCCCCAAAGCGCGTGAGCACGATGACTCTATCCCCTTCACGAAATCCGCTGACGCCTGCGCCAAGACGACGGATGCGTCCGGCGCATTCGAGGCCAGGGACGAAACTGCCTTGGGGCGTGGCCGAGTAAAGACCGAGGCAAGCGAAGACGTCGGCAAAGTTCACGCCGACTGCGTGGATGTCGACCTGCACTTCGCCTGCGGCGGGCGCGGGCAAAGAATCTTCGACGAGCGAGAGTCTCGTGAGTGAACCGGCTTTGGGGATGCGCCAGACGCAGCGCGTCAAAGAATGTTCGAGCTCAGGCGTTCGATGGACCGTCATGCGCTTGAGCATACTGCGAGGGCAGCACGCCCGTGTAGCGGCGGAACATGCGGGCGAAGTACGAGCCGTCGTGGAAACCGACGGCGAATGCGATCTGCGTGACGGCGAGTTGGCCTTCGCGCAATCGGGCGCAGGCGGCGAGAATACGATAGCGCAGCAAATACTCGCGGAAGGTGATGCCGTACACCGCGTGGAAACAGCGGCTGAACTGAAAGCGGCTCAAGCCGCAGTGGGCTGCGATGCGCCCTGCCGGAAATTTTTCGTGGTAGTGATCGCGCACAAACTCGCGCGCTTTGAGCACCCCGGCGTGCGAGGCGGCAAGGCCCGAAGCCGCCCGCTCTACGTGCTCGTCGGAAGGTAGCGTGATGACCAGAAGGTGGTCGGGTCCGGGGGCGTTGGCAGTCGTACCGTGCATCAGCAACCAAATGGTAGGCAGCCGCGCACGGAACTTCCATTACGAATCGTTAATCCAACGGCAGAATCCGCAACAAAATTGTATTTTCAGCGCTTTATGGCGGATAAGATTGCGGTATGACTCAGGAGCACTCAGAAGCCGTCACCGGGTTCGACGCGGCCTTTACCGACGCGGTCAACCTGGGTAACCAGATTGCGGATCGGGACAAGGAAGCGGACCTGCGGGACATCGCCGACGGTCTGCTCGCCGGTGCCATCCAGTATTGGCTGTACTCGCGACAGCCCTGCAAAGACCCGCGTTGCGTCGAGTGCCTGCCGATCAGCACGGCCGAAGGCCGCATGGCCGAATTGCAGAAGCTGATTCGTCAGCTCTCCGAAGAGAGTGAGTACTTTCACTCGCCGAACGACTCGAACGTCGGACGGGCTTAAACCTTTTTAGGCGCGCTCAGCGGCTCACGTCTTCGAGTGCAGCCTCGAGAATGGCGAGGCCTTCAGCGAGCTCTGCATCCGGAATGGTGAGCGGCATCAGAAAGCGAATGACGTTCGCGTAGATGCCGCACGAGAGCAGCACGAGACCGCGACGCCCTGCTGCCTGCGCCAAGGCTTTGGTGAGTTCGGCATCGGGCTGATCCGCGCGACGATCTTTGACGAGCTCCATCGCGACCATCGCACCCACGCCGCGCACGTCGCCAATGCAGGACCATCGAGTCTGCAGATCGTTGAGGCGTGCGCGCACGGCCGCACCCACGCGTTGCGCGCGAGCGCAGAGTTGTTCGGACTCAATGATTTCGAGTACGGCAAGCCCTGCGGCGCAACCGAGCGGCGAGCCTGCATACGTGCCACCGAGACCGCCCGGCGGCGGAGAGTCCATGATCGCGGCCTTACCGGTGACGGCCGACAGCGGCACGCCGCCGGCGAGACTTTTGGCGAGCGTGACGAGGTCGGGTTCGACGCCGGCGTGCTCGATGGCGAACATCCGTCCCGTTCGCGCGAAACCGGTTTGGATTTCATCGACGATGAAGACGATGCCATGCGCATCGCAGATCGAGCGCAGACCGCGCAGGAAATCGGGCGGTGCCACGTAAAAACCACCTTCGCCTTGCACGGGCTCGACGATGATCGCCGCCACGCGCGCGGGATCGACATCCGCCTTGAAGAGCTGCTCGATCGCCGCGAGCGACTGCGCGGTGCTGAGGCCGTGATAGTCGATGGGGAAGGGCGCGTGGTACACCTCGGGCAGCATCGGTCCGAAGCCCGCTTTGTAAGGCTGCACTTTGCCGGTGAGGCTCATGCAGGCGAGCGTGCGACCGTGGAATGCACCGCCAAAAGCAATGACGGCGGGTCGGCCGGTGTGATGACGCGCAATTTTGATCGCGTTCTCGATGGCCTCGGCGCCGGTGGTGAGAAAGAGGGTTTTCTTGGGTCCGGCACCCGGGACGAGATCGTTCAGACGCTCGGCAAGTGCGACGTAGTTTTCGTAGGGTGTGACCTGAAAGCAGGCGTGCGAGAGCCGCGCCATTTGCGCGTTCACCGCCGCTTGCATCTTGGCGTGCAGATGGCCGGTGTTGAGCACGGCGATGCCGCTCGCGAAGTCGATGTAGCGTCGGCCTTCGACATCCCAGATTTCCGCGTTGCTCGCGCGGTCGGCGTAGACCGGCAACAGTGTGCCGACGCCGCGCGGAATGGCGGCGGTGCGGCGACGGGCGAGATCGGCATTGGTCGGCATGAGTCCTCAGCTCCCTGATTCTTTGAGTTCGGCGGCGCGATGGATGGCGGCGCGGATGCGTGGGTAAGTGCCGCAGCGACACAGGTTGCCCTGCATCGCCGCGTCGATATCGGCGTCGGTGGGTTTGGGGTTTTGCGCAAGCAGCGCCGCAGCGGACATGAGCTGCCCCGACTGGCAGTAGCCGCATTGCGGCACGTCGATGTCGATCCAAGCGCGTTGCACCGGATGGCTGCGATCGGCGGAGAGACCTTCGATGGTCGTGATGCGCTGCGTGCCCAGGGTGCCGACGGGCGTGACGCAGGCGCGCACGGGGGCGCCGTCGAGATGTACCGTGCAGGCACCGCAAAGAGCCATGCCACAGCCGTATTTGGTGCCCGTGAGTCCGAGCAGATCGCGCAGTACCCAGAGCAGGGGCATTTCGGGATCCGCATCGACCTCCACGGTCCGGTCATTGATGTTGAGCGAGATCATGCCGAGCCTCCGGCAGCGACGGCTGCCTCTGTTAGAATTTACCCGTTTTTTCGAACCTTTTCCGGTCGACCAGCCGATATACCAGACGGAGTAGCCGCGTGTCCGCGACCATTCAAACAGAAGTCGTCATCGTAGGCGCGGGACCCTGCGGTCTTTTCCAGGTGTTCGAGCTCGGACTGCTCGGCATGCGGGCTCACGTGCTCGACTCGCTGAAGACGCCGGGTGGTCAATGCACCGAGCTCTATCCTGACAAGCCCATCTACGACATTCCCGCGCTGCCGGTCTGCGGCGCGCAAGAGCTCGTCGATCGACTCATGCAGCAGATCAAACCTTTCGAGCCGGTGTTTCATCTGGGTGAAGAGGTGATGGAAGTCACGCCGCGCGATCGTCGTTTCGATGTGGTGACGTCGGCGGGGACGCGTTTCGATGCCGGTGCCATCGTGATCGCAGCGGGTGTCGGATCGTTCCAGCCGCGTCGGCTGGGTGTGCCGGGCTGCGAAATCTTTGAAGGGCAGCGCATTCACTACCGCGTGAAGGGCGCGGACGATTATCGCAACCAGCGGCTCGTCATTTTCGGCGGCGGTGACTCGGCGCTCGATTGGGTGATCGAGTTTGCCCAGACGGCGCCCTCCGTCACGCTCGTACACCGTCGCAACGAGTTCCGTGCGGCGCCGGCGTCCGTCGCGCGCATGCGCGAGCTCGAGACCGCAGGGAAGGTGCGCTTCATTGAGGGGCTTGCCGAGTCGCTCATGCTCGAGGGCGAGAACATGGCCGGCGTGCGCGTGAAGGCTGCAGACGGTGTGCTGCACGAGCTGCCCGCCGATCAGGTGTTTGCATTCTTTGGTCTGCACCCGAAGCTCGGTCCCGTGGCCGAATGGGGTCTTGACCTTGAGCGCAAGGCGCTCAAGGTCGATACCGAAAAATTCCAGACCAATGTCGCCGGTATCTTTGCAGTCGGTGACATCAACACCTATCCCGGCAAGAAAAAGCTGATTCTCTCGGGCTTTCATGAGGCGGCGCTCGCGGCCTTCGGTATCCAGAGCTGGCTCTACCCGGGGAAGAAACAGTTCCTGCAATACACGACGACGAGTCCTGTGATGCAGAAGCGACTCGGAGTCGCGGCCTCGTGAGCACCCGCGTCGCCGACCTGCTGCAGCAGTTTCAGCTCGAACGTCTCGAGGTGAATTTGTTTCGCGGCGAGAGTCGCGACATCGGCAGTCCGCAGGTGTACGGCGGGCAGGTACTCGGTCAGGCGCTGATGGCGGCGTATCAGACCATCGAAGGTCTCGAAGTACATTCGCTACATGCTTATTTTTTGCGTCGCGGCGATTTCAATCGACCGATCGTTTATCAGGTCGATCGCAGCCGTGATGGACATTCGTTTTCGTCGCGTCGCGTGATCGCGGTGCAGAACGGCGAACAAATCTTCACCTGCGCCGCGTCGTTTCAGCGTCGCGAGGAAGGGCTCGACCATCAGTCGACGATGCCCGAGGTCCCTGCGCCCGAGAGCTTGCCGGACTGGAGTCGGCCGACGCCCGAAGTGGCCGAGCAACTGCCTGAGATGCTGCGACGGTTTTTGAACCGCGAGCGTCCGGTCGAGATGCGGCCCGTCGAGCCCATCGATTTTTTGCGACGCACGGCGAGCCCCGCCCGCGAGCGGGTGTGGTTCCGGATCGCCGAGCCTCTTTCGGACGACGATCGTTTGCATCGCTGTTTGCTCGCCTACATGTCGGACTTCAATTTATTGACGACGGCGACGCGGCCTCACTACGGTACGTTTGCCATGGGCCAGATGGTGATGGCGAGCATTGATCACGCATTCTGGTTCCATCGACCGTTCCGCGCCGACGAGTGGCTGCTTTATGACCTCGAAAGTCCGAGCGCTTCGGGTGGTCGAGGGTTCGCGCGCGGCAGCGTCTACGACCGTCATGGGCGGTTAGTGGCGAGCGCGGCGCAGGAAGGTCTGATGCGCGTGCGGGGAGGGTAGTCATGGTGCCATCTTTGTCGTTGCGGATGGGTTGGATGGCGCTGGCGTTGCTGGCGCCCCTGATGGCCAAGGCCGACGACACGCAGAGCCCGGAATACAAGCGAGGTCGACTGCTCTTTATTCAGTGCCGGGCCTGCCACGACCTGCAGCCGAGTGCCGTCGACAAGGTGGGGCCGAACCTCGCGGGCCTCATCGGCAGACGCGCAGGACAGGTGCCGGAGTTTGCTTACTCCGCAGCGCTCTCGGGCTCAAAGATGGTGTGGGATCTCGCCACGCTCGATCGCTGGATCGAAAAGCCGGGTGCGGTGATTCCGGGTAACGCCATGGCGTTTGCCGGTATGGCCAATGCCGCCGATCGCGCGGCGCTCATTCGGTATATCGAAATCGATAGCGCACCGCGCTGAGTGACGCTGAGCTTTCGCTCAGGCCTGCAACAGCATCCACTGATAGCCGTCGGGCGCAAAGAACGTGAAGCTGCGTCGTCCGAATTCGTCCGTGCGCAGGGGCGTGACGCCCGTCGCTGGGCGAGCGGAGTTTGAGGTCGCCATCACCTTTTGGTGCATGCCATCGATGTCATCGACGCGCCACGCATAGAGGCTATAGCCGAGGCAGCCGGCGCGTGATTGATCCAGCTTGTTCTCGATTTTGGCCGACGCGGCAAAGCGCACGCATTTGAGCTTGCCGGAGCGGCGTTCGCGCAGCGCCGGCCCTGATGCCGGGTCGTCGAAGTCCACCATGTGAAAGCCTTCGCCCGGCTCGAGTCCGAAGATGCGCCGCGAACCGGTGGCGTTCTCGTAGGGAGTGGCTTCATCGAGCATGCGCTTGAGACCCAGCACCTCGTCATAGAAATCGAAAATCTTGGGATCGTCACTTGCGACCATGAGCCCGAAGTGGGTGTGCTGGCTGCTGCGCAGCAGGCTCGTCGCGTCGATCTGCCCGTAAAGCGGACTCTCGTAACCGAAGCGCTCGAAGAACACCTGCCTGTAGTGGGGTTGCAGCAGGATCATCTCGCGCACGCCGACAATCGGATCACGAAACGGCTGTGCGGCGCTTTGGCCGCTCACTTCGCCGATGACGGCGAGCAAGGGCTCGATCACGCTGATTGCTTGGCCGCTCTGCTTGGCGCGTTCGGCGTGGTTCAAAATATTGAACGCACTCGAGGTGACGCGAACGCCCCAGCGCGAACCGATGCAGCGCAGGTTCGTGCCGAGGCCGAGCCCGCCGTTGAGGGGTCGCGTCCATTGCATGAGCCGAACGAGACCGTGGTCGGCTTGCTGGTGCGTGAGTCGTAGCGATTTCACCGCAGAGTCAACGCCGTAGAGCGCTCGGGCCGCCGCGGCATCGAGTGCGCCCGACTCGGCAGGATGGCAACCGTAGGCGGAAAAATCGGCAGCCGCCACCTCGAGATCCGGCACGCCCACGCACACCTCGTGCAGTCCGCCGATGCAGCGGCCGTTGGTCACGACGGACTCCGCGCGCGCAGCACTTTGCCGGGATTCATGATGCCGTTCGGGTCTAGGGTGCGCTTGATTGCGCGCATGAGTTCGAGCTCGAGCGGTGGCGCGTAGCGTTCGAGCTCCTCGACTTTGTGGCGACCGATGCCATGTTCGGCGCTGAAGCTGCCACCGAACTCATGCACCAGATCGTGAATGACCCGACGGATTTCGCCCTCGCGCGAGAGCAGAGCGGAGGGCGGCACGGCGTTCGTCGTTGACGAATTCGTTATCGATTGATTGATGTTGAAGTGCAGGTTGCCATCGCCCACGTGGCCATAGCACACCAGAAACCCCTCGGGCACATGGGTCTGCACCCAATGGCCAGCCCGGTCAATGAATTCCGCCAGTCGATCGAGCGACAGCGAGACGTCGTGCTTCACGCTCGGGCCATCGCGTCGTTGCGCTTCGGGAATATTCTCGCGAAGAAACCAGAAGTCCTGTCGTTCGCGCTCGCTCTGCGCGAGGGTGGCGTCGGTGACCATTTCGGATTCGAGCGCGTCGCCGAGCGCAGCTTCGAGTCGCTCGGCAAGCGGTTCGTCTGTCATGGCGCTCGTGATTTCACAGAGCACGTACCACGGCGAGTCGCCGTCGAGCGGCGCGCGGCTGCCGGGCAGATGGCGCAGGACGAGCTCGAGAGCGGTCTTTGGAATGAGCTCGAACGAGGAGACGAGATCGCCGCAGCGCTCGCGTAGCTGCGCGAGCAGGGCGACTGCGGCGGCCGGGGCGGGCACGGCAACGAACGCCGCCGCCACGCTACGCGGCGCCGCGAAGAGCTTGAGACTCGCTGCGGTAATGACCCCGAGCGTACCCTCCGCGCCGATGAACAGATTTTTGAGATCGTAGCCCGTGTTGTCCTTGCGCAGGGCGTTGAGCGTCGAGAGCACGCGGCCATCGGCGAGCACCACTTCGAGCCCGAGCACGAGATCGCGCGTCATGCCGTAGCGCACCACGTTGACGCCGCCGGCATTGGTCGAGAGATTGCCGCCGATTTGGCAGCTCCCTTCGGCACCGAGGCTCAGCGGAAAGAATCGACCGGCGTCGGCCGCGGCACGTTGCACGTCGGCCAGAATACAGCCCGCTTCGACCACCATGGAATCATTGACGGGCTGCACGCTGCGGATGGCGTTCAAGCGACGCAGCGAGAGCACGAGCTGGGTCCCGCTCTCGTCGGGCGCCGTGCCCCCGCAGTAACTCGTGTTGCCGCCCTGTGGCACCACACCGATGCGCATCGCATTGCAGAAAGCGAGAATCTTTGACACCTCTTGGGTATTGCGCGGCAGCGCAAGCGCGAGCGCCTTGCCCTCGTAGAGTTTGCGGTGATCGACGTTGACGGCCGCGAGTTGCGCCGGGTCCGTGACGATGACCGAGCTGCCGAACTGCGCGATGAGTTGCTGCAGCGGCGAGCCTGCGCCTGCCGGCATCATCGGGCGTAAGCCACCGGCGGCAATCGGCAGCCAGGCTTGGTGAGCAGCAGCTGCACGTCACCCAATTGACGTTCAGCATAGCCACCTTCGCAATAGCACAGGTAAAACTCCCACAGGCGCACGAACGAGTCGGGATAGCCGAGTGCGCGCACCTTAGGCAGATGGTCGAAGAAATTGCGGCGCCACTCACACAGCGTGCGCGCGTAGTGCGGGCCGATGTCTTCGAGGTTGAAAATCTTGAGATCCGTCGCGCGGGTGAGCGAGCGGCTGATCGCTTCGACGCTCGGAATGAAACTGCCCGGAAAAATGAAGCGCTGGATGTAATCGACGGACTTGCGGGCCTGTTCGTAAAACTGGTCCTGGATGGTGATCGCCTGCAGCAGCATGGCCCCGTGCGGTGCGAGCAACGAGGAGCACTTGGCCAGATAGGTGTCGAGGTAGTCGGCACCGACCGCTTCGATCATTTCGACGGAGATGGCTTTGTCGTAGCGGCCTTTAAGGTCGCGATAGTCTTCGAGCAGCAGCGTGATGCGATCCGAGAGCCCCGCGCGCACGATTTTTTCTTTGGCGTAGTCGTGTTGTTCGCGCGAGATGGTGGTGGTCGTGACGTGGCAGCCGTAGTTCGCGGCCGCATGCAGGGCGAGCCCACCCCAGCCCGTGCCGATTTCGACGACTCGGTCGTTCGCGGTGAGGCGGAGCTTACGACAGATCGTCTCGAACTTCGCGATCGAGGCCTGCTCGAGGGTCGACTGCTCGGTTTCGAAAATGCCGCAGGAGTAGGCCATCGTTGGATCGAGCATGAGCTCGTAGAGCGCATTGCCCAAATCGTAATGCGCCGAAATATTGCGCGCACTGCCGGCTTTGCTGTTGCGGTTCAGAAAATGGAACACCTTGAGCAGCGGACGGCTGACGAGTGCCCAGCGACTGTCCATGCCGTTCATGAGCTCGCGGTTCGCCACGAAGAGGCGCACGAGGCCGGTGAGATCGTCGCAGCGCCAGAGACCGCGGATGTAAGCCTCGCCCGCGCCCACCGTGCCGCCGAAGGCTGCGTCGGCGTAGAGCTGCGGATGGTCGATCTGCAGTGTGACCGAGACATCGAGCCGCGCCGTGCGGGTGCCGAACCGATGACGCGTACCGTTCCACTCCACGATCTTGAGCTCGCCGTCTTTGAGCGACGCAAATTGTCCGAGCAACAGGTGGCGTCCGAGGGTCGCGAGCGGCGAGGGCGTCGCGTCAGCCGGCAGTGCCATTTTCGGCAACGTGCCAAATGACGGAATGATGCTCGGCTTTTGTGTCTCGTCGGTCATGAGTTCGGGTGGGCAAAGAAAGGCGTGCGCTTGAGTAGCAGCACGAGCGCCTGCCAATAAATGAGCGCGCTCACCTTGAAGGTGATGAGCGGGAAGGCCACGAGCGCCCGCGCGAGCGAGCCGCCCGTGATGGGCTCGCGACGCAGCGTGAGCGTGGCGTCGAACTGCGGCTGTCCGTCCTTCCAGTTCTCCATATGGACCGACAGTGTGTCGCCGGGCTCGCTAAAGCGCCAGTCGTACCGCATATCCATGGGCAAAAACGGTGAGACGTGGAAGGCCTTGTCAAACTGCCAGCGCAGCACGTGGGCACCCACCCGTTCGGCGCGCTCGACCTCGAGTACATAGGCGTGACGTTCGTCCCAGGGGGTGTTGGTGATTTCGGCGACCACGGTCTCCAGGCGCTCTCCGCTCGCATCAAAGACGTAATAGAAGCTCACCGGATTAAAGTTATAGCCGAACTGCCGAATGTGACTCAGCAGGCGGATCGGGCCTTTGGGACGTCGACCGGTCTCGGCCTCGACGCGATCGCGCACGGCGGTATCGAGAGACACCGACGGATCACCTAAGAAATCCGCCCGGCGGAACCTTGCGAGTGCGGGGCGGCGTACCGACCAGAACCAGCGACCGGCAAAGACCGTCTCGAGCTCGGCCAAATCGAGATACGCCAGATAGAGTCGATAACGAAAATCATTGCGCCGTGGTCCGAACCGCCGATGGCGGATATGGCCCGTGTAAAGCGCACTTGCGGTCATGCGGGCGTCTCGCGCAGTGTGCGCCGCACGGGTTCGGTGATGGGCGGCGGCGGGGTGCCGGTCGCACGCGCAAAATCTTCGACAGCCCAGAGGCCGCTGACCACGCCATCCTCGTGAAAGCCGTAGCGCCAATAGGCGCCACAATACTGTGTACGGTTGACGCCGCTCACGAGGTGTCGCTGTGCCTGTGCAGCCACGGCTTTGGGCGTGTAGACCGGATGATGGTAGGTATAGCGACCCAAAATCTTTGAGGGGTCGATGTGGGGCTCGCGGTTGAGCGTCACCATGAACACCTCATCGGCTTCGATCGACTGCAGGATGTTCATGTCGTAGGTGAGCGCCACCTGGCCGCTATCGGGCTCGAGCAGGTGGTAGTTCCAGGCGGCACGGGCAAGCGATGCGCGCGGCAGCATGCGGCGGTCGGTGTGCAGCACGGCATCGTTGGCTTGATACGGAAACGCCCCGAGCACTGCCCGTTCGGCTTCGCTCGGATCTTCGAGCATGGCGAGCGCTTGGTCGCTGTGGCAGGCGAAGAACACGTGATCGAAGCGCTCGTGTTGAACGCCCTGGGTGCGTGAGTCGCTCGTGATCGTGACGCCGTCGACGTCGCGTCGAACGCGCCTGACGGGGGTGCCGAGTCTGATGTCGGCGCGCAACAGGGGCAGCATTTTGCGTACGTACTCGCGCGAGCCGCCGCGGACGGTGCGCCAGGTGGGCCGGTCGTCGACATTGAGAAAACCGTGTCGATCGAAGAAATCGACAAAGAATCGAGCCGGAAACTCGAGCATGCCGCGGCCGGTGGCGGACCAGATCGCACGTCCCATCGGAATGATGTAGCGCTCGATGAAGGCGCGTGAGTAGCCACCGCGCTCGAGGAACTCGCCCAAGGTGAGCGTGCCAGCGGGGTCTGGGTGTGCGGGCGTATCGGACGGGGCGAGCAGCGCCTTGGCGCGCCCGTTGAAGCGCAGGATATCCGCGATCATGCGCAGGAAAGACGGGTTCACGAGGTTGCGACGCTGTGCGAACAGCGAGTTGACCGAGGTGCCGTTGTACTCGAGGCCCGTTCGCTCGCAGCGCAACGAAAAGCTCATGTTCGACCACTGCCAACTCGCGCCAACCTGATCGAGCAGGGCGATGAAGTTGGGATAGGTCCAGTCGTTGAAGACGATGAAGCCCGTGTCGATGGCGTAGTGCTGGCCACCGAGCTCGATATCTTTGGTGGCGGTATGTCCGCCGACGTAATCATTGACTTCAAAAAGCACGAGCTCGTGCTGTCGATGCAGATGCCAGGCGGCCGTGAGACCGGCGATGCCGGTGCCGATGATGGCGAGTCGACTCAAGCGATGCGGCGCGGCGAGTGGTCGCGGATGGCGATCGGGATGGGCTTCAGATCCCAGATGATGCCGAACCACGACATGACCTTGAGGATGTAATACGTGATGTCGATTTCCCACCAATAAAAACCCTGGCGCGTGGCGCTCGGGAAGTGGTGGTGGTTGTTGTGCCAGCCTTCACCGAGGGTGATGAGCGCGAGCAGCCAGTTGTTGCGGCTCGCATCACCGGTGCGATAACGCTGCCGTCCGAACACGTGCGAAAGCGAGTTGATGGTGTAGGTGCCGTGATAACAGGCGACCGTCGAAATGAAAAATCCCCACACCAGCATTTGACCGCCCGTGGTGCCGAGCTCGGGAGCGACGCGCTCGAGCAGGGCGCCGAGTCCGAACATGAACACGGCGAGCGCAACGGGGATGAGGATGTCGAACCGATCGAGCCAGCGCAGCTCGGGGAACTGCATGAGGTCGCGTACGCGACGCAGATCGGGTCGGAAGCCGCGCGCCGTCAGGAACCAGCCCATGTGCGAACGGATGAACCCGTGTTGCACGGGTGAGTGGGCGTCCTCGGATTTGTCGGAGTGGGCATGATGATGACGATGGTGGGCGGCCCACCAGAGCGGTCCGCGCTGCACGGCCGAGGCGCCGAGCAGACCAAAGATAAATTGCCCCACGCGCGAGGTCTTGAAGGAGCGATGCGAGAAATAGCGGTGGTAGAACCCCGTGATCGCGAACATGCGCACGAAATAGGCGATGACGGCCACGAGCACGGCGATTGGACTCCAGCCCACCCAGATGACGCTGAGGCAGGTGGCGTGCACGGCAATGAAGGGGATGATGCGCGCCCACTCGACGCGATCGGGAATGTCGGGGAGCGGGGCACCCTCGGGCGCGGTGACGAGCGGGCCCGTATCGAACCAGTTGATGAAGGCGTTCGTCCAGCGACGCCAGAAGGGGAGACTTTGACCACTCATACCGACACGATCCCTGCCATCAACACATCACCTCGCGACGCCCCCAAAGGGGACGCCGCGAGGCATTAAGTAGACCAGAACGGGATTTTTTAGACCAGACCGTGCTGACGCTTGAGCGCGTCGATGCGTTCATCAAGCGGTGGGTGGCTCATGAAGAAGCGCTTGATGCCGCTCGGCGCGCCCGAGTTGATACCGAACGCGGCCATCTGCTGGGGCAGGCCTTCCGGCTGCTGTGCACGCTTCAGCGCTTCGAGGGCGCCGACCATGGCCTGCGGGCTTGCGAGCAGGGCACCGGCAGCGTCGGCACGGAACTCACGCTTGCGCGAGAACCACATGACGATGACGCTGGCGAGAATGCCGAGCAGGATTTCGCAGACGATGACGACGACGAAGTAACCGATGCCGCCGCCGTTTTCGTTTTTGAAGATGGCCTTGTCGATGAAGTTGCCGATCACGCGAGCGAGGAAGATGACGAAGGTGTTGACCACGCCCTGAATGAGCGTGAGCGTGACCATGTCGCCGTTGGCGACGTGGCCGATTTCGTGACCGAGCACGGCCTCGACTTCTTCTTTGCGCATGCGCTGCAGGAGACCCGTGCTCACGGCGACGAGCGCATTGTTTTTGTTGGCGCCCGTGGCGAAGGCATTCGGCTCCGGCGAGTCGAAGATACCGACCTCAGGCATGCCGATACCGGCTTCCTGCGACTGGCGACGTACCGTGTCGACGAGCCAACGCTCCATGTTGTCGCGCGGCTCGTTGATGAGACGCACGCCCATCATGCGCTTGGCGCTCCACTTCGACATAGCGAGCGAGATGAGTGCTCCGCCGAATCCGAACACGGCCGCGAACACCAGCAGCCCGTAGGCGCTGCCACCTTGGGCGGCGATGTACTGGTCGATGCCGAGCAGCTGCATGACGACCGACAGCACGAGCACGACGGCAAGGTTGGTGACGAGGAAGAGCAGGATACGTTTCATGGGTCGCGAGAGCTCCTAAGCAAGAGGGTTGCGGGTTGGACTCATGTCGAGTCGCGAAGTTTCGCAGGGTGCAACAATGTAGCCAAACACCCCCGTCCACGCCAGAGGTGGGGGTAATCAACCGGATTTCAAGGGCTTAGGAGAGGATCAGGACGCCCAAATAGGGGCTTTCGGCGCCCAGCTCGAAGGTGGTGGCCCCCCTTCCTGAGGGTCCGGTGGCCTCGAGCTCGTAGCGGCCGCTGTCGGGGGGCAGCCGGTCGATCTTGAACTCGCCGAAGGTATCGGTGGTCGCCCGGCCGACTTCGCGGCCGGCCTGGCGCAGCACGACGGTGACCCCCGGGGCGCATTCCTCCGTGTCGCCTGGGTGGTGCACGACGGTGCCGCCCACGAAGCAGTGGGTCATGAGGTGCCGATTTTTGTAATACACCCGCGGTCGGGTGCCGAGTTCTGCGCGCTCGACTTCGAGTCCTTCCTCGGCGACGAGGCGCTGCATGTCGCGGTCTTCGAGCCGCACGGTACGAAACACATGGGTGGGGCAGGCTTGTTCGGCGCGCACCTTGTCCCAGCCGGCATCGAGCAAATGCGCATCGAAGATCCAGTGCTGAGGCAATTGTTTTTCTTCGTTCCACGAGACTGCGCCGTAGGGGCAGGCCTCGACGATTTGTTTTTGGCCTTTGGCTTTGACGGGATCGATGATCACGATGCCGTCGTCGCGCTTCTGCACGGCGCCGTCACGCGCGGCCTTCATGCACGGCGCATCGTCGCAGTGATTGCACATCACGGGTTGGAAGCGCGCTTCGACGAGCGGGTATTGACCGCGTTCCTTGCGGCGGATGTCGAGCCAATGATGGCCTTGCGCCGGTTGCGCTGCCGCATAGCCCGGGAATTCATTGCCCGCGTGTTCGTCCTTGACCGCGATGTAGCAGCCGCGGCAGTTGTCGCAGCGCTCGACGTCGACGATCAGGTTCCATTTCTTTGCCATCACGCCGTCTCCGCGCGCGGTTGCCAGGTGTCGACGCCGGTCCATTTCTCGATCTGGATCAGCGTGGTGTTGGGGCGGATACCGTGCGTCTTGCGCGCGATCGCCTTGCTCGGGTTCAGCATGTTGATGCAGCCGCCAAGATCGGTGGATTTGCCAGGCTCGCCGACCGGCCGATATTCGGCGGAGGCCGTCGAGGCCGACACCACGCCGGGTCGCAGTCGATCGGTGATTTGCGCGGCACAGACGACGGAACCGCGGTTGTTCCATAGACGAATGAGATCGTCGTCGCAGATACCGCGCGCGTCGGCGTCCTTGCGGTTGATGCGGGCGACGAGATAGTGGTGCCCGTCTTTGAACACGCGATGCTCGCGGATGTCGCGCACGCTCGAACCTTCGTCATCGCCCATGAGATGGAACGGATAACGCGAGTGCGGCGAGAGCAGCTGCAGCGGAAACTCAGCGAGTTCCGGTTCGCGTTTGCCGTCTTCGTAAACGGGCATGTATTGATTGAGCGGCGGACGATCGGGGTCGTCGATGCGTTTGAGCGTGGTGGCAATGAATTCGAACTTGCCTGACGGTGTTTGTAGTCCTTTGCCGAGTCCTGCGACGTAGTCGGAGGGCAGGGGATATGGCTCGGGCGTGTCTTTCTTGCGCCCTTCGTAGAACCAGCGGTTCGCAGTCGGCGCGCGCGCGGATTCCGGGTCGGGCGGCACCACGAAGTAACCCTTCTTCAAAAATTCGCGCCAGGAGATTTTTTTGGCAAGGTCGGAGGAGTCGAAGACGCGCTTGCACCAGTCGTATTCGGAGGTGCCGCCTTCGGAGTACACCGAGCCCATGTCGAGCTTTTCGGAGATGGCGAGGAAGATGTCGTAGTCGGACTTCGATTCGCCGAGCGGTTCGATGGCCTTGTGCTGCAGCGCAATCACGCGATGGTTGTTCATCGAGTACATGTGATGCACGTAGCCTGCGCCCACGTTGTACCACTCGCCGATGTCCCAGCGTTCGAACACCGTGCAGGCGGGCAGGATGACGTCGGCGAAGGGCGTTTCGCCTTCCCACCACACCGACTGGTTCACCACGAACTTCAGGCTTTCGTGCTGATACGCCTTGATCCAGCGGTTCGAGCCCACCTGGGTGCCGAGCGAGGAACTGCCGTATTTGTAGAGCATTTCGACGCGCACGTGACCGGGTGAGGGATAGCCGAAGGGAAAGAACTGCCCTTGGATCGACGACACGTCGGTGAGGTAGCCCATCGCCTTGCCTTGGGTGATGGCCTCCGGAAACCACATGCGTGGAATGGCTTGGCGCACCGAGCTCATGGTCACGATGTGCGGCATGCGCTGGTAGTTGTTGGCGGAGTTGGCGCTCGCCATGAGCTCGCCCGAGAAGCTGCCTTCGCCGTAACCCGGGAAGTAGAAGTTAAAGTCGAGCGGTGCGCCGAACTGCAGATTGCCGAAGTTCGAACCCGGTCGACCATAGCCCTGCATCGCGCCGAGGATGGTCATCATGCGCGCCCACTGCGCGCCCATCGGACTGCGGCCGGCGCCGCCGAGGCCGACGCCCCAGCCGCCTGCACCGAGATAGGTTTTCTTTGAGCCCCACTCGCGGGCGAGCGCGCGCACATCGCGAGCCGGTACGCCGGTTTCTTTTTCCTGCCACTCCGGGGTCTTCGGCGTGCCGTCGCTCTCGCCGAGGATGTAGGTCTTCCACTCCTCGAAGCCGGTGGTGCGTTCAGCGATGAATTTTTTGTCGTAGAGGTTTTCGGTGATCCAGACGTGACAAAGCGCTTGGGCCATCGCGGCATCGGTGCCGGGCTTTGGCGAAATCCACTTGCCACCCAAGTGCGCGGCGGTGTGGTTGAGGTACGGGTCGATGTGCACCATCTTGATGCCGAGCTGCTTCGCCCACTCGCGACGCTCGGTGCCATCGAAGCCGTATGTGGCATCGGGGTCGCTCGACCAGAAGACGATCATCTCGGCTTCTTTGAGACAGTCCTCGACGGTGCCGTAAAACTCAGGGCAGCCGAGTCGTAGGCTGTTGCCCCAGTGGTGCATGGCGCCCCAGAACCAGCCTTCCCAGCTATCTGGCGTATGCACGAGCTTGGTGACACCGATGAGGTTCCAGAAGCGATTGAACGCGCTCAAGTAGTGGCCGAGGTTGCCCCACTGATGATGCGAGCCGTTGGCGACGCAGATGGCGCCGGGGCCCACGGCCTTGGCACGCTTGATTTCTTTGCTGACGAGCTCGAGGGCTTCGTCCCAGCTAATGCGCACGAACTTCGACTTGCCGCGATTCTGGATATTGCGTTCGCCATCGGGGTCGAAGTCGACGCGCTTCATCGGGTAGAGGATGCGGTTCTTCGAATACACCATCGACTTCAAACACAGGCCGTGCGTGGCCACCGTGGTGCGTCGTGAGGGGGTGAACGTCTGGCCGCGCGCGGTGATCGACCACGAGTCCGCATCGTTCTCGTCGAAATCGATGGGCGTCGTGCGGAGGATCTTGCCATCTTTCACGTAGACGAAGATCGGGCCGCTGTTGGTGCCGTTGGTGTAGCGCGTGACGCCATCGCCCATGTCGGTACCGGATTTCCACGTGACGGTCTCGAGGCGCGTGAGCGTCTGCATGAACCACACGGCCAGATCGTCCGGACCGTCGAGACCAATCTTGAAATTCTTTGCCGCGTCGATGCGTTCGAGCATGTCGAAGGGCGGCGTGAGGAAGCTCTCGGCGATCTCGCGGTTCTTGAAGTGGAGAGTGATGTCGGGTGAGGCGTGCAGTCCGGCGCGCGAGCGGACCTTGCCGCCCTTCAGTTCGATCCAACGACCCTCGGGGACGTCGCGCAATTTGAACTGGGCGATCAGGTCGCGTTCTTTGAGACGACTCGCGTACTCCGGGTAGAGCTTCGACATGGCGCGCATGGCCTGCGGAATGCCCCAGAGCAGTACCGAAAGATTCATCGTCAACCTCCCCACCGAATCGGGGGAAAAACTACCACGGGTTTCGCTGCCGTCGCGGCGACCGCCGGGGACAGCCCACTGCGCGGTTGATCAGGCCAGGGCGACGCCGAGGAGACGGCCGACGAGCCAGGCAATGACGCCCGCGCCGCCGCCGATGAGCACCATGCGCAAGGCACCGCGCCAGGCCTCGCGACCCGTGAAGAGGCTGATGGCGAGGCCAATGCCCGCCAGCGAGAAAAGTGTGATGCCGATTGTCCAGCCGATGTCGCCGCCCGAGGCGAGCCCGAGCGACGGGCCGAGCAAATAGGGCAGCAGCGGCAGGATGGCGCCCACCGAGAAGGCAATGAACGAGGACGAGGCGGCACCCCAGGGCGAACCGAGATCGGCGGGGTTGAGGCCGAGTTCTTCGCGTGCCAGCACCTCGAGGGCTTGTTCGGGGCGAGTGACGAGCTCGCGCGTGATTTCGCGGGCCTTGTCGAGGTTCATGCCGCGCGCGGCGTAGATGAGCGCGAGTTCTTCGGCTTCTTCTTCGGGATATTCGGCGAGCTCTTCGCGCTCGAGCGCAATTTGATACTCGTACATGTCGCGCTGCGAGCGCACCGAGACGTATTCGCCTGCGGCCATGGAGAGCGCACCGGCGAGCAGGCCTGCCACGCCCGTGACGAGCACGGTGCCGGGCGCAGCGCCTGAACCGGCGACCCCCATGACGAGCGCGGCATTGGAGACGAGCCCGTCGTTGATGCCGAAGACGGTTGCTCTAAGATTTCCGCCCGAGATGCCGCGATGACGCTGACCGACTTCGGCGAGCGTGGTCGGCATGTCGTGACCGACCGATGAGCCACCGGTGTACACCGACACACCGCGAAGCTTCATGGCGGCGAGCACGTGACGCGAGGCGCGCGGGCCGAAGCGCTGGATGAGACTGGCGACGATGCGTGCGCGAGTGGAGGGTGTGAAGGCGTAGTCGCGCTTGGGATCGAGGGCTTGCCACTTCAGCGCTTGCTCCGCCGCGGCTTCACCGAGCTGGCGGAACATGCGACTTTTGACGGGATCGGGCTCGCACGCCGCGACCCGACCATAGAGCCATGCCGACTCTTTTTCGTGGTACCAACTGTCGAGGCTGTCGCTCACGAGTTCATACGTCGATGACTAGCGCTCACGCCCGTCGTCGTCGTAATCCTCGTCTTCATCTTCCTCATCTTCGTCCCAATCGTCGTCCTCGTCTTCGTCCTCTTCCTCCCAGTCGTCGTCCTCATCTTCGTCTGCATCGTCGTCTTCGGACCAGCCTTCGGGCTCTTCGATGAGTTCGAGGTCGAATTCGCGCCACTCTTCGAGGTCGAGTTCTTCGATCTCGCCGTCGAGGTATTCGATCTCGACCATCTCGGCATCCTCGTCAACCGTGATCACACGGAACGTTTCTTCGTCTTCGACGTTCTCGTACCACTGGCCTTTGACGGGTTCGTTATCTCTGCTCACGGGGACCACCTCGACACGGGACATTCAGGAAACCGGGCGGGATTTTACTTCGAGTCTCCTCTATAGTGCCACGCGTCGAGGACGCCCCATCATGCCCTCCCGAACACAAGCCTCCAGCGCATCCCCTTTGAGCCGTGCCCGCCGCGTCGTGGTCAAGGTGGGTTCGGCCTTGCTCGTCGATGGCGAGTCGGGGCGGCTCAATCGCGCCTGGCTCGAATCGCTCATCGAAGATGTGGTTCGGCTGCGCAAGCAGGGCAAGGAAGTGGTGCTCGTGTCTTCGGGGGCAATTGCCCTCGGGCGGCGCCACCTCGGCTTCGAGCGCGGTTCGTTGCGGCTCGAGGAGAGCCAGGCGGCCGCGGCGGTGGGGCAGATCCGTCTCGCACATGCGTACAAAGAACTGCTTGAGCAATGGGACATCCCGGTCGCTCAGGTGCTGCTCACGCTCGAAGACAGCGAACAGCGCGTGCGCTATCTCAATGCGCGCGCCACGCTCAATGCCTTGCTCGAGCGCGGTGCCGTGCCCGTGATCAATGAAAACGACACGGTCGCGACCGCCGAAATTCGTTACGGCGACAACGACCGTTTGGCCGCGCGCGTGGCGCAGATGGTGAGCGCCGACTGCGTCGTACTGCTCTCCGACATCGACGGCCTCTATACCGCCGATCCCCACCTCGATCCGAAAGCAAAGTTCATCCCGCTCGTCCGCGAGATCACTTCGCGTATCGAGGCGATGGGTGGCGAGTCCGCCTCGGCGGTGGGTCGCGGTGGCATGGCGACCAAGATCATGGCGGCAAAGATTGCAATGGAGGCGGGTGCGCACTTTTGCATTGCACCGGGTTCGCCGCGACATCCGGTGCGCCGCATCGAGCAGGGCGCGCGCTGCACCTGGTTCAAACCAAGATCCTCGCCGGTCGCGGCGCGCAAGCAATGGATTGCTGGCAGTCTGCGGCCCGCAGGCGCGCTGATCGTCGATTCGGGAGCCGAGCGGGCGCTACGCGCGGGTAAGAGTTTGCTGCCTGCGGGCGTGACGGCACTGCGCGGTCGTTTCGATCGAGGCGATACGGTGAGCGTGCTCGGCAGCGATGGGCGCGAGATCGCACGCGGTATCGTCGCCTATGCGGACGACGAGGCGGCTCGCATCTTGGGTCATCGCACCTCGGACATCGCCGCGTTGCTCGGTTTTGCAGGGCGTGACGAACTCATCCACCGCGATGATCTGGTGATGCGATGACGGCATCACTCTCGACTTCGATGCAGGCGCTCGGGCGCGCGGCGCGTGCGGCGAGCCCGGTGCTGGCGAGTGCCTCAAGCGAACAAAAAGATCGGGCCTTGCGCGCGGCGGCAGGCGCGCTACGACGTGATAGTCCAAATATTTTGAGCGCCAATGCGCGCGACATGCAGGCGGCCGAAGAGCGCGATATCTCCGCCGCCATGCTCGATCGCTTGCGCCTCGACCGTCCGCGTATCGAAGCGATGGCGCGCAGCCTCGAGGATATTGCCTCGCTCGCCGATCCGGTCGGGCGCGTGCTTGCCGAATGGACGCGACCCAATGGACTACGCATTTCGCGCGTGGCGGTTCCGCTCGGTGTGATCGGCATCATCTACGAGAGTCGGCCGAACGTGACCGCCGATGCCGGTGCGCTCTGTCTCAAGTCGGGCAATGCGGTCATTCTGCGCGGTGGGTCCGAGAGCGTACATTCGAGTGCCGCAATTCACGCGTGTCTCGTTGCGGGACTGCGCGAAGCGGGGTTGCCCGAAGCCTGTGTGCAGCGCGTCCCGGTGACCGATCGCGAGGCGGTGGGTCTCATGCTCACGGGGCTCGAGGGCGCGATCAACGTCGTCGTGCCGCGCGGCGGCAAGGGGCTCATCGAGCGCGTGCGTCGCGAGGCGCGGGTCCCCGTCATCGGGCATCTCGATGGTAATTGTCATGTGTACGTCGACCGTGATGCCGACCTCGCGATGGCGGTGGCCATTACGCTCAATGCGAAGCTGCGGCGTACGGGGGTGTGCGGCGCGGCGGAGACCTTGCTCGTTGATCGCGCTGCGCCCAAAGGGCATCTCGAGACGCTCGTTCGCTCGCTGCTCGATGCGGGCTGTGCGGTGCGCGGTGATGACGCTGTGCAAAAAATAGACTCGAGAGTGACGGTGGCGAGCGAGACCGACTGGGGCACGGAATATCTCGATGCGATCATTGCCGTGCGGGTGGTCGAGGGCGTCGATGAGGCCATGGCGCATATCGCGCACCACGGGTCATCGCATACCGAGTCCATCATCACCGCCAACGAGGCGACGGCACGACGTTTCTTGGAGGGAGTCGACAGCGCCATCGTACTGCACAACGCCTCGACGCAGTTCGCCGATGGCGGTGAGTTCGGGATGGGCGCAGAGATCGGTATCTCCACCGACCGCTTCCATGCGCGTGGCCCGGTGGGCCTGGAGCAGCTGACGAGCTACAAATACGTGGTGCGTGGATTGGGTCAGGTCCGACCCTGACGCTCGGGCAGGCCGAGAGCGCCGCCCTTCAAAGAATAAACGTTTGTCAGGCCACGATCGCGAAGGCTCCGCGTAGTACCAAGGCTCCGCGCGCCGCGCGCGCAAATGAGCAGATACCGCCCCTCCGTCGGCAAGTTGCGGCCCGCGAGCAGTTCGCCCATCGGGACGGGCAGGGCGGTCACCTCGAGAGGGGATTGCTCGATTTCTTTGGGTTCGCGGATATCGACGAGGGCATAGCCTTGGTGGATGGCGAGGCGCAAATCGTCGAACTCGAGTTCGAGCGGCGTGGCGGTCGTGGTGTCGCGGCGTTCATCGAGCGAGAGTTGCAAGGCGCGGATGGAAGGTTCGCAGCGGGCCTCGCAGGCCGCATTGCGGCGGGCGCGCAGGCGCGTGGTGCCGAGCCCGATGAGATCGACCATCAGCAACTCGTCGCCGAGTCGTCCCGGCAGATCGAGCAAAATTTTGAGCGCCTCGAGCGCTTGCAGACCACCGAGCACACCCGGGACGGGGCCGAGCACGCCGGCTTCGGCGCAGTTGCCAACGACTCCATCGCGCGTGGCATTCGGCCAAAGGCACCGTAGGCAGGCGCTGCGCTGTGCGGGGTCGACCACCTGCAATTGGCCTTCGTATTGATGGACGCTCGCGAACACGGCCGGGATGTCGAGCGAGTGTGCGAGGTCGTTGATCAAAAATTTGGTGGTGAAGTTGTCGGTGCAGTCGATGATGAGATCGTGATGGGCGAGCAGCGTCGCACCGTTCTCGACATCGAGACGTCGGACGTGCACGTGGACGTCGACGTCGGGGTTGAGGGCGCGCACGCGCGCCGCGGCAAGCTCTGCTTTGGGTGCGCCGCAGTCTGCGAGGGCGTACCAGGTTTGACGATGCAGATTAGAGGGCTCGAGACGATCGCCGTCGATGAGGGTAAGCCGACCAATGCCTGCGCCACCCAAATACTGCAGTACGGGGACGCCGAGTCCGCCCGCGCCCACCACCGCCACGCGCGAGGCGCGTAGCCGCGCCTGACCCGCCGCGCCCACTTCGCGCAAATTCATTTGCCGCGAGTAGTCGGGCACGAGCGAAGGGGCAGCGGGTTCGCGATGCGCGTGCACATGATCGTGGGCGTGATCGTGGGCGTGATGGTGATCGTGGACGTGCGCATGCGCCGGCGTCGCGGCGCAGCGCTCGCAATTGACCCAGCCCGAGTTGCCATCCGCGTAGTGTTCTTTCTTCCAGATCGGGACGCGGTGCTTCACTTCATCGATGATGTAGCGACAGGCCTTGAAGGCCTCGTCGCGATGACGGGCGCTGACACCCACCCATACGGCGAGCTCGCCGAGGGCCAGATCGCCCACGCGGTGCACGCAACGCGCGTTGTCGACCCCGAATTCTTTGCAGGCTTCGGCGATGATCCGTTCGCCCTCGCGCACCGCGAGTTCGGCGAAGGCTTCGTATTCGAGATGACGCACCTCGCGTCCTTCGTTGTGATTGCGGACCCAACCCTCGAACGCGGCATAGCCGCCGCAGGTTGGGTCGGCGAGCTCTGTGCGCAGCGCGTTGGGGTCTAGCGCAGAAGAGCTGAACCGAAAGCGCGACGAGCTCATGGACGACTCATCCTCCGGCGACCGGCGGAATGAACACGATGGAGTCGTTGTCTTGCAGCGGCTGATTCCAATCGCCGAATTCCGTATTGACGGCGACCTTGAGCAGGTCGGTCGGCAGCGTGAATCCGTAACGCGTCTGCAGTTCGGTGTAGAGCTCGGCAGGCGTGCGTGCGGTGGTGGTCAGCGTTTCGTCGCTGCGTCCGGCCTGTTCGCGCAGCAGCGCAAAATACTGCACGCGCAAGTTGCGAGTCGCGGAGTGGGGCGAGAGCGTCTGCATGGAAGTCCAATAGTCGGTGGTCGAGTTCACGTTGTCGAGGGCGTCGGGCCGAACGGGCTCGAGCAGGGTCGCCTGATACTCGATCAGGAATTTCCGCGGACAGCTTTTACCGCCCGTGGCGTAGCGGGCGAGGGTCTCCGCGGAATGCGGTTCGTAGACGGCACAGAGCGGTTCTGGCAGGCCGTCGTGAGTGGAGCGGAAGGCCGTGGCGACCGCCGCGCGATCACGCGATGCGAGCAGATGCTGGAGCACCGACGCGTCGAGGAAGGGCAGGTCGCAGGCGAGCACGAGCCACGCGGCGTGCGGATGGGCGTGCTGCGCGGCGAGGATGCCCGCGAGGGGACCGATGTCGCTGCGCTCATCGACGATTTGCGCAAATCTTTGGCGTAGCGGCTCGTTCACTTGATCGGGGCGCACAGAGACGAACGCCCGCTGCGTGACCGAGGCGAGCAGATCGTAGGCGTGTTCGAGTTGCGTGCGACCGCGATATTCGAGGGCGGCCTTGTCGCGACGCATGCGTGAACTGCGTCCGCCGGCTAACAACAGCCCGAACACGGGCGCCTCGTCAAGGGTCGCTGCCATCAGCGTTTCCGCGAGATGTGGCGTCGACCGCCGGATTTCGCGAGCAATCGCACGGACTCGATCGTGATGTCGTGGGAGAGCGCTTTGCACATGTCGTAGATGGTGAGTGCGGCGGCGGTCGCGCCGGTGAGGGCTTCCATTTCCACGCCGGTCTTGTGCGTCGTGGCCACGGTGCAGCGAATCGTGATGCGTGTTCCGTGCGAGTCGATGTCGATCTCGCAGTGCTCGATCGGCAGCGGATGACAGAAGGGGATGAGTTCGTGCGTGCGCTTGACGGCTTGCACGCCCGCAACGATGGCGGTGTCGAAAACCGGCCCCTTGCGTGTGCGATGCCCGGTCGCGGCGAGCGCGCGGGCGACTGCGGCAGGCAGCCGGAGATGCGCTTCGGCCGTGGCGCTGCGACGTGTGACGTCTTTGCTCGTCACATCGACCATGGTGGGTCTTTGCGCCGCATCGAGATGACTGAGGCCGGCATTGCGCGTGCGTTTCTTTGGCGTGCGTTTCGATGTGGCCATGGTGGTGTCTTACCCGCCGATGTGGAACATCTCGACCTTACGGCCGGCGAGCGGCGTGTGCTCGCGAAGTTCGCTGTAACGATCGCCGCGACGTCGCCAGATGCCGGAGAGCCGCTCGAGCAGCTCGGCATCGCTCGCGCCTGCGCGCAGCGGACCGCGCATGTCGGTGCCGACCGTTGCGAACAGACAGGTATAGAGCTTGCCGTCCGACGACAGCCGTGCGCGCGAGCAGTCCTGGCAGAACGGTTGCGTCACCGAAGAAATGAAACCGATTTCTCCTTGGCCGTCGTCGAAGGCATAGCGCTCGGCCACTTCGCCGCGATAGTCGCGTTCGCGAGGGGCGATCGGCCATCGTTCATGGATGGCCGCCGCGAGATCGCGAGAGGGAACGACGAGGTCCGCACGCCATTCGTTGCGGTTACCGACGTCCATGTATTCGATGAGCCGGACGATGACGCCCGTGCCGCGAAAATGCTCGATGAGCGGCAGCACGGTGTGATCGTTGACGCCACGCTGAACGACCACATTGACTTTGATCGGCGACAGTCCGGCGCGTTGCGCCGCCTCGATGCCTGCAAGCACTTCTTCGACGCCGCCAAAGCCACCGCTCATCTGCGCAAATACCTCAGGGTCGAGGCTGTCGAGGCTCACGGTAATGCGTGATAGACCTGCGGCTTTGAGCTCGGTCGCGTATTTGGCCAGCAGCACGCCGTTCGTGGTGAGGGCGATGTCGTCGATGCCGGGCAAGGTCGACAGGTCGCCGATGAGATCGGAGAGATTGGGGCGCAGCAGCGGCTCGCCACCCGTGATGCGCAGCTTGCGCACGCCGAGCGAGGCCGACAGGCGTGCAAGACGCACGATCTCGTCGAAGTCGAGTCGCTCCGTCGATTTCAAAAATCGATAGCCGTCGTGGAAGGTGTGCTGCGGCATGCAATACGGACAACGGAAATTGCAGCGATCCATCACCGAGATGCGCAAGTCGCGCATCGGACGCGCGAGGGTATCGCGCGGACCGTCGGTCGGGCGTAGCGGAATCAACTTGTGTTCGGTGACGCTCATCGGCTCGATCACCTTACCAGCGGCAGAGCCGTGTCACGAAGCCCTTGGCGTAGGTGTTGGGGCCTGCGGGCAGTTCGACGAAACCATCGGTGCCGGTGAGCGAGGTGAAATCGCCCGAGCCGTTCGTTGGGCAGGGGTGGGCCCAGAGGCGTCCCCACTCATCGCCCTGCACGCGTACCGGCACGAAACTCGTCATCGCGACCTTCACCTCGATGGGCGAAGCGATGGCGATTTTTTCGGGTGCGCGCGGCGACTCGCCCATGGCGGCATAAAGACCTGGAATGACGTACCGCGCGAGGCAGACGAGCGTCGAGACCGGATTGCCCGGCAGCGCGAATACGGCGGTGCCCGTGGGGCCGATGCCGAACCACATGGGCTTGCCCGGTCGTTGCGCAATTTTGTGGAACACCTGACGAACACCCAGTTCGGCGAGTGCGCGCGGGACGAGATCGAGCTGACCCATCGACACACCACCCGAGAGGATGAGTACGTCATGCGTGTCGAGGTGCACGCGCAATCGTCGACGCAGCACGTCGAAGTCGTCGGGCAAATGATCGTCGGCAATGCGCTGGAACCCGCGACGCCGCAAGCCGGCGACGATGCCGTAGGCGTTCGAGCGCCGTACTTGATGCGCTTCGATGGGGTCGCCCGGCTCGATGAGTTCGTTGCCCGTTGAGATGACGAGGATCGTCGGCTGGGCACTCACACGGATGCGGGCCATGCCTGCGCCTGCGGCCACGGCGATTTCGGGCGCGCCGAGCAGCATGCCCGACGAGAGCAGCAACGCGCCTTGTGTGGTGTCGGAGCCGCGACGATGAATATTTTGTCCGGTTGTGACGCGCGCAGAATCTTTGAGCGTGGCGAGACCGTCGCGAACGTCGATCTGTTCGATGGGCACGACGGCATCGCACCCTGCCGGCAATACGGCCCCGGTCATGATCTCGATGGCGTGATCCGGCGAGGCGAGTTGCAGCGGCGGTTCGCCTGCCGCCTGCATCGCTTGAATGCGCAGCGACGCATGGCCGCCGCGCAGGCCTTCGGTGTGGAGGGCGATGCCGTCCATGGCCACGCGATCGAAGGGCGGCTGATCGCGCTCGGCATAGACGTTTTCGCGAAGCACGGCGCCCGTGCATTGCACGAGCGGCAAGGACTCGATCGGCAGGCAGGTGAACTGCTGCCCGATGAGCGCATCGGCTTCTGCAGGAGAAATCATGCCGGGAGTTTATCCCGGCATGCTGATCCGACAACCCGCACGGTGGCGGGGCGGATTACTTCTTGGCGTTCTTTTCCTTGTAGACGCGGATCTGCGCGTTCAGGCGATCGGCAAGGGCTTGGGCGTCATCGACCGCGGCGTTCTGCTTCTGGCCGAGGATGTTGAGACGCTCTTTCTTTTGGTCGTCGGTGAGATCCGGGTTGGCCGCAAGCGCCGCGTTGTTCTCGGTCTCGAGGCAGCCTTGATAGGCCGTGATGGCCGCGTCGAAGGCTTTGACCGCTCGCTGCGCCGCGAGCATCTGCTCGAGCGTGGCGGTGTTGCCATCGGGGATGCTGTCCGGCGCCTTGGGATAGGTGCAGGCGGCAAAAGCGGGGCCGGCTGCAATCGAAGCGGCAACCAGGGCGAGGGATAGCAAAGTCTTCATATCGGTTCTCCAGCGCAACTCGTTGATCATGGGGCGGCGATGCCTGCGGGTATCTTAAGGGGGGCGAGTCACGGGTGCTAGACTGCCGCCCACGCGCCCGTAGCTCAGCTGGATAGAGCATCAGGCTTCGAACCTGAGGGTCGGGAGTTCGAATCTCTCCGGGCGCGCCAGTTCCCTGTCTGTCGACTGGAATGAAGCGATTATGAAAAGACTCGGTGTGCTGTGGCTGGTGGTGTTCATCAGCCTTGCGGGGTTCGGTATCACGACGATTCCGTTCCCCTTCGTGGCCGAGTCCCTGGGCGCCTCCGATTTCTGGAAAACTTTCG
Source organism: Gammaproteobacteria bacterium (assembly GCA_046080445.1). Taxonomy (GTDB): domain Bacteria; phylum Pseudomonadota; class Gammaproteobacteria; order Steroidobacterales; family Steroidobacteraceae; genus UBA964. The sequence goes on from JBJTUA010000038.1 coordinate 42,794, forward strand.
GCGGCTCAGGCGTGTTTTCGCTCTTTCAGCTTATTGCCACCCCGATCTGGGGCCGGTTCAGCGATGCCTACGGCCGCAAGCCCATTCTGATCGTGAGCACCGCGGGTACGATTTTGTCTTTCGTCTGGCTGGCCTACGCCTCGACGCTCGAGTCACTGCTCGTCGCCCGCGCGTTCGGCGGCATCACTTCGGGCAACTTGGCGGCGGCCTTCGCCTACACCACTGACGTCACCGATCCGAAAGATCGCGCGAAGGGTCTCGGCATCGTGGCCTCCGCATTCGGCGTCGGATTCGCCGTGGGTCCGGTGATCGGCGGCTTCCTCGGCACCATCGATGGCGCCCCGAGCATGCACTGGCCGGCGCTCGCTTCGGCCGCGCTGTCGGCGCTCGCGTTCCTCGGTACGGTGTTCTTCCTGCCCGAGAGTCTGCCGGCGGATCTACGCAAGCCCTTTGGCAAGAAAGCAGAGAAGGCGGGTGAGGCTGCAGCGCCGGGTGAGGCGACGGCCTCAGGCGAGGCTGTGGCGCCCGCGCCGCGTCGTTCGCCGCTCGAGGCGCTGCGCAGCCGACCGGTGCTGCTCGGTCTGGTTTCGGCGTCGCTCTTCATCGCCATCGCGGGCGGGGTGATGCAGTCGGTATTCCAGTTCTGGGGTCGTGACCTGTTCAACTACTCGCTGCGTGATATCGGCGTGCACTTCATGGTGTTCGCGCTGATGTCGGCGGTCGGACAAGCGGGGCTCGTTGGGCCGCTTGCCAAACGCTTCGGCGAAAAGCATTTGGCGATGGCTGCCGGTGTCGGCGTGTTCGTTGGTCTCATGCTCTTCGCCACGGCACAAAACGATGGCATGGTGTGGCTCGCGATCAGTATTTTTGGTCTGGCCAATGGTCTATTCCTGCCGTCGATCACGAGTCTCGTGTCGTTCGAGGCCGATCCGCGTTCGCGTGGTACGGTCATGGGGATGTTCAACGCCTCGAGCAGTGCGGGGCGCATCGTTGGGCCTGCGCTCTCGGGACCGATCTACTTCAAGTTGGGACCCGCTGCGCCGTTCTTGATGTCGGCGGCGCTCGCCGTGTTCGGCATCGTGTTCCTCAGTCGTGCGAAGGCCAAGGTGTCATGACAACGTTGCTCGTCGGCCTGCTGCTTTTCTTTGGTGTGCACTCGGTGTCTATCGTCGCTCCGGCTTGGCGTGACGGTATGGCGGCTCGCCTCGGCGCGAATCCCTGGAAGCTCATCTACTCGGTGGCGTCTCTGGCCGGTTTTTTGCTGATGATCAGCGGCTATGCGGCACTGCGTTTCGATCCGCACATCGTCTACGTGCCGCCCGCGGGTCTGCGCCATGTGGCTGCGCTACTCATGCTGCCTGTGTTTCCGCTTTTGCTCGCGGCGTATTTACCGGGACGTCTGCAACGTGCGGCCAAACACCCCATGCTCGCCGCCGTGAAGTTTTGGGCACTCGCGCATCTGCTCGCTAACGGCATGCTGGCCGACGTGCTGCTCTTCGGCAGCTTCCTCGTCTGGGCCGTGGCGGATCGCATCTCGCTCAAGCGTCGCCTCGAGCGTGTACGACCAATGGCACCTGCGGGCGCGATCAACGACGTCATTGCGGTGCTCGGCGGGCTTGCGCTCTACGGCGCATTCATCATGGGATGGCACCAACGGCTGTTCGGCGTGGCGCCTTTCGCTTGAGATCCAACGGAGAACTTTGATGTCCAGCGTGCATGATTTTTCTGCGAAAGCCATCGACGGTGTCGAGCATTCGCTCAATGAATTCAAGGGCAAGGTACTGCTGATCGTCAACGTGGCGAGCAAATGCGGATTCACGCCGCAGTACACGGGACTCGAGGGTCTGCAGCGTAAATACGCCGACCGCGGGTTCGCCGTGCTCGGCTTTCCCTGCGACCAATTTGGTCATCAGGAGCCGGGCAACGAAGAAGAGATCCGCAATTTCTGCTCCCTCAAGTACGACGTGACGTTCCCGATGTTCGCCAAGATCGAGGTGAACGGGGGTGGTGCGCACCCGCTTTACGAGCACCTCAAGTCCTCGGCCAAAGGCATTCTCGGCACCGAGGGCATCAAGTGGAACTTCACCAAATTCTTGATCGATCGTGAGGGTCGGGTGGTTCGTCGCTATGCGCCGAACGACAAGCCCGAGAGCCTCGCGGCGGACATCGAAGCGCTGCTGTGAAATCTTTGACGAGGCCGGGCGGTGCGGCGGGCATCGTATTCATCGGCGCTTTGGCGCTGGTGGGGCTTGGCGGATGCGTGGGTGGCGCGGGCGCCGGTCACGTGGTGCCTGCGGCGCAAAGCGCTACGGCGACGCCTGTCATCGAGGCGAAGCCCAATCCCGGTTGGCGGTCGGGCGGCATGGTGGCCGCAGCGAATCCGCTTGCCGTGGAGGCGGGCGTCGAGATTTTGAAGGCAGGTGGTTCAGCAGTCGACGCAGCGATTGCGGTGCAGGCGGTGCTCGGACTCGTCGAACCGCAGTCTTCGGGCCTCGGTGGCGGCGCGTTCATGGTGCATTACGACGCGGCGACCGGTGACGTCATCACCTACGACGGTCGCGAAGTGGCGCCAAGCGGATCAACACACGAAACGTTCTTGTCGGACGACGGCAAACCCATGCCAACCCTCGATGGGAGCCAGGCG
>JBJTUA010000039.1:0-15120 GCA_046080445.1 Gammaproteobacteria bacterium
CCCACGCGATCAACGCGTTGAGCCCGATCGGGGCGAGCACCGCCGGCAGCATGAAAATGCTGGAGCCAATGATGTTGCCGACGACCAACGCCGTGGCACCCCAGAACCCGAGTCCCCGCCCCCTCTCCAAGCGCGTCTACCCCCCCGAACTCCGACCACTCCGGAGGTATCGATCATACAGCCTCTTCACGGCTATAATACGAAGTTTACTCGTGCCCCCACTTCACTGACAGACGGAACCTGCCATGCCCCGTACAACCCCCCTTGCCGACATCCGCAACATCGGCATCATCGCCCACGTCGACGCCGGTAAAACCACGACGACCGAGCGCATCCTCTATTACACGGGGCGCAAGCACACCATCGTCGACGTGCACGACACGAAGGACCTCAAGTCCTCGACCACCACCGACTACCTCGAGCAGGAACAGAAGCGCGGCATCACGATTCAGTCGGCCGCCGTCTCCACGTTCTGGCGCAAGAAAAAGATCAACGTCATCGACACCCCGGGGCACGTCGACTTCACCATCGAAGTGAACCGTTCCCTGCGCGTACTCGACGGCGCGGTCGTCGTGTTCGACGGCGTGGCGGGCGTCGAGCCCCAGTCAGAAACCAACTGGCGTCTGGCCGACAATTACGGCGTGCCGCGCATTTGCTACGTCAACAAAATGGATCGTAGCGGCGCTTCGTTCACCCGCTGTGTCGACATGATCAAAAAGCGTCTTGGCGCGCGTCCGCTGCCGGTGCAGCTGCCGATCGGCTCCGAAGACAACTTCAAGGGCATGATCGACCTCGTTCGAATGAAAGCCCTCGTGTGGGACTCGGACGATCGCGATGCGAAGCCCGCCGAACTCGAGATCACCGACGACATCGTCGACAAGCTCGGCATCACCGTGCCGTCAGACCGACAGTTGCTCAGCAAGATCGCCGATTACCGCAAGGAACTCGTCGACACCTGTCTCGAGATGGACGATGCGGCCATGGAAGCCTATCTCATCGACGAAAAAGATCCGTCGATCGAAACGCTCATCGCTTGCCTGCGCAAGGGAACGGTGACCGGCTCCTTCACGCCGGTGCTTTGCGGTTCGTCCTACAAAAACAAGGGCGTGACCCAGGTGCTCGATGCCGTCGTCGACTACCTGCCAGCACCGACCGACGTCGCCGCCATCAACACCGTCGATGCCGATGGAAACCCGATCGGCGAGCGCGTCTGTTCCGATGACGAGCCCTTCTCGGCGCTCGCGTTCAAAGTCATCAACGACGCCTACGGTGCGCTCACCTTCGTGCGCGTGTACTCGGGTGTGCTCACCAAGGGCATGTCAGTTACGAACACCACCCGCGGTAAGCGCGAAAAGATCGGCCGCATGGTCGAAATGTTCGCCAAAGAAGCCAACGCCATCGAAGAAGCGCGCGCCGGCGACATCATTGCGCTCGTCTCGCTCGCCGAGACCGACACCGGCGACACGCTCTGCGACACCGATCACCCGGTGGTCCTCGAGCGGATGCGCTTCCCCGAGCCCGTCATCAGCGTCTCGGTGCAGCCGAAGTCCAAGGGTGAACTCGAAAAGTTCAGCGCCGCACTCGGCAAGATGGTTCGTGCCGATCCTTCGTTGCGTCTCGAAACCGACCGCGAAACCGGGCAGACGATTCTGCGCGGCATGTGCGAGCTGCACCTAGACGTCACGCTCGATCGCATGCGTACCGAGTTCAATGTCGAAGGCATCATGGGTGAGCCGCAGGTGGCCTACCGCGAAGCCTTCACCAAGGCCATCGAACAGCAGTACGTGCACAAGAAGCAGACCGGTGGTGCCGGTCAGTTCGCCGAAGTGTGGATCAAATTCGAGCCGCTCGAGCGCGGCAAGGGCTTCGAGTTCGTCGACGCGACCGTCGGCGGATCCGTGCCGCGCGAGTACGTGCCTTCGGTCGAAAAGGGCTTGAAGATGCAGCTCGAGGAAGGCGTGCTCGCGAAGTTCCCGACCGTGGACTTCCGCGCGACGCTGTTCGACGGCAGCTATCACGACGTCGACTCCAACGCGCTCACCTTCGAAATCGCAGCGAAAGCCTGCTTCCGCGAAGCGCTGCCGAAGGCCAGCCCCGTTCTGCTTGAGCCCGTCATGAAGGTCGAAGTGGTCACCCCGGGTGATTACCTCGGCGACGTCATCGGCGACATCAACCGTCGTCGCGGCTCGATCCAGGACCAGCTCGAGCGTGGCACCAACATCGCTGTCGTGGCGACCGTGCCGCTCTCTGAAATGTTCGGCTACATCGGTCAGCTGCGCGCCATGTCGAGTGGACGCGCCTCGTACACGATGGAGTTCTCGCACTATGACCTCGTGCCCCGCAACGTAGCAGAGAAGGTCATCGAAGAAGCGAAGAAGCCAAAGAAATAAACCACCGACGGGCCAAACGGCCCGTTACGGGTTTGTCCATGAAGACGGCTGCATCTCTCGGGATGCAGCCGTTTTTATTTGCGGTTGCGCCAACTCCGCCAGAGCATCAGAGCCCCGACGACTAGCAACCCAATGATGATGAGACGAGCCATGAAAACAGTGCTCTGATCAGCGTGTTTCGGGTGAGCGCGTCGCGACGAGGATGGTCACGGTCGCGCCGGCGACACCGCCCTCGATCTGCACCGTCGCGAATCGATCGCCTCGGGCGAAGGTAAGCAGACTGACTTTACTCTGCACGGCGGAGTACGGCGTCCAGCCGAGTTGCGGCATGCCGTTGAAGAAGAGGTTATAGGTTTCTGCAGAGCCTGCACGAACCCGCATCACGACGCGCCCGAGCCAGCGATCACCACTGCCGATCACCAGAGAGCCGGACTCATCGATGCGGGCATCTTTAGGAATCGGCAGATCCGACACCTGCAACGCTTTTGATTCAGGCGCAGGCGAGGCGACCGTTGCCTCGTCGGTACGGCTGCCACTCGAGGTGTCGTGATTGCCCGTGCTGGACCGCGACCCAAAAGCAACGCAAGCCCCAAGCATCGACATAGAGCCGATCGCGACAATAAGCCGAGATCCACGTACGAGTTTACTCATGTGATCCTCCGTGCTGCGCGATGCAGCGATTTGAAGTTTACGCCCTACCGCTAGAGCGCGCACACCGCAGCCCTATTTCGCAGAAAGTTGGCGAGCTGCTCGGGTGTTTCGTGATTCGTCCGCGTATACGAAAACATGTGAGCGGGACGTACTTTGCGATCGAGCCAAATGAGCTCGCCTGAGGGCTGATCGGGACGACTGGCGGCGAGCCAAATCGCGGTATCGGCGCCCGAATGGGCATCGCGAAGTACCGGACTGAAGATCTGACGAAACTTCGGCAAAGCGCGCTGTACCCCCGCCGTATCTACCCAGCCCGGATGCATCACGAAAAACTCGACGCCTTTGTCATGATGCCGTTCGCGCCAGTAGGCCGTCAAAGAAATCTGGGCACGCTTGTGGGCCGCGTAAGCCATCACGCCGTTGAAATGCTCGGGTGTCGTCACATTGAGCAACGCCGTCGAAAGGGGCACGGTGTAACCGCCGCCTGAAGCAATATTGACCACGGCACTGCCACGTCGGAGCAGAGCATGCTCGATCAAACTTTCGGTCAGCACCCAATGGGCGAGGAGGTTCGAGGCAAAAGACGCTTCGTAACCCTCTGGCGTGACGATCAGCGCGTCATTCATCACGCCCACGTTGTTCATCAGTACGTCGATCGGGCGGCCTTTTGCGGCCAAGCGAGCAACGAGCTGCCGAGTCTCGCGCAAAGCGGTGAAATCGCAGCACTCAATCTCGAGACCGACCAACCCGGCAGCGGAAGCTTCAGCGGCGAGCGCTGCAAGTTTTTCGGGCGATCGGGCTGCTGCCGTGACCCTGGCGCCACCCTGCAGGGCGGCCCAAACCATTTGCCGACCCAGCCCCCCGGATCCACCCGTCACCAGCCAATGCTGACCACGAAAATCTGGCGTAAACGTCGGCCAAAATGCCCGGCGCGCGCGATACCCCACTTGGGAGAACGAAGCGGCAAATCGTCCGTAGAAGACGAGTGCGCCGACAATTCGTCGTGCGGTGCTCATTAAGGAGGGATTCTGCCCGATATAATCGCGCTCATGAAGTTCCCATCTCTGGTTCTCGTTTTGCTCGCCTCGCTCACCTGGGCGTTTGCGGCGGAGCCCATCACGATCGAGCATCCTTGGGCGCGAGCCTCGGCGCCGGGTCAATCCGTGGGCGGCGGCTACATGACCCTTATTCATCAAGGTAATGGCGAGGACCGGCTCGTCTCGGTCACCACGCCAATCGCAAGCGAAGTGCAGATCCACAGCATGACGATGGAAGGCAATGTCATGCGTATGCGTGCAGTCGAGGGTGGCCTCGCGATTCCTGCAGGCGGGCGCGTGACCCTGCAACCCGGCGGTCTGCACCTGATGTTCATGGACCTCAGCGCGCCGCTCGTGGCCGGAACCTCTTTCCCGGTGACCTTACGCTTTGCGAACGCAGGGGACATCAAAGTCGAGTTCAACGTCGAAGCGCGAACAAAATGACGTCGAAAAGCGTCGTGCTCGCGCTACTCGCATCAGCGGTCTTGATCGCCTGCGCACCGCCGCCGCCCTTCAATGCCACCGAGGTCTCCAACCTCGCCTACGGCCGAGGCCTCAGCATTCCCGATACCGACGGCAAGCTTCGTCGGATCGACGACTTCAAGGGACAGGTCACGCTGGTTTTCTTTGGCTTCACACGTTGCCCCGACGTCTGCCCCACCACGCTCATGCGTCTTCGCGAGGTGCGTCAGGCCGTGGGCGAGAATGCCGATCAAGTGCAGGTTCTACTCGTGAGTGTCGATCCCGAGCGAGACACTCCTGAACGCCTTGGCACCTACGTCAAAAGTTTTGATGAGTCATTCATCGGACTGCGGCCAGAGCCCGGCGATCTTGAGGCGGTGGTCAAAGCCTTCCACGCCATTGCGGTCAAGGTGCCGACGACGGGCGACGACTACACCGTCGATCACTCCGCTACGATCTACGTCTACGATCGCAGGAACCAGCTACGGCTCATCGCGCAGCCCAGTCTCCCTGTCGATCAATTGGCTTCCGATCTTCGGCGACTGACTGAAGAACGGTCGTAACGATACGAAAGGCTAGCTTGTGGGCGCTTTCGCCTTCGCCCGCGCCTTGTACTGCAGATACATATTCGTGAACTCAGGCCACGGCTCCGGACGCGCGAACCACTGCGGGTGAATTCGCCGCAATGCCTCGAGCTGCGCCGCGGGTGCCTCCTCGAGCGATAACAGCTTCTTTCCTGACTCGGCCCATGACACCATTCCAGGAAGTCCGCACATCTTCATCCAGGGCAGCCACCCCGACGTTGCCGTGTACGCGAAATCACTGCGCACGGTGGTCACCGAGGGGTCTTCGACCTCAGCCAAAGCGCCCCGCAGCGAGGAATGTGTCGCCACGATGACCTCTTTACCCGATGACTCCTCCGGAAACTCTTCAGGCGAGAGCCAATTCGGCGCGCGGATATAACTGGATTTCGTCATCCAGAGCTCGTCGTTCACGACGCGCCACGGATAGGAAAAAGGCTTTCCGGTATCCGGCAAAATATCGCGCGAACCCACGATGCGCGGCTCACGCTCGGTGAACCGGAAACGAACCGGCCCTTCGACGTAATGATGCGGAGTCACGTCGCGACCCGTATACGGGTTACGGATCGACTCACCCGGCTCGAGATATCGGCTCTCGCCGAGCGGACGGTACAGCGCCGCTTCCCAGTCGGTGACGTTCCACATCATCGGGCCCAACTGCTCTGTCCGTCGCAAAATCAGACTCTCGACATCAATGATCGGACGGACAGGCTCGCCGGGCACGATCAAATCCAATCGACCGGTAAACCACATAAAAACATCACGGCTATCAAGACTTGCACGGAGCTTCAAATAAGCCGTCACATTTCCCGCTGGGGTGGCAAGGTCGAGGGGTATTCGCCGAGGCGCGGATTTGGACTTCGCCGGCGACACGCCGGGCAAACAAGCCAAGGCCGCCGCCATCGCGCCAAGCGCGGTTCGTCGTGTGGATCGCATTGAAGCGCCCTCAAACCATAAAGCCGAGATTCCTGGATGAGAAGTTGACCACATTTGGCGTAACCGCAGGAAGATCGGACTCTGAAACTCCAAACCAGGACGCTAGCGTGGCGGCGTACTGATCTGACGATACCGATGGAATAAGTATTCCGCCGCCGATCTCGAGCGGACCGTCGATTTCCAGCAGAGGATATTGACCGTATAGCTGGCCACCTCTCACCGCACCTCCCACGACCATCTGCACGCCACCCCAACCGTGATCCGAGCCGTCTCCATTAGAGGTCAGCGTACGCCCGAAGTCCGACTGCGTGAATAGAGTCACCTGCTCACTTAACCCAATCTCGACCATCGCATCGTGAAACGCCTTGATGGATTTACTGACGTCGGCAAGTAGCTTCGGTTGATCGTCCAGCTGTTTGTCGTGTGTATCGAAACCGCCGATAGCCACGAGGAAGATTTGTCGAGACATTGACAGCTGCGCCCGCTGAGAAATCATTTTTGCGACGGTACGTAATTGGGTCGATAACAAGGAGAGCTTTGCATCCGGGAGAGCCGTGAATTTATAGGCATTCGAGAGCACCTGATTCACCCGGTCAGCGTAACGAAGGGCGCGCTCCTGAACACGAGCGAATCCGCGGTGGTAATAGGTATTTTCTCGGCTGGCGAGCGTCGCCGCCAGAACAGAGTCTAGGCTCTGTCGACGGCCCGCATTGAATCGCCAGCCGTACGGATCTTGATCCTTATTGACCTGCAGACCCTCAAAATTATTGACGCCATTCACTCCCATCACATACGGATCGACCGTAGTGGCAGCCTGAAAGAGCGTTTGGCCGAACAAGGAGATGTTAACCGGGAGCTGCTGAGCACCAGTACGCGAAGCGAGAACATCCGCAATCCGTCCTCCCCACCCCGTCGTCAACAGGAACTTTCCCCGCAGGCTATTCCACTGATCCTGCTGATCATTGTGTGAGAACAACTGCGGCGGCAAATCATGACTCGTGGCGTAGGAGTTTTTGTACTGATCTTTAGTTGTAGGTTTGATAAGTGGCCCGACGTTGGGAAGTATGGCGACTCGTCCGGCGTTAAATAGATCGCGTAGTTCTGGCATCCCCGGATACAGCCCAAAAGTCGGGTCACCCGGAACTGCGTTTCTTGGAGAAATAGGCAGCAGCTTGTCCTTGTCGATCGCCAAGGTAGAGCTCGTTCCTGCGCCGCGAGATCTCGCATAAGCGTTGTGCTCAGCCGTACTCGTCGGTACGAGCATGTTCCATGAGTCATTACCGCCATACAAGTTAATACAGACCAACGCCTTGTAATCCGGGAATCCGGATACGCCACTCATTTGGCCAAACGTGGTTCCCGACGTACGTCCGATGGCATAAGCAAGACCGCCAGCCGACAACGCCTTGAGAAAACGTCTACGCTGCGGAGTCATCGAAGCTCTTTTCTTAGACTGATGCATTAGGCTATCTCTGTACCGCAAATTCTGGCGACATCACAATCAAATATAGAGCGTCTGATACACGGTTCTGCCTCATGTTATCCAGATGTGAGGTTCGATTCGGACCAGTGAAAGTTGGATCGATCTGCCACAACCGAAGCTGTTCACGGGTTTTCTCTCGCAACGCGGGAGTCATCGCCGATGAGCCGCCTAGGAGCTTCTCTGCTGCCCTGTCGATCAATGCATCGACATCATCTGCGAGCCTCATTTCCTCATCGATATTGATGAACATCGTTTTCGGATCTTGAGTGCCGTTGAAACGATTAGTGCGGTAGTTCGTTTGAACAAAAAAGAACCAGCCCATTTGGGTATGGAGATTTTCGTTCGCCAACTGGAGTTCGGGCGCGACGAGCCCCGCCTGCGCAATCTCTCCCGGCGGCGAATAAGAAGGGCTGAAGAAGTTGAACACCGACGGCGACTGACCAGGACTTTGGCCAAAAATATGTACTGGACTCGATCCGGCAACGGGACAACAGAAAGACTGCGTACCGATCTTTCCGCTGGGAGAGCTCGCGCCATAAGCGCGCCAAAGTTGCGTCAATCGCAACAATGGCTCCTTCACTTTGCCGGCGGTCTGGCTGTTCGACACATCGCGCGCCTCAGAATCGAGCAGTATCGCCTTAATAACCGCTTCTAGATTGCCGCGCGTGCCGCGCCCGTCATTGTTAAATTTTTCTGCGACGCGTTGAACGTACGCCGGCGAAGGATTACTCGTGACAAGTTTCTGAATCAACTGTTTTGAGATAAACGGACCCACGTTGGGATGATTGAAGACGTTATCGAGCGCATCTTTCAAATCTCGTACACCACCCTGGCTTGCGGGAATCACGCCACCAGGCAAAGCGATCCCAGGGTAATTCAGAATCTTCTTGGTGCCGTCCTCGTGATAGTCCGAGTAGAACTCCATCGGCTTCGCAGAATTGAAGTTCGAGACAGGCCACGCATCGAATCCCCGCCAATCACCCTGATTACAGGTGCGACCTGAGTTAAGAACATATCCAGGACAGCCCCATCCCCATCCCGTAAAGACGCGGGCGAATCCGGCAATTGTTTCTTGGTTATAAGTGGGGATGGGTTGGCCGCTCCCATCGCGACGTACGGTGCCGTCGATATTGAGCTCCACGAGCCCGATGCTGAAAAGCTGCATCATCTCGCGCGCATAGTTTTCGTCTGGCCGAAGGTTGGTACCTTGCACTGCCCGCTGATTACCAAGCATTGAAAGATACATTCCCATCGCTGGGTGGAGCGTTACATCCTCGAGAAGTTTTCTATAATTTCCAAACGCGTTACGTCCGAGCATGTCCTGGAAGTCGGCAATTGCAAACGGAAACTCGAGAAGCGCGCCGTTATCTGATACCACCAGGATTTCAGAAAGCGCCCAAGCGACGCGCTGACGCAGTTGGTCGTCTTCTCTCATCACTTTCCGAAACCACAAGTCGACACGATCCTGCTGCATGATGCTCGCACCCATTCCCTGCGTATCAGCAGGTACTAATGCGATCAGCGCCGGCAGCATCAGCGATACGGGTTTCGCAATCTCCGCATCGATCCAGCGCTCGTAGCCATTCGGGGCGTAGCCATACTCGAGCAAACGCTTGATATCGGCGTCGGTTGGCCCAAAGGTCGTCTGAATAAGAAACCGATGCGCTTCAAGGCGGGTAAGTGGAGAGTTAGGAAATGCACTCGCAGAGCGTTTCTCGGCAAAACCCGTCGAGATGAAGTGCCGTGTCGCAGCAGCGAGATCGCCGTTGAACCTCGTGCGCAGATCAGCGTTATTGGCGAGGTACGCGAGGGCGCTGAACGTCACTTTTTCGCCAGCCTTAAACCCCACCTCTATGTAGTACCGAGCTGCTGCAACGACATCTGTTCCGAATCGCGCAATTCGCTCGCCTGTACTCGCTACATAGGCAAGTACGTCGAAGGTCACTCGCCGCCCCTCAGCGAACCCATACCGAATGAAGTGCTGTATACCGGCGACTACGTCTGTCTTGATGGAGTCGATGAGGTCGCCATAGCTCGCGATGTATGCCAGTCCATCGAAGGTTGTACGCCGCCCGTCCTGATAACCATACAAAATATAGTTTTTAGTAGTGGAGTAGGTGTCAAAGCCGAAAGTCGTCAGCACATCGCCGTGGCTTGCGGTATACCGAAGTGCATCGAAGGACGACGCAGATCGGCGCTCGCGATATCCCGTCGTAATGTAGTGGCGCGTTGCTTGCTCCTCGTTAACTCCAATCGAGTTAATTAAGTCGGGATGACTCGCAACATAAGTTGCCGGATCAAAGGTAATCCTCCTGCCTTCCCGAGCGCCCGTCTGCTCGTAATGAACGCGCCCTTTGGCGATGTCGGCACCTAGACTTTCAATGAGTTCAGGGTAACTCGCGATATATCGCAGCACATCAATGTCCGAGAGGGTCTGTAAGCCATCTGGGAGTATTCGCAATTTGCATACTCCAGCGGGGGGCGTCTGACACCAACCCGTGTATGCCACCAAACTTCCATCAGAGTTGAGCTTTACGTGATTGGACGCGGCTTGAAAGGCATTTCGAGCGCTGACCACTACCGGATAGATCGAGAAAGCCCGTGAGTCAAAGTCGGTCTTGAGAATCGACATTTCGAACTCAGTGCAATTGTCCGGCGTGCAACTTCCGCCGACGAACTTGAATTCGCCACCCGCGCGGACGACGTCGGTCATCCAGTACCAGCCCCCAGTGCGAGGCGATACCGGCGAGTCGACTCGCTTCAACGTCCAGAGATCAAATCCGTTTGACGCCCCCTTGATCCATGCAGCTGATCGACCGCTTATCGCGATGAGGTCGAGTCTTCCCTCGATCGGTACGAGTTGTGCGTAGTAAATCCAGCCGATATCGTCTATTCGTCTCCCAGTCGGAGTCGTCCTCGGGATTACAGAGTCGTTGCGACGGAAACTGCCATCGCCGTTGCCCAGTAAGACAACCATCCCCGCCTCGTTCGGAACACTCGAAATGTTCGCCAGTACGACGTCGATTTTCCGATCGCCATCAATATCGGCTGAGCTCGCAAAGGTGGCCTTCAACTTAAAGGGCAGTTCGATACGCCGATAGGTTTTTCCAGCGGTACTGAGGTACAGCAACTGATTGACTAGATACCGCTCAGCATATTTCGGATCGCTTGAGTCAGGGGTCGGTAACTCGCTGTTGGATTGAAGACCTTCGCAGCTTACGAATACATCCGGCTTTAAATCATTATTGAAGTCCGCCGTGATAGCGTTCGACGTCGTGACACAAGTATCTCGGTCCGCCGCGTTCGGCAGCAGCTCAGCCGTACGATCAGTCCATACGCCTCGGTCGTCCTGAGCCAAGAAGTAGGACTTACCCGCCGTATCCGAAAAGTCTTTTATCCCGTAGAGATTTTTTGATCGTCGCACCGAAACGAAAGCAGAAATTCGACCTTCCTGAAAAAAATCGCCAAAAGTGACGGATCTCTCATTGCTGTCTTGCTCGTCGCTATCCATTCTTATTCCGAGCGTCCGCACGCTGGGAACCTGAGTTCCCTCAAAGGTCAATGAATTTTTGTTCTCGTACGAAGTAGCGAAAACAGGAACGGGAACGACGAGCGACACGCTTTTTTTGGCGCCTGCACCGCGCCCTGTGCACTCCAGCGAATACGCGAACTGACCTGGCGTGCGAGCAGGTATGGAAAAAGTGCCTTCCGTAGCGCGGCTGCCTGTCCATGAACCTGTTGAAACGCAACCGGTCGAGTTCTTAGCGCTCCAGGTCAGCGTCGCGTCATCGCCCACCCGAGTCACGGAATTACTGATGCTGAGCGTTAGCTCGACATTAGGAACGAAAGTGGGCTCGACTGTACAAGCGCCGGTGATCGCTGCCGTCGTGAATACACCACCACTTAATGTACCGCCGCAGCCCTTAGCCTCGATCAGCGTGAAGCCGCTTGCCGCCGTCAGGGTGAAAGTAGTCGTCGAGCCGTGCTCGACGACTGCGCTCGCGGGGCTCACGGTCCCGCCCGTAGCCGTCGTCGTGGAGACGGTATATTTTTTTAGGCGAAATGAGGCGTTCACGGAACATGGCGCGCTAATCGGGCCGGTGGTGTAGCTGGTTCCGGATAACGTACCGGCACAACCGCTCACGCCCGCAATTTCGAACCCAGGGCTCGCTGTCACAGCAAAATTCGTCGTCGAACCGCGGATCACCGCTACAGTGCTCGGCGAGATCGACCCACCCGCCCCGGCCGACGCGGTCACGACAAAAGTTTCGATGAACGACGCAGTAACCTCGCACGCACCTGTAATCGGACTCGTGGTGTAGGCTGACCCCGAGAGCGACCCCGAACAACCGGAAGCTGAAGCGATGGCATACCCCGCGCTAGCCGTCAGCGTAAACGTCCCCCGCGATCCATGCTCGATACTCGAGCTAGTCGGACTGATTGATCCACCCGTACCAGCGCTTGCAGTGACGGTGTACTTTTTAAGCTTGAACGCAGCCGTCACGGTGCATGCTGCACTCAGTGATCCCGTCGTGTACTCGACTCCGGAGAGTGTCCCGGCGCAGCCGGAGATCGTATCGAGCTCGTAGCCCGTTGACGCTGAGAGCGTAAATTTGACGCTCGTTCCTTTACGAGCTGACACGGACTCGGGCGAGAGGGTTCCACCTGGACCCACTGATGTCTTGACGAGGATCGGCTCCGGGGCCACCGTCACTTGGGACTGGGAGCCGCTGGAGACAAACCCCGTCTTCGCGGAGTTCACTTGTTGCGGAAGCTCTGCAATCTGCGGGACACCTGCTGCGAGCGTGCCGTTCTTGATTGCAGTGCCGAGCGTCTGCGCGAACGTCGCAAGATCGGTTCCGCTTGGGGCGAGCTTGGCCAGGGCGATCAGTATCACACCGTAGTTGAGAGACTCGCCGCTACCCTCGAGCTTCGTACCCTTTCCCTGATCCGAGGCTTTGAGATAGACCGGAACCTTCAACGGATCGAGTGCGGTCGTGGTCAAACCGAGCGCATCCATCACCCGGTTCTGTGCGCTCTGCAGCGCTGCATCAGTGAGCGATGGCGCGGCAATGGTGGCCGCACTGGCCGTGGTGTTGATCCCAGCGGCCAGCGCAATGGCATGGGTCAACGTCGATACTGCAAGCGGCACCCCCTGCTCACGCATGGCGCCAGGCGGAATAACGGCCAGTAAGAACTGGTTAGCGGTAAAGGGTTTCAGCGTATCGGTACGCTCATCGAGGTAGAGTGCCGATCCACTACCCGACACCCGCACGATCGCCAGACCCGTGTAAGACGCAGGAACCGACACACTGATCGTGCCGTCCGAACCGGTCGTTTTCGACTCGATCCGCTCGCCGGTGTCCGCCCGGAATAAATCAACAGTAGCGCCCGCGCTGAAGCCCCCAAGAATAGGTGTTGCGGATAATGGTTTCGGTTGTGGCACCGGCGTTCCCGTTACAGATGCCGAAGCTGGACTCGTACCCGCAGAGTTCGTCGCCGTCACCGAACAGCTATAGGCCGTGTTATTGGTCAGTCCGCTCACCGAGAGTGGGCTACTGGCGCCAGAGGCCGTCTTCACTTCGCTCCCGGCGGTGCAGGTGACGGTGAACGAACTAATTGCTGCGCCGCCGTTCGAGGCAGGTGGGGTAAAAGATACGGAAAGAGTCTTATCGAACGGGGATGCTGTACCGATAGTCGGAGCGCCCGGCGCCGTCGCCGGGGGCGGACCGGATGACCCGCCACCTCCACCGCATGAAGCGAGTGCAAGTGCGATGAGCGTCAAGCTGAGTCTTATGCTTTTCATCGGGAGCCATCATCGCCGGTACGATATTTTGCGCCAATCTTTTGTTAGGCCTCTAACCCTTGGGCGGATAGCCCGAGGTTCTCAACATGATGAAAATAAACATGTGATAAAAAGATCTGACCCGGCGGAACAAAAATTATCAAAATGTCACCCGCCTAACAAGGCAAGAGCGCGAATTTTTTCGTCGTTCACTGTTCCAATACGGCGTATGACCCTTCACTGGAGACTCCCATGAGAAGCACCAAATATCGGCTCGGCGCCCTTCCAGTCATCGCCCTGACTCTGGCCACCGCCGTGACGCCGGCACACGCCCAACGCGCCGACGATGATGAAGACAGACCCGCCCTGCGCGATTCCAGACGCCTCGAGAACGCGCTCAACGATCTCAATCTGACCGACGCGCAGAGAGAGCAACTGCGCAGGCTCAGCGACACTCATCGCCAGTCGACCGAGGCGCTCCGAAACCAGATACGCTCCGCCCAGCAGACCATCGCCTCGACTCCACGCACCGATCCCAACTACGACGCAATTACCGCGGAAGCCAATAAAACTCTCGAGACGGCGCGCGTACAACTCCGCGCCCAACAACAATCGTTCCGCGACAGCACACGCGGTCTGCTCACCCCTGATCAGCTCAATACCCTCGAATCCAAGCGAGCGGAGCACCAGAAGCGAATGTCCGAACGCATGGAGGAGCGACGAGGCGGCGAGCAACGCCAGCGCCGTTTCGAGCGACGCCCCGGCGGCGGCTGATCAGGACATCATTCGATTCTTGAGCGTTTTGTCCTTGCTGCCTTGGGAACTGAAGACTAGGCTCGAGCGATCACTTACTCGGAGTCACTGCCATGTTCAGTCACATCATGGTCGGATCAAACGACATCGACCGTTCCCAACGTTTTTATGATGCTCTGCTTGCCGTGTTTGGTGCCAAGCCGGCGATGCGCAATGCTGCGGGAACGGGACATATGCGGCTGTTTTATCAAGCCGGCGGCAGCATGTTCTGCGTCAGCGAGCCCATCAACGACGAAGCTGCTTCAGTCGGTAACGGCAGTACGATCGGCTTCAAGTGCGACTCACCTGAGCAAGTCAAACAGTTCCATGACACCGCCGTGGCAAATGGCGGCATCTCGATCGAAGATCCGCCCGGCGTCCGTAGCGGTAGCATCGGATCGCTCTATCTCGCGTATGTACGCGACCCGGATGGCAACAAGCTTTGCGCGCTACATTTCATGAAGTAGCGGTGTGCTAAGAATTCGCGCATTTGCAAGTTGACGATCATTGCGCAGTCTCAAGCTGCGTCCGCCATAGCGCGGCGTAGAGACCATGAAGTTCGAGTAGCTCTGCATGCGCGCCTGATTCGGCGATCCGCCCTTCTTCCATCACGATGATGCGGTCGGCGCCGACAACGCTTGCGAGCCTATGGGTCACCGCCACTACCGTTCGCGACTTGGCGATACGACGTAGGGGGTCGTTAAGTCGTCCCTCGGTGGCGAGATCAAGGGCGCTGGTCGCCTCATCGAGCACAAGCAGAGTGGGATTGCGTACCAGCGCTCTGGCGATCGCGATGCGTTGGCGCTGCCCACCGGAAAGTTGCGAACCCCGCTCACCCACCTGGGTCTGCCATTGCTTCGGCAGGGAGAGAATGAAGTCTTCCACTTCAGCGAGGCGAGCGGCCTCTTGAATTTCATCCATCGTAGCGTCGGGCTTACCGAGGCGGATATTTTCGATGATCGTGGTGTTAAACAGGAAGCTCTCTTGAAACACCACGCCAAGC
>JBJTUA010000040.1:0-127318 GCA_046080445.1 Gammaproteobacteria bacterium
GGATGACTTCCGCGCCGAGATAGCCGAGCAGGGTGGCGCAGTAGGGTCCGGCGACGTATCGACCAAAGTCGAGTACACGGATGCCGCTCAGAATGGATTCGGATTTAGACATCGGGAGACCTTGTAATGAACTTCTCTTTGTCCGAGGAACAACAGGCACTGCAAGAGACCGCTCGCAAGTATGCCCAAGAGCGGCTTCCGGCACATGCTAAGCATTGCGAAGAGCATGACGAGCCGCCTTCCCACGAGCTCGTGCGCGAGTTCGCGGAGATGGGCTTTCTCGGGATCAACGTCTCAGCCGAGTACGGCGGGTTGGGGCTCGGCAATCTCGAGGCGCTGATCGTCATCGAGGAGTTGGCCAAGGTGTCCGGCGCCGTGGCGTTTCCGGTGTTCGAGTCCTGTGTCGGCCCGGTTCGCGCCATCGAACATTTTGCCGGCGAGTCGCTGCGTCGCAAGGTGGTGCCGGCCGTGTGCCGCGGCGAGAAGATCGTGGCGGTCTCCATGTCCGAGCCCAACGCGGGTTCCGCACTCACCGATCTCACCACTCGCGCACGCATCGAGAACGATCGCGTCGTCATCAACGGCACGAAGCGTTGGTGCTCGGGTGGCGGGCATGCCGACGGCTACGTCGTGTATTGCCGGCTCTCTGATGACCCGGGTCCCAAAGGTATTGGCGCGGTTTATGTCGAGAACGGCACACCTGGAATGACCTTCGGCGCCCGCGAAAATCTAATGGGTTTTCGTGGCGTGCCCTCTTCGGATCTCGTGTTCGAAGACTGTGCCATTCCGCTCGAAAATATGGTCGTTCCGGCGGGCGGCTTCAAGAAACTCATGGAAGCCTTCGACCTCGAGCGCTGCGGCAACGCCACCATGGCGCTTGCGCAGGCGGCCGGTGCGCTCGACGACGTGATCGCCTACGTGCAGGAGCGCAAGCAGTTCGGCAAGCCCATCGTCGAGTTCCAAGCCGTGCAGCTGCGCTTGGCCGAGATGCGCATGCGAGTGGATGCGGCACGACTGCTCATCTGGCGTGCGGCGGTGAATGCGCAACACGGCATGCCCTCGGTGCTCGAGTCGTCCATGGCCAAGTGCTTTGCCAATGAAATCGCTCGCGAGGTCTGCGGACACGCGGTGCAGTTGATGGGCGGCTACGGCTACTCGCGCGAATATCCCATGGAGCGCCGCTTGCGCGACGCCTGGGGTTGGGGCATCGCCGGTGGCGCAGTCGACATCCAGAAGGTCAATATTGCGGCGGCGATGGTCGGACGTCGCTTCGATCAACGACGCTGAGATCGCGTCTCGTATCCGTATTTTTGGGGAGAACCACTATGTCCAAAGTCACGTTCGTTTCGAGGATGCTCATCAAGGAAGGTCGTGAGGCGGAGTTCGTGCAGCGTTGCAAGGCGCTCACCGAGGTCGTCCACAAGACCGAACCTGGCACGCTCTACTACGAGTTCTTCAAGCTGCGCGAGCCGCGTCGTTATGCGGTGATCGAATCGTTCGCCAATGCGGCCGCCGAAGAAGCCCACATGACCTCACCGGCGCTCGGTGAGCACGGTCCCGGCATCGTCGATTGTTTGGCCGAGCCGTACGTGCGCGAGTACCTCGATCCGTTCGAGGCGCCGAAGGGCTGAGTCTGACTTCAACCTGCGCGCCGCCCCGTGGCTTAGCTGCGTGGCGGCGCGTTAGCTTTGAGCGCCGCGTTGATCTCCGCGTGCGACGGATTTCGGCGCAGGGTGAGACCCCCATTGATCTGTAGCGTTTCGCCCGTGATGAAGCTCGCCTCCGAGGCGAGCCAGAGCGCCGCCTCCGCCACGTCTTGAGAGGTGCCGATCCGTCCGAGCGGATACTCCTTGCGAAAGAGATCGAGGAGACCTGGGAGTTTCGACTCGGTCGCCGTCATCGGCGTTTCGGTGAAGCCGGGTGCGAGTGCGTTCACCTTGACGCCCTTTCCCCCAAATTCATTAGCGAAGCATCGGACGAGCGCTTCGGAGGCCGCCTTCGTCGCAATGTAAGCGGCGTGATGGTAGAGCACGGCCCTGACGGACGCGGAGGATACGGTGATCACCGAACCACCGCCGCTGCGCGACATTCGACCGACGAAGGCCTGCATGAAGAAAAACGTGCCTTTGAAATGCAGAGCAGACAATTGGTCGAGCTGCTCCTCGGTGGTGTCGAGCAGTTTCGCGAGCAATCCCCATCCCGTGCAGTTGATGGCGACGTGAGCCTGTCCGTGTCGCTGCCACACCGCCTCGGCGAGTGCCTCCACCTCGGCTTTGCGCGTGATGTCGCAGACCACGGAGTCGCCGCCGATCTCGGCCGCGAGTTCCGCGAGAGGCCCTGGATGGCGTCCCGCCACCACGACCTTTGCGCCCTCGGCGGCAAAACGCCGGGCGATGACCTGGCCCATGTTGTCCTTGCCCGCGGCGCCCAAGATGACGGCCACTTTATCTTTAAATGTGTTCATGTCGTTCTCCGAGATCAAGCCTTCAGCGCAGGACGCGAACGGGATGACTGCCATCCCAAGCTTCGGCCTTGCGTCGCACGAATGCGTAAAAATCTTTGAGTGCCGGATTGGGTTCGTAGAGTTCCAGCATGTGACCCAGTGTGGCCACGGTGTCGATCATCACGAAATCGACGCCGGTGGTCGTGCGGGCCTCAAGGGCAATCGAATGTCCGCGCTCGCGCTCGGCCTCGATCGCTGCCGGCAGGTGATCCACGAACGAGGCGACATGATGCAGCCCCTGTTGTTGGCGCGAGAACCGCTCGCGTAACACGGAAGGCGAGTCGTCGGGCTGCGAGATGAGTTCGATCATGAGATCGCCCGCCTGCCCATAAGCCGAGGTATGTACCCAAGGCAGGTCTTGACCGCGATACCGCGCAAACTCGAGTGGAATGCGTTCCATGAGATAGAACGGTCCCCAGCCACGCGTGGTGGCGAAGTGCAGGGCGGCTTCCCGCGAGTCGGGAACGTGATACGCGAGCTGCACGGGCTGCAGCGGCGAATGAAGCCGTGCGCCTGTCTCGGTCACCCGAGTTTGCGCAGCGCGTCGCGACCGTCCCAGTCGACGGCGGCCTTGCGCACGAGCGAAAAGAATCCGTCGATGGCCGGCCCGCTCTCGATGAGTTCGATCATGCCACCGGGATGGGCGCCCGGAAGCTCGTCCGTATTGACGTACGCGAAGCGAATGCCTGTTGCCGTTTCACCCGCCTGAACCGGCTCGACACCGCGCTCGGCTAGGCGTGCGAGAGAGTCCGGGACGGATGCGGTCATAACGCCCATGTGCTGCAGTCCGCCACGGGCGGAGCCATCGAACGTGGTGTAGATGCTCGGCGTATCGCAATGCTGGCGGATGAGTTCCACCTGCACGCTCCCCCACTGACCGACAGCGACCGACATGTCGATCGAGAGTGGTCGACCATGAAAATGACAGCGCCCGAACTGGATGTGCTCGAGCAAGAAAAACGGGCCGACGCCGATCGAGGCCCAGTGCGCCACCGCCGCCTCGATGTTCGGCACGACGAAACCCAGTTGGATGACCGGGCCGAACAGGGGCGGCGTCATGGTCGGATGGCCCTCAGCCGACGTGATCAAAGAAATCGAGTGTCATGCCGTCGGCGCCGCCATCGAGACACTCGAAGATCGGCGGAACCAAGCGATCATGGAACGGCGTTTTCTGGTGATACTCGAACGCCGCTTCGTCCTTGAAACGCGCATACACGGCATAGACGCCTTTCTTTTCACGATGACGGACCACGTCGTAGACGATGGTGTCCGGTTCGTTGTCGTGGGTGAGCTTCGAGAGCTCGCGTTGCAAGCGCTCGAAGTCCTGTTCCTTGCCAGCTTTGACTTTGAGCAGCGCGAAGAAGACGGTCATAGTGAGTGCTCCTTGGGTGAAAGAGTGATGTGCAGGGCGTCAGCCGAGTTTGAGTTCGTCGACCAGCGCCGTGCGTAACTTGAATTTCTGGATCTTGCTCGACGACATCGGCCATTCCGTGACGAAGCGAATGTGCCTCGGCACCTTGAAGCCGGCGACGTCTTTTTTGCAGAACTCGATGAGCTCGGCCTCGGACGCCGTGGCACCGGGTTGAAGTTCGACGAAGGCCGCCGGGACTTCCGCGTACTTGGCATCCGGAATGCCGACGACCTGGGCTAGTTTCACCGCCTTGTGTTTCTGCAGCTGGGCTTCGATCTCGGCTGCGGCGACGTTTTCGCCGCCGACCTTGAGCATGTCCTTGAAGCGACCGTGGAACATGATCGTGCCTTGCGCGTCGACCGAGCCGATGTCACCGGTGTGGAACCAGCCGTCTTTGTCGAGCGCTTCGGCGCTCTTCACCGGATCGCGGTAGTAGCCTTCGAAAAGGCTGTAGCCGCGGACTAACACTTCGCCGCGCTCGCCGGTCGCCACATCGCGACCCGATTTCGGATCGATGACCCGCACTTCGAGTCCCGGCAGCGGACGACCGAGGCGGGTGATTCTTTGAGACTCTGGCTCACCGGGCGAGCCCGTCGAGACCGTGCCTGAGGCCTCGGTCATGCCGAAGCTACCCACCTGTATGGCAGCGGGCATGGCTTTCATGATCGGTTCCGCCACGCCCGGAGGCTGAACGGCAAAGTTCGAGTTCATGAGCCGAATGCTCGAGAGGTCGCGCGATGCGAAGTCGGGGTGGTAAATGAGCCCCTGCATGATGGTGACGAAACTCGGGTAGGTCGCCGTGACCTTATGCTCCTCGAGCATCTTCAGTGCGACACCGGCATCGAAGTATCCCATCGTGAGATACGTGCCGCCGACATCGAAGATCGCGAGCATGGGCAACACGGCTGCGATGTGGAACATCGGCAGCGGTGACCACAGCGAGTCTTCGCGAGTCAGACGATAGCGATGACGACCGAGCGCGATCGAATTGCGAACCTGCGCCTCGTGGGTGATGAGGCAGCCCTTCGGGTTTGCCGTCGTGCCCGAGGTGTAGAGCATGAGCGCCGTGTCACGCACGCGCGTCCGTAGTCGGGTCTTGTGTACCTCGATTTCGGGAACTCGATCGGCGGCCGCATCAAAATCGGCTTCCGAGACGAAACCCGCGCGCGCGCCTCGACCGTAGAGCACCACGTTGCGCAGCTTCGGCGCTGCGGTGACACGTAACGACATTGGATCTTTTTGTGCGGGCAGATCGGTGAGCGCGCCTTCGAGTCGTTCGACGAAGTTAACTTGATCGGCCACCGCATCCGTTGTGATCAACGTCACGAGATCGGCATTCTCGACCACATAACCGATTTCGCCCGATCGATATCGGGCGTTGATCGGCACGATGACGGCGCCGCACAAGGCGATCGCGAAATAAAGTTCGACGAACTCCGGACAGGTAGGCATCAGGATGCCCACGTGTTCTCGCGGTTTGACTCCGAGCGCCTGCAGACTGCGTGCACGCCGGATCGCGCGGGCGGCGAGTTCTGCGTAGGTGTAGCTCTTCTCCGGGAAAACGAGCGCGGTCTTGTTGGGGTCTCGATCAGCCGCCGTCAGCAGCAGATCGCCCATCGTCGTGACGGCGATGCGTAGCGTGGCGAGATCCTCGCCACCTTCCCATTCCATGGTGGGTGTTTTTTTGCTCATCGTGACTCTTCCGGCAAACCGAATACGAGCAGCACGTTGCCCGGCATGTGGAAGTAGATGCCGTAGCCGGATGCGGCGAACAGCATCCCGTCTTGCACGACCGGACCCGCGCCGCCACCGAACGATCCGCCGCTCGCCTTCGAGCCGTCGACCGTCGTGACCTCACGCGTTGCATCGTATTCCCAGATCACGCGTCCGCTCGCGCTGTCATAGGCGCGCAGGCGACCATCCATGTGACCGGCGAGCACGGCGCCTGGCATCGCCGTAATGGCTGCCGAGATGCCGGGTTCGCAGTACTGGCGACCCCTGCAAACGTTATCGGCCGGCTGCGCCCACAGCATTCGACCGGTGTCGATATCGACGGCGTAGAGACCCGCTTTGGAAGGTACCGCATGCAGGTTCGTCTCCGCTTCGGGGCTCGACATGTCGGAGATCGGCACGTACAGCGTGCGACCTTCGAGCGCCATGCCGAAGTGGACGCCGCCCTGAATGCCGCCGCGGCCCACCTTGTTGCGCCAGATCGGGCGACCGTGATCGGTCAGATCGAGCGCGTACACATCGCCCGACTTTTGACCGGCGAGCAGGATCGGCTTGCCCGCACTCGTTCGCGCGACGATGGTGCCGGCGCCGAAGTCGAAGTCCGGGCCATTCTCGGCAGGGCAGTTCGGGTTGTCCTGCATCATGCAGGCGACGTTCCAAGCGTCGTTGGCCGTTTTCTGTCGATGCCAAAGCAGCTTGCCCGTCTTCAGCTCGATGGCGAGCAGCGCATCGCTACGGTCGTTGGCGGGCGAAGAATAGTTCTCTCCCGTGCCAACGTAGAGCGTGCCGGTTTCGGTATCGATCGATGGGCTGTTCCAGATCGGCGCACCGGAGGGTGCGAGTATCGGCGTACCCACTTTGGTCATGCCGACTTCGGTCGGCTGCTCGTCGATGGAGTAGGTACGCCAGATCTCCGAGCCGTTCTTAGGATTGAGCGCGACGACTGAGCCGCGGAAACTGCAGCAGGGATACGCCGGATCCGCCGCCGAGGTCACTTCGAGTGACGAGACGGGCACATACAAGCGACCCTGATAAATCACGGGTGCGCCGGTCACCGTCGCGTTCGGGTGCTCGTCCACCTTCGTGACCCACAGCAGCTTGCCCGTGGTCGCTTCGACGGCGTACACGCGTGCGATGAGGTCGGCAAAGTAAGCGACCGGTGCCGCCTTCGAGCCCGCTTCGTTCGTCTCGATGATGACCGGCGTGCGCACTTCGGCGCTTGCGCGGAAGCTCCAGCGTACACAGCCGGTTTTCTCGTCGAGTGCGTACACCGTGCCGTTCTGACTACCGATGAACACTGCGCCAAGCGCGACAGTCGGTTGTGAACGGACACGTTGGGCATTCGGGAAGGCAAACGCCCACTTCAGTTGCAGTTTGGGCAGATCCGACGCTTGCAGCCCCGCAACCTCTGCAGGAATCAGGCGATGGTTTTCGCGGTTGACCCCCCAGCCGACTTTCTTTGCGCCCTTGCCAAGATCAAATTCTTTGGCCGGTCCCGCGCACAGCTGTGGTTGGGCTCTCTTGAGTGCCTCTTCGACGGTATGTCCGGAGAGATATTCAGCGACCGTACGGCGATCGGCCGCTGAGAGACCCGACGCCTGCATCTGCATGATGCCGCGTTCCATGGCATTGAGAATGCCGTCGGCCGGCATCATCTGCAGGAACATCTTGTGGGGCGCTTTTTTGACGCCGCCCTCGTGACAGGCCGCGCAAGCACGTTGGTAGATCTCTTCGCCCGCAGGCGTGGCGGCGCGAGCCGGCAGCGCGAGAACCGAGAGCAGCAAAATGGCGATCATTGGCTTCGTCATGCGAAGTTACCCCCTTCGATACGTTGCTTCAGTGCAGAAAGAAACTGAGCGCCGAGCGCGCCGTCGACGACGCGATGGTCACAGGACAGGGTCAGTGTCATGAGCCGTCCGGCGGCGGGTGCGCCATGATGCAGCACCACCGCATCGCGAATGCCTCCGACCGCCAAAATGGCCACCTGCGGCGGATTGATGACGGCATCGAAGGCGTCGATACCGAACATGCCGAGGTTCGACAACGTAAAGCTGCCGCCGGTGATGTCTTCTCGGGTCAGTTTGTTGTCACGTGCCTTTCCGGCGAGCTCGCGTGCTTCCTGCGCAAGCTGTACCGCATCTTTGGTTTCGGCATTTCGAACGACCGGCGTAATGAGTCCGCCTGGAGTCGACACGGCGAGGGCGATGTCGGCACTGCGCCGCCGCAAAATGGTGTCGTTTTCGAGGCAGGCATTGACGTCCGGAAATTCCGTCAGCGTGCGCGAGAGGGCAACCATCAACAAATCATTGACCGAGATCTTTCTTTGGGCGGCCGCGTGTTCGGCTCGGGCCGCCTCGAGCGCGGCGCAGTCGACGTCGGCGTGCAGGCGATAGTGCGGAATGGTCTGCTTCGATTCCGTGAGCCGGCGCGCAATCGCCAGTCGCATGGCACTCATCGGCACGGCCTCGATCGCCGTCGATTGCTTCGCGTGATAAGACTCGACATCTTCTTTGGAGATGCGTCCGTTACGACCGGTGCCCGCCACTTTCGAAAGATCGACGCCGAGCTTCTCGGCGAGGCGGCGGGCGATCGGGCTGGCGCGGGTGTCTTCCTCACGATCGGACGCCGCAGCTGCCGGCGCCTCCGATACGGCGGTCGTCGAGGTGCTCGACTCCGGCTCGAAGGACGTGTCCGCGGCTTTGAATTCACGAACAAAACGATCGATATCGGCTTCGGCGACGTCGCCCTCACAAACGATACCGACGAGCGCACCCACGGGGAGCGTGTCGCCGACCGCGCCGATCACGCGACGCAAGGTGCCTTCGACGCTCGCTTCGACGGTGTTGACGATTTTTTCCGTCTCGACATCGAGCAGCACGGCTCCCCGTGTCACGGCGCCGCCGACCTCGATATGCCAAGAGGTGATGGCGCCTTCCTGCATCTCGATACCCCACTTGGGCATCGTAATGGCGTGGATTTTCGACATGGTCAGCTTGCCGCCCGTGATTCTTTGAGCATTTTCCGGATTGCCGCCTCAATGGACTGCGGGCCCGGTACGTAGGCGCGCTCGAGTTCACGCGCGAAAGGTACGGGCGTATGCGGCGGCGTCAGTTGGACGATGGGCGCCTTCAAAGCGTGGAAGGCGTTGCTCGCCACGAGCCCGGCGATATCGGCCGCGACGGAGCAGCGCGGCGGCGACTCGTCGATGATGACGAGGTGGCCCGTGTTATCGAGGCTCTCGTAGATGGTTTCGTCATCGAGCGGCGACAAAGTGCGCGGATCGAGCAGATCTGCGGTGATGCCGTCCGCGGCGAGCGCATCGAGCGCCTTCTCGGCGAACGACACCATGCGTCCGATGGCGACCACCGTGACATGTTCGCCCTCGCGAACGAGATTCGCTTCGCCGAACGGCAAGGTGTAGTCACCCTCGGGCACCGCCGATTTTCTCGGGTAGAGCGCCTTGTGCTCAAAGAAAATCACGGGATCGTCGTCACGAATGGCCGTGAGCATGAGGCCCTTGGCATCGTAGGCATTCGACGGCACGACGACTTTGAGACCGGGGACGCCGGTGACCATCGCGTACATCGACTGACTGTGCTGCGCGCCCATGTTCATGCCAGCACCCGTCGCAGCGCGGATGACGATGGGGCAGGAGGTCTTGCCACCGAACATGTAACGGAACTTCGCGGCCTGATTGAACACCTGGTCGAAACACACGCCGAGGAAGTCGGCGAACATGAGTTCGGCGACCGGGCGCAGACCGGCGAGCGCAGCACCGTTCGCAGCGCCGATGATGGCCGACTCGGAAATCGGCGTATCGATCACCCGATCTTCGCCGAACTTTGGCAGTAGACCTTTGGTGACGCCGAACACGCCGCCTGCGGCATCGCGTTGCCCGGAAGTGCCACCCGCGCCACCGGAGACGTCCTCGCCGAGCACAATGACCCGCGGGTCGCGCGCCATTTCGAGGTGCAAGGCCTCGTTGATGGCGTCTCTCATCGAAATTTGTCGCATGACTCTGATCTCTGCGGGGCGGGTCAGTAGGAGACGTACACGTCGGTGAGCAAGTCGGCGGCAGACGGCGGAGCCGCTGCGCGGGACTTGGTGACCGACGAATCGATGAGCGCCATCACTTCGGCGTCGATGGCGTCGAGTTCTGCGCTTTGCAGCCAGCCTTCCTTGCCGACGCGGTCGCGGAAAATTCGCAGGCAATCCATTTGCTCGCGATGACGAGCCACCTCGTCCTTGGCGCGATAAAGCATCGGATCGCCCTCGAAATGGCCGAAGAAGCGGGTGGTTTTGGCCTCGAGCGTGGCCGGACCGCCGCCAGCTCGGGCTGCCTTCAATAATTTCGCCATCGCGTCGTAGACGGCAAAGAAATCGGAGCCGTCGCAGGTTTCGGCAGGCATGCCGAATCCGCGCGCGCGTCCGGCGATATCGCCGGAGCCCACGGCGTACGAAGCGCCGGTGTGCTCGGAGTAGCCATTGTTCTCGAAGACGAAAATCACTGGAGCGCACAGCACGACAGCCAAGTTCATCGCTTCGAAGACGGTGCCTTGGTTGGCGCTACCGTCACCACCGAAGGCCACCGAGACATTGCCGCGCTTGGCAATCTTGCAGGCGATGCCCGCGCCGACGGCGATCGGCGGCCCGCCGCCGACGATGGCATTGGCGCCGAGCATGCCTTTGGTCATGTCGGCGATGTGCATGGAGCCGCCTTTACCTTTGCAGAGACCCTCTCGACGCCCGTAGATCTCGAACATCATTCCTTCCACATCACAGCCCTTGGCGATGCAGTGCCCGTGACCGCGGTGGGTACTGGCGATCCAATCTTGATCCGAGAGGTGCTCGCAGACGCCGACAGCGACGGCTTCTTGTCCGGAGTAGAGGTGAGTGAATCCCGGTATCTCGCCGGTTTGAATTTCGACGTGCAGACGTTCCTCGAATTCGCGGATCGTCTTCATCTGCCGATAGGCGCGCAGCAACAGGTCTCTAGGAAGGCTCACGGAATCTCCTGAGGGGCGCGCCCGGCGCGCGATCTCGATGGTAAGTCAACGATAGAAAACGGGCAACGCTGACGGAAACAATCAGCGCTGCTCTTTTTCAGGTCGGATCTTCAGCGGCCGTCCAGTTTGGCCGCCGCCTCGTCGGCATCGCTGCCGAGGTAGTCCATGAGCACCTTGTGGAAGTGCCGGATTCTCAGTTCCTGGGAGCCGATCCAGAGGCCCTCAAGTCCGGCCGAGTGCATCCCGTCCTGAACGCCGGGCAGGTTCTGAGCGTCCTGGTCGAGGACGAGCCCGATCGATTTATCGCCGTGGCGGAAATACTGGTGCTTGGGACGGGCGGGGCGCTCGGCGCCCTCCGGGACGAGTTCGAAGGTCCACACGTCATAGAGCATCCTATCCGGATCGGTCGGATGAGGACGCTGCCGGAACAGCATCAGGTCGTCGGCATGCACGTTGAGCGTGACGTTCGGGAAGATCAGGTAGTGATAGTCGTCGGTCAGCTGATCGTCGTTGAGCTGTGAGTAATCGCGGCCCATCGAGGCGCCGGTCCGACGCTTGTGCAGCTGCACGTCGCGACGAAGGTTCTCGAGCGGTTCGTCGTAGTCCGCAGGGTCCATGCCCGCAGTTTTCATGATGCTCTTGATCGGATCGGGAATGGACGGCGGCTTGCGCACGCGCGGGCTGACGGTACCGAAGGGGATGAGATAACGGTTGTGTCGGTCGTAGCAATCGATCTGGATGTCGAGATCGTGGAGGTAGTAGAGCAGCTGCGGGTGAATGCCCTGCACGTGATAGCTCTCGTTGAAGGCGTCGACCGAGGCCTTCCAGTTGCAGTGCCACTCGACCGTGATGTCGCGGGTAAGGGCCATCCGCGGAAAATGATAGGGGTCGAGATGCTGCGGAATCGGCGCGAGATAGTCGGCAAGTGGACCGACTTCACGGTTGAGGCTGAACCATACGAATCCGCCCCAAGTCTCACAGGGCAATTCTTTGAGGCCGCGACAGGGCGGTGCGCCTTGCGGAAAGGTATCGAGGTCCGGGATGCGCACGAAACGCCCGTCGATGCCGTACTCCCAGTGGTGATACTGGCACTTGAACGTGTCTGCGCTCGAAATGCCCGTTGGGCGCAAACGGTTTCCGCGATGCAAGCACACGTTGTAGAACGCGCGCATGCGTCCGTCGGCTTGTCGCACCAGCAAAATCGATTCACGGCCGATCTCGGTGCAGATGTAATCACCAGGCTCCGGCACGTCGGACTCGAGTCCGCCGAGCAACCACACCTTGCTCCACATTCGCTCCCACTCGAGTTGCAGGAAGCCTCGCGAGGTGTAGCGCTCTTTCGGAATCATGGCCTCGCCAAGATCGGGGTCAGGCGCTTTGGCGCTTGGCGTGCCGGGTCCTTCCGTCGGTTCGACGCGTCGAACCTTGCGATAGGTGGGGGTGCATGAGCGTTCGCGCAGCGCGGCGTCCTCGGCTTCGGTACGCGCGTCGGTCGGCTTTTTGCTCATGATGAGATCCGTTCGGCTGCAGCGGCCCAGCGTATGCCGCGCCGCAAAACTTCGACGAACGCGGGCGTGTTCCAGCTGCCGCGTTCGATCGTGGGATATTCGTACATGATGGGACGCATATCGTAGTGCCCGCGTGAGTGGCCAAGCGTGAAGTAAAGCACTTCTCCAGAGCCGGTGCGCTTGAGATACAGCACGGGTCGCGGCTCGTCTTGCGTCCAATCGCTATCGACGAAGAGCGAGGTGCGACCGGACCAGCGCGTGTGCAGCAACACATCGAGAGGGCCGTGCAACTCACTCAAATAAAGTTCGTCGTCTGCATCGAAAGGTTCGATGCCTTGGACGAGCGGATGATTGGGTGCCGATACTTCAACGCGATAGGGTGCAATCGGCGGGTGTGCCAAAAATTGACTGCCCAGCGTTTGCATGAGGGTGGGGATGGTACGCGGCGCTTCCCAAGCTTTATTCGGCTTGGACCAGCGCAGGATCGAGTTCGTGCCATGCAGGGCGAGCCAGCGATGCCCCGCCGACACCCAGTCGCGCAGCCGCGCTGCACCGGCTTCATCCGGGACCACATCGACCGTGTAGGTGATGAGCACATCGGCCGCCAACATCGCATCGATATCGCGATAGTCCTCGAGTACCCGACACCGAATGTTCGGATGCTCGCCGATTAGGCTTAGCAACTGCAGTCGCGCGTGATCGATATCGTGATACTTGCCGCCGGCAACGAGACACGCATCGATACGGCGCGGCAGGTTCGACATGATCAGTACTGAACGCGCTTCGTGTATCCGTTGTCGGCGACCACGTTGCTGCCCGTGATGACCGAGGCAGAGGGACTCGCGAGGAAGGCCACCACTTTGGCGATCTCATCGGGCCCGCCGAAGCGACCATTCGGTATCGCACGCAAGGTGGCGTCGTACATTTTTTGGTTCGTGCTCTTTATCATTTCCCAAGCGCCGCCTTCGAAGTAGATGGGGCCGGGAGACACCGTGTTGACGCGGATATTCTTGCGACCAATGAATTGCGAGAGCTGCTTGGAGTAGGTGATGAGTGCCGCTTTCATGGCGTTGTACGCCATCGGCGCATAGAACGTTTCGAGCGCGTTGGTCGAGCTGATGATGACGATGCTGCCGTGGCCCGATTTTTCAAGGTGAGGCACCAAGAACTCGCAGCCCCGCACGGTGTGCAGGACGTCGACTTCGAAGCACTTCCACCAGTTCTTTTCGGAGTCCATACCGCCGCCGGCGCTGACATTCGGGATGAAGATGTCGCAGCCGCCGAGTTCGGCGACGCTGCGCTCGAGCCAGCCCTTGTACGCCTCCGCATCGCGCACATTGACGGCGCTTCCCAAGACGTTCACGCCTTTGGTTTTGATTTCACGAACCGCAGACTCGACCTCGTCCTCACTGCGCGCGCAGAGCGCGATATCGCAACCCTCAGCGGCGAGAAGGTCGACGATCGCTCTGCCAATACCTTTGGTGGCACCCGTGACGAGTGCCCGCTTACCGCGCAATCCGAGATCCATTCTGGTTGTCTCCTGTCAGTTACTGGATGGTGAGGCCGTTGTCGAGCAGCAGCTCGGCACCATTGATGTATCGCGATTCTTCGGAAGCGAGGAATACCACGACGTTCGCGACGTCCTCGGGCTGTCCCAAGCCAGGTCCGCTCTGCGTGTAGAACTCGCGCGTGAGGCCGAGCAGGCGATTGGCTTCTTCGATCATCGGCGTATCGGTTGCGCCCGGGTGCAGTGAGTTGCAGCGAATGTTGTACTTCTGCATTTGACACCAGATGGCGATCGACTTTGTCATGCCGCGCACGGCGCCCTTGGCTGCCGAGTAGGCAAAGAAAATCGGATAACCGAGGTGAGTAGCGACCGAGGCCATGTTGATGATGGAGCCGCCGCCGCTCGCGTGCATGGCGGGAATGGCGTGCTTGCAACCGAGGAAGGTGCCTTCGCTCATCACGGCGTTGTGCAGCTTGAACTGCTCGAGCGTAGTCGACTCGGGTGTTGCGGGAACGACGAGACCCGCGTTGTTCACGAGCACATTGAGTTTGCCAAATTGTTTGACGGTGGCGGCGATGACTTCCTGCCAGCGCGCCTCGTCGCGGACATCCTGTTCCATGAACGCGGCACTGCCGGCGCGTTGCGCATTGAGCGCGGCGGCCAAGGCCTTGCCTTCTGCGGCCTTGATGTCGGTGATCATGACCTTGGCGCCTTCGCGAACGAGCGCTTCGCAGTCTGCCTTGCCGAGCCCTTGGGCTCCCCCGGTGACGATTGCCACTTTGCCTTCAACACGTCCCATGTCCCTGTCCTCCGGGTAATGAAAATTGGTTGTGCCAGAATAAGCGTGCGGGGCCAGTCCCGTCGCGTCCGACGCCTGAAAACGGTATCAAGCAAGGCTGTCGGTTTCAATCATCTTTGACTTTTTTTTCGCCGGTCGGCAAGGTCGCGGTCATGGCTAAACAACTCGAACCCGTCGAACCCGAAATCACGGGATGGCAAGCCCAGAAAAGCGCCGCCACGCGGACGCTGATTATCGAAGCGGCCATCAAATGTTTCGTGGACCTCGGTTACTCCCGCACGACCACCACGGTCATCGCCGCCCGAGCGGGGTTATCGCGTGGCGCCATGCTCCATCATTTTCCATCGAAGGTGGACATCGTACGGGCTGCCGTCGAGTACCTGCACGCCAAGCGACTCAAGGCGTTTCGGCGTGCCGCACAGCGCGGGCCGAGCAATGGCGGCGGTGATCGTTTGCGCGCCAACCTCGAGGCGTACTGGCAGCACGTCCGGCATCCGATGTTCGTCGCATTCTTTGAGCTCGTCGTCGCCGCGCGTACCGATCCGGAGCTTGCCCAGATTCTGCGTCCTGCACAGGAAGCCTTCGAAAACGAATGGCACCGGACAGCGCGAGAGCTCTTCACCGAGTGGCACACCGACGATGAGACGTTCGACGTCGCTCTCGATCTGACTCGTTATGTGCTCGAAGGTATGGCGATCAGCTTCCTCGTGCACAAAGAGACCGAGCGCGATCGTCGTGTGGTCGATTATCTCGAGCGGAAGCTGCGCGAGCTGCGCGATGGGCGTCAGCCCGGCTGAGGATACTTCGCGTAGTACGCCTTCCAGGTGTCCGAGTTTTCCGGGTAGTCCGCCGGCAGCGGCTCGGCATAGGCGCGATTGCGCATCCGCTGACCGAGTAGCTCCGGATAATCTTTGGGCGATACGTAGTAGAAAAAATGCAGTTCGCGCACTTGGAATCGCCAAACGCCGTCCTCGCGTCGATAGCGGTCGTGGTAGCGCAGGGCAGCCCAAAGCGCGACGCCATTGCGGACCACCTCGGCATGGGAGTTGACCCAGCCCGAGGCGAGATCGGGGTCGGACTCATCGAGTTCGATCACGATATCGTGGGTGAAGTGATTGCTCGGACCGAGCACGGCGTAGCGCTTGTGGAACTGCTCGATCACGGCGTCGCGCCCCACGGAGGCGATTTTGCCATCGAGCGATCGGAACGAGCCGTCGCGCGTGAAGAGCATGCCGACGGCGTCGATGTCGCGTTGGTCGACAAGCAGGCCATAGCGCGCGATCAAGGTGCGGATGGCTTCGCGATCTTCGAGGCGACGAATTCTTTGTTCGAGGTTCATGCGGCGTAAGGTGTCTTGATGAGTGTGTCCGAAAAGAAATACTTCGAAGATATTGCTGTCGGCCATCATGCCGAATCCGGCGAGCAGGTCGTCGATCGGGAAGAGATGCTCGATTTTGCCCGCCGATACGACCCGCAGTATTTTCACACTGATCCGGAGGCGGCGAAAGCATCGGTCTTCGGTGAGGTCGTGGCGTCCGGGCTATTCACCACCGTGGTGTGGCGTCGCCTCGATCACCTGATCAGCGGCGATATTGCCTGGATCTGCGGTGTTGCCTGGAAGGACACCCGTTGGCCGAAGGCCGTTCGCGCTGGCGATCGGCTGCGCGCGAGGTGGGAATGCGTGTCGAAGCGTGAGTCTTCGAACGATCCGCGACGCGGCGTCATCGAAATGGATTACTCGCTGGTCAACCAGAACGACGAGACGGTGTTTAGTTGTCGTAGCGTCAATTTGATCGAACGACGGCGCTGAGCGTCGATTGAATCGAGCCGCGCCGAGCCGATCGATCAATTGGGTAGGCCGACCTCGATCGTGCCGTCAACGCCGACGCGAACCGCAAACGTGGCAAGCGGCGAGGTCGCAGGCGCCCCGAGCACGGCGCCGGTACGGCAGTCGAAAGACGCACCATGCAGCGGGCAAATGAGTCGATTGCCACGCAAGCGACCCTCGTGCATGAGGGCGTAAGCGTGTGAGCAGACGTTATCGAGAGCGTTGATGCCGTCTTTGGTCCGGCAGAGCACGATCGCGCGTCCGCCGAGCTCAACGCCCATCATCTTGCCCTCGGCAAGCTCAGAAAGATTGCCGGCAACGTGCCAGGAGAGTTCGCTCATCGCGCTCACCGACCTGTGTACTTCGGCGCGCGCTTCTGTGCGAAGGCGGTGAAGCCTTCACGCGCATCTTCGGTGCCGTCCGCCAGCGCCGCCATGGATCGCGACTCGAGGGCGAGTTGTTGCTCGAGCGAGTGTGAGTGGCTGTCGGCGAGCAGGCGTTTGACCTCACCGTAGGATCGAGTGGGTCCATTGGCCAGCGAGGCGGCGATTTCTTTGGCTTTGGTCAGCACTTCGGCATCTGGCGCGACCAGGGTGACGAGCCCGCGCTGTTGGGCTTCCGCAGACGTGAGCACCGGGTTGAGCAGCATCAATTCTTTGGCGCGCGCCATGCCGACGATTCGCGGCAGGTTGAACGAGCCGCCACCGTCGGCGGACATGGCGATCTTGGTGTACGCCATGGTGAATTTGGCCGATTCGGCCGCCACGATGACATCACCGGCGATCGCAAGACTGAACCCTGCGCCCGCCGCCGTGCCGTTGACTGCCGTGACGAGCGGGGCGTTCATGCGCGCAAAGCGCGAGACTGCCGCATGCAGCGGTGCCGTGATACGTCGCAGCAGTTCGCCGGCGCCATCGCCCGCAGCCGCAAACGACTGCACGTCGCCGCCGCCACTGAAAAAACGGCCCTTGCCCGTCAGGACAACCGCACGAATATCGGCATGACTCTCGCAACGGATGGCCGCCTGCAGCAAGTCTTCGGCGAGCTCGACACTGATGGTATTGGCCGCTTCGGGGCGGTTGAGCGTGATGAGGGCGACGCCGTTGTCGACTAAAAATTCTAGGGTGGAGAAGCTCATGGTGGACTCCGATCAAATGGAATGAGGTGTGGCCCGTGGGTTGGCGTCAGCGTGGCGCGAGACCCAGTTCAAAGATTTCGAGCACTCGGTTGGCAATTTCTTCCGGGGAGAGGGCGTCGTTGGCACGATGCCAGTGGGCGATCCAATTGAGCGCACCGGCCAAGGCAAACGCGGCCATCTTGGGGTCGCTCGCGCGGATCGAGCCGTCGGCGACGCCCTGACGGATGAGTTTGCGCAAGCCTTGATCGACTTCTGATTTCAGCGTCTTGATCTTGGCGCTCATGTTTTTTTCGAGGTTCTCTTCCTCGAGACGAACCATGCACCAGCCGAAATCACCGGTGACGGCGATGGCGTAGTGGCGGGCGACGGTCATCAAACGCTCGCGGGCCGTGCCGCCATGAGTCTCGGCCTCGGTGAAGCCAGCGAGAATTTGATCGACCCCTTGCCTGAAGCACTCAAACAGCAGTTCTTCTTTGCTGTCGACATAGCTGTAGATCGTCGGCTTGGTGACGTTGAGAGCGGCTGCGAGGTCATCGAGGCTGGTGTTGTGGTATCCGCGCGCGGCGAACGCCCGCGCGGCGGCGAGAATGACCGCATGGCGCTTCCACGCCCGTTCCCGCGACGGGACGTCGGCCCCGCTCCAGGGCAGGGCGGTCGATCGAGACGAGGATTTCATGGCGGGCGGCGGTTCCTTTTCAGGGCGGGGGAGTTTAACGATCGGTAAAGGGTAGTATACTCGCCGGTAAAGGTCGGGCAAGACCGTCCGGCACAAGGAGCGTACCGTGAGCCAGTCGAGCCAAAAGTCGTTTCAGGACCCAGGGGCTGAGGTCGGTGAGGGCGTGAGCGCGCCACCGTTGCGTTTCGTCACGGCCGCTTCGCTCTTCGATGGTCACGACGCCGCCATCAACATGATCCGACGCTTGCTGCAGTCGCAAGGCGCCGAGGTTGTGCACCTCGGCCACAACCGGTCGGTCGCGGACATCGTTCGTGCGGCCATCGAAGAAGATGCCGACGGCATTGCCGTCAGTTCCTATCAGGGCGGTCACAACGAATACTTTGCGTATATGGTCGACATGCTGCGCGAGCGCGGCTGCGAGCACATCAGAGTCGTGGTCGGCGGCGGCGGTACCATTGCGCCGCACGAGATCGAGGCACTCGAGCGTCACGGCATCGAAAAAATCTACACACCCGAGGACGGTCGTACCTTGGGTCTCGTCGGCATGATCAGCGACGTGATTCGTCGCGTCGGTGCGAGCCGTCGAGCAGCCTATGAATTCGGCCCGTTGAACGCCCGCGATCATCGCCATCTCGGGCGTACGATCTCCGTGCTCGAAGGCTCGGTACGTGAAGAAGACCCGAGCGCCGGGGCGGCGACGCGCGAGCAAATCCTGCGAGCCATCGACCGCAACAAGCGTCGGGTGCCGGTCGTTGGGCTCACGGGCACGGGCGGTGCCGGCAAGAGCTCGCTCAACGACGAGCTCATCCAGCGTTTCGTTCGGCATTTTCCCGATGCGCAGATTGCGGTCGTGGCCGTTGATCCGACCCGTCGTCGATCGGGCGGGGCGCTGCTCGGTGATCGCATTCGCATGAACAGCTTGTCGGCGCCTAACGTCTTCATGCGTTCGCTTGCCACGCGTCGTCGCAACCTCGCGACCTCGGCGGTGCTGAAGGACGTGATCGCGCTGTACCAGCTCGCCGGCTTCGATCTCGTCATCGTCGAGACGGCCGGTATCGGCCAGAGCGATACGGAAGTCATCGATCTCGTCGATCTGCCGATCTATGTCATGACGAGCGAGTACGGTGCGGCGAGTCAGCTCGAGAAGATCGACATGCTCGACTTCGCCGAGATGGTGGTGCTCAATAAATTCGAGCGCCGAGGCGCCGAAGACGCCCTGCGAGACGTCAAGAAGCAGTGGCGCCGTAATCATCCCGATCAGCTCGCTGCGCCCGACGCCGATATTCCTGTCTATCCGACCATCGCCTCGCGTTTCAACGATCCGGGCGTCAATCGGTTGTTTGCAGCCATCTGCTCGCGTCTGCAAGCCAAGGCCGTCAACGCGCGCTCATGGACGGTGCAAGACCCGGGTCCGACTGAGTTCACCTCGCGCGATCCGCTCATCCCCGGATCGCGGTCGCGTTATCTCGCCGAAATCGCCGCAGGCGGTCGCAAGGCGGATATGGATATCGAGCGTGTGGCCGCGGCGGCCAGTCGCGCCTACGCGCTCTACGAATCTTTGAAGACGTTGCGCGACCCGGCGTTGCCCGCGCCCGCTCAGCCCTATGGCTCGGCGCCTTCGGGTGGTGATGCGGCGGTGTCGCGACTGCGCGAAGAATACGACGCGGCGCTCGCTGCCGTGGGCGCCGAAGGTCTCGGTGAGCTGAGAACTTGGCCGACGCGCGTGAAGTCCATCACCGAGCCCGAGTACGTCTACAAAGTTCGCGGGCGTGAAGTGCGCGGTGAGAACTACACCGAAACTTTGAGCCACAACTCCATTCCGAAGCTGCTCGCGCCGAAGACGCGCGATTGGGGCGACATTCTGCGTTTCGTGATGCGTGAGAACCTGCCGGGCGCTTATCCGTACACGGCCGGGGTCTATCCGTATCGTCGCGAACAAGAAGACCCGATTCGCATGTTCGCGGGCGAGGGCAGCCCCGAGCGTACGAACCGTCGCTTCCACTATTTGGCGCGCGGGCAGGCCTCAACGCGTTTGTCGACCGCCTTCGACTCGACGACGCTTTATGGTGAAGATCCGGATACGCGTCCCGACATCTACGGGCGTACCGGTAATTCGGGCGTGTCGATTGCCACGCTCGATGACATGAAGAAGCTCTACTCGGGTTTCGACTTGTGTGCGCCCACCACTTCGGTGTCGATGACCATCAACGGGCCGGCACCGATGCTGCTCGCCATGTTCATGAACACGGCCATCGATCAGCAGGTCGAACGCCTCTTGAAGACGAATGGTCGTTGGGCGGAAGCGGCGACGTACATCGACGCGCGCCGCGCTCAGCTTCGCAGCCAAGGCGTCGCGCCGCCCGACTATCGCGGCGATTTGCCCGAGGGGCATGACGGATCGGGTCTCGCGCTGCTCGGTCTCTGTGGCGAAGACCTCGTCGGTCATGGGCTCACGGCCGAGGAGTACGCGAAGATTCGTGCGTCGACGCTCGCGCAGGTGCGCGGCACGGTGCAGGCGGACATCCTCAAGGAAGATCAGGCGCAGAACACCTGTATTTTCTCGACTGAATTCGCTATGCGCATGATGGGCGACGTGCAGGCGTATTTCATTGATCATGCCGTGCGTAATTTCTATTCGGTATCGATCTCGGGGTATCACATCGCCGAAGCCGGGGCGAACCCGATCAGTCAGCTTGCTTTCACGCTCTCCAACGGCTTCACCATCGTCGAGTACTACCTCGCTCGCGGCATGAAGATCGACGATTTCGCGCCGAACTTGTCGTTCTTCTTCTCGAACGGCATGGACGCGGAGTACGCCGTCATCGGTCGTGTAGCGCGGCGCATCTGGGCGCGTGCGATGCGTGAGCGATACGGCGCAGATGCGCGCAGCCAGATGATGAAGTACCACATTCAGACGTCGGGTCGGTCGCTGCACGCTCGCGAAATCCAGTTCAACGACACGCGCACGACGTTGCAGGCGCTCTATGCGCTGTTCGACAACTGCAATTCGCTGCACACCAACGCATACGATGAGGCGCTCACCACGCCGACCGAGGAAAGCGTGCGTCGAGCGGTGGCCATCCAGCTCATCATCAATCGGGAGTTGGGTCTCAACAAGAACCATAACCCCTGGGCTGGCTCGTTACTCATCGACTACCTCACCGACATGGTGGAAGAGGTGGTGTACAAAGAATTCGAGTCGATCAGCGAGCGCGGTGGCGTGCTCGGCGCGATGGAGACGATGTACCAGCGCGGCAAAATCCAGGAAGAGAGCTTGCATTACGAGACGCTCAAGCACGATGGTCGTTTGCCGATCATCGGCGTGAATACCTTCCTCTCCGAGCACGATGCGTCGGCCGAGCATGCGGCAGTCGAGCTCATACGCTCGACCGAAGAAGAGAAGCAGGGTCAGGTGGATGCCGTCCGCAACTTCCAGCAGCGCAACGACGAGAAGTCGGTGGTCGCCCTCTCGACGCTGCAATCGGCAGCGGCGCGTGGCGGCAACGTATTCGAGTCGTTGATGGATGCCGTGCGCGTGGCCTCACTCGGACAGATTTCGCGCGCGCTCTACGCGGTGGGTGGACAGTTCCGGCGCAACGTTTAGGCGCGATGTTTAGGTACAACGCTTATCGGTGACGCTCGCGTGTGAACGTGGCGAGATAGTGCAGTCCCTCGATGGCCCGCGAGCCATACCACGAGAC
This sequence comes from Gammaproteobacteria bacterium, assembly GCA_046080445.1. Classification (GTDB taxonomy): domain Bacteria; phylum Pseudomonadota; class Gammaproteobacteria; order Steroidobacterales; family Steroidobacteraceae; genus UBA964. The sequence goes on from JBJTUA010000040.1 coordinate 21,809, forward strand.
CATTTCGCCATCGATGAGATCGACGGGCACACCGGGTAGGGCGTGCTCGACTTCGGCGACATGGCGTTCGCGGAACGCGTAAGGCTCGCTGCTCAGCAGCACGCGGTCGATGGCACCGCGACATTCTTCGAGGGCGAGCTCTGGGTAACGCTGCGGACGCGTGGAGGCCCAGGTTTGCCAGCCGAACGCCGCGAGGGTGCGCGAGATGTAAGTGTCTCGCGAAAGAGTCATCCAGGGCTCTCGCCAAATGAGGTAGAGCACACGAGCGCGTACGAGGTCTGAGGTGCAGCCGGAATAAGCGGCCATGAACTCGCGACAGAGCGCTTCGGCGCGCGCCTCACGATCGAAGATGCCGCCGAGCAGGCGATAGAGCGGCAGGTTGTCGAGTGGCCCGAGCGGGTGAGTGACGATGATGGATGGCACGAAGGCGCGCAGGGCTTCGACGGTTTCGAGACGATTTTCATCGACGTTGACGATGAGATGCGTGGGCGCGAGGGCGCGTATGGCGTCGAGGTCGACGGTTTTGGTGCCACCGACTTTGGGTATGCGACGCACGCGCTCGCGCGGGTGGATGCAGAAACCCGTTCGGCCGACGAGCTCGTCGGCCAAGCCTAGCGCGCAGACGAGCTCGGTGAGGCTCGGCACCAGGGAGACGATGCGGCGTGCGCCCGTCGCTCGAGGGTGGGGCGTGCCTGCGTGGTCGATGAAGCTCATGGGGCATTAGTTTTCCGGTTACGTCGGCTTGTAGATACTGTATAAATAAACAGTATGTCAGGGCAAGCCCCGAATCCCCCAAATCCACCCGGTTATGCGGAGCTGCATTGCCGGAGCAGTTTCAGTTTCTTGCGCGGGGCGTCGCAACCCGAAGAACTTTCGGCGCGCGCTGACGCGCTCGGATATGAGGCACTCGCCATCACCGACGAGTGCTCGGTCGCTGGCGTCGTGCGCGCTCATGCCGCGCTCAAGGGTCGATCCACGCGTCTCATCGTCGGTGCCGAGTTTCGGCTCGAGTGTGGTTTGCCACTTGTCGTCTTGGCAGCAGATCGTCGCGGCTACGGTCAGCTGTGTCGTCTGATCACGCGCGGTCGTCGCGCGGCGCCGAAGGGGAGTTATCGCCTGACTCGCAGCGATGTCGTCGAGTTCATCTCGCCGCTGCACTGCCTCGTGCTGTGGGTTCCGCGCCCCGCTGATTTGACCGTCCAAGATTCAACCGGCTGGCTGCACGAGCATTTTCACGGGGCCGTCTGGATCGCGGTGGAGCTCTTGCGTGATGGCACGGAGCGCGCCCATCTCGCCACACTCACGCGGCTGTCGATCGAGACCGGGTTGCCGCTCGTCGCGGCAGGCGGTGTCTGCATGCACCTACGCGAGCGTCGCAGGCTGCACGATGCACTCACGGCGATTCGTCTCAACACCACGGTGGATGCCGCAGGGCTCGAGTTGCTGCCCTGCGGTGAGCGACACCTGCGTGAGCGCCATCGTCTCGCGCGGCTCTATCCGCCGGCGCTGCTCGCCGAGACGCGCGTCATCGCGGCACGTTGTCGTTTTTCTCTCGATGAGCTGCGTTACGAGTATCCGCGAGAGATCGTGCCCGAGGGTCAAACACCAGCCTCGTGGTTGCGTACGCTCGTCGAGCGCGGGGCAGAGCGTCGCTGGGGTGGTAGCACGACGCGCGATGTCATGCCGGCTTACGTACGTACGCTCGTCGAGCACGAGCTCGCGCTGATCAGCGAGCTCGCTTACGAGCCGTATTTTTTGACCGTACACGACATCGTCGAGTTCGCGCGCAGTCGCGGAATTCTTTGTCAGGGCCGCGGATCGGCAGCGAACTCCGCCGTTTGCTATTGCCTTGGCATCACGGAAGTCGATCCCTCACGCATGTCGATGTTGTTCGAACGTTTCATTTCGCGAGAGCGCAACGAACCACCGGACATCGACGTCGATTTCGAACACGAGCGTCGCGAGGAGGTGATCCAGTACGTCTACCAAAAATATGGTCGGCATCGCGCAGCGCTCGCCGCGACGGTCATTTGCTATCGACCGCGCAGCGTGTTGCGAGATCTCGCCAAGGCACTCGGGTTCCCGTTGCCCGCCGTAGAAAAAATCGCCTCGGCGGTGAGTCGTTGGGATCGTAGCCTCGGCCACGAGACATCCGGCGAGCGCGACGGCGCGGCGCACGAGCGGGCGCTGGCGCCGTTTCTCGAAAGGCTCGATGAGGCAGGTTTCAATATTCACGATGCCACGCTTCGACGCCGGCTTTCTTTGTTGCTCGAGCTCGCACCGCAGTTGCTCGGATTTCCACGGCATCTGTCACAGCATGTCGGCGGTTTCGTGATCGCGCGCGATCTGCTCGAGGAGCTGGTACCGGTCGAGAATGCGAGCATGGCCGACCGCACGGTCATTCAATGGGACAAAGACGATCTCGATGCGCTCGGTCTGCTCAAGGTGGACTTGCTCGCGCTCGGCATGCTGGCGGCGATCCGACGAGCACTCGATCTGGTCTCGCAGTGGCGTCTGGCGCGAGGGGGGTCGCCGATGGCTTTGTCCTCGGTACCGCCTGAGGATCCGCAGGTCTACGACATGCTGTGCCGGGCTGATTCGGTCGGTGTGTTTCAGGTCGAGTCGCGTGCGCAGATGGCGATGCTGCCGCGTTTGCAGCCGCGTAATTTCTATGACCTCGTCATCGAAGTGGCCATCGTGCGACCGGGGCCGATTCAAGGCGATATGGTTCATCCCTATCTACGCCGTCGCCGCGGCGAAGAGCAGGTGAGTTATCCGAGCGAAGCGGTCAAAGGCGTGTTGCAGCGCACGCTCGGTGTGCCGATCTTCCAAGAGCAAGTGATGCAGGTGGCGATCGTTGCTGCAGGTTTCACGCCCGGTGAGGCCGATCAACTGCGTCGTGCGATGGCGGCATGGAAGCGTCACGGAGGTCTCGGTCACTTCGGTGAGCGGCTCATCTCCGGTATGCGTGAGCGGGGTTACAGCGAGGAGTTCGCCGCGCGGATCTTCGAGCAGATCCAGGGTTTTGGCGAATACGGATTCCCCGAATCGCATGCGGCGAGTTTCGCGTTGCTCGTGTACGTCTCGGCGTGGCTCAAGCGTCACGAGCCGGAGGCTTTCACGGCAGCGCTCCTCAACAGTCAACCGATGGGGTTCTACTCGGTCTCGCAACTCGTGCGCGATGCGCGTGAACACGGCGTCGAGATCAGGCCGGTCGATGTCTGCGTGAGTGATTGGGACTGCACGCTCGAGGTGGCGGATGATCGATCAACGGGTGAGCGACCTGCGATCCGTCTTGGACTCAGGCTCGTTCGCGGTTTGCCGCAGACCGTGGCGGCGCGCATCGTCGAGGCGCGACGCCTGCGTATCGAGACGCGGCAGACACTCGAAGACAGGGCGACTGAGGACAGCGCGACTGAGGACAGCGCACCCCCCTTTCTCGACCTGCAAGATCTCGCTGTCGCGGCGGCGCTCGATCGCGGTGATCTCGAGGCGCTCGCCGCAGCCGGTGCGTGTGCGGCGCTCACTGGCAATCGGCATCGTGCGTTCTGGGCGGTGGCGGGTACCGAAGTACAGTTGCCGCTTGCGCCGCCCGCTCGCGAGGAGGCGTTACCCATGCTCACGACACCCACCGAAGGCGAGAACCTCGTCGCCGACTATCGACATCTCGGGCTCACCTTGGGTAGGCATCCGCTCGCCTTGCTGCGCGAGCCATTCGAGCGGCGAGGGGTGGTGACGGCTGCAGCGCTCTCGCAGCTTGGCAACGGCACCCGGGTCAGCGTGGCGGGCCTCGTCACCACGCGGCAAAAACCCTCGACCGCGAGCGGTGTCACATTCGTCACGCTCGAAGACGATACGGGCCACGTCAATCTGATTGTCTGGAAGGCGATCGGCGCAGCGCACCGGCGCGAGTTATTCGAGTCGCGACTGATGGAAGTCGAAGGCAAGTTACAACGCGAAGGGCTCGTCACCCACGTGATCGTGGATCGACTATACGACCGCACCCGTTTGCTCGGGCGGTTAGTCACGCGTTCGCGGGATTTCCGCTAGGCCTGACGACGACACTGACGATCAGTGGCGTCCGGAACCCTTACTACGCGTTGGCTTGGCCTCGCCGTCGTCGATGTCGTAATCGTCGAAATCGCTGATGAGATCCGCCGTGCGCTTCTCTTCGCGCAGCTGCTCGAGACGTCGCCAAGCCGGATCGCCGCTGCCCTTGGGTGCACTGCGGCGGCGCGACTGGTCGAAGTCACGAATGACCTGATCCACGTCTTCGCCCGAATCGAGATCGACTTCTTCGTCGTACTCTTCTTGCTCTGGTCTTTCGCTCATGGTCATCAACCCCCCCAAGACGGCCGAAATTTATTTCGAACCGATCAATCTTGCAACGGGGGGAGCGATTGAACCGTGCGTCAACGTACGAGCGTGTTCATTTCAAAGATTGGCATCAGCATCGCGAACACGATCACGAGGACGATGAGTCCCATGCCGACGATCAACAGTGGACCGAGCAAGCCGACTAGGCCGGTCAGCATGCCGTCGAGTTCGCGCTCCTGACTGTCTGCTGCGCGTGACAGTAGGTCATCGAGTCGCCCGCTGGCCTCGCCGCTGGAAATGAGATGCACCGTCATGGGCGGGAAGAGCCGGCTGGCGGCGAGCGACCGACCGATCGGTGCACCCTCGCGCACCCGCTCGGCGGCGGCGGCTACGGCATCTCGCATTGGCAGGTTGGAGATCACCCCTGCGGCGATGCGGAGCGCCTCGAGTACCGGCACGGCGCTTCCCGTGAGGATGCTGAGCGTGCGGGTGAAGCGTGCGGCGTTGAATCCGCGGAGGAGTCGTCCGACGAGCGGCAGGCGCAGCAGCAGCGCGTCGACTTTGTATCGCGCTGCCGGATCACGCACCCAACGCAGGAACACCACTGTACCCATCGCGAGTAACACCAGAATCCAGGGTCCTGCGATGCGTACCGCGTCGCTCGTCGCGATCAGCAGCCGGGTCAGCATCGGCAGTTCGGCATTGCCCGATTCGAAGACGGCGACAACCTTCGGGACGACGAAGCTGAGCAGACCGGAGATGACGGCGATGCACATAACGGTGAGTACGATGGGATAGAGCAGGGCGCCGAGCAGCCGCTGGCGCAGTTGATCGCGACTTTCGGTGTAGTCGGCCAGTCGCTCTAGCACCGAATCGAGCTTGCCCGTTTGTTCGCCTGCAGAAATCGTCGCTCGGAAGATCTCGGGGAAGACCCGCGGGAAGCCGCGCAAGGCCTCCGCGAGGGGTTCGCCCTCGACGACACGCGCTCGCACCGCCGCCACGACGCGTTGCACCGCTGGCTTCTCGCTTTGCTCGGCGACGGCGAGCAGCGCCTCTTCGAGAGGCAAGGCCGCACGGACGAGTGTCGCGAGCTGACGTGTGAGCAGCGCGACATCGGCGGAACCGATCCGTCCGCCAAACTTTTCGCCAAATCGCTCTTGGGGTCGCTTGCCGGATTCACGAACCGGTTCGACGCTGACGGGTAGCAGCGCGCGTTCGCGAAGGATTTGTCGGACCTGTCTTGCGCTGTCGCCTTCCAGTACGCCGCGCTGTTCGCGACCTTCGGTATCGAGCGCGAGGTAGTCCCAGGCCGCCACGCGCTCAGTCCTCGCGCGTGACGCGCAGTGCTTCTTCGAGCGAGGTCACGCCACGCAAGACTTTGGCGATACCGTCGTCACGGATGGACGGAGTCGACTGCCTTGCGTGTCGTTCGAGCTCGGCTTCGGCTGCGCCATCGTGAATGAGCGTGCGCAGGTCATCGTCGACTTGAACCAATTCATAGATGCCCGTACGACCTCGATAACCTGGGCCCGTCGACGAGGCGCGATAAAGCGTTGGTGAGGGCGCTCCGATCGGCAAGCCCAATTGTCGACGTTCGAGTTCGCCTGCGACGAAGGGCTCACGCGAAGCGGGATCGAGCGTACGCACAAGCCGCTGCGCCACGATGCCGATGAGGCTGGAGGCGAGCAGGAAAGGCTCGATGCCCATGTCGCGCAGTCGCGTGACGGCGCCGACGGCCGTATTGGTGTGCAGGGTGGAGAGCACGAGGTGTCCAGTCAGCGAGGCCTGCACGGCAATCTGCGCCGTCTCGAGGTCGCGGATTTCACCCACCATGACGATGTCCGGATCCTGACGCAGAATCGCGCGCAAGCCTCGGGCGAAGCTCATGTCGACCTTGGTGTTCACCTGCGTCTGACCAATGCCGTCGAGGTAGTACTCGATAGGATCCTCGACCGTCATGATGTTGCGGGTCGCATCGTTCAGTCGCGAGAGCGCGGCGTAGAGCGTGGTGGTTTTGCCCGAGCCCGTCGGGCCGGTGACGAGCAGAATGCCGTTTGGTTTGTGGATCAGGCGATCGAGCAAGGCCTCGATCGGCGGTTCCATGCCGAGCTCGCCGAGATCGAGGCGTCCGGCCTGTTTGTCGAGCAAGCGAAGCACGACGCGCTCGCCATGACCCGACGGAATCGTCGACACGCGTACATCGACGGCACGACCTCCGACTCGCAGGCTGATGCGCCCATCTTGCGGCAGTCGCTTTTCGGCGATGTCGAGTTTGGACATCACCTTGATGCGCGAGACTACGGCGCCGGCCACGGCACGTCGCGTTTGCAGCACTTCACGCAGTACGCCATCGACGCGCAGACGGACGACGAGACGGTTCTCGTAGGGCTCGATGTGGATATCCGAGGCGTTATCTTTGACCGCCTGCATGAGCAGTGCATTGATCAAGCGGATGATCGGCGCGTCGTCTTCGCTTTCCAGCAGATCGGCCTGTTCAGGCAGATCCTGTGCCAGAAAACTGAGGTCGGTCGTTTCTTCGAGTCCGCCTGCAGCAGCCTGCGCGTCACTACCGGCCTCGTAGGCTTCGCGCAGCAGCGCTTCGAAGCGATCGACCGTCACGCGCTCGAGTGCGAGTGGACGACCGACATGTCTTCGGGCTTCGGCGATGGCGAGCGGCGTGGCGTCGGGATGCAGAGCGAGCTGCAACAGTCCGCCATCGAGAATACGCAGCAACACGCCGTGTCGACGACAGAAGGCGAGCGGCAGCAGGGGAGTCGGGGCAGCCATTGCGCCCGACTGCGCATTCATTTGGGCGACTCCGCCACTGGCGTAGAGGATGTCGGCTCTTTGGCCGGCGCAGCCGGGATCTCCGGCAGGATCGCGCGACGCTCACCCGGCAACAGAGGCAGCCCGTCGCGCTGCGGACCAAGCGAGCGTTGCTGATCGCGCATGTAGTTGTACTTTTGATTGGTCTCGATCGTTGCGTCCGTGCCATCGCGAAGGATGCGCGGCTGAATGAAGACCATGAGATTAGTTTTGGTCTTCTTGGCGCTGCGTGTGCGGAAGGCTTCACCAATGACGGGGATACGCCCGAGGAAGGGTACACGTTGTTCGCCGCCCGTCTGCGAGTCCTGGATGAGCCCGCCGAGCACGACGGTGCCGCCGTCTTCGATGAGTACGTTGGTGCTGATCGTGCGTTTGTTGGTGATGAGATCGACGGCGCCACTGCTGCTGGCGGCGATGCTCGAGCTCTCTTGCTCGATCTTGAGCATCACCGCATCGCCTTCGTTGATTTGCGGTGTGATCTTCAAGATGGTGCCGACTTCCTGACGCTGAATGGTTTGGAAGGGGTTCAAAGTATTACCCGTGTTGCCGCCCGGGTTCGTGAACTGACCCGTGACGAAGGGCACTTCCTGGGCCACCTTGATCTCGGCCGCTTGGTTGTCCATCGTCACGATAGAGGGCGTCGCGATGATGTTCGTCGTCGAATCGCCGCGCAGCGCCCGTAGTACCGCCGCAAAATTAACGCCCGTGTCGGCCAATCGACCGACACCCACTGTGGTGCCGCGCGGTGCTGCCGAGACGATGGCGGGGTCGCGCGCTGCGCGAACGAGATCGAAGATGCTTGTTCCGCCGACCGGTTCGATGAAGCCGCCGACCGCGCGATCGGAATTCGAACCGTCGACGAGCCAATTGACGCCGAGTTCGGCGGACTTGTCGGCCGACACTTCGACGATGATGGCTTCGACGATGACCTGTGCCCGGCGAATGTCGAGCTTGTCGATCACCGACATCAAAGAATTCATGGTTTTGGCGGGCGCGGTGATCACGAGCGCGTTGGTCTCGGGTTCGGCCCAGATGGTCGTGCCGCCGCCCACCGAGGTTGCCGCTCCGGCCGCTGCGCCCGTTGCGCCGGCGGAACCCGTCACCTGCTCTTTGAGCTTGGTGGCAATTTTCTCGGCGTCGGCGTATCGCAAGTAGCGCACACGGGTGTCCCCGCCCGATGCGAGCGGGGTGTCGAGGTAGGCGATGAGTGTGCGCGCGCGCAGTCGCTGAGTCTTGTCGCCGGCGAGCAAGATGCTGTTCGAGCGTTCATCGGCCACGGTGCGCAGCGGCGCCATACCGCCCTCAGCCTGCGCCTGCGCGGGGTTGAGTGCGGTCATGGTGCGAACGACCTCGGCAGCCGAGGCGTTCTGCATCGCAACCACTTCGATGTCGGCATCGCTCGCCTGGTCGATACGCCTAATGATGCGTACCATGCGATTCACGTTGCTCGCGCGATCCGCCAGGATCAAAGTATTCGAGGCAGGGTAGGCCGCAAGATGCGCGTTCTGCGGCATCAGCGGCCTGAGAATGGCGACGAGCTGCGCAGCGCTCACGTTGTTGACGGCGACCACCTGCGTGACGAGTTCGTCCGAGGTGTCGCTCACTCGATCGGGCAGGTCGTTGCCCGGCATAGTGCGCGAGTTGGCATCCGGAATGATCTTGATCACGTTGCCCGAGGGCACGGCTACAAAACCATGTACTTGCAGCAAGGCGAGGAAGGCTTCGTAAAACGCCTCCGGTGTCATCGGCGTCGACGAGAGCATGGTGACTTGGGCGCGTACGCGCGGGTCGACGATGATGCTGCGCCCCGTCGAGGCGGCCACCGCCTCGATCACCTGTGTGATTTCGGCGTCCTTGAAGTTCGGCGTGATGCGCGCGGAGGTTGATCCTTGCGCATCGAGTCGGGAAGAGCCGAATCCGAGCACGCTGACGAGCAGCGCTGCGAGGGTGAATGAACGGTATGGGGAAGACATGGCAGGCCCGAATATATCGGATCGGCGTGTCACGGGCGTGAACGCTCGGCCGGGGTTGGGGCGAGGGCCGTCAAATCGACCGTCACTGTTTCGGTTCGCCCATTGCGCTCGAGAGTGAGCCGGGCCTGTGGAGCGCCGGCCAAGGTTTTCAAAAACTGCTCGCCGTTGGCCTGGTCTGCGAGGGGCGCGTCGTTGATCGCGAGGATGAGATCCCCCGCCTGCAGACCGAGGTTCGCAAACCGCGCCGCGTCGCTGCCCGGGTAAACCCTCACGCCCGAGGGGCGATCGGCACGCATCACGGCCTGCCAGCGGATGGCATTGGCCAGCTCATCGCCTGTCGACCCGCCTAACGCGGGCGCCGTCGAGCCCACGGGGGCATTGGAGTTGACCGCCACAGGCGTACCGCCTTGCCGCGGCAGGGGCAGTGTTTCCAGGCTTCCCCCACGATCGAGCATCACGCGGTCGGGGTAGACCTCGGCGAGGCGCGATCCGCCAGGGAGGGTGGCGCCGACCGCGTAGACCCGGGCAGCACCCGATGATTCACCGATGATGGCGCGACCGCCCTGCGGGTCGGTCGAGGCGAGTACGCCGACGAGGACGAGCCCTTGCGTGCTGACCGGCGCGACGGTCGAGGCGTCGGTTGAGCCCGGCGCGAGCGCGCCGAACAGTTGCGCCGCCTGGATGATCTCGAAGGGGCTCAGCGTCGAGGTGGGTCCACCGGTATTGGGCGCGAGGCGGGCGGCGCTGCGGGCACCGAAGGCGCCCGTCACCATCCAGGCGATCTGCAAGCCGACGGCCACCGCCAGCAGGCCGGTGACGACATGAGCGGTATCGAACGGAAGGCGACGCATGGCGAGAATCATACCTTGCCGCCGGATTAGCCACCTGCCGGGCTGTACTTGAGTTCGACTCGGTCCACCCCTATAACCATCTCATGTCTGCCGAAGAAAGTCGCCCGATTTCGGATACCTTGGTTGCCGAGGCCACGCCCGAGGTCAAGCAACCGCCGCTGTTCCAGGTGGTGCTGCTCAACGACGATTACACTCCCATGGAGTTCGTCGTCGACGTGCTCGAGCGATTCTTCAGTATGGGTCGCACGAAGGCGACGCAGGTGATGCTTGAGGTACATATGCACGGTAAAGGCGTGTGTGGGGTCTTCACCCACGAAATTGCCGAGACCAAGATGGCGCTCGTGACCCGTTATTCGCGGGATCACCAACACCCCCTCATGTGTACGCTCGAAGAGACGTGAGATCCGCTCGAGACCCGCAACGGAGTGCCTGATCATGCTGTCCAACGAACTTGAAACCTGCCTCAACAGCGCCTTCCAAGTCGCGCGCGAAGGCAAGCACGAATTTTTGACGGTTGAGCATCTGCTGCTCGCCATCCTCGACACGCCGAAGGTCAAAGAAGTGTTGAAGGCCTGTGGTGGTGACGTCCCGCGACTCGCCGCCGAACTTCGCGATCACATCGAGCAAAGCACGCCACGTTTGCCTGACGGCGACGAGCGTGAGGTACAGCCGACCCTGGGCTTCCAACGCGTCTTGCAGCGCGCGGTGTTCCACGTGCAGTCGAGCGGCCGAAAAGAAGTGGGTGTGGGTAATGTGCTTGTCGCCATCTTCAGCGAGAAGCAAAGCCATGCGGTCTTTTTGCTCAACCGCCAGGATGTCGCGCGACTCGATGTCGTCAACTACATCTCGCATGGCATGTCCAAGATTGCCGATGAGCGCGCCGAACCCAAAGACGAGGCGGCGGCTGCACCGGCGAGTGCCGAGACCGAAGGCGGTGGAGCACTCGAGAAGTATACCTCGAACCTCAACAAGCTCGCCGAAGCAGGACGCATCGATCCGCTGATCGGGCGCCAGATGGAAGTCGAGCGCACCATCGAAATTCTTTGCCGCCGACGCAAGAACAATCCGCTGTATGTGGGCGAGGCGGGAGTCGGCAAGACCGCCATCGCTGAAGGTCTTGCTCGTCGCATCGTCGAAGGCCAAGTGCCCGATGTGTTGGCGGGCTGCGTCATCTATTCGCTCGACATGGGCTCGCTGATCGCCGGTACCAAGTACCGCGGCGACTTCGAAAAGCGGCTCAAGGGTGTGCTTGCTGAGCTGCGCAAGCAGCCCGGTGCCGTGCTCTTCATCGACGAAATCCACACCGTCATCGGTGCGGGCGCCGCCTCGGGCGGCGTGATGGATGCATCGAATCTCATCAAGCCCGTGCTCACCAACGGCGAGCTGCGCTGCATCGGTTCGACGACGTATTCCGAATATCGTGGCATCTTCGAGAAGGACCACGCGCTGGCGCGTCGCTTCCAGAAAATCGATGTGGTCGAGCCCACGGTGCCCGAGACCATCGAGATCCTCAAAGGTCTGCGCAGTCGCTTCGAAGAGCATCACAAGGTCAAGTACACCGACGCCGCGCTCAAGGCCGCAGCGGAACTCTCGGCGCGGCATATCAACGAGCGTCATCTGCCTGACAAGGCTATCGACGTCATCGACGAAGGGGGTGCACGTCTTCGCCTGAAGCCCGAGGCCGAGCGCGAGACAGAGGTCGACGTTCATCACATCGAAGAGGTCGTGGCACGCATCGCGCGTATTCCGCCCAAGACGGTCTCGAGCAACGACAAAGAAGTGCTGCGCAACCTCGAGCGTAACCTCAAGCTCGTGATCTTTGGTCAGGATAGAGCCGTCGAGACCTTGTCCTCAGCCATCAAGATGGCACGTTCGGGTCTTGGCGATACGCGCAAACCCGTCGGTAGTTTTTTGTTCGCCGGCCCCACGGGCGTCGGCAAGACCGAAGTCACGCGCCAATTGGCGATCGCGCTCGGCATCGAGTTCATCCGCTTCGACATGTCGGAGTACATGGAGCGCCACACGGTGTCGCGGCTCATCGGCGCGCCGCCGGGCTATGTGGGTTTCGATCAAGGCGGTTTGTTGACCGAGGCCGTCTCGAAGCATCCTCATGCGGTGTTGCTGCTCGACGAAATCGAGAAAGCGCATCCGGATGTCTTCAATCTGCTGCTGCAGGTCATGGACCACGGTACGCTTACCGACAACAACGGGCGCAAGGCGGATTTCCGCCACGTCATCATCGTGATGACGACCAACGCGGGTGCGGCAGACATGGCCCGTGCGTCCATTGGCTTCATGCCCTCGGACAACACGAGCGACGGCATGGAAGCCATCAAAAAAATGTTCTCGCCGGAGTTCCGCAATCGACTCGATACCGTCATCCAGTTCGGTGGCTTGGACGAGGCGACAATCGAACGCGTAGTCGAGAAGCTACTCGTCGAAATCGAAACTCAGCTCGAGGGCAAGCGTGTGTCCTTGCAACTCGACGACGATGCGCGACGTTGGATTGCCAAGACCGGTTACGACCCGAAGATGGGTGCACGACCGATGGCGCGAGTCATTCAGGAACACATCAAGCGACCGCTCGCCGAAGAATTGCTGTTCGGCAAACTGGTCGGCGGCGGTACGGTGCGCGCGACGGTGAACAAAGACGGAACGGGTCTCGACCTCGAGTGCATTCCGAGTGAGGAGCCGGCGCTCGTCGATTGACGACCGCGATTAACGACCGCGGTAGACGATGCGGCCTTTCGTGAGGTCGTAGGGCGTGAGTTCGACGGTGACTGTGTCGCCGGTCAGGATGCGGATGTAGTTCTTGCGCATCTTTCCGGAAATGTGAGCCGTCACGATGTGACCGTTGCTCAATTTCACGCGAAACGTAGTGTTGGGGAGAGTGTCGATCACTTCTCCGTCCATCTGAATCGCGTCTTCTTTCGACATCAGGTCCTGCGCAGGATGGCTAAAAGGATCGGGGATTCTGCCGAAATGCCCCCGCCGAATCAATCAAACACAGAAATTCCACTCGGGGGATCGGTCGGCTACCGAGCGAAGAGAGGTGCCGGGAGGGCAGCTGGCAGTCAATCAGCTGCAGACCCAGTTCATCGCTTCGGTGAATCAAGGCTGAAAGCGCGACTTTCGATGCGTCGGGTTCGCGGCTAAACATCGACTCGCCGAAAAAGACGTTGCCGAGCCAAAGTCCGTAGAACCCTCCCACCAATCGACCTTCGAACCAGGTCTCGACGCTGTGCGCGAAGCCGAGTGTGTGCAAGGTCACGTAGGCCCCACGCATCTCCGTGGTGATCCAGGTGCCGCCGCCATCGATGTCCCGCGGCGCAGCGCAGGCGTCGATGACGTCGCCGAAAGCCGTGTCGAACCTTACTTCGAAGCCGGCATTACGCTCGCGTTTGGCGAGGCTGCGGGTGCGACGAAACTCGGCGGGAAAGAGTACCTCGCGCGGATCGGGGCACCACCAAAGAATGGGCTGCCCCGGCGAATACCAAGGAAAAATACCGCGCGGATAAGCGGCGAGCAGTCGTTCGGTTCGCAGATCGCCGCCTGCAGCGAGCAAGCCGGCAGGCTCATCGAGCGCGTGTTCGGCAGGCGGGAAGGCGGCTGGATCGCCGCCGGGTTCGAGCCAGACGAGTCCGCGTGGGGAGCGGCGCGTCATGGCAGCGCGAGCGACTCGCGGTAGGGCACATGCTCGGCGATGCCCGCGGCATAACGATCGACCGCTTCTCGCTCTCGCTCCAGATAATCGGCAATCGCGGCGCGAAAACGTGGCTCGGCGATGAAGTGTGCGGAGTGGGTGCGCGTCGGCACGAAGCCTCGGCTCACCTTGTGCTCGCCCTGCGTGCCGGGTTCGAAGCGTGCGAGGCCGCGCTCGATGCATAACTCGATGCCCTGGTGGTAGCAGGTTTCGAAGTGCAGGCTGTGATGGTCTTCGGCCGATCCCCAGTAGCGTCCGTAGAGCGTGTCGCGGCCGACGAAGAACACGGCGACGGCGACGATTTCCTGCTCCAGCATGGCGAACTTGAAGAGCAGGGCATCGCCCATGGTCTTGGCGATTTGCACGAACGTTTCGGCCGCCAGATAAGGTTCGTTGCCGCGGCGCAGGAAAGTCGTCCGGTGCAATTGCCAAGCGATGAGGATTTCATTGAGCGAGGCTTCGATGCCGAGCCGCGATTCGAAACGGATGCCGGCCTCGGCCACGCGACGGCGTTCGCGTTTGGCTTTCTTGCGTTTCTCGGCCGTGAACGTCGCGAGAAAATCGTCGAAGTCTTTATAGCCACGATTATGCCAATGAAATTGGCAATCGATGCGCGCCAGCCACTGCGGCCCGAGCGCCTCGAGCTCGGCCGTCGTTGGAAACAACATATGCACCGACGAGAGCGACTCACGTTCGACGAGGGTGAGCAGTTCTTGCTGCAGCATACGACGCCAGTGCAGTCGCCGCGCGGATTCAGCGGCGAGATCGGCGCGCACGAGCAAGCGAGGACCTGTTGCGGGCGTGAAGGGCGCCGCGACCACGAGCTTGGGGTAGTAGCGCAGCCCGTGTCGCGCGTAGGCCTGTGCCCAGGCGAAATCGAAAACGAATTCGCCGTACGAGTCGTCTCTCAGCCAGGCGGGTGCCGCCGCGGCGAGACCGCGCTCATCGCGCAGGGTGACGATCCACGGACGCCAACCCGTTTGATCACCGATGCATCCTGTCGTTTCGAGGGCAGTGAGAAATTCGTGCCGCGTGAAGGGGTAGCCTTCGTGATCGAGCGCATTCCACTCGTTGGCGGAAAGATCCGCCACTCGCTCGACAACGCACGCCGATCCGGTCATCCGCCGTGATCGAAGCGCTCGAGCCAACGATCGGCATCGAGTGCCGCCATGCAGCCCGAGCCCGCAGAGGTGATGGCCTGGCGATAGACATGATCGGCGACGTCACCCGCTGCGAACACACCCGGGATGCTGGTGGAGGTGGCCATGCCCGCGGTGCCGCTGTGCACTTTGATGTAGTCATCTTGCATGGCGAGTTGACCGGCGAACACATCGGTATTGGGCGAATGGCCGATGGCAATGAACACGCCGGTCACGCCGACGTCAACGGCCGCGACGTCACCACGCAGCTTGCCGTCGCGATCGGTGGCGCGCACCCGCAAGCCCGTGACGCCCGAGTCGTCACCGAGCACTTTGTCGACGCCGTGATTCCAAAGAATTCGGACCTTGCCCGCTTTTTCACGCTCAAAAAGCCGATCTTGCATGATCTTTTCGGCGCGCAGACGATCGCGTCGATGCACAAGAGTGACGTGCGAGGCGATATTCGAGAGATATAGTGCCTCTTCGACTGCGGTGTTGCCGCCGCCGACGACGGCGACCTGTTGACCACGAAAGAAAAACCCGTCGCAGGTGGCGCAGGCCGAAACGCCCTTGCCCTTGAAGGCGTCTTCGGAAGGTAGGCCAAGATACTTCGCCGACGCGCCCGTCGCGATGATCAACGCATCGCAGGTGTATTCCCCGAGATCGCCGATCAGACGAAAGGGTCGGTCGGTCAGCACGGCGGTGTGGATGTGATCGTTCACCATCTCGGTGCCGAAACGCAGCGCGTGCGCCTTCATGCGCTCCATGAGGGCGGGGCCCAGCAGGCCGTGCGCATCACCCGGCCAGTTGTCGACCTCGGTGGTGGTCATGAGCTGACCGCCTTCCTGCAGACCGGAAATGAGCATGGGTGATCGATTGGCGCGAGCCGCGTAGACGGCGGCCGAGTAGCCCGCAGGACCCGAGCCGAGGATGATGAGTTTGCGATGTTGTGAAGCCATGGCGAGATGTTAGGGGCAAGCGTTTCGGGATGCACGCAGGACGCGCTGCCGCCAACTGTCGCCAAGTCGGCGATTCCCGTAGAATCATGCCTGTAGAACACACCGCGTAGGTCACCTCTTGCCCGAAAACGCCGCCGATACCAGCGTGTCGGATCGATTCACCGAAACCGTCAAGCGCGCTTTGCGTGAAGGGGCGGTCATCCTGACGGGCGTGCTGGCGATCATGTTGTTCGCGGCGCTCATCACCCACCAGCCCTCGGATCCGGGCTTCTCGTTCACGGGCGCGGGCGGTGAGGGCGAGATCGGCAATCTCATAGGACGTCAGGGCGCTTGGCTCGCCGATACCCTGTTTTTCTTGTTCGGCGGGCCCGCTTATCTCTTCCCCGTCATGCTCGGCGCGTCCTGCTGGTTGATGTTCCGCGAACGCGGCAACGTCGAAGCGTCATCGCGGCTCAACACCTTCGTCCGTCTCGGCGGCTTCGTGCTGCTGCTCGCCGCGACCTGCGGCCTCGCGACCCTGCATTTCTCGCCAGGTGTGTTGCGCCAGAGCGCCGGGGGTGTGGTCGGTAGCCTGGTGGGCGAGTGGATGCAGAGCAACTTCAATTTCGTGGGCGGCACGCTGCTTGCGCTCGCGGTCGCCATGGCAGGCGTCTCGCTCGCTTTCGGTCTCTCGTGGCTCGTCGTCATCGATCGTCTCGGCAGCGGATTCTGGGGTGCGGTCGACTGGTTCCGCGCCCGTCGCCTCCAGCAGCGCGATGTCGCCGAGGGTGAGGAGCGCAAGGCCGCGCGCAAAGAAACGCTCGAGGTCGAAACTAAGAAGGTCGCGAGCCGGCCCAAGCCGCGTATCGAAGCGCCGGCCCCGCAGCCCGAGAAGAGCGAGCGGGTCAACAAGGAGCGCCAGGTGCCGTTGTTCACTGCAAAAGCCGGCGAGTTGCCGCCTCTGCAGTTGCTCGATGACGCGCCGGCGCGCGAGGAGAACTACTCCGCCGAGGCGCTCGAGGCGATGTCTCGGCTCGTCGAACTCAAGCTCAAAGATTTCGGCGTCGAGGTCGAGGTCGTGGCGGTACAGCCGGGACCGGTGGTCACGCGTTTCGAAATGCGTCCGGCGCCCGGCGTCAAGGCGAGCCAGATCAGTTCGCTCTCCAAAGATTTGGCACGCGCGCTATCCGCGATCAGCGTTCGTGTGGTCGAGGTGATTCCGGGCAAGTCCGTGATGGGCCTCGAAATCCCCAACGAAAAGCGCGAGGTCGTTACGCTCGGCGAAATCGTCAAGTCGAAGGCCTACGACGAGATCGGTTCACCGCTTGCGCTGGCGCTCGGCAAGGACATCGGCGGCGCGCCCGTAGTTGCCGATCTGCAGCGCATGCCGCATTTGCTCGTGGCAGGCACGACCGGCTCCGGTAAATCGGTCGCCATCAACGCGATGGTGCTCTCGATGCTCTACAAGAGCACCGCCGAGGACGTGCGCCTCATCATGATCGACCCGAAGATGCTCGAGCTCTCAGTCTACGAGGGTATCCCGCATTTGCTCGCGCCGGTCGTCACAGACATGAAAGAAGCGGCGAACGCGCTGCGCTGGTGCGTCGCGGAGATGGAGCGCCGCTATCAGTTGATGGCTGCCATGGGCGTGCGCAACATCGCGGGCTTCAATCGCAAGGTGCGCGACGCCAACGAGGCGAAGAAACCGATCAAGGATCCGGTGATGATGGCGCGGGCGGCCAACGACCCGACCATCGATCAGTCAAAGATTCCCGATCTCGAGGCGCTGCCATTCGTCGTCGTCATCATCGACGAGCTCGCCGATCTCATGATGATCGTCGGCAAGAAAGTCGAAGAGTTGATCGCCCGTCTGGCGCAGAAAGCGCGTGCATCGGGGATCCATCTCATTCTCGCCACGCAGCGTCCGTCGGTCGACGTGATCACGGGTCTGATCAAAGCGAACATTCCGACGCGTATCGCATTCCAAGTGTCGGCGAAGGTCGACTCGCGCACCATTCTCGATCAGGGCGGGGCAGAGTCTCTGCTCGGTCACGGCGACATGCTCTATCTGCCGCCGGGGACTTCCATGCCCAATCGCGTTCACGGTGCGTACGTCTCCGACGCCGAAGTGCATCGCGTCGTCGAGGCTCTGCGGAAAGCCGGCGCGCCGAACTACATTGAGGAGGTGCTCTCCGGTCCCAAAGGACCCATCCCCGGACTGCCAGGTGAAGGCGGTGAGGGTGGCGCTGAGGGTGAGGGCGGCGACTCTGAGAAAGACGCGCTCTATGACGAGGCCGTCAAAATCGTCGTCACCGAACGTAAGCCGTCAATTTCCTACGTTCAGCGTCGACTCAAGATCGGGTATAACCGTGCCGCACGTCTCATCGAAGCCATGGAGGCAGCCGGGCTCGTTGGTCCGCTGCAAGCCAACGGTGGACGCGAGATTCTCGTGCCCGCCCCCTCGGGCGAGTGATCCCTTTCGTGCGCGCGCGGTCGGCATGGTGGGCCCTCGTCGCCGTGGTCCTGTCGTTCTCGGGGTTGGCGCATGCCGACTCCACCACCGCACTCGATCGTTATCTCGCAGGTCTCGAGTCATGGCGAGCGGAGTTTTCCCAGTCGCTCACCGATTCCCGCGGACGGACGCGCGGCGTCCAACGCGGTCGTCTGCTCATCCAGCGGCCGGGTAAGTTCCGTTGGGAACTCGGTCCGGCGGCGGGCAATGCGGCGCAAGTGATGGTGGCCGATGGTCGGAACGTCTGGTTCCTGGACAGCGATCTCGATCAGGTCACGGTTCGACCCGCTGGCAGTGGTGAGGCGGCGACGCCGGCGATGCTGCTGTCAGGTTCGACACCTCTGCGCTCGAAATTCAAGGTCGATTCGGCGGGACGCAAAGACGGTTTGGAGTGGGTCCGCGTATCACCTAAGACGGCCGCGGGTGAGTTCAAAGAAATGCGTTTCGGTTTTGCGGGGCTCGAGCTTCGCCGACTCGAGATCGACGATAAGCTCGGTCAGCGCGCGGTCATGATGTTCGAGGTCAGCAGTCGAAACAGTCGTATCGATTCGAGGGAGTTTCGTTTCGTGCCGCCACCTGGGGCCGATGTGATCGGCAAGCCGATCGAGTGATGCGCGCACTGCGTCATGGCAGGTGGTGGGCGGCACTCGGCATCGCACTCGTGCTCGTGGTGCTTTATTTCTGCCTCGAGCCGCCTGAACAGGGTGGGGTGTTTCTCATTCCCGACAAGCTCTCGCATGCGCTCGCTTTCTTTGGTCTGACCGCGTGGTTTGCTGCGCTGGTCGAGCGTCGCTACTACGGCCTCGTCGCTATTCTGATGTTGGCGCTCGGCGTGGTCATCGAGCTACTGCAAAACTGGATGGCACTTGGGCGCACCGCGGAAATCGCCGACGTCTATGCCGACTCTGTTGGGATCATGCTTGGCCTTGCGGTGTCTTGGCCCATCCGCGAGTCGTGGCTGCAACGGGTGGAGCGATGGCTGTCGATTTGACCCGCCCACTTGCCGACCGTATGCGGCCGCGCAGTCTCGAGGAATTCATTGGGCAGGTTCAGGCGGTCGGTCCCGGCAAACCGCTGCGTGCCGCGATCGAGTCGGGGCAGGCGCATTCACTCATTCTTTGGGGGCCGCCCGGTACCGGCAAAACCACGCTGGCACGGCTGATCGCGCAGGCCTCCGGTGCCCATTTCATCGCGCTTTCGGCGGTGATGGCGGGGGTCAAGGATGTACGAGCGGCCGTCGAGCGGGCGCAGGCCGAGCGCGCGGCATCGGGGCGGCGCACGGTGCTGTTTCTCGATGAGGTGCATCGCTTCAGTAAGTCGCAACAAGATACGTTCCTGCCCTATCTCGAAGATGGCACGCTGATTTTCATTGGTGCGACCACCGAGAACCCGTCGTTCGAGGTGGTGAGTGCGTTGTTGTCGAGAGCGCGCGTGTATGTGCTCAAACCGCTCGATGTAAAAAGTTTGGAGGCTTTGTTGCGCCGAGCGCTCGCCGATACTGAGCGGGGTCTCGGGGCGATGCGCCGTTCCATCGACGACGAGGCGCTTGCGCTGCTGGCGGCAGCGGCCGACGGCGATGCGCGACGCGCGCTCAATATGCTCGAGATCGCCGCTGATCTCGCCGAAGGCGATCGAATCGAAGTCGCGCAATGCGCCGAGGTCGCAGGGGGTACGCGACGCCGTTTCGACAAAGGCGGCGAGCAGTTTTACGACCAGATTTCTGCGCTGCACAAAAGCGTTCGCGGCACAGACCCCGATGCGGCGATCTACTGGTTTGCGCGCATGGTCGATGGCGGGTGCGACCCCGCCTATCTCGCGCGTCGCATTACGCGCCTGGCCGTCGCAGATATCGGCCTCGCCGATCCGCGAGCGCTGCAGATCACCCTCGACGCCTGGCAGGCCTACGACCGGCTCGGTACACCTGAAGGTGAGCTCGCGTTGGCCAATGCGGTCGTGTATCTCGCCTGTGCACCGAAGAGCAATGCGGCTTATGTGGCCTACAACGAGGCCGTTGCCGACGCCGAAAAACTCGGCACGCTTGAGGTGCCGATGCATCTGCGCAATGCCCCCACGCGACTCATGAAAGAGCTCGGTTACGGTGCCGGATATCGCTACGCGCACGATCAGCCGGGCGCTTACGCAGCCGGCGAGCGTTATCTGCCCGATGAATTGGCAGGGCGTCGTTATTATCGGCCAGTCGATCGGGGGCTCGAGATTCGGATCGGCGAGGCCCTCGAACGACTGCGCGGGAGTCTCGTCAATAAATCGCCCGCCAAGGGCGGGTCTTCCAAGGGAGGTGCGTGATGCCCCTGTGGATCTGGGTTGCGCTCGGTAGTGCCATCGGCGGCGTGGGCCGTTATGCCGTAGCAAAAATTTTGCCGAGCGTGCCGGGCGGGTGGCCCATCGCTACAATGTCGGTCAACGCGCTCGGGAGTTTGGCAATTGGTGCGCTGTCGGTGCTGCTCGCTGCGCGTGCGGCGACCGATGGCGGAGACTCATCAGCCGAGGCGATGCGGGTTTTTTGGATGACAGGCGTGCTCGGCGGCTTTACCACTTACTCGGCCTTTGCGCTCGAGACCGTGGGTCTTGCTGCTGACGGAGCGCCGTGGCGAGCGGTGGCGTACGTCATTTCGACGGTACTGCTCTGCGTCGTGGCGGCTTCCGTAGGGCGATGGCTCGTGGCGCCTTGAGTCACTCGTCAAAGAATTTTTTGAAACGTTTGGATTAACTAATGCTCGACTCGAAACAACTGCGCACCGATACCGAAAACGTGGCGCGTAATCTCGCCAGGCGCGGTTTCGTGCTCGATCTCGCGGCGTTCCGCGCGCTCGAAGAGCGTCGTAAGCAGGTACAGGTCGAGGCCGATCGGGTCCGTGCCGAACGCAACGCAAATGCCAAAGCCGTCGGAATGGCCAAAGGCAAGGGCGAAGACGCGACCGCGCTGCTCCAGCGCGGCGAGGAACTCACTCAGCAACTCTTGAGTGCGGAGGCGGCGCTCAATGCGGTTCAAGCCGAATCCGACGCTTGGCTCATGGGTCTGCCCAACCTGTTGCACGACTCCGTGCCCGAGGGTCGAGACGAAACCGCCAACCTTGAAGTTCGTCGTCACGGCACGCCACGCAGCTTCGATTTCGCGCCGCAAGACCACGCCGATCTCGGCGCTCGTCTCGGCCTCGACTTCGAAGCCGCGGGACGCATCTCCGGTGCGCGTTTCGCCGTGCTGCGCGGCGGCATGGCGAGGCTGCATCGTGCGCTCGCGCAGTTCATGCTCGACCTGCATGTCGGTGAGCATGGTTATCAGGAGATCTACGCGCCCTACATCGTCTCGGGCGATGCGCTCACCGGAACCGGGCAATTACCGAAGTTCGAGCAGGATCTGTTCGCGCTCAAAGGGGATCGAGCGCTATATCTCATCCCGACCGCCGAAGTGCCGGTCACCAATCTCGTCCGCGATCAAATCATCACGCCCGAGCAACTGCCGATGCGCTACGCGGCGCACACGCCGTGTTTTCGTTCCGAGGCAGGGGCCGCAGGCAAAGATACGCGCGGCATGATCCGTCAGCACCAGTTCGACAAAGTCGAGCTCGTGCACATCGTGAAGCCTTCCGATTCATATGCGGCGCTCGAACAACTCACCGCCCATGCAGAAGAGGTGCTCAAGCGTCTCGAGCTGCCGTATCGCGTGCTCGCGCTGTGTGCAGGTGACATCGGTTTCGGCAGCACCAAGACCTACGACCTCGAAGTCTGGTTGCCGGGGCAGGGCAAGTACCGCGAGATTTCCTCGTGCAGTAATTGCGAGGCGTTCCAGGCGCGGCGCATGCAGGCTCGATGGCGGAACCCCGAGACGGGTAAGCCCGAACCTCTGCATACGCTGAACGGATCAGGCGTTGCCGTCGGCCGAGCCATGGTGGCCATGCTCGAGAATTACCAGAACGCCGACGGATCCGTCACCGTTCCCGCCGCGTTGCGTCCGTACATGGGCGGACTCGAAAAACTTCTGCCTGCGAACAGGGCATAATTCGCTTCGTCATTCGCTCGACAAGCCGGAGAGGTGGCAGAGCGGTTTAATGCACCGGTCTTGAAAACCGGCGTCCCTTTACGGGGACCGTGAGTTCGAATCTCACCCTCTCCGCCAAATGAAATAAAAAAGGCAGCCTTGCGCTCCCTTTTTTATTTCATGGGTGTGAGCAGGGTCTGTGGACGAACTCACCGAGTTCGACGATTCGGCAGGAAAGCCGAGTCAATTTCACCCTCTCCGCGAATATTGTATTAATACTACATAGCATATATACTCGATTTCTATGAGTAAGCGCGATCTTTTCTGCGAACCCACGCCGTGAGCCGCCAGAAGGAAGACCCGGTATTCAATCGGGTAGAAGACCTCCGTCTGAAGTGCGGCCTGACTCGGCAGCAACTCGCGGATTCGGTCGGCGTGCATTACCAGACGATCGGTTATTTGGAGAGGGGAGAGTACAGCCCGAGTCTCATCCTCGCCTTCAAAATTGCCAAAGCGCTGGATGCAGAGATCCCGGAGATCTTTTCGATCAAGCCATTCAAGAAGGGAGCCTGACGTGACCGAGCAGCCCAAAAACAAGTTTTACTGGACTGAAGGTGTCACGCGGAAAGAAGTCGAGACGGCACTGTCTGCGAATAAGCACCCTGCGCTCTACCGTCGCTCAGTCAGGAGGACGCTTGTGGGTGTTTATACCGCACTCATTGTACTGCTCGTCTTTTCCTAAGCGATCGACAGCGTAAGGATATCGAGCTATCTCGCGGCGATCTCCGGAGCGTTGTCGATTGTCATGTATCTCGCGCTGCGTTTTTCGGTACGACTGATCGCGGATGCGCCCGCGGAGTTGCTCGATGAGCGTCTCATCGCCGTGCATGA
Source organism: Gammaproteobacteria bacterium (assembly GCA_046080445.1). GTDB lineage: Bacteria > Pseudomonadota > Gammaproteobacteria > Steroidobacterales > Steroidobacteraceae > UBA964. The sequence continues at coordinate 44,956 of JBJTUA010000040.1, forward strand.
TCGAACATATTTGACCGCTTACCGAGCGCTGTCTTTCGTGATCGGAATCATTTTTGGGATGGCGATCGCCAAAGATTTTTCGTTCGGCATCGATTCTTGGTGGCCAGCCTTCATGGCGCTCGCGATGGTCATCGCGGGCCTGCCGAGTATGACGTTCGCGGATCGCTATCGCGCAGCGACACATACTCGAAGCCATCGAGCGGGGTGATGCCGCGGCCGCCCGAACCTGGTGCGAAAAACATATTCGCGACTATCGACGCGGCTTTGAGCTCGCCGGGATCGACCTCGGACTCCCCATCGCAGCCGCCGCTGGTGCATCATTGACCCCTAAGCCTCGGAGCAGACGACGATGACGGCCAATCTAAAGAACGCGCCCTTCGGCAGTATCCTCACCGACACTATGGCAATCGCCTGGTATCGCGATGGCACCTGGTCGCCGATGGAGCTGCGTCGTACCGGCACGCTCGATATTCACCCCGCCGCACATGCGCTGCATTACGGCAGCTCCTGCTTCGAGGGCTTCAAGGCGTATCGACAGCCGGACGGCTCGGTTCAGGTCTTCCGTCTCGCGCGACACATCGAGCGTATGCGTCGCAGTGCAGCAGCTCTCATCTTGCCGGAGCCCGATCCCGTGCTGCTGGCCAACATGGTGAACGCGCTCGTCGATCGCGTCCGCGCCGATGTCCCGGAGGCGCCGGGCGCTTTATATTTGCGACCGCTGCTGTTCGGCACCATGCCCAACATCGGCGCCGCCTCGACGCCGTCCAACGAAGCCTGTCTCGTCGTATTAGCCAGTCCCGTATGGGACTACTTTGCCGGCGGCATTCGACCGCTCAAAATATTGGTCGAAGAGCAGGCGCAGCGTTGCGCGCCGCATCTTGGCATGGTTAAGACCGGTGGCAACTACGCGGCTGCCATGGGTCCCACGCTTGCGGCGCGCAAAGCGTACGGCATCGACCAAGTCTTGTTTTGTCCCGGCGGCGAAGTGCAGGAGACGGGCGCTTCCAATTTTTTGTTGATTCTTCCGGGTCACATTTTGACGCGCAGTCTCGACAGCAGCTTCCTGCATGGCGTGACGCGTGACTCTCTGCTCACCTTGGCGCGCGATATGGGTTATCGCATCGAGGAGCGCGTCTTCTCCGTCAATGAAATGATGGAGTGGATCAAGACGGGCGAGGCGGCGCTCTCGGGTACGGCGGCGGTGCTGTCGAGCGTGGGCACGCTGGTGCGCGACGGCGTCGAGCACCCGATCGGCGACGGACAGGTGGGCCTGGAAACACTCAAGTTGCGCGCCGCGCTCGTGGCCGTGCAGCAAGGCCAGGCGCCGGACCCGCATGGCTGGCTCACCCGGGTCTGAACCTACCTTGACAGGGCGGGGTACCGCCGACCAAACTCCCGGCCCTTTTCGGTCGCCGATTTGGAAAGGTAGCTCAGCTGGTTAGAGCACGGCACTCATAATGCCGGGGTCGAGGGTTCGAGTCCCTCCCTTTCCACCACTACTTCTATAAGCGCGGAGTTCCGATGAAGACTCTCAAGAAGATTCTGGCGTGGTTCCTCGGGGTATTCGTTCTGGCCATCGCCGGGGCGTCGATGTGGTTCTGGTTTACGCCAGTTGGTCTCAATAACTACGTCAACAAGATCACGTTGCAGATGGCGATGTCCTCGCCGCAGGTCTTGACCCAACTCGGTCTGATCGACGACACGCTGCTCGACTTTCATAGCGGCAAGCTCGATGACCAGACCGAGGAGCAGGAAGAGCGCATGCTCGAGCGCGTTCGTCAGGCGCGTGCGGGACTCGATCGCTATGGTCCCGAGGGTCTCGAGGGGCAGGAGCTACTCACCTGGAAGGTGACCGCGTATTTCCTCGACGACATCATCCGTCAGGGCGAATTCAAGCACTCGGGGTATCGGGTCAACCAGATCTCGGGTGCGACCGTCGATCTGCCGCAATTTCTCACCGACGGTCACATCATCAAGAGTGAGCGCAGCGCCGAACGCTATCTGTCCCGTCTCAAAGAATTCGGCAGGGTACTTCGCGAGGTCAAGGTCCGTGTCGAAGACGACCGGGCGAATGGCGTGGTCCCGCCGGACTTCGTGATCGACCAGGCTCTCACGGGTATGCGAGCGTTCACCAAGGGCGGTGCGGCGAGCAATGCGCTCGTGACGACCTTGCCCGCCAAACTCGAGAAGATCGACGGTCTCTCGCCGGCGGATCGCAGCCGCATGCTTGCCGAAGCGACCGATACCGTGCAGCGCGACGTGATTCCAGGTTACGAGGCGATGATTACGCTCTTCGAAGACCTGCGAAAAACCGCGAATCATGACGCCGGCATCTGGCGGATCCCGAACGGCGAGGCCATTTACGCGGCTGCGCTCAAGTCGAGCACGACCACCGATCTGTCGGCCGAAGAGGTTCATCAGCTCGGTCTTGCCGAGGTGACGCGTATCGAGGCCGAAATGCTCGCGATCCTGGATACCGAGGGTATCCGCGGTGCGACGCTCGCAGACCGACTCAATCAGCTCAACAACCGTGCCGATCAAGTCTTCTCCAACGATGAGGCGGGTCGTGCGCAGATGATGGAGTACCTCAAGGCCTTCAATGTGCGCGTCATGGATGTGGCGCCGAAGTTCTTCAAGACGGTTCCCCCTCAGCCGCTCGAGATCGTGAGAGTGCCGGAGTACTCGCAGGACTCGTCACCGGGCGGTTACTACAATCCGCCGGCGCTCGATGGTTCGCGACCGGGTCGCTTTTACATCAATCAAAAAAATACTGCGGACAACCCGAAGTACAGTCTCGCGACGCTGATGGTGCATGAAGGCTCGCCCGGTCATCACTTCCAGCTTTCGGCTGCACAGCTGATCGAAGGCGTGCCGTTGCTTCGCAAGGTGCTGCCCTTCAGCGCTTACGCCGAGGGTTGGGCGCTCTATGCCGAGCGCATCGCCAAAACCGACATGGGCCTTTACGAACAGGATCCGCTCGGTGATCTCGGTCGCCTGCAGGCAGAGATGTTCCGCGCGGTCCGATTGGTAGTCGATACGGGTATGCATGCGAAGCGCTGGTCGCGAGAGCAGGCGATTGAGTACATGGTGGCGAAGACCGGCATGACCGAAGCTGAGGTCACGCGCGAAATCGAGCGCTACGTCGTGTGGCCGGGACAGGCGACCAGCTACAAGGTCGGGCAGCTCGCCATCCTGCGTATGCGCGAACGCGCACAGCGTGAGCTCGGCGACCGTTTCGACATCAAGGCGTTCCACGAGGTGGTTCTCATGAACGGCGGAATGCCGCTCGAAATCCTTGATCAAGCCGTGTCGGACTGGATCACCCAAGCGAAAGCCTCAACCTGAGATAGCGGAGCGCGATCACGGGTACACTGTCTCCCGCCATGCTCTCCTGGTTGGTCGTTTTCACAAAGCCTCGTGCCGAGGCTCTCGCCCAGGAGCACCTCGAGCGACAAGGCTTCGAGGTGCTTTGCCCGCTCATGCGCGTGCAAAAGCAGCGGCGTGTCAAGTGGACTTGGGTTGAGGAGCCGCTTTTCCCGCGCTACCTCTTCGTCGGTGCCAAGCCTGAGCAGTCGTGGGCGCCGGTACGCAGTACGGTGGGTGTCGCCTCGCTCGTCAAATTCGGCGGCACTTACGCAACTGTCCCGCAGACGCTGATCGATGTGCTGCGATCGAACGCCGAAGAACCGCAAGAGCATCGCCCACTTTTCATACAAGGTCAGAAGCTGCGCATCGTGACTGGACCGTACGCGAGTCTCGATGCGGTATTCGAGATGCAGGACGGATCCGATCGCGCTTTGGTGCTCCTCGATCTGCTCGGTCGACAAAGCCGAGTCTCCGTCGACATCTCGCAGTTGATCGTGGGGGATCGATGATGGCCGCGCGAGTGACGACGTTGCTTCGAGCTCTCCTGTTCGCAATCGTCGCGACCTCGTATTCAGGTGCGCTGTTGGCGGAGCAGGGCGAGACGCTGACGGCGCGCGAGATCGTCGCGCGGGCGCAGGTGGCGGCGGGCGGTGACACGTGGATTCATCCCAGCAGCCTGTTGATGCGCGGTCACGCGGTGTTCTACACGCCTCAGGGCGCCGAGCGGCATGAGCGTTACGACATGTGGCGCGTTTATCCCAAGCAAAAAGGCTCCGCCCATGCCGCTGACGGTAAGGTGCGCATCGAGTCGTGGCATCAAGGTCGGTGCGTTCGTCTGATCACCTTCGACGGTAAGCGCTCGTATACGCTCGAGGGGCCGCAGCCCCCCTCCGAGGCCGACAAACAATGGTCTGAGAATTTCGGCTTCGGCGTGATTCGCTTTGCGATCGAACCGGGCTTCCGGCAGGAGCGTTTGCCCGATGACTCGGTCGAGGGACGGCCCGTTTACGTCGTGCGCATCATCGACCCGTCTGAGCAAGTGACGCTGTTTTCGATCGCGAAAGACGACTATGCGATCTTACGGCTCGGCTTTAACACTTCGCGCGGCTGGCACGAGCGTCTTTATTCCAACTTCTTCCGCAAGCCCGGTATTTCCTGGGTACAGCCGGGGCTGGTGCGGCTCTATTACGACGGTGTCAAACAAAACGAAATCATCTGGTTAGACTTCGAGCTCGATCGGTCGATGCCCGATGCGCTCTTTGTCGTGAACAAAGGGGATTTATGCTCGGATTGATGCAGGACGAACCGCTGTTGATCTGGCGGTTTTTAGAGCATGCGGCGCGCCACCACGGCGACGTCGAGATGGTGTCGCGTCGGATCGAGGGAGATATTCATCGGTACACCTATCGCGATGCGCTCGTCCGCTCAAAGAAAGTAGCCCAAGCGCTCGATGCGCTCGGGCTTGCGCAGAGCGATCGAGTGGCGACGCTCGCCTGGAACGGATACCGACACTTCGAACTCTATTACGGCGTGAGCGGCAGTGGTCGGGTAATCCATACGATAAATCCGCGCCTCAAGCCAGAGCAGGTGGCTTGGATCGCGAACGACGCTGAAGATCGCGTCTTCTGCTTCGACATGACCTTCTTGCCGCTCGTCAAAGCGATTGCATCGCACTGCAAGACGGTGCGTCATTGGGTCGCGCTCTGCGACGCTGAGTCGCTGCCCAAAGATTCGGGGATCCCCAATCTGGTGAGCTATGAGGGTTGGATCGGCGCCGAAAACGGTCAATACCAATGGCCCGTGTTCGACGAGCGTCTGGCGGCGGGGTTGTGCTACACAAGTGGGACAACCGGCGATCCGAAAGGCGTGCTGTATAGCCATCGATCCACCACGTTGCACGCTTACGCCGGCTCGCTCCCCGACTCCACGTTTCTCTCGGCGCGCGATTGCATCCTGCCGGTCGTACCCATGTTTCACGTCAACGCGTGGGGCGTGCCGTACAGCGCGCCGATGATGGGCGCCAAGGTGGTGTGGCCCGGCGCTGCGCTCGATGGAAAATCCATCTATGAATTGATGGAGGCCGAGCAGGTGACCTGCGCGGCGGGCGTGCCGACGGTTTGGCTGGGCCTGCTCAACCATCTAGCGAGTGAGGGCAAGCGATTTTCAACGCTGCGTCGCACGAGCGTCGGCGGCTCTGCGTGTCCGCCTGCCATGATCGATGCGTTTCACACACTCGGCGTCGAGGTGTTGCATGGCTGGGGCATGACCGAGATGTCGCCGCTGGGCACGGTGGGCGCACTGCGCAACAAACATATCAGGCTCAGTTGGGAGGAGCAGCTACCCATCGTCGCCAAGCAAGGGCGAGCGGTGTTCGGGGTCGACATGAAGATCGTCGATCCGGACGGCAAGGAGTTACCTTGGGATAGCAAGACCTCGGGCGATCTTCTGGTTCGTGGGCCCTGGATCGTCTCAAAGTATTTCAAGCGTGAGCATGAGTCCTTGCTCATCGATGGCTGGTTTCACACCGGTGATGTCGCCACCATCGATGCCGATGGTTATCTGCAAATCACGGATCGCAGCAAAGATGTCATCAAGTCGGGCGGCGAGTGGATCAGCTCAATCGACGTCGAGAACATTGCCATGGCGCATCCGGCCATTGCGATGGCCGCGTGCATCGCAGTGCCGCATCCCAAGTGGGATGAGCGGCCGTTGCTGGTGGCGGTCAAGAAGCCGGGCGTCGAAGTCGATCGTGCGCAAGTGCTCGCGTTCTTTGCCGGCAAGGTCGCCAAATGGCAGATCCCGGATGATGTCGTGTTCGTCGACGCCATTCCGCTCGGCGCCACGGGCAAGATGCAGAAGAGCATTTTGCGCGAGCGCTTCAAGGACCACGCGCTGCCCGCCTGATCATGGATTCGATGAAAGATATCGATCCGGAAGAAACTTCGGAGTGGCTGGAGGCGTTGCGCGCTGCGGTCGCTGCGGGCGGTCGTGATCGTGGTTTGTATCTGCTCACGCAGCTCGAGCAGCAGGCTCAACAACTGGGCGTCGTCGCCCACGTCATGCCGTACTCGGCTTATCAGAACACGCTTCCGCTCGATGAGCAGGCGGCGCATCCCGGCGACGTCGCCATGGAGGAGCGTCTTACGGCGATCATGCGTTGGAACGCGCTCGCCATGGTCGTCAGGGCGAACAAGGCCTACGGCGAGCTCGGGGGTCACGTGGCCACGTATGCCTCGGCGGCCGAAATCTTCGAGGCGGGCTTCAACCATTTCTTTCGTGGCTCTGATGCGCCGGGCGGTGGCGATCTCGTGTTCTTTCAGCCCCACTCGGCGCCAGGCGTCTATGCGCGCGCGTTTCTCGAAGGACGTCTGAGTGAGCACGAGCTCGCGAAGTACCGTCAGGAAGTGGGCGGGGGCGGGCTCAGTTCGTATCCGCATCCTTGGCTCATGCCGGATTTCTGGCAGTTTCCGACAGGCTCGATGGGTATTGGTCCCATCAACGCGATCTATCAGGCGCGCTTCTTACGATATCTCGAACATCGGGGTCTTGCCGAGAGTGGCGATCGTCGCGTCTGGGGTATTTTTGGTGATGGCGAGATGGACGAGCCCGAGTCGATCGGTGCGCTGACGCTCGCTGCGCGTGAGAAGCTCGATAACCTCACTTTCATCATCAACTGCAATCTGCAGCGTCTCGACGGCCCCGTTCGTGGCAATGGTCAGATCATCCAGGAGCTCGAGGCGCTCTTTACCGGCGCTGGTTGGAACGTCATCAAGGTGTTGTGGGGCTCGGACTGGGATCCGTTGTTCGCCCGCGATCATCACCATGCCTTGTTGAAGGCGTTCTCGAAGACGGTCGATGGGCAGTACCAAACGCTCGGCGCCAATGACGGTGCGTACAACCAGGAACATTTCTTTGCGCTTGATCCGGAGTTGCGCGCCCTCGTTGCGCATATGTCTTTGGCGGAAATCGACGGGTTGAAGCGCGGCGGTCACGATTTCCGCAAGCTCTATGCGGCCATGGCCTCGGCGACGAAGCATCGGAGTCAGCCGACGGTGATTCTCGCCAAGACCAAAAAAGGTTACGGAATGGGTCGAGCGGGCGAGTCACGCATGACCGCTCACCAAGAAAAAAAGCTCGATGTCGAGGCCTTGCTCGAGTTTCGTAATCGATTCAACTTGCCGCTGAGTGATGCCGACGTGGCGGAGCTGCGCTTTTACAGGCCCTCTGCTGACAGTGCTGAGATGAAGTATCTGCTCGAGCGACGTACGGCGCTCGGTGGGGCGATGCCGCGTCGTCGTCGCGCGGGTGAGCGTCTCGAGATACCGAAGATCGAGAGTTTCGCCGCATTTGCTCTCGAGGCGGACGGCAAAGAAATGTCCACCACCATGGTCGTGGTGCGCATGGTGAGCAATTTGCTACGCGACAAGACGCTCGGTCCGCGCGTCGTGCCGATCGTGGCTGACGAGGCGCGGACCTTCGGCATGGCGAGCCTCTTCCGACAGATTGGTATCTACTCGCCCCTTGGGCAGCTCTACGAGCCCGAAGATGCCGGATCGTTGCTCTCTTATCGCGAGAGTCGTGATGGCCAGCTGCTCGAGGAGGGGATCACCGAAGCGGGAGCGCTGTCATCGTGGGTGGCGGCGGCCACCTCGTACAGCGTGCACGGCGTGGCTCTGCTGCCGCTCTATATCTACTACTCGATTTTCGGTTTTCAGCGCGTGGGCGATCTCATCTGGGCAGCGGCGGATCAGCGGGCGCGAGGGTTTCTACTCGGTGCGACGGCGGGTCGCACCACACTCGGCGGCGAGGGTCTACAGCATCAAGATGGCTCGAGCCATCTCGTTGCCGCCACCATTCCCAATTGCCGCGCGTACGACCCGGCGTTCGCGGGCGAGCTCGCGGTTATTTTTAATCATGGCGCGCGCCGCATGCTCGAGGAGGGGCGGGACGAGTTCTATTACCTGACCGTCGTGAACGAAAACTATCCGCAGCCTTCTTTGCCGGCGGCGGCACACGAGGGCGTGATCAGGGGAATGTATCGCTATGCCACCTGCAGTGCCGATCCGGTCGTTCGCTTGTTGGGGTCGGGTGCCATTCTGCGTGAGGTGATCGCGGCAGGAGAGTGGCTCGAGCGCGAGATGGCGGTTGCCAGCGAAATTTTGAGCGTGACGAGCTACAGCGAACTGGCTCGCGACGCCGCGGCGCGCGAGCGGACGCATCGGTTGTCACCGACAACACCCCGAAAGCCGTCGTATCTCGAGACGTGTCTGTCGGGAGATGCGCCCATCGTCGCGGCGTCAGACTACGTTCGTGCCGTGCCGCAGATGTTGGCGAGTTACCTTCCGGGTCGGCGCTTCGTCGTGCTTGGAACGGATGGCTTCGGGCGTAGCGACACCCGATCAGCGCTGCGTAAGTTCTTTGAAGTTGACCGCTCGAGCATCGCGCTTGCGGCAGTGCAGGCGCTGGTCGATTCTGGGCGACTCCCGCCGGCGCGACTCGTCGAGGCGGCAAGCCGACTCGGAATCGTCGCTTCTGATCCGCCCTGGCAGCACTGAGCGTTGTTTAGTCGAGACTCAGCAAGGCGGTGTTTCCGCCCGTTGCGGTCGTGTTGATCGTCAGCGTGCGCTCCGTCACGAAACGCGACAGGTAGTGCGGGCCGCCGGCCTTGGGCCCCGTGCCCGACAGGCCCGATCCGCCAAAGGGCTGTACGCCTACCACCGCGCCGATCATGTTGCGATTCACGTAGACGTTACCCGCACTCGACAGGGCGACGACCCGTTCGCGTGTCGACTCGAGTCGGCTTTGAATGCCAAGCGTCAATGCGTAGCCATTGGCGCGCAAGGCTTCGAGCACTTGCGGAAGATCGCGTGCGGCATAGCGGACGACGTGCAGGATAGGTCCGAACGCTTCGCGAGTCAGGTCACGCGCCGAGAGGAGTTCGATGAGGTGAGGCGCGACGTAGCGTTGCGGATCGATGAGGTCCGAGCCGCAGCTGGCGGACGTCTCTGCGGAACGACCCACCTTGAGTAGGCGACCTCGGCGAGTCATGTCTGCGATGTGCTCGTGCAACTGACGCGCTGCCTGGAGGCTGATGACCGGTCCGATATCGACGGCGAGATCGCGCGGATCGCCGACGACGAGCGCATCCATCGCGCCCTTCAGCATGTCGATGATGCGGTCTGCGATATCGTCCTGTACGCAAAGGAGTCGCAGCGCCGAGCAGCGCTGACCCGCGCTGCCGAAGGCCGAGTGGAGGGCGTCGTCGACCACTTGCTCGGGCAAGGCGGTGGAGTCGACGATCATGGCGTTGATGCCGCCGGTCTCTGCGATGAGCGGCAGGATCGCCCCCGGACGCGCCGCTAATTTTTGATTGAGCCAGCGCGCCGTGGCGGTCGAGCCGGTGAACACGACACCGGCAAGTGCAGGATGCTCGAGTGCAGTGTCGCCAAAATCTTTGCCGATCATCGGCAGGACGTGCAGGGCGTTTTTTGGAATGCCAGCTTCGAGCAAGAGCTCGGCAAAAGCGAGGGCAACACGCGGTGTGGTCTCGGCGGGCTTTGCGACCACGGTATTGCCCGTGACGAGCGCGGCGACCACTTGACCGGCGAAGATGGCGAGCGGGAAATTCCAGGGGCTGATGCACGCAAACACGCCGCGCCCGACGAGGTGCAAGTCGTTGGTTTCGCCGGTGGGGCCTGCAAGCCGCAGCGGCGCGCCCTGCAGTTGGCGGGCTTCGGCAGCGTAATAGCGACAGAAATCGGCGGCTTCCCTTACTTCGGCGAGGGCATCGAAGAAGGTTTTTCCGGCCTCTTGGACGAGCAGCGCGAGAAATCGGTCGCGCTGTTGTTCGAGCAGATCGGCTGCGCATTCGAGACATTCGGCGCGAGATCGAACGTCCCGTCGTTGCCAATCGGGTAGCACAGCCATTGCCGCCTCGAGCGCAGGCGCGACGGCGGTCGCTGGTGCGAATGCTGGCATCGCGCTGAGTGGGTGTGCGTCGCAGACCGTGCGCAGAGCCTGCAGCGTTTCTTCGAGGCCGAAGTCGAGACCCGCCGAGTTTTTTCGCGCGTGGCCAAAAAGTTTCGCCGGTACCGGTATTCCGGGGTGAGCGACGTTCGAATCTTTGACTCTCATGCGGACCTCTTCGACCGGATCGACGACGACGTCTGCGACCGCGACGCGCTCGTCCATGAAACGATTGACGAACGACGTGTTAGCGCCGTTCTCGAGCAGACGACGGACGAGGTACGCGAGCAGATCGGCATGCGGGCCGACCGGCGCGTAGACCCGTACCGGCGGGAAATCCGGCAGCTGCCGACGCGCCTCGTCATAAAGCAGAACGCCCATACCATGCAGTCGCTGGAATTCGAGTGCCGGTAATGCACTGCTGTGGCGATTCGCGCTTCGTTGCATGGCGAGAATCGCGCCAATCGTGTGAGCGTTGTGCGTGGCGAACTGCGGATAGACGAGTGGGGCGGCGAGCAACTTACGCGCACAGGCGAGATACGCGACGTCCGTCGAGCACTTGCGGGTGTAGACCGGGTATTCCGCCAATCCGCGTTCCTGCGCGCGCTTGATCTCGCTGTCCCAGTAGGCGCCTTTGACAAGGCGTACGGCGAGCGGACGGCGTAGATGTTCCGCAAGAGACGTCACGTGGTCGACGACTTGCGGCGCTCGGCGTCCATAGGCTTGCACGGCAAGGCCGAGGCCCGCCCAGTCGCGCGTGTTGGGATCGCGTGCGAGTTCACCGAAGAGTTCGAGCGAGATCTCCAATCGATCCTGTTCTTCCGCATCGATGGTCAGACCGAGTCCGTGTGCTGCGGCGAGTCGAGTGAGTTCGAGCGCGCGCGGTAGCAGGCGATCGAGCGTCCGTCGGCGCTGTGTCAGGGCGTAGCGCGGATCGAGTGCAGAGAGCTTGATCGAGATGGCGTGGTACGCGTGCAGCGTCGAGACGTCGCGTTGTCCTCGTGCCGAGGCAATGGCGTTGATCGCCGACGCATAGGCCTCTGCATAGCGTTCTGCATCGGCATCGGTTCGAGCGCCTTCACCCAGCATGTCAAAGGAGCAGAGCGCGAGCGCAGGCTCCGACGCACAGCGCTCGAGTGCCTCGTCGATGCTGCGCCCCACGACGAACTCGCCACCGATGATGCGCATGGCGCGACGCAGTGCATTACGCACAACCGGTTCGGTCATGCGCTGACTGAGGCCACGCAACCAATGTCCCGTATCGCCCGTCATGTCGTCCGGCAGATCGACGAGACGACCGGTCAACATCAGGCCCCAGGTCGAGGCGTTGACGAACAGGGAAGAGGATCGCCCCGAGTGGGCATCCCAGTTCCCGCTCGCGATTTTTTCGGCGATCAGACGGTCGGCTGTGTCGTCATCGGGAATGCGCAGCAAGGCCTCGGCGAGACACATCAGCGCAATGCCTTCCTGGTTGGAGAGGCCGAATTCCTGCAGGAAGGCATCGAGGTAGGGGCGCTCATCGGCACGGCGGCGAGCGCCGGCGACTAGCGCGCGACCGGTGGCGATCGCCGCCTCGCGCCAGGACTCGTCCAGTGAATCAACCCACTGCGCGACGTCCGCGGACTCGCTGCGAGGAGGCGATGAGAGGAATGTCATGCCCCGTATTATGAGCCCGGGTACAATGCTTTCCCATCTTGACGACCCCGGGCCAAGCCTCCATGCAGACCACCACCGAGAACACGAGCCGCAAGGCGTTGCTCATCGCTTTCGAAAACGCAGGCTACCTCAAGCCTTTCTTTGCGCTCGCCGTCGATCTCGCCCTGTTTGCCGGCGGTCTCGCGCTCGTGCTGGTCAACGCCTCGATGTGGCTCAAGCTGCTCGGGTCACTGCTGATCACGGCGGGCATCGTGCGTCTCTTCCTCATCGGTCACGATGCGTGTCACGACTCGTTCTTCAAGAGTAAGTGGCTCAACCAGGTCGTCGGTCGAATCGCCTTCCTGCCCTCGATGACGGCGTTCAGTCTTTGGGATGTGGGTCATAACGTGGCTCACCACGGTTTCAACAACCTCAAGGGTCGCGATCAGGTCTGGGCGCCGTTCTCCAAAGACGAGTTCGACGCACTGCCGCGTTATCGCCGCGCGCTCGAGCGCATTTATCGCAGCGGGCTCGGTTGGGGACTCTACTATTTTCTCGAGCTGTGGTGGAAGAAGCTGTACTTCGCCACCCGCAAACAGATTGGCGCGAGCCGCGCGAAATATCATTGGGACAGCGCGCTGGTGACGGCGGGCATGCTGGCCTGGGTGGCGCTGATCGTGCTGGTGGCGATAGAAACCGATCAGAGTCTTGCACTGCTGCTCTCGCTTGGCGTCATCGTCCCGTTCGCCCTCTGGAACGCGGTGATGGGTTTTGTGGTGTTCGTTCATCACACCCATCCGAAAATTGCCTGGTTCCTCAAGCGCCATGAGTGGCAGCAGTATCGCGCTTACCTCACGGCCACGGTTCAGGTGAAGTTGCCGTTGGGCATCGACCGTTTGCTCCACAACATCATGGAGCACAATGCGCATCACCTGAATCCGCGCATCCCGATGTATTCACTGCGTCGGGCGCAGACCTTGCTGACCGAGCGCTTCAACGATCAGTTCCAGGTCTATCGAATGAATTGGCAGACGTATCGCGACTGCGTGCGTCGCTGCAAACTGTACGACTACACCAATCACGCCTGGCTCGATTTTCGAGGCCAAGTGACCTCGCGAGTACCGCTCGTCGCCGGCTCAACCTGATAGGTGCACTGCGTCACCGACGCGCAGCAGACTGCCGGCGCCGCTTTCGACGCGGGCATTCTGTCCGAAGGTGACGCCGCGCAGTGCGGTGTCGAATCGGAACTCTTGCAACACGGGTAGTGGACTCACGGCTTTGAGCCCTGTTTGCTGATCGATGCTGGTCATCACGCATCGAGTGCACGCCTTCACGAGCTTCAAGCGCACGGCGCCGATGCGTAATTCTTTGATTTGATCTTCTTCCCAGGCGTCCAGGCCGTCGAGCACGAGGTTCGGTCGAAATCGCGTCATCGGCAACGCCGACGGCAAGCGACGGTTCACATCTGCGAGCGAAGCCAGGGTGCAGACGAGCAGGGGATAGCCGTCGGGGAAATTGTCCGATCCGGCGGCGACGATCCGTGCAGGCTCGCCGACGATCGCGCTCGCAAAACGCGCAGCCTCGCGCCCCAGATCAAGGGCGTCGATGCTGCGTTTCCAGACATTGACCGCGCGCCAATCGCCCGGCGCGGTGGTCATGGGAGCGGGTCTTTCGAGCCTTAATTGCCCTGCGTGCGGATGAGAGAGCGTGACGCCAGAGTCATCCGGCGTCGCTTCGAGCCGCGCGAGCACCGGGTGACTGCGTTGGGTGATGAACCGTCCCTCCGCGGTGATGAACATCCACTCGCGATCGTATTGCAGTCCGCGCGGCCCGATGCGGGCGACATCGAGGTCGATCACTCGTCCCGATTTGACGGGGTAGATGTGCAGCGAGTGGAGGCGGATGTTTCGAGCCACCTTGGCATGATAACGCTGCAACCGGAAGCTCGCGGGCTACAATTCAGCCATGACGACGTCCGCGCGGCGCGCGCTCCAAGACATTCATTTCGAATCGACGGTCGTCGAGGCGCTGCCGGGCGATCCCCAATTCGAAAACGTGCCGCGACAGGTGCCCGAGGCGGCGTATACCTTCGTCGCGCCCACCGCCGTCGCAGCGCCGAGTTTGCTCGCGTGGTCCGACGATCTTGCCGAGCGCCTCGGGCTCGAGCGACCGCCTTCGAAGGGCGCGGCCGTGGATATCCTCGCTGGCAATACTTTGGCGCCAGGCATGCGTCCCTACGCCGCGCGATACGGCGGCCATCAGTTTGGCAACTGGGCGGGGCAGCTCGGCGACGGCCGGGCGATCACGCTCGGCGAGCTCATCGCGCTCGATGGTTCGCGGCAGGAGCTTCAACTGAAAGGTGCGGGGCCGACACCCTACTCGCGCTTTGCAGACGGACGTGCCGTGCTCCGCTCGTCGCTGCGCGAATTTCTTTGTAGCGAGGCGATGTATCACCTCGGTGTTCCGACGACCAGAGCGCTCTCGCTCGTCTCGACGGGCGAGCAGGTAGTTCGCGACATGTTTTACGACGGGCATCCGCAGCCCGAGCCCGGGGCGATCGTGTGTCGTGTGGCACCGACGTTCATTCGCTTCGGAAACTTCGAGATCCACGCGGCGAGCGACGAGCACGCCATCCTGCGCCGTCTCGTCGATCACGTCATTCGCGTGCATTACCCAATCTTTGATGCTGACGATCCGGCAACGCCGGCGGCTTGGTTTGCCGAAATCTGTCGACGTACGGCGGTGATGATCGCCCACTGGATGCGAGTCGGCTTCGTGCACGGAGTGATGAACACCGACAACATGTCGATCCTCGGCTTGACGCTCGATTACGGCCCTTACGGTTGGCTCGAGGGATACGACCCCCAGTGGACGCCGAACACGACCGACGCCTCGGGTCGCCGATATTGCTATGGCAACCAGCCGCAAATCGCGCTCTGGAACCTCGCGAGACTCGCGGGTGCGCTGATGCCGATCATCGAAGATCGCGACGCCTTGCAGGAGGGCCTCGAGCTTTATCGCCGTACCTACAGCGCAACCTGGCAGGGCTTGCTCGCCGCCAAACTTGGCTTCGAGAGCATCGATCGCGAGGGCGATGCGGCACTCGTCGACGAGCTTTTTTCTTTGATGTCGACCGTCGAGACCGATATGCCGATTTTCTTTCGTACGCTCGGTGAGCATCTCGTCGACGCCGAGGGTCGACTGTCGGAGGCTCGACTGATTGAGCAAGTGCTCGAGCCTGCGCTTTACGACGCAGGCCAGTGTTCGGCGGCGCTTCGCGCGCGCTGGCAGGCGTGGTTTTCGAAGTGGTGCGCGCGCGGTGAGGCGAGCGGTCTCGAAGCTAGTGCTCGCCAGCAACTCATGAACGCCCATAACCCGTGCTACGTCCCCCGTAATTACCTGGCGCAAGGGGCGATTGATGCGGCAGCGCAGGGGAATCTCGAGCCACTCGAGGCGCTGCTGACTGTATTGCGTCGTCCCTATGAGCGGCAGCCCGGTCGCGAGGCCTACGAAGCCCGTCGTCCCGAGTGGGCGCGACATCGTGCCGGCTGCTCTGCGCTCTCCTGTAGTTCCTGACCGATTGACGCCGCGCGGCGCGAAAGCGTAGTCTTCCGTTCGTTCGTGAGGTGCCTACGGTGCGAAGGTCGCATCGGAGGTGAAACGGGAAGTCGGTGAGGGCGCTTCGGCGCGCAATTCCGACACTGCCCCCGCAACGGTAAGCGAGGCAGGGTGATCATCGGCCACTGTCCCCACTGCAAGGGTGGAGACGGGAAGGCGATCACCCAGGGCGCATCAATCTGCGCCGCTCGCAAGTCCGGAGACCGGCCTCGCGATATCCATGGCGTGCTCGGTGGGAGCGCGAGAAGGAGTATCGATGAGCGCTCAGTTTCCGGCCTCCAAGGCCCTGTTCCCGGTCCTCGCGACGTTCGCGGCTTTGGGTCTCGGCGCGGCCGAAAAATCCCTGTCGACCGAGTCGTACGTCATCACGGCCACACGCACCCTTCAAAAACTCGAGGACACGTTGTCTTCGGTGACGGTCATCGAGCGGGCGGACATCGAGCGCGCCCAAGTTCGCACCCTCGATGAATTTCTGGCCGGCGTCGAAGGAATCGCCATCGCCCGTCAGGGGGGCATTGGCCAGCCGACGTCCGTTTACTTGCGAGGCGGTGAGTCGGACCACGTGCTTTGGATCATCGACGGCGTCCGCGTCGGTTCGGTCACCACGGGGATTCCGGCGCTGCAGGATCTGCCGCTCGATACGGTCGAGCGGATCGAGATCGTGCGGGGACCGCGCTCGAGTCTCTACGGGGCCGATGCGATGGGCGGCGTGGTACAAATTTTCACCCGCCGAGGCGGGGGGGCAGAACGCTCTTTGCGCGCGACTGCCGGCTCGAATGGCACGCGTCAGCTCGCCTTTGGCGGCGGTATCGGGGACGAGTCGGCGTGGGTCGACTTGCAGGTGTCTCACCTCGAAACCGATGGCACCAACGCCTGTCTCGGTCTGCCTTTTCCGCCGGGCGGCGGCTGCTTCACCGCAGAGCCTGATCGGGATCCTTACCGCAACACCAGCGTCAATCTGGCCACGGGTTATCGTTTCGAGGGTGGGACTACGCTCGAGGCGTTTGCCCAACGCGCCAAGGCGCGAGTCTCGTTCGATTCTTCGTTCCTCAACCAGTCTGATCTCGTGAATCAGGCTGCGGGCGTCAAGGTCGTGACCGAGCCCGGAGCGAATTGGCGTAGCACCGTGACGGTGGGGCGTTCTTGGGACGAGTCGACGAGCTTCAGCGCGGCGGCGAGTTTCACCAGCGTATTCAACTCGTCGCGCGATACGGTCTCCTGGCAAAACGAGCTGCGCGCCGGCAACGGTAATTTTTTGATCGGGGCCGATTTTCTTCGTGATCGAGTCGACAGCGACGTGACCTACACCCGCTCTTCACGAGACAACCAGGCGGTCTTCGCGCAATACGCCGTGGATTTCGGTACGCAAGATCTTGCCGTGGCAGCGAGGCTCGACGACAACGAGCAGTTCGGCTCGAACGTCACCGGCAGCCTGGCTTGGGGTCTGCGCTTCGCCGACGACGCACGCCTCTATGCGAGCGTCGGCAATGCCTTCAAGGCGCCGTCCTTCAACGAGCTCTACTACCCGGGCTTCAGCAATCCGGATCTTTCTCCGGAGCGGGCGCTCACGGCTGAAGTCGGTGTCAAGCAGCGGCGCGATTGGGGTCGGTGGTCGGTCAGTGCCTATCGCAGTCAGGTCGATGAGCTCATCGCGTTCGACTTGGCGACCTACCTGCCGCAGAACGTCGCCGAGGCGCAACTGATGGGTGTCGAGGGTGCGCTCGAGTGGCAGGGCGGCCCGTGGCGAGTCTCGCAGACGCTGAGCTGGCTCTCGGCCGAAGATCGTGGCGCCGCCAATCGGGGTAGAGAGTTGCCGCGTCGACCCGCTTGGTCCGGGCGCTCGTCCATCGAGTGGCGCGGAGCGTCCCTCGACCTCGGCGCAAGTGTGCAGTTTGCGGGTCGCAGGTATGATGACCTCGCGAACAGGCGTGAGCTCGGGGGTTATGCGACCGTCGATCTGACGGGTGCGTGGCGCCTGTCGGGCGCGACCGAAGTTCAGGTCCGACTGGCTAACGCGTTCGACCGTCGGTACGAGACGGCGACGTTGTTTCCCGCCCTGGGCCGAGAATTTTTCGTGACGCTGCGCTATCGGGCGCCGCGTTGAGATTGTTGGGGAGTTCGGTAGATGATCGAAAACACTACGTCGGCCCATCGCGGCTTCTGGTGGGTGGCTCTGGCTTTGGCGGTCGTCATGGCGGTCACGCGACTCGGCCACTTCGGCGAGTACGGTGGTCCGCTCGACGCGTCATGGGCGGTGTTCTTCCTTGCAGGACTCTGGCTGCGTGATCTGCGGCTGTTCCCGGCGTACTTCGTGCTGGGTTGGGTGGTCGACCTCGCGGCGTTTGCGCTCGGCACGCCCACCAACTGCTACACCATCGCGTACCTCTTCCTCATCCCGGCTTACGGCGCGCTGTTCGTGGCGGGTCGCTGGGTGGCGGACGGTGGTTATGGGCGAGTCGCCCTCGTGGTGATGGGTAGTGCGCTCGTCACGTTCTTGATCGCCAACCTCGGCATGTTCTGGTTGGCACCGTCGCGTGTGGCGCTGTCGCTGCCGGACTTCGCCTCGGCCGTCGCGGGCTACTTCCCGGGATACCTGATGACGATGACGACCTACGTGGCCGGTGGTTTGCTCGCTGAGCGAGTGCTGAGTCTGCGCCGTCGCGCGCTTGCGTAAACCCGTTCGTCAGATCTGACGGTCTACCAAGATCAAAAAAAAGCGCCGGGGGAAACCCCGGCGCTTTTTTTCGTGGTGGCAAAGCTTTTTAGGCCCAACCTACGGTGAGGCTTACTTGCCCCAGGGCAGCGTGGTGGCCACGGTAAAGATGACGCGGCTCTCGGAGGAGTTGGCATCGCCGATGTTGTTGCCGGGCTTGAAGTCGCTACCGTCGACCCACTTGAGACCAAGGTCGAAGTTGCCGACGGTCTTGCTCACGCCGACGGAGTAGTCGGTGTATTTGTCGTCGGCCCAAAAGGCGCCGCCCGAGCGACCCACATGCAGCGTTGCGGTGAAGTCGTTGGGGAGCGGTACGTCGACATTGGCTTCGAGGTAGTTGGCGCCGTCGCCGGAGTTGACGAAATCGGAGGAGTACCAGTACTTGACCGAGAGCGCCTTGAAGGAGAGGCTGAGGTAGTACTCGGTGTAGTCGATATCGTCGCCGTTGGCGAAGTAGTTGTAGCGGGCAAGACCGATGTCGTAGCCGACATCGTCGGAGAAGTTGCCCGAGAGGCCGCCGAGCAGGTCGAGTTCGAAGTCGGACTCGGTGCCGTCGCCGAAGTCGACGTTGCTCGCCCAAGCGCCGAGATAGAAGCCGGACTCGGTGGACCAGTCGAGGCTCGCTTGCAGGGCGGGATCGCGCGCGGTCTGGGTGATGCCGCGGAAGTCGTAGTCGGAGGCGAGGGTGATGGTGGAGGACACCTCGGCCTGGGCGGTGGTCGCCGCGGCTCCAAGAGCAAGTACGGCAATGACTGGAGCAGTCTTCATGTTGGAATGACGTCGGGGGTTGAAGGGATACGGTTTTTGCCTAGCAAGCGCCATGCCAGCCCGATGAGGTCTGAAACGCCGCTTTGCCGGAATTCTAGCGCACATTGCGCACCGGTTTGGTGCGGGTAAATCTCGGCACGCAGGGCAATAGTGCATGGACTGATAAACTCACGCCCATGTCTGCGCAAAACACTTCTCTTTGGCACGAACGTGCCGCAGGTCTTCGTCCCGCCACCCAAGCCTTCATCGACGGGCGTTTTGTCGCCGCGCTGAGCGGGGCGACGTTTCAGAAGAAGAGCCCCGTCGACGGTCGGTTGATCGCCGAAGTGGCATCTTGTGACACGGCGGATGTGGAAGTCGCCGTGGCGAGTGCCCGCAAGGCTTTCGATTCCGGCGTCTGGTCGGCGAAGAGTCCGACGCAGCGCAAGCGAGTGCTCAAGCGCTTTGCGGAACTGATCCTCAAGTACAAGGAAGATCTCGCCCTGCTCGAGACGCTCGACATGGGCAAGCCGATTTCCGATGCGCTGAAAGTGGATGTCACGTCCTCCGCGCGCTGCATCGAGTGGTACGCAGAAGCCATCGACAAAATTTACGGTGAGGTCGCGCCGACCGGTCCGGGTTCGCTCGCCACCATCACGCGCGAGCCGATGGGCGTCGTCGGCGCGATCGTGCCGTGGAACTTCCCGATGATCATGACCGCATGGAAGCTTGGCCCGGTTTTGGCGTCGGGTAATTCGATGGTGCTCAAGCCCTCGGAAAAATCACCGCTCAGCGCCTTGCGGCTGGCGGAGATCGCGATCGAAGCGGGCATTCCCGCGGGTGTGTTCAACGTTGTGCCGGGCTTTGGTGGTACGGCGGGCAAAGCCCTCGCGCTCTCCATGGGCGTCGATGCCATCGGGTTCACGGGCTCGACCACCACCGGCAAGCTCGTCATGCAGTACGCCGGTCAGTCGAACATGAAGCGCGTGGGTCTCGAGTGCGGCGGCAAGTCCGCCAACATCGTGCTTGCCGACTGTCCCGATCTCGATGCGGCGGCGCGTGCTGCAGCCTTCGCCATTTTCTTCAACCAAGGTGAGATGTGCTCGGCCGGCTCGCGCTTGCTGGTGCATGAGTCGATCCGCGAGGCGATGCTTGAGAAGGTGGCCACGATTGCACGAGATTTCAAACCGGGTGATCCGCTCGATCCAGCGACCCGACTCGGTGCCATCGTCGATGATATCCAGATGAATCGCGTGTTGGGCCTCATCGATTCGGGTCGGCAAGAAGGTGCGCGCGTGCATCTCGGCGGCTCGCAAGCTCGAATCGAGACCGGCGGTTGTTACGTCGAGCCCACTATTTTTGATGGCGTCACGCCCGGCATGCGCATCGCTCGCGAGGAAATCTTTGGACCGGTGTTGTCGTGCATCTCGTTCAAAGATTCTGCCGAGGCATTGAGCATCGCCAACGACAGCGAGTATGGGCTGGCGGCCGCCGTGTGGAGTCGTGATCTCTCCACCGCGCATCGCATCGCCCGTGGTTTGCGGGCCGGAACGGTCTACGTCAATTGTTATGACGCGGACGACATCACGGTGCCGTTCGGGGGTTACAAGCAGTCGGGTATCGGTCGTGATAAATCGCTGCATGCCTTCGACAAGTACACCGAATTGAAGACCACTTGGATCGAACTCGGGTGACCCTGGGGCAGGACGAATCGTCCCTCGCCGATGGAGCGATCGCTTTCGTCGACGTCGAGACCACGGGCGGACACCCGGCTTGGCATCGCATCACCGAAATCGCCATCGTCGCGATGCGAGCGGGCGAGGTCGAATGGGAGTGGAGTTCGCTGGTCAATCCCGGCGCGCGTATCCCGCCCTCGATCGAGCGGCTGACCGGCATCACCCAGGACATGGTGCAGGATGCACCACGATTCGAAGACCTTGCCGACGAAATCGAAACGCGCCTCGCGCAGCGGCGTTTCGTGGCTCACAACGTGCGCTTCGACTACGGCTTCGTGCGTGCGGAGATGCGCCGCGCGGGGCGAAGATTTTCGGCGCCGTTGACGTGTACGGTTCGACTGTCTAGAGATCTGTACCCCGATGCCGGAAGGCATAATCTCGACTCCATCATCGAGCGACATGACTTGACCTGCAGTTCGCGACACCGCGCGCTGCCTGATGCACAAGTACTCGCGCAGCTTTGGCAGCGCTTGCGTGCGGCTTGGCCTGCGGCGGCGCTCGATGCCGCCATTGAGCGTGTGGGTCGACGACCGTCGCTACCCTCGCATCTGTCGCCCGATCTCATCGACGATCTGCCGGAGTCGGCAGGCGTCTACCGTTTCTTTGGTGAGGGCGACGCCCTCATCTACGTGGGCAAGGCGAATAACCTCCGCGAGCGCGTGCTCGAGCATTTCATGGGCGCGAGTCACGATGCGAAATCGCAGCGACTGACTGCGCAGTTGCGCCGCATCGAGTGGACGGAAACAGCCGGCGAGCTCGGTGCCTTGCTGCTCGAATCGCGTCTCGTGCGCGAATTGCAGCCGGTCTACAACCGCAGGTTGCGTGGTGGCGACGCCTACACCTGGCTCGTCGACGATGCTGGTCTTGCGCCGCAGCTCCATCAGCTCGATGGACCGATCCCGTCGGGCGTCGATGCGTTCGGTATCTACCGCAGCGTGCGTCAGGCGAAGACGGCGCTCGTCAATCTCGCGCGCGACCATAAGTTTTGTTTGCGGGTCCTCGGGCTCGAGGCGGGGAGTACGGGTTCTTGCTTTGGCTACCAAGTGGGTCGCTGCGCGGGAGCCTGCGTGGGTGAAGAGCCTTTGGTGCGTCACGGCGCGCGCCTGAAACTTCAGCTCGCGGCACTTAAGTTACGATCTTGGCCGCATCGAGGTCCGGTCGCGGTCGAAGAGGTCAGTGCGCTCGGCGTTCGCCATTGGCATGTGATCGATGGGTGGCAGTATCTCGGCACCGTGGTGGCCGACGAGTTCGATCAAAGCGGTGAATCGACGCCGCGATTGCGTCCGGCCGGCGATGGTTTCGATGCCGATGCATACCGAATTCTTTGTCGTCATCTGAAGCCGGGTGCGCGAAATCTTCGTCCCTGGCCGCCTACGTCATGAGTGTGATGTGATGAGTTCGCCTCGTGCGTTTGTTGCCAGCGTTCCGCGTGGCTTTGGTGATCTGCTGGCGCGCGAGATCGCCGAGTTCGGCGGGCTCGACGTACGCGAGCGGGGCAACACCGTAGCGTTCACGGGAACGCTCGAGGTGGCGTACCGCATTTGTCTCGAGTCCCGAGTGGCGAGCCGAGTGCACCTCGAGTTGCTGCGCTTCGAAGCCCTCGACGATGCGGCGATCTATGCCGCGTTACGTGGCATCGATTGGGCCGCGCACATCGAGGCTAGGGGAACAATCGCCTGTGAGTGGTCGGGTCGACATCCGGCGATCTCCAATACGCATTTCGGCACGCTGCGACTGAAGGACGCGATCTGTGATGCGCTGCGCGACAAAACCGGCACGCGTCCCGACATCGCCACGTTCGAACCGTCGGTGCGTGTACATGCGCATGCGGTGGGCACTCGGGTCACGGTGTCGATCGATTTGTCGGGCGAAGGCTTGCATCGTCGCGGCTGGCGTGGCGAAACGGGCGAGGCGCCGCTACGCGAAAACATTGCTGCGGGCATTCTGATGCGCGCGGGCTGGCCTGCGATTGCGGCGAGTGGCGGTGGCTTCATCGATCCGATGTGTGGCGCAGGAACGTTCGTCATCGAGGCGGCGCGCATGGCAGCCGGTATCGCCCCCAATCATCGTCGCCGATATTTTGGCTTCCTCGGCTGGAAGGGTCACGACGGGGAGTTGTGGCGCCGGCTCGCCGAGACGAGTGAGGCGCGCGCGACCGCGGGTTTGGCCGAGTGCAAAGCGAAGGGATTGCGTTTGCTCGGTCGCGATCAGGACCGGCGTTTGCTGCGCGATGCCGTGATCAACGCCTCGCACGCGGGCGTTGCAGAAATCACCGCGTTCGAAGCCGGTGAGCTGGCAACCGTCATGCCGCCATCGATCCGCGGTTTGCTCTGCACGAATCCGCCTTGGGGCGTTCGGCTCGGCGACCAAGCGGCGGCGCGCGCGGTGCATGCCGAGCTCGGTGCGGTGCTGCGTGAGCGGTTCGAGGGATGGGAGGCGGCCGTGCTGAGCGGTGATGCGTCGCTGGGCCTTGAGCTTGGACTTCGTGCGCATCGCGTGCATAACGTTTTCGTCGGCGCACTTGAATGCCGACTGTTGCGATTGCGAGTGGGTGAGTCGGCGGCTCGCGATCTGCGACCGCGGCAGGGCTCGCAGATCGACGTCTCGCTCGCGACGCAGCCGGGTGCGGTCATGTTCGCGAACCGTATTCGCAAAAACATGAAACAACTTTCGGCCTGGTTGCGTCGGGAAGGAGTCGGTTGTTATCGGCTCTACGACGCCGATATGCCGGAGTACGCGTTTGCGATCGATCTCTACACCTCGTTCGATGGCGCTGAGCGCTGGCTCGTCGTGCAGGAATATCAGGCGCCTGCGCAGATTCCCGAAGAGACGGTCCGCAAGCGGCGATCGGAGGCCTTGGCGGGCCTCGTCTCGGCGACGGAGATTCCGGCCGATCACGTGCATTTGCGAACGCGTCGTCGCGTGAAGCGGGGCGATCAGTACACCAAGCGTGACGAGCGCGGTGAGTTTCGTGTGGTGGGCGAGGGCGGTTTGCGCTTTCGGGTGAACTTTGAGGACTACCTCGATACGGGCTTGTTCCTCGACCATCGCATGACTCGTGCGCGATTGCGTGAGGCGGCATCGCGTAAAAGATTTCTGAATCTGTTCGCGTATACCGGAACGGCGACGGTGTATGCCGCAGCCGGTGGCGCAGCCTCGACCACAACGGTTGATCTTTCGACGACCTATCTCGAATGGGCCGAGGCCAATCTCGCGCTCAATGAATTGGCAGGTCCGCGGCACCGCTTCGAGCGGGCAGATGTCCGCGAGTGGCTCACCGCCGCGGCACAACGCGGCGAGCGTTACGACCTCATTTTCTGTGACCCGCCCACGTTCTCCAACAGCAAGCGCATGGAAGGCGTATTCGACGTGCAGCGGGATCACGTGGCGCTCATCGAAGATTGCTTGGCGGTTTTGGCGCCCGGCGGGCTGCTTGTGTTCTCGACCAATGCTCAGAGATTTCGGATGGACGAGGGCTTGGCGGCGCGTCACGCGATTACTGACATCAGCGGTCAGACCGTGCCCCCGGACTTTGCGCGAAATACCGATATCCACCGGGCTTTTGAGATTCGTTAGGTTATTCTGACCGGACCATGGACGCCGGGGGGTGGCTTCATGGCAACTCTGGTGACGAGGACCGTATCTTGCTGCGCGTGAAACCCCCTAAATTTTTCTCCTTCGCGGTCGCGCTGGCGGCTGTCCTCTCGCTCGCAGCCTGTTCCCGGGGCGGCGGTGCGGGGGCGCCCGCAGCCTCCTCGCTCACCGTGACGCTCACGTCTGCAGAGCGTCGACCGATCGATCGCGAGGTCGTGGCCTCGGGCTCCGTGGCGGCTTGGCAAGAGATGTCCCTCGGTGTCGAAGTGGCGGGGCTACGCGTGGCCAATGTGCTCGTCGAGCCCGGCGACAAAGTGATCGCGGGTCAAGCGCTCGTCGAACTCGATCGGCGAACGCTCGAGGTGCAGGCCCGTCAGGCCGAGGCGAGTCTCGCGCAGGCGAAAGCCAACGCCGAGCTTGCCATCTCGCAAGAAAAACGCGGTGCGACGCTGCTCGATCGCAATCTCATCTCCACCAATGATTTCGAAGTGCTGCGCGCCAATCGGGCGCGCGCCGAGGCGCAAGTTGTTTCCGCAGAGGCCGAGCGCGATGCCTCGAAGCTCAGGCTCGGCTTTGCCACGCTACGTGCGCCGGATGCCGGCATCATCGCCACGCGCAACGTGCAGCCCGGTCAGATCGTCGCCGGGGGCAGCGAGCTGCTGCGCCTCATTCGTCGCGGTCGTCTCGAGTGGCGCGCCGAAGTGTCCGAAAACGATCTCACGCGCATCAAGGTGGGCGCAACCGTCGATATCCGCGGTCCTTCAGGCGAACAGGTGACCGGCGTGATTCGTGCGGTGTCGCCGGGCATCGATCCGCAGACCCGAACAGCGCTCGTCTACGCCGATCTCGAAAAACCGGGCGCGCTACGCGCCGGCATGTTCGCCGAGGGTCGGTTGCGCGTGGGTAAAGCCGAAGTGACGGTCATCCCCCGCCAGTCTGTCGTCTTCCGCGACGGATACCCCTACGTGTTCGTGATGGGCGAGGGGGGCAAGGTCGTGCAGCGTCGCATCGACTCGGGTCCGCCGCAGGGTGATTTCATTGAAGTTCGTTCTGGACTCAAAGATGGCGAGAAAGTCGTGGCGCGAGGCGCAGGCTTCCTGAGCGATGGCGATATCGTCAAAGTCGTCGACGGTCCCTCCTCATGAACCTCTCGCGCTGGGGTATCAAGTACCCCCTGCCTTCGGTTCTGCTGTTCGTCGTTCTGGTCATTGCCGGCTTTTGGGGTTTAAGGCAGCTGCCGATTTCCCAGCTGCCTGACATCGCGCTACCGACCATTCAGGTCTCTGTCGGCTTGCCGGGTGCGTCGCCCTCGACGCTCGAAACCGACGTGACTCGTCGCGTCGAAGATGCGATCGCGAGCATTCCCGGAATCGAGCGCATTAATTCCGCCGTGAGCGAGGGAACCTCCGTCACGCGTATCGAGTTCGAGCTCGGTCGAAACATCGACCAAGCACTCGATGAGGTCAAAGATGCGGTATCGCGCGTTCGTCGCGACATGCCGCAAGACATCAATGAGCCGAACATTCAGCGCATCAACCTCGTGGGTGGCACGCTGATCGGTTTCGCGGTCGAATCGGATCGACTCGCGCCCGATGAACTGTCGTGGTTCGTCGACGATAAAGTATCGAAGGCGATCTACAGCGTATCGGGCGTAGGCTCGGTCGCGCGCGTGGGCGGTGTCGAGCGCGAGGTGAGGGTCGATCTGCGACCTGAGGCCTTGCAGGCGCTCGGTGTCACGGCAGGCTCGGTGTCGAATCAGCTGGCGCGTTTGCAAGTCGAAAAGCCGGGCGGTCGTACCGAAACCGGCGGCGCTGAACAGTCGGTCCGCACGGTTGCCGTGGTGCGCAACGCGCAAGATCTGGCCGACTACCCGATCTACCTGCCCGATGGTCGTACGGTGCGTCTGTCCGCCATTGCCACGGTCACCGACGGCGCGGGCGAGGCGCGCGCAGCGGCGCTACTCGATGACAAACCGGTCGTCGGCTTCTCGGTGCGTCGTACGGCCGGCTCGAGTGAGGTGGCGGTCGGCGAGGGTGTTCGAAAGAGCATCAAAAAATTACAGGCCGAGCACCCGGAAGTCCGTTTCACCGAGGTGCAGTCCACGGTCGAAACCGCCAAAGATTCCTACAACGCTTCCATGGCGATGCTCATCGAGGGCGCGCTCCTCGCGGTAATCGTCGTTTGGTTCTTCCTGCGCGAGTGGCGCGCCACCGCGATTTCGGCGCTCGCGCTGCCGCTCTCGGTGATTCCGACCTTCGCCGTGATGAGCTGGCTCGGTTTCTCGCTCAACCTGCTCACATTGCTTGCGCTGGCGGTCGTGATCGGCGTGCTGGTCGACGATGCCATCGTCGAAGTGGAGAACGTCGCGAGACACCGGGCGATGGGCAAGCCGCCCATGCAAGCCGCCGTCGACGCGGCCGACGAAATCGGTATCGCCGTGATCGCGACGTCGGTCACGTTGGCCGCGGTATTCATTCCGGTGGCCTTCATGCCAGGCGTAACGGGTAAGTTCTTCCGCGAGTTTGGTTGGACGGCCGCAGCCGCAGTACTCTTTTCTTTGCTCGTCGCGCGACTGCTCACGCCCATGCTCGCGGGACATTTTATGCGCGGCGAACCGAAAGTGGCGACAGATTCGCCGTTGATGACGCGCTATCTGCGCTGGGTGGAGTACGCCATCCATCATCGCCGCCGAGTGATTGTGCTCGCGATGGGAACCTTCGTGTTCTCGATCGCCCTCGTGCCCCTCATCCCGACGACCTTCGTACCGAATTCAAATACGTCGCGCGCGCAGCTGCAGGTGGAGTTGCCGCCGGGTGCGCGTCTCTCCGACTCGCTCGAGGTGGCCGCGGAAGTTCGCGCGCGCTTACGTGCCGAGGTGCCGGACGTCGTGCGCACGTTTACGACGGTGGGCGGCGAGCGCGGTGAAACCATGGGCGGCGGCCTGAGTTTCCCTGAGGTTCGCAAAATCTCGATGACGCTCGAGTTCGGGGAAGATCGCGACCGCAGCAGTGCCGAGATCGAAAACGACGTCCGCAAGGCCTTGATGCCCTTGCCGGGTGTTCGGGTGAGTTTCGTGGCGGGTGGTCCCGGCGATCGATTGTCGATGGCCATCGGCGGCAAAGATTCCGAACAGTTGTCGATTGCGGCTCAAGAAATTGCCGCGGCAATTCGCACGGTTCCGGGGATTGGTTCGGTGTCGACCACGGCCGCGTTGCTGCGTCCCGAGATTGTCATCCGTCCCGACCCGGCTCGCGCAGCGGATCTGGGGGTCTCCACGATCGACATTGCTGATGCGGCGCGTATCGCGACGAGTGGGGATGTCACGCAGCGTCTGGCCAAATTGAACTTGGCCGAGCGACAGATTCCGATTCGCGTGCAGTTGGCCGGCTCGTCGCTCACCGATCCTGCCGTGCTCAGTCAGCTTCGCGTCCCCGGAAAGGGAGGGCCCGTACCGTTGTCGGCGGTGGCGGACATTACCGAGGGCAGTGGTCCTGCGCGCATCGATCGTCTGAACCGCGAGCGCACGGTGACCGTCTCCGCGGAACTCAATGGCTTGCCGCTCGGCGATGTCATGGCGAAGGTTCGCAATATGCCGGCCATGCAGAACCTGCCGGCGGGTGTGCGCATCCTGCCGGCGGGCGATTCGGAAGCCTTCGTCGAGCTCTTCGTCGGCTTCGCACTCGCGCTGCTCGCCGGTATCGCCTCGGTGTACATCGTGCTGGTGTTGCTCTTCCACAGCGGCACACAGCCGCTCGTGATCCTCGCGGCCGTTCCGCTTTGCGGCGGTGGCGCGTTCGGTTTGTTGCTGCTCTCGGGCAACTCGCTGTCACTGCCTTCGCTCATCGGTCTTTTGCTGCTCAATGGCATTGCGGTCAAAAATTCGATTTTGATTGTCGATTACGCCATCCTGGGTGAGCAGGCCGGTATGTCGCGTGACGAAGCGCTGATCGATGCCTGCCGCAAACGCGCACGACCGGTGATCATGACGACGCTCGCGATGGGTGCAGGCATGTTGCCGATCGCGCTCGGTTTGGGCGCAGACGGTAATTTCCGTACGCCGCTAGGTGTAGCGGTGATCGGAGGTCTCATTACCTCGACGCTGCTATCACTCGTCGTCGTGCCCGCGGCGTATTCGGCCGTCGCCGAGATCACCGAGAAACGGCTTAGACCGTTCTTCTCGCGTTTGATGTCCCACGCCGCCGGCGGCTGATCAAAGCAAGTCGCGCAGCCGATACCAAAGCATGCCGAGCACGAGCGCGGGTCTGCGAAGGGCTGCGCCGCCCGGAAAATCGCGATGTCGGATTCGCGCAAAGACGTCGAAGCGGTCTTGCGTGCCGCTGATGGCCTCGGCCAGTAGCTTTCCGGCGATGCCCGTGAGGGCGATGCCATGACCGCTGAAGCCCTGGACGAAGTACACGTCGGGCTCGAGTCGACCGAAATGCGGCGCACGATTTAGCGTGATGTCGACGAGCCCGCCCCAGGCAAAGTCGATCTTGGTGTCGGCAAGTTGCGGGAATACTTTGATCATTCGCGCACGCGTTGCGCGCCGTGTGCCGAGCGGGTCGACGCCTGAATAACTCACGCGCCCGCCAAAGAGCAGGCGGTGGTCCGCGGAGCGCCGGAAATAATCGATCACCCAATTGATATCGGTGACCGCGGCGTTGTTCGTGATCAGCGCCGCGGCGCGTTCTTCGCCGAGCGGCTCCGTGGCGACGATGTAGGTGCCGACGCCGATGATCTTTCGGGCAAGACTCGGTGCGAAGGGTCCGAGCCACGCGTTGCCACAGAGCGCGATCGAGCGGCAGCGCACGGCGCCACGTGAGGTGTGGACGAGCAGGGTGGGAGCCGCGGACGTCGCATTCCCGGATCGTTGGTAGGTGACGGCGCGTGAACGCTCAAAGATTTTCGCGCCGGCGCGTTCGGCTGCGGCAGCGAGTCCCAAGGTGTATTTGAGCGGATGCAGATGGCCGCAGGCCGCGTCGTAAGTTCCGGCGATATAGCGATCGGAGGCAATCAGGCGACGCAGCTCGTCGCGCTCGACCATACGCAGGGAGTCGTGACCGTAGCGGCTTCGCGTCGTCTCGACGTCTTCGCGAAGTTCCCGCTCTTGCCGAGGTTTGAGCGCGACATGCATCTGCCCGGCCACGTAGTCGCAGTCGATGCGGTGACGTTCGATGAGTTCGCGCTGCAAGCGCAGCGCTTCGACGGTCATATCCCAAATACGGCGCGCGTCGGTCGCGCCTACCAGGCTTTCGAGCTTGCTCTGTCCACAGGCGACGCCCGTGATGGCTTGAGCGCCGCTTCGGCCTGAGGCGCCCCAACCGATGGTTTCGGCTTCCAGCAGGATCACCCGATAGCCGCATTCCGCCAGATGCAAGGCCGTGGAACATCCCGCAATGCCGCCCCCGATCACGCAGATGTCCGTCTCGTGATCGCCCTCGAGTAAGGCTCGTGACGACGAGGGGACGGTGCTCGATGCGTACCACGAGTCGACCGACTGGCTCATCGTGAATCACTCATTCGCCGATCAGATCGCGCCGAGATACCACTGCATCTCGAGCGGGGTGACGTAGGAGTTGAACTCGTCGAGCTCGCCTTGTTTGACCTTGGCGTAGTGATCGCGGAAGGGTCGTCCGAAGTAGGCCGCGGCAAATTCGCTCCGCCCGAAGCGCTCGAGGGCGCTCGCCCAGTGCAGGGGCAGCTTTTCGCCGACCTCTCGATAGGCGTTGCCGCGGATCGGTGCGGCGGGCTCCAGTTGCTCGGCGATGCCATGGTGGATGCCGGCGAGTGCCCAGGCGACGACCAGATACGGGTTGGCGTCGGCTCCGGCGAGTCGGTGCTCGATGCGACGATTGGTCGCATCGCTCAACGGAATGCGAACGGCGGTGCCGCGATTGTTGATCGACCAGCTCGGGATCAGCGGTACATAGGCTTCGGATCGAAAGCGTCGATAAGAATTGGGGCCCGGTGCGCAAATCGCCATGCCGTCGGCGAGGCTGCGCAGCATGCCGCCGATGCCGTGGCGCAGCGCCGAACTCTCGATGCCATGGTGCGGGGCATCGTCAGCGGTGGCGGCAGGATCCGGACAAGCAAAAATATTTTGACCTGCGGCATCGAGCACGCTGACATGCACGTGTAGACCCGAACCCGCCATGTCGCGGTAGGGCTTCGGCAGGAAGGTAGCGTCCCAGCCTTGCTCACGCGCCACGCTGCGCACCACGCGCTTGAAACGCATGGCTTCGTCGCAGGCGCGCAGGGCGTCGGGTCGATGTTCGAGGTTCACCTCGAATTGTCCCGGGCCGTATTCGGCGAGCGCACTCGTCGAAGGCAGGCCCTGCAGTCGCGCGACCTCATCGATACGCGACAGCACCTTAGAGAATTCATTGAGGTCGGTCATCGAGTTGATCTGGGTGCGGAACTCTCGGCGACCGGCCACAGGCAGTCGCGGCGGTTGCGGCATGCCGCCTTCCAGTCGCTCGCGATCGACAAAATAAAACTCGTACTCGAGTGCGACCACGGGTGTGAGGTTGAGTCGATGGAAGCGATCGAGCACACGCGTGAGTACGTGTCGCGGATCGGCGAAGAACGGGCGACCGTCGGGTTCGAACATGGCCACCTGGACCTGTGCGACGCCGCCGCTCTGCCAGGGCACGGGAACCAAAGAGCCGGGCAGGGGCTTGCAGGGACGGTCGGCATCGCCCTCGTCGAAACCAAGCCCGCTCTCCTGGATCGTTCCACCGAGCACGTCCAAGGCGAACATGGAGCCGGGGAGCGGCATGCCCTCGGAGTACAGACGGTGCAGGGCCTCGCGCTCGATTCGTTTGCCGCGCTCGACGCCGTTCAGATCGTTTAGGAAGACATCGACGTGACGGGTATCGGGATGGCGCTCGAGAAACTGGTCGAGCTCGGGAAAGGCACTCATGGGAACTCGGGGGTCTGGACCCCAAGCGATCTGCCCGGAGCGGCAAAGGAGCATACGGGTTCGAACTGACTCTCGCAATATAGATTCAATAAAAACAGTGACTTACAGCATAATTCTCGAAGACTGGACGGTTATACAGGCCACGCTGTGATCTAATCACTGGGCGTTCCGGGCCAATCTCGGAACCGTCCCTCTTATGTCTCTTCGCCCGCTTATCGGAATTCCTGCCGACCGCCGCATGGTTGGTCCGCACCCGTTTCACATGGTCGGTGAGAAGTACGCGCACGCGGTGGCCCGAGCCGCCGGCGGGTTGCCGCTGCTCATTCCCGTGCTCCCCGAGCCCCTGGAGACGCCCGAGCTGCTGTCCCGTCTGGATGGTCTACTGTTTCCCGGCAGCCCCTCCAACGTCGAGCCACACCATTACGACGAAGGTCCGAGCGACCCCGGGACCTTGCATGACCCCGAGCGGGACGCGACCACCTTGCCGCTCATCAGGACCGCCATCGAGTTCGGCGTACCGATCCTCGGGATCTGCCGAGGCTTCCAAGAAATGAACGTCTCGCTCGGCGGAAAGCTCTGGCAGAAGGTTCACGAGGTGCCGGGGCTGCTCGATCACCGCGAGGACAAATCGGCGCCCCTCGAAAGTCAGTACGGACCCGCGCATGAGGTGATGCTCGAGCCGGGTCCGATGCGCGACTGGGCGGGGGGTGTCGAACGCATCGCCGTGAATTCGTTGCACGGTCAGGGCGTCAAACAACTCGCTCCGGGGTTGCGCGTCGCGGCGCGAGCGCCGGATGGATTGATCGAGGCGTTCTACCTGCCCGATGCACCCGCGTTCACCTGGGCGGTTCAGTGGCATCCCGAGTGGCGGGTAATGGCCAACAATTTTTCAGTGGCGTTGTTCAATGCTTTCGGCGAGGCCGCGCGAGTTCGTGCGACCCGACGTAGCGGCGGCGCCTGATAGAGGTTCGAGTTATGACAGACCCCATTTCGCAATTTTTTCGCGACCACAACATTCAGGAAATCGAAGCCATCGTTCCGGATATGGCCGGCATTGCTCGCGGCAAGGTGATGCCCGCTCAAAAATTTCAGGGCGATCAGGGCATGCGCTTGCCCGAGAGCATTTTCCTGCAGACCGTGACGGGCGATTACCCGGAAGAAACTGCAGCGGCGATGAGCCCGGCGGAAATCGACATCATCTTGAAGCCCGACCCGCGCACCATCCGTCGTGTGCCCTGGGCGCCGGAGCCCACGGCGCAGGTGATTCACGACTGTTTTTATGCGGATGGTCGTCGCGTGAAGATGGCACCGCGAGAAGTGCTGCGTCACGTGCTCGATCTTTATGCGCAGCGAGGCTGGGAGCCGGTGGTGGCGCCCGAGCTCGAGTTCTATCTCGTCGAACCGAATATCGATGCAGACTATCCGCTCAAGCCGCCGATCGGTCGCTCAGGTCGCGCGGAGCCGGGGCGTCAGTCGTACAGTATTGCGGCGGTCAATGAATTCGATCCGCTATTCGATGACGTGTATCAGTTCTGCGAAGACCAGGATATTGCGATCGATACGCTGATTCACGAAGACGGTCCTGCGCAGATGGAGATCAATCTGCTGCACGGCAACGCGCTCGACCTCGCTGATCAGGCCTTCATGTTTAAGCGCACGGCGCGTGAAGCGGCGCTTCGGCACAAGATGTACGCGACGTTCATGGCCAAGCCCCACGCCAAGGAGCCGGGCTCTGCGATGCACATTCACCAGAGCATCATCGACAGCAAGACGCGCAAGAACGTGTTCTCGAACGCCGATGGCTCGCCGACGCCGCTCTTTTTCTCGCACATCGCGGGAATGCAGCGTTATCTGCCTGCCGCCATGGCGCTGCTTGCACCGAACGTCAATTCCTATCGTCGCATCACGCGATTTCAGGTGGCGCCCATCAACGTGCAGTGGGGCTACGACAACCGGACGGCAGGATTGCGTGTGCCGGGTTCGGATCCGCAATCGCGCCGCGTCGAGAATCGTCTGTCGGGCGCTGACGCGAACCCCTACCTGGCGAGCGCCGCTTCGCTCGCCTGCGGATATCTCGGGATGGTGCAGGGACTGAACCCCACTGAGCCCATTACGGGTAGCGCCCACGACATGCCGTTCTCGTTGCCGCGAAATCTCGATGAGGCGATTCGCTTGCTGCGTGAGTGCGATCCGCTCATCGAAATTCTCGGCGAGAGTTTCGTATCGGCGTTCTCGCTGGTGAAGCAAGCGGAGCACGAGGTCTTTCTGCAGGTGATCAGTTCCTGGGAGCGGGAGCATCTTCTGCTCAACGTTTGACGGTCGGCATCGTAAGATGCGGCAATGAGTCAGATTCCAGAGCGCAGCACGGCGGAGTGGCAGGCCATGGATGCCGCCCACTACCTGCATCCCTTCACCGATTCGCGTGCGCTTGCGGCGCGCGGCACTCGGGTCATCACCCGTGCCGAAGGCGTCTATCTCTACGACAGCGAGGGTCGTCGCATTCTCGATGGCATGTCGGGTCTGTGGTGTGTTGCCCTCGGTTATGGGCGTCGCGAACTCGCCGAGGCGGCGTATCGGCAGATGCAGCAGCTGCCGTACTACAACAGCTTTTTCCAATGCGCGAACCCGCCGGCCATCGAGCTCGCGGCGAAGCTCGCCGAGCTCACGCCGCCGCAGTTCAAGCATGTGTTCTTCACCGGCTCAGGCAGCGAAGCGAATGACACCTTCGTTCGACTCGCGCGTCGCTATTGGGAGTTGCGCGGCGAGCCGCAACGGCAAGTCATCATCAGTCGTTGGAACGGCTATCACGGCAGCACCATGGCCGGCGCTTCGCTTGGCGGCATGAAGGCCATGCATGCACAGGGCGGTTTGCCCATCCCGGACATCGTGCATATCAACCAGCCGTACTGGTTCGAGCGCGGCGGTGATCTCGACCCGGCAGCGTTCGGTCTGCAAGCGGCTCGGGAGCTCGAAGCGAAAATCCTCGAAATCGGTCCGGAGCGCGTGGCGGCCTTCATCGGTGAGCCGGTGCAAGGGGCGGGCGGTGTGATCATTCCGCCTGAGACTTACTGGCCCGAAATCCAGCGCATCCTCGATCGGTACGGCATTTTGTTTGGCTCGGACGAGGTGATCTGCGGCTTCGGTCGGACCGGCCGTTGGTTCGGCTGCGAGTACTTCGGCACTCGTCCTGATTTCCTGACCTTGGCCAAGGCCATCACCTCGGGTTACCAACCGCTCGGTGCGCTGATGGTCTCCGATCGGGTCGCCGAGGTTTTCATTGAGAAGGGTGGCGAGTTCGCCCACGGCTACACCTACTCGGGTCATCCGGTGGCTGCCGCCGTCGCCCTAGCGAACCTCGAGATCATGCAGAAAGAGCGCATCGTGGAGCGGGTTCGCGACGAGCTTGTACCTTACTGGTCGGCACGCTGGCGAACGCTTGCCGATCACCCGCTCGTCGGCGAAGCCCGAAGCCTCGGGCTGTTTGGGGCGCTCGAGCTCGTGCCGAAGAAGCCCTCCCGCGCGTTTTTCCCCGAGCGCGGGACGGTGGGCACCCGGGCGCGCGACCTCTCCATCCGAAACGGTCTGGTCATGCGGGCGGTGTGGGACACCCTCATCGTCGCGCCTCCGCTCGTGATTACCAAGGCAGAAATCGACGAGCTGATCGCCAAGGTCGCCTCCACCCTCGATCAGCTGCACGCCGAGTTGCGTCGCGACGGTCGGGTGACCGGCTGACGCCAGCGGTGCTGGCGGAGGCCCAAACCGGACTTTCCCGAGACAGGGGTCTGCGTTATAACTTCGGTCATTCCCGCGTGGTGCGGGAGTTTTCCTTATTTCCGAGGGAGTCCGCTTTAAATGAAACAGGTTTTCAGACCAGCTCTGGTTGCGCTTTCCGTCGCTGCGTTGCTCACCGCTTGCGGTGGCAAGTCCGAGGAGGCGTCAGGATCGAAGGTCCTCAATGTTTACAACTGGTCCGATTACATCGACGAAAGCGTGATCGCCGACTTTGAGAAAGAGACCGGCATCGACGTGACGTACGATGTATTCGACTCGAACGAAGTGTTGGAGTCGAAGCTGCTCGCGGGTGCTACGGGCTATGACATCGTCGTGCCGTCGGCGAATTTCCTTGAGAGACAAATCAAGGCCGGAATCTTCCAGACACTCGACAAGAGCAAGTTGCCGAACCTCGTGAACATGGACCCGGAGTTGATGGCCAAGGTCGCACGTCACGACGCCGACAATGCCCACTCGATAAATTATCTTTGGGGCACTAACGGTGTCGGCTTCAATCAGGACAAGATCGCCGAGCGCATGAAAGACGCGCCGTTCGATAGTCTCTCGATGTTCTACGATCCGAAGGTCGTTTCGAAGTTCAAAGATTGCTGCGTCGCCATCCTCGACTCGCCGACCGAGATCCTCGGAACGGTACTCATCTATCTCGGTAAAGACCCGAACAGCGAATCCCCTGAAGACCTAGCCGCTGCCGAGAAGGTGTTGATGTCGGTGCGTCCGTACATCAAGTACGTTCACTCCTCGAAGTTCATCGACGATCTGGCGAATGGTGAAATTTGCCTCACGATGGCGTGGTCGGGAGATATCTTCCAAGCGCGCGATCGTGCGGCCGAGGCATCGAACGGCATCAAGATCGACTACAAGATCCCGCGTGAAGGCACGGTGATGTTCTTCGATATGCTGGCCATTCCGAAGGATGCCAAGAACGTCGACAACGCCCACGCCTTCATCAATTACTTGATGCGACCGGAGGTTGCGGCGAAGAACACCGATCTCGTCAATTACGCGAGCTTCAACGTGCCCGCGCAGAAATTGATCAAGCCGGAGATTTTGGCAAATCCTGCGATTTATCCGACCCCAGAGGTCAAGTCGCGTCTGCAGGTCGATCTCGCCGAGAGCGATGCGTTTACGCAGTTGCTGACGGCGACGTGGACTCGCTTCAAGGCCGGAAAATAAAAATATCACCGCAGGCCGCGCGGAGGACGCTCCGCGCGGTCGCGGTCTTCTCGGGGTAGGGCGGGACGTGTCGCAAAAAACGATCGATCGGGCTCAGGAGTACGTTCGAATCGAGGGGGTCACCAAGCGCTTTGGTGATTTCGTCGCGGTCGACAACGTCTCGCTCAGCATCTACAAAGGCGAAATTTTTTGTTTGCTCGGCGGCTCGGGCTGCGGTAAGACCACCTTGCTGCGTATGCTCGCTGGATTTGAATCGCCGACCGCGGGACGCATTCTGATCGACGGTCAGGATATGGCGGGAATTCCGCCCTACGATCGGCCGGTCAACATGATGTTTCAGTCGTACGCGCTCTTCCCGCACATGACGGTCGAGAAGAACGTGGCCTTCGGTCTCGAGCAAGAAGGTCTGTCGAAGTCCGACATCGCCAAGCGGGTCGGCGAGATGCTCGATATCGTGAAGCTCGGTGACTTCGCTCGCCGCAAGCCGCATCAATTGTCGGGAGGTCAGCGACAGCGCGTGGCGCTTGCTCGCGCGCTCGTCAAACGACCGAAGCTGTTGCTGCTCGATGAGCCCCTCGGAGCCCTCGATAAAAAACTTCGTGAGCACACCCAGTTCGAGTTGATCAACCTTCAAGAGCAACTCGGAGTCACTTTCATTGTCGTGACGCACGATCAGGAAGAGGCGATGACGCTCGCCACCCGTATCGGTGTCATGAATAAGGGTCAGATCGTGCAGGTCGGTACGCCCACCGATATCTACGAATTCCCGAATTCCCGTTTCGTCGCCGACTTCATCGGTTCGGTCAACATGTTCGATGGGCAGCTCATTGAAGACGAGCCTGGGCATGTCCGTATCCGCTGTGACGAGCTCGAGGCGACGGTCTACGTCAATCACGGTATCAGCGCGCCGCCCGAAGCGAAGGTGGCGGTGGCGATCCGGCCTGAGAAAATCGAGCTCACGCGAGCGACCCCGTCGGCGACTGAAAACGTAGCCCGAGGTGTCGTCAAGGAAATCGCGTACATGGGCGATCTGTCGGTGTATCTCGTTCGTCTGCAGTCTGGGCGTATGGTTCGCGTGACCATTCCTAACTCCGAGCGTCACGCCGACGAGCGTATCGTCTGGGATGAGGCTGTGCATCTGAGTTGGCAAGCTTCGAGCCCCGTCGTTCTGACCATCTGAGCCCGTGAAAAAAATCTTCTCGATGTTTCAGGCACTCGATGGCAAGCGGCTTGTCATCAGCGTGCCGTACATCTGGCTACTGCTGTTTTTTACCGTTCCGTTTTTGATCGTCTTCAAGATTTCGTTTTCTTGGATGCAGCCGATTCAGCCGGGCTATGCACCGCTGATCGCATGGGTCGAGGAGACGCAGCGTTTCGTCGCAACCTTCAATCTGTCGAACTATCAAGTGCTGATGCAGGACTCTCTGTACCTCAGCACGTTCTTGTACTCGGTCAAGGTCGCGGCGATTTCGACGGTGCTGTGTCTGCTTGTGGGATATCCGATGGCGTATGCCATCGCGCGTAGTGCGCCGAGTACGCGAAACCTTTTTCTCATGCTCATCATCCTGCCGTTTTGGACGTCGTTCCTGCTGCGTGTCTACGCTTGGGTGGGGCTGCTGAAGACCAACGGGGTGATCAACAACACATTGCTCGCGCTCGGCGTCATCGACCAGCCGTTCACGCTGCTCTACACGGACTTCGCGGTATATATCGGCATCGTTTATTCGTATCTGCCGTTCATGATCTTGCCGCTGTACTCCAATCTCGAGAAGCACGATCTCACCTTGCTCGAGGCGGCTTCCGATCTCGGTGCGTCGCCGACGAAGGCGTTTTTCAGAGTGACGTTGCCGCTGTCGATGCCGGGCATCGTGGCCGGCTGTCTGCTCGTCTTCATACCGGCGGTGGGTGAGTTCGTCATCCCGTCGCTACTCGGCCGGACCGATCAGCTCATGATCGGTACGGTGCTCTCCGCGCAGTTCTTCAGTGCGCGCAATTGGCCGGTGGCGAGCGCCGTCGCCATCGTGCTGCTCATTCTGCTTCTGCTACCGATCTTGTTGTTCCAGCGTTATCAGCGCCGTGAGCTCGAGGCCGCTAAACGATGAGGCGCGGGTATGAATAACCGCGGTTGGTTCCGCAACGGCATGCTCGGGCTCGGGCTCGCATTTTTGTATATCCCGATCCTCTCCATGGTCGTGTTCTCGTTCAACAACTCGCGCTTGGTCACCGTGTGGGATGGCGAGAACTCACCCACGCTGCGCTGGTACGTTCGGCTCTTCGAGAACGATCAGCTACTCGGTGCGGCCTGGGTTAGCGTGCAGGTGGCGGCCATGACCGCAACGGGCGCCGTCATCCTCGGTACGCTGGCAGGTCTCGTGCTCGCGCGCTTCGGTCCGTTCCGCGGGAAGGCGTTCTTGTCGGCGATGACGACGGCGCCGCTGGTCATGCCCGAAGTCATCACGGGTATTGCAATGCTGCTCCTGTTCGTCGCCTTGGAGCAGGCCTTCGGCTGGCCCGAGGGGCGCGGCATGCTGACGATTACCATCGCGCACATCACCTTTGCCATGTCTTATGTCACGGTCGTGGTGCAGTCACGCTTGGCGGGCTTTGATGATGCCCTCGAGGAGGCGGCCCTCGATCTCGGTGCGAAGCCTGCGACGGTTTTTTTCCGTATTACTTTGCCGCTCATCGTGCCGGCCTTGGTGTCGGGCTGGCTGCTTGCGTTCACGCTCTCTTGGGACGATGTCGTCATTTCCCAGTTCGTATCCGGACCCGGATCCTCGACGCTACCCATGGAGATTTTCTCGCGGGTGCGTCGCGGCGTCAGTCCCGACATCAATGCGCTCGCCACCATCATGGTGCTCATCGTCGCGACGGGCGTCGTGTTCTCGACGCTCTACATGAAGCGCGAGGAAAAGCGTCGCTTACGTGAAGAGCAGATGGCGCGCAGCGGCGACTGAACCAAAGAATGAAAGACGAAACACGAGTCAATCACCCGCCAGCGATCGAGCTGCCGAACGACAACCATCCTCTGAACCTGCCGATCTTCCAGAACGTAAAATGGGAGACGGATACCGTTGCCGAGGCCGAGAAAATCGCCCGCGGCGAGCGTCCGGGATTTTTTTACTCGAGGTTGGCCAACCCGACGGCTCGCCAACTCGAGCTGATGCTCGCTCAACTGCAGCGCCGAGACGAATGCATGGTCACGGCCTCCGGCGTGAACGCAGTAGCGCAGTCGCTCGTCGGGCTCACGCGAGCGGGCGATCACGTCATCTTTTTCGTCGAGGGCTACGGGCCGACTCGTCAGATCATCCGCGGGTTGCTCGCACGATTTGGGGTGACGCACACGCTGCTGTCGATCGATGACCTCGAAGGTCTGGAGCGGGAGCTCGCGAGCCGTCGAACCCGCCTGGTCTGGTTCGAGAGCCCTACCAACCCCATCAATAAAATCGCCGATATCGAGGCCATCACAGGACTTGCACGCAAGCACGGTGCGCTCACGGTCATCGACAATACGTCGGCCGGCTTTCACCAGCATGGCGAGTTCGAGATCGACCTCTTCGTGCACAGCCTGACCAAGTTCGCGACGGGGGCGGGCGATGTCATGGGGGGTGCCGTCATCGCGAGTCGTGAACTCATCAGTCAGCTGCGCGGCGATTTCCGGCTGTTCGGGGCCCATCTCGATGCGCTTTCTGCATCCATGATGGTGCGAGGACTCAAGACCTATTTCGTTCGTTACCGTCAGCAGTCGATCAACGCCCAGCTCGTGGCTGAATTTTTGGAGCAGCATCCCGCCTGCACGCGAGTGCGCTACCCAGGTCTCGCCTCGAATCCCAAAGCGGCGTTGGCGCGCAAGCAGATGCGAGAGTTCGGTTCGGTGATCTGTTTCGATTTGCGGGCCGGCTACGAAGCGGGTCGTCGATTCAGCGAAGCGTTGCAGCTCTTTGCGCGGACTCCGAGCTTCGGTTCGACCGAGTCGTTGGCCATGCCACCGCAGATGATACAACCCAAAGATCTGTCACCAGAGCACCTCGCGATGTCGGGGGTCGGGCAGGGTACGGTTCGGCTATCGATCGGGCTCGAGGACATCGAAGATTTGAAGACGGATCTCTCCCAAGCGCTCGAGAAGGCGGGTCAATGAAATATCTGGACGTTAAATTGCCGAGGCGGATTGCGGTGATGATCGCACTGTCGTGCGTGCTCGTCGGCTGCGGGGCTAAAGATCACGCGCCGATCGATGCCAATTTTCAGCGGGAACTGCAAACCCGGTTGCTCGATGCCAAGCCCGGTGAGGTCATCGAGATCCCCGCGGGTCGCTACACCCTCGATCGCAGTCTGAGTCTTCGCGTGAGCGGCGTCACGATCCGTGGCGCAGGGATGAACGAGACAGTCTTGTCGTTCAAGGGTCAGAAAGTGGGGGCCGAAGGACTGCTCGTGAACGCGAGCGATTTCACGCTCGAAAACCTGGCCATCGAAGACACGCGCGGCGATGCCGTGAAAGTGAATGAGGGCGAGCGCATTACGCTGCGCGGCTTGCGTATCGAGTGGACGGGTGGCCCGAGTACGGGTAACGGCGCCTACGGCCTGTATCCGGTGCGGACCAAGCAGGTGTTGATCGAGGATTGTGTCGTCATCGGCGCATCGGATGCCGGTATTTACGTGGGGCAGTCGGAGGACATCGTCGTCCGACGTAATACGGCGCGACTCAACGTGGCGGGCATCGAGATCGAAAATTCGCGGCGGACCGACGTCTATGAAAACGTCGCAACGGAGAACACGGGCGGCGTACTTGTGTTCAACATGCCGAACTTGCCGCAGCGCGGCGAGGGCGCGCGGGTTTTTCGTAACAAGATCTACGCCAACAACACCGCAAACTTCGGCGCGAAGGGCACACCGGTCGCGAGCGTGCCGGCGGGTTCGGGCGTCGTCGTCAATTCGAACGACCAAGTCGAGATCTTCGATAACGAGTTTGCCGACAACGCCACGGCGCACGTGATCATCTCGAGCTATTTCTCGACCGGTTACATGACCGAGAAGGGCGTCGCGGAGATTTTCGATCCGTATCCCGAGGCGATACATGTCCACGGCAATCGGTATGTCGGCGGTGGCGATGCGCCGGACGGCCTCGATCTCAAAGCCCTGAAGCTGGCCGTTTTTGGGCTGGGCGGGCGGTTTCCGCCCGTCCTCTGGGATGGGTACGTCGACTCAAAGAAAATACGAGGTGGCAAGCTGCCGCCGGAGCTCGCGCTATGCGTTCGTGATGCGGGAGACGTGTTAAACGCCGATGGACCTGGAAAATATCGCAGTCCCAAGGTCTCGAGCGCCGAGTACAACTGCAGCCTCGCGCCGCTGCCGCCGGTAGAGCTCAAGTTGTGAGAGTCGGGCGGGCTCTAATCGCGACAGGCGTGTTGACGCTGCTGATGAGCGCGGCGGTACTCGTCGGCTGTTCGCGAGGACCCACGCAGCCGGTGTTTCATGAAGCCGTCGATCCGCCGACGCTCGCGGAGTGGGGCGTGTTGGCGATCGAGGACGGAAGGCTCGTTCCTCGCGCGGGCGTGATCGAGTATGAGCTCAATACGCCGCTCTTCAGTGACTACGCCCACAAGCTGCGGACCGTGTGGATGCCCGACGGAACGCAGGCAAAATATTCATCAGACAGCACGTTCGATTTTCCCGTCGGCACCATCGTCAGCAAAACCTTTTATTACCCGCTCGCCACGAACGGCGATCGTACGCAGGTGCTCAAAACATCCGAACCGAGTGGTCACGAGGTCGGGGGTCGTCTCGTACTCGATGAGGTTCGTCTGATCGAAACCCGGATCCTGGTGCGCCGCGACTCGGGTTGGGCGGCCTCGACGTATGTGTGGGACGAGGCTCAGCGTGAGGCACGACTCGAACGTACGGGGGCGGTGCGCGCGCTCACGCTGGTGAGTGAAGGGGATGGTGCAGGGCGGAGCACCCAAGATTTCGATTACATCGTGCCCGACGTCAACCAATGCGCCGGGTGTCATGCCACCGATGTGAAGCGCGGGTCGCTCTGGCCGATCGGACTCAAGGCGCGCCACCTCAATCGCGTCCACGCTGACGGCGAGACGCTCGGCCAACGAAACCAGCTCGAACATTGGGTGGCACTTGGGAAGCTTGCGAGACCCGCTGCGCCCGTACCCCGGGCGGCGGTTTGGGATGATCCCGCAGCGCCGCTCGAGGCCCGTGCGCGCGCCTATCTCGACATCAACTGTGGTCACTGCCACAACCGGTTGGGGCCTGCCGACACCTCAGGATTGTCTCTGGAGGCCAGCGAGACCTCTGCCGTCGCGCTCGGCGTGTGCAAGTCGCCGATCGCGGCGGGCCGAGGTACGGGCAATCGGCGTTTCGGCATCGTACCGGGGCAGCCAGACGAGTCGATCACGGTGTATCGGATGGCCTCCACCGACCCCGGCGCGATGATGCCCGAGCTCGGTCGCACGCTCGCCCACGACGAGGGGGTGGAGCTGATCAGGCGTTGGATTGCCGCGTGGCCGGACGCCCGCGGTTGCGATCAGGTGACGTCGAACTCCGCGCGCCACTCGGCCAGTGCAGCGCGGTTGTCGAGATCCCAGGGGTGAAACCCCGGGCGATACCAGGCGAAGTAACTGCGCCAACCCTGACGGAAAATTCCCGGATCGCGCCAAAGAAATCTTGAAACGGCTTTTTTCGCCTCGGCTTCGCTGTAGCCGTCGGCCTGCAGCAAGCAGCTCGCGTGGTTCGCGATATTCCGGGTGAAGTGGTAGGTGATGTACATCATCGACCAGCAACGCAGCAGATAGCGCTTGAGCGGCGACCAGTCTTTCGTCGCCTCGAGGAAAACGTCGAAGGCTACGGCCTTGTGCTCGGTTTCTTCGAGCGCATGCCAGCGCCAAAGTTTTGCAATCTCGGGATCCGCGCTCTCGAACAAGCCCCGATTCTGCATGTGCATGTCCGCCATCATGGCCGTAAAATGCTCGAGTGCGATGGTCGACAGCAGCATCGCGTACGGACCTCTCGAACGATTGAACGCGATGCGCTCGCGGATACGTCCGAGGATCTCGTCGACGGGATATTTGTTGCGGTCGATGATCGAGTTCAGCGCGTGATGCTCACGCGAGTGCATGGCTTCCTGCGCGAGAAAGTGCCGGACGTCTTCGGCCAGTTGCCCAGAGACCTTGCCGCGAAAATGACGCACGGCATCCATGAAGAGTTTTTCGCCGTCCGGAAAGGTGAGCGACAGACCATTGAGCACGGCCGTTCCAACTGGGTCTCCGCCGAGCCAATAGCGACCCCGCGCGGACTCCATCGAAAAATGGATGTCTCGAGGTCTCACGCCGGCGTTTTTGGAAGAGGACATGGCTCGATCCTAACGCCCTGCATGGCGATCCGCCAAGGAATCAGCGCGAACTGGGTGCGTTCAGTGACTGTCCTAGCCGTCGCGGCCGATAGGGCAGCACTTCGAGGACCGCGCCCTCCTTGACCCGCTGCTGGATACCGCGCCAAAAATCGGCCTCGAGCAGATCGCCGTGGGTGCGGCGGAAAAGCTCCCGCTGCGCATCGCTGAACGCCAGGAAATTGAGGAAGGTCTCAGGGAAGACGTCGTTATCGGCCACGTAGAACCAGCTTTCGGCCCGCATTTCGTCTTCGTCGTTATCGGCCTGTGGCATTTCACGGAAGCGGCAGTCCGTCACCTGACAAAGCTCGTCGTAGTCATAAAAGATCACGCGGCCATGTCGGGTGACGCCGAAATTTTTGAGCAGCAAGTCGCCGGCAAAGATATTCGAGAGCGCGAGATCGCGAATCGCCTGGCCGTAGTCGACGACGGCCTTGTCGGCCGCTTCGGGCGCCGCTTCACGCAGGTAGAGATTGAGGGGTACCATACGCCGTTCGATGTACATGTGATCGAAGACGAGGTCTTCGCCCTCGACATGCACGGTCTCGGCGGTCTCCGAGAGCAGCTCTTCGATGAGTTCCGGTGTGAACCGGGCTTTCGGTAGCTGTACCCGCTTGAACTCCTGCGCGTCGACGAGGCGACCCGCGCGATCGTGCCGAAACACGAATTTATACTTGTCGATGACGTCTTGTCGCAGCACGGTCTTCACGGGCGGGAAGCGATCGCGGATCAGTTTGAAGA
This sequence comes from Gammaproteobacteria bacterium, assembly GCA_046080445.1. Taxonomy (GTDB): domain Bacteria; phylum Pseudomonadota; class Gammaproteobacteria; order Steroidobacterales; family Steroidobacteraceae; genus UBA964. Next base: position 89,355 of record JBJTUA010000040.1, read on the forward strand.
CGACATCGAGCGAGGGCAGGGTGAAGCAGATCATGACGAGGCCGCGTTCGCCCGGCGCATGCGCGAAAAGATCGTCGGAGTGCTGCAAGTGTCGAGCGAGCTCGCGGTAGCGCTCGGCCTTGCCCTGTCGCGCACGACCGAGCACGGTAAAGAGCTCCGAGAGGGGCTTTCGCGGCAGAAGTTGCCGCAGGAACACCACGGTCTCGACGACGCGTTCGAGATCGGCGTGAAAATACGAGCGCGTGAAGCCGAAGACGATACTGAGCTCGTCTTCGTCGAGCATGATCGCGTCGATGTAGAGCCCGCGGTCGGTGTTTTTCAGGGCGAGCAATAGGGGCAGTCGCAGACCATCGGCAACGAGCTGACCGACGATGTAGGCGCGGGTGCTCTGAAAAAACAGCGGCTTCAGGATTTCGAGGTGCTGCAAAGCGACATCGACGCTTTGCGGGAGGCGTTCGTGGATCTGCTTGCGGATTTCGACGGTGACGTTGCGTACGCTTTTCTCGAAGTCGATCCAGGGGCTGCGCAAGCGGATGTCACCGAGAAGATCTTCGACCACGAGCTCGAGGCTACCTCGATTGCGATAGAGCTCCGTCTCGGCGTTATCGCCAGCGCCCTCGAGTGGATCGAGATCGACGCCGACGAACTCGATGTCGGTCGCGACGCCCACCGTGCCGAACACACGACGGGAAACCGAGCTGAAGAACGTGCGGGCGAAGGCGGCGTCGGGGAGGCCCGCAGTTCGTGAGTGGAATCGATCACGCATCGCCGACCAAAGATTTCGGTCGAGGGCGGACTCACCCAGCTCTTGACGAGAGCTGGCAACGGTTTGGTTGACCCAGCGATCGTAGAGTTCGATGCGCTCCACGGCATCTTGCTGACTACCATGCCAATCGCGCGCATCGAAACGAGCGGGTGCTCGCCGCGTAATGTCGCGGAATTCGCGGTTATACGCGGCAAAGGCCACGGCGATCCGCCGAGATCCTTGTTCGATCAGGGTCTCGGCGGTCACCACGATGCCTTTAGAGGTTGCTGATCAGCGCGTCGGCGAACTCGCTGCATTTGACTTCCTTGGCTCCTTCCATGAGTCGTGCGAAGTCATACGTGACGGTCTTCTGGCCAATGGTGCGGTCCATGGCGTTGATGACGGCATCGGCCGCTTCGGTCCAGCCCATGTAACGCAGCATCATTTCGCCCGAAAGCAACACCGAGCCCGGGTTGACCTTGTCGAGGTTGGCGTACTTCGGCGCAGTACCGTGCGTGGCCTCGAATACGGCGTGACCCGTGACGTAGTTGATGTTGGCGCCCGGGGCGATGCCGATGCCACCGACCTGAGCGGCGAGGGCGTCGGAGAGGTAGTCACCGTTGAGATTGCAGGTGGCGAGCACGTCGAACTCGTCGGGACGCGTGAGCACCTGCTGCAGCGTGATGTCGGCGATGGCATCTTTGATGATGATCTTGCCGGACTTCTTCGCCGCATCCATTTCGGCGTTGGCCGCCTTCTCGCCTTTTTCGGCTTTGGTGCGCTCCCACTGTTCCCAACCGTAGGTCTGGCCCGGGAACTCGCGCTCGGCGAGGGCGTATGACCAGTTGCGGAAAGCGCCCTCGGTGAACTTCTGGATGTTGCCCTTGTGGACGATGGTGACGCTCTTGCGCTGATTGACGATGGCGTATTCCACCGCGGCACGGAACAGGCGCTCTGTGCCCTCGAGCGACACGGGCTTGATCCCGATGCCCGAGGTTTCGGGGAAGCGGATCTTGGCGTAGGCCTTCGGGAAGCTCGCCTTGAAGAGCTCCATGAATTTTTTGTTGTCCTCGGAGCCGAGTTCGAACTCGATGCCGGCATAGATGTCCTCCGTGTTCTCGCGGAAGATCACCATGTCGACTTTCTCGGGAGCCTTGACGGGCGAGGGTACGCCCTTGAACCAACGCACCGGGCGCAGGCAGACGTAAAGATCGAGCAGCTGACGCAGCGCGACGTTCAGCGAGCGGATGCCACCACCGACGGGCGTGGTGAGCGGACCCTTGATCGACACGAGGTATTCGCGGCAGGCCGCGACGGATTCGTCGGGCAGCCAGGTGTTGAACAGCTTGTTTGCCTTCTCGCCCGCGTAGACCTCGAGCCAGTGGATCTTGCGCTGGCCACCGTAGGCCTTGGCGACTGCCGCATCGATGACGCGGACGCTCGCGCGCCAGATGTCCGGACCGGTGCCATCACCCTCGATGAACGGGACGATGGGATTATTGGGAACGACGAGCTTGCCGTCCTTGATGGTGATTTTGGCGCCCCCGGCCGGTGGCGTGAGGGTGACTTTCGAAGCCGATGTCATGTTGAGTGAACTCCTTCTGAAGCGCCCGGCGTTTATTAGAAACCCCCGCCGTTGCGTGCGCGAATTCTACCATGCAGTCGGCTTCGGACCCGTCCTGGCTGCGGCTCCGATAGAATCCCGCCGATGAACGACCCCTTGTTATCCACGCCGCTCTCCGATGGTTTTCGGATGCCGGCGGAATTCGAGCCGCATCGTGGTTGCTGGATGCTATGGCCAGTGCGTCCCGACAATTGGCGCGAACAGGCGCTGCCGGCGCAGCGCGCGTTTGCGGCGGTGGCCCATGCCATCGCCCAATTCGAGCCTGTTACCGTGGGCGTGACGCCGAGCCGCTTCGAGGAAGCGAGGCGGGCTCTGGAGCCGCGGATTCGCCTGGTGCGGCTCGAGAGTGATGACGCCTGGATGCGCGACGTGGGCCCCACCTGCGTCGTCGGGCCGAAGGGCGCGGTGCGCGGTGTCGATTGGCACTTCAATGCATGGGGCGGACTTGAGGGCGGTCTCTATTTTCCATGGGATCGGGATGAGCTCGTCGCGCGTCGTGTACTCGTCAAAGAGGGGCTCGAGCGTTATCGGGCGCCGCTCGTCTGCGAAGGTGGAGCGATTCATACGGATGGCGAGGGCACTTTGCTCGTCACCGAAGAATGTCTGCTCAACCCTAATCGCAACCCGACGCTCGGACGTCGACAAATCGAAACCTTGCTGCAGGCGTACACCGGTACGTCGCATATCATTTGGCTCGGTCGCGGTGTCTTCAACGACGAAACCGATGGCCACGTCGACAACCTCGCATGCATCGTCGCGCCGGGCGAGGTCGCGCTTCTGTGGTGTGACGACCCTCGCGATCCGCAGTCGGTTATTTCGCGCGATGCTTTCGAGCGGTTGAGCGAGGCTCGCGATGCGCGTGGGCGGCGCCTAAAGATTCATCGCATCCCGATGCCGGGTCCGCTCGACATGACGGAGATCGAAGCCGCAGGGCTTGTGCCGCGGGCGGGTACCAAACGGCGACGCGGCGGCGAGCGTCTCGCGGCGAGCTACGTCAATTTTTATATCGCCAACGGGGGTGTGGTCGTGCCGTTGCTCGATCCGCGTCTCGATGCGAAGGTGCTCGCGCAATTGCAAAAGATCTTCAAGACCCGGCGAGTGGTAGGCGTAGCCGCGCGAGAGATTTTATTGGGCGGTGGCAACATCCACTGCATCACGCAACAGATTCCACGCGGTCGTTAGCGCGACCGCCAATCGATACCGAGATAAGCGCTGCGTCGGCGCGCCGGAAAATAACGCCAGTCGCCTTGCGCAAAATCGGCGCGATCGGCGAGCAGTCGATCAGCGAGGTTCTCGACTTCAAGATTGATCGAGAGTTGCCCGGATATTTTCCATTGGCCTCGAAGTCCGAGCACGGTCTGCGCAGGATGTCGACGCGTATTGGCGGCATCAGCGAAATACGCGCCGACCTGTCGTGCTTCGAGCACGACATTGACGAGCGGGTGGGGTTGCACGGCGAGCGCAAGACGATGCGTCTGCCGCGGAGCCGTATCGATGTCGCGACCCGCCGTGATGGTCTCACCGCCTTCGATCACCCTCGAAAAATCGTAGCGGTGACGGGCGAATGTTCCGCCCGCATCCGCGCGCAGCCACGGCAGCGCCTGCCAAGAGAGCTCGTACTCGATTCCCTCGTGACTCGTACGGCCGCCGATGACATTGAAGCCGTTCGCATCGCGCAGGATGACGTTGTCTTTTTGTGCGCGATAAACGGCGAGATTGCCGAATGCGAACCTCCAGCCGATTTCGGCACTACGCATACGTTCTGCCTCGAGATCGGCCACCGACTGGTTACGCTGCAGTCGATAAAGTTCGGTAACTTCCGGCGGACGAAAGCCCTCGGAGAGCGCCGCGTAAACATGCTGCATGGGGCTCAGATGAAGAATGACTTCGATTCGTGGTGTGAGACGCGAGAATGAGTCGTTGCGATCGGCAGGGCGACTGTACAGGCAGCCGCCGGGGCAGCTCGTTCCGTCTTCAGCGGAATTGCCGCTACGCATGAGGTTGTCATACGCGTACGCGATGTAATCGGCACGCACCGATCCGCGCCAGAGCCAAGCCTCGCTGCGATACTCGAGTGACGTATTCGCGCCTAACGAAGTCACATCGACCGTGTAGTCGTAGTGCCGACCCGCGGGTCTTATTGCTCGCGCCGCAGCGCTGCCTTCGAGCGTGGGTCCCTGCTGAATTTCGAGCAACGCGGTATCGGCCCACTCAGCATCGAGCCCTGCGCGCCACGACCAGCCGGTCACGGCAAACGGTCGACTGCGCGAGAGTCCAACGGCCGCGCTCGTCTGCGAATTTTTCTCGAGCGGCTTGCCGAGCAAAAAATGTTGCAGGAAGGTCATCGACGAGTGCCGTAAAATCAATCGGGCTTCATCGTCGCAGTCTGAACACTCACTGCGGTTCCAAGTGCTCGACATACGCAGACTGTCGGCATCCCGAAACGCTTCAGGGTTCGGGTTCGAGCGGCGCAACGTCGCGTCGCGATAAGAGTCGAGTCCGCGAATGAATCCCGCCGTGTCCTGGTCTAGACGCGTCGCCGCCATCCGCCAGCGCAACTGACCGCCCGCCAGTTCGCGATCGTGGAGCAGGTTGAGCTTCAGTTCGGTGACCGCAGAGTCGTCCCGGAAGCCCCCGTCATGACGAAAGAGTCCTTGCGCCGCCGATTGTCCGTCACCGACGACGAGACCGACCGATTTGAATGCATCGGCACCGGCGACGGCGGTCACGCGTACGCCTTCGAGATCTGCGGCGGCGGGCGTGAGAACGTTGATGACGCCATGCACGGCATTTGCCCCATGTACCACGCTACCGGGGCCGCGCATGACCTCAATGGCGGCTGCCTGCACGGTATTGGTTTCGAAGAGTTCGTTGACGTTGCAGAAGCCAGTGGGTCGTAACGGGAAACCGTCTTCGAGAAACAGGAAGGCGCCGCAGGCGCCGGCACCCGTCAGCACCGGAGAACGAATGGCGAGTAGGCTTTCCTGGCCGCTGCCACGCTGCAGGAGTACACCGGGTACCCGATTGAGACTTTCGGCGTGGTGGGTGAGGTCGATGCGGCCGAGATCACCAGGGGTGAGGCGCGAGACGCTGGCCGCCACATCGACCTGCCGCTCCTCGCGACGCCGCGCGGTGACGACCACCTCTTCGAGCGGGGTTCCGGGCGTAGCCAGCAGCGCTAAAGCGGCAAGATCGAGCATGGAGACATTATCGCTTGGTATCCTTGCGTCCGTGCGTTGGATATCGATTCTGTGGGTTGCGTTCATGCTTTGCGCCGTTACGGCCGAGGCGGCTGTCGAACGTCCGCGTGTAGGGCTCGTGCTATCGGGCGGCGGCGCGCGGGGAGCGGCGCATGTCGGCGTGCTCAAAGTTCTGGAGGCCGAGCGCATCCCCATCGATGCCGTGGCCGGCACCAGCATGGGTGCGGTGGTCGGTGGTCTCTACGCAAGCGGGCTGAGCGCCGCCGAAATTGCGGCTTTCGTCGACTCGCCCGAGTGGCGCAAAGCGTTTCAAGAACCGGGTCCGCGTGACCGCCTGAGTTTTCGCCGCAAGAGCGAAGATCAAAATTTTCTGATCGATTTTCCGGTCGGCCTGAAGGGCGGTACTTTCCGTCTTCCGAAGGGTTTGTTGTCGGGTCAGCGACTCTCGCAGGCCTTGCGTCGAGTCACGCAACCCGTGGCCCGCACCGAAGACTTCGATGCGCTACCGACAAGGTTCCGCGCGGTCGCCACCGACCTCGAGACCGGCGAGCCGATCGATCTGGCTCGCGGCGATCTCGTCGCCGCGATGCGCGCGAGTCTTGCCGCGCCGGGCGTGTTCGCGCCCGTCGAAATCGACGGTCGTCTGCTCGTCGATGGGGGCCTCGCCAATAATTTGCCGGTCGAGCTTGCGCGTCAGATGGGTGTCGATGTGCTGATTGTCGTCGACGTCGGCTTCCCCTTGCGCAAGCGCGACACGCTCGATTCGGTCGCGACCATTTCCAATCAAATGCTCTCGATCCTCATCCGCCGCGGCAGCGACGCGCAGCGCAAGTTGCTGCAGCCCGCCGATGTGCTGTTGACTCCCGAACTTGGCGAGGCGTCGAGTTTCAATTTCGATATCGTCGGGCGCGCGGTGCAGCTCGGTGAGTCCGCGGCGCTAGCGGCAAGCGATCGTCTGTCGGCACTCAAACTTCCGGAGACCGACTACTCGCGCTATCTCGCTGCGCGCGCAGTGACGCGGGGCGGAGCGCCGAAGGTCGAGGAAGTGCGGGTGGCGGCCGATTCGGTGCGTTACGAACGCTTGCTTCGCGCCGCTTTCGTCGATCTCTCGAGTGCAGAGAGTCTCGATGCGGGACTTACGACCTTGTACGGGCGCGGCAACTTCGAGAGCGTCGACTATCGACTGCGCGACGGCACACGGGGTGATGTGCTCGAGCTCAGCGCGCGCCGCAATTCTTGGGGACCGAACTACGTGCGCTTCGGGCTCAACCTGGAAGACGATTTCAACGGCAACTCGAGTTACAACGCTGCAGCCCGCGTCACCTTGGCCGACATCGGTCCGCTCGCCGCCGAGTGGGTATGGGATTTTCAGGTCGGCTCCGAGCCTAAGATTTCGACTGAGTTCTACATCCCTTTCGGTGATGCAGCGCGCTGGTTCGTGGTGCCGAAGGCCAGCTTCGATCTTCGTAATGTGCCGCTCATCGAAGATGGCGTACGCCGCGCCGAATATCGTCTGCGCACCACGGAGTACGGTTTGGATGTCGGCCGCGAATTTTCGAATTGGGGTGAGATGCGCGCCGGGATTCGTCGAGTGTCGGGGCAGGCTAGGGTGCGCATCGGCGATGATGCCGCGCCTGCGGTCGAGGACTTCGATCTGCGTGAGTTCTACGGGAAGTTTTCTTACGACGTACTCGACAACCGTAATTTTCCGCGGCGCGGGCAATACCTGACGGCTGAGTGGCGCGCCGAAACGCCGAGTCTCGGTTCCGATCGACGTGCAGACCTTGTGTCGATCGACTGGCTGGCAGCTCGCTCGAGTGGACGTCACACCGGCGTGCTGTGGACGTCTTTCGGCACCAACGTCAACTCCAATCCCGGAACCATCCGCTCGTTGTTTCCACTCGGGGGTTTTCTCAATCTCTCCGGGCTCGCGCCCGATTCTTTGAACGGTCGGCATTACGCGATTGCACGACTGCTCTACTACCGACAGATCGGTCGCGGCGGCGAAGGGTTTTTGAATGTGCCCGCTTACGCCGGCATGTCGCTCGAGACCGGTAACGTGTGGAGCAAGCGCAGCGAGATCGGCTTCGGATCATCGTTGACGCACGGTAGCGTGTTCTTAGGTCTCGACACGCTGCTAGGCCCGGTCTACCTCGGCTCAGGGTTCGGCGAGGGCGGCGAGAATACGTTCTACTTGTTCCTCGGCAGAACGTTCTGACTCATGACCTTTTCGTAGACGTGGGCGGGACGATCGCCCGGTCGCGAATACTCGTGCTTGCGACTCATCTCGGCGAGTGCCGCGTCGCGCTCACGCTCCGTGGCGTACCAGTGGGTACGATTCCAGTCGGCCCCGAGCAGGGTGCGGAAGGGGTCGCCTGGCTTGAGCGACACGCGTAAGCCAAACGGTTTTGGTGTCGAGGCCGGGTCTTTGCGCAGATTGTGAGCGTGGCAGGTCGTCATGATCGCAAAGGTTACGCAGCGTCGGGTTCGAGGACAACCGGCCGCTTGAAGACACTGCGGTCCGCCCCCAGAATCTGGGCCATGTCACTCTTCCGTCGCAAAGCCGAAAACGTCAGCGCTGCCGAAGCGCTTCCCGGGCGCGCTGCGCCCATGCCCATACCCGCCCATCACTTCGTGAATGGTGCGCCGCTGAAGCCGCCGTTCGCGGCGGGCACGGTCGAAGCGGTCTTCGGCATGGGCTGTTTCTGGGGCGCCGAACGACTCTTCTGGAAAATCCCAGGGGTCGTATCGACGTCGGTTGGCTACGCAGGCGGCTACACACCGAACCCCACTTACGAAGAAGTCTGCAGTGGTCTGACTGGGCATGCCGAAGTGGTACGGGTGATTTTCGATCCCGCCAAGGTGTCTTATGGCGAACTGCTGCGCGCATTCTGGGAGCGACACGACCCGACGCAAGGTATGCGGCAGGGCAACGATATCGGCACGCAGTACCGCTCCGTCATTTACTGCACGAGCGATGCGCAGCTCGACGAGGCGAAGGCGAGTCGGGAGCGCTATCAAGCGGGACTAACGGGCGGCGGCTATGGCGCCATCACCACCGACATCACGCTTGCGCCGGAATTCTTTTATGCCGAGGACTACCACCAGCAGTACCTCGCCAAGAATCCGAATGGTTATTGCGGGCTCGGCGGGACCGGCGTGTCCTGCGTGATCTAGTTCGCGGCGCGGCTCAAGCGGCTGCGCGCAGCGATGCCCTCAAAATTTCGACGGCGTTGCGGACTTCGTCCTCGGTCGAAATGAAGGGCGGTGCCAGAGCGAGGGTCTCGCCGGTAAAGCGGGGTAGCAGGCCTCGCGCCATCGCGTGCTCGAACACCTGAAACGCTCGCAAGGCAGGTTTCCCCGGTACCGGTGTCACGTCGACGGCGGCCGCCAATCCCAGATTGCGAATATCGGCGACGAGCGGTTCGCCCCGCAGCGAATGGATCGCCTCTTCGAGTACGGGCGCCAGTGCTGCGGCACGATCGATGAGCTGGCGCTCCTGCAGTTCGTCCAAGGTGGCATGGGCGGCCGCGACACCGAGCGGATGCGCCGAGTACGTGTAGCCATGGAAAAACTCGATCATGTGCTCCGGGCCGTTCATGAACGCTTCGTAGATTGTGTCTGAGGCGATGACGCCACCGAGCGGAACCGCAGCGTTGTTGACGGCTTTGGCGAACGTGATCATGTCAGGCTTGACGTCAAAGAAATCGGCCGCGAACGGCTTGCCGAGTCGACCGAAACCCGTGATGACTTCGTCGAAGATCAGCAGAATGCCGTGACGCGAGCAGATCTCGCGCAGCTTTTGCAGATAACCACGCGGCGGCACGATGACGCCTGTCGAGCCCTGCATGGGTTCGACGATGACGGCGGCGATGGTGCTGGCGTCGTGCAAAGTGACGAGGCGCTCGAGGTCGTCGGCCAGGTGCGCACCCCACTCGGGCTGACCCCGCGAGTACCCCATGTGCTTCGGGTCGAAGGTGTGCGGCAGGTGATCGACCCCCGGAATCATGAGCGGCGCGAACATCTTGCGGTTCGACACGATGCCGCCGACCGAGATGCCGCCCATGCCGACGCCGTGATAGCCGCGCTCACGACCGATGATGCGCGTCCGCGAGCTCTCGCCGCGAGCGCGGTGATACGCCACAGCGATCTTGAGCGCGGTGTCGACGGCCTCCGAGCCGGAGTTGACGAAGAACACGCGATCGTTCGGGCGGCCGGCAAACTTCGCGATGCGCTCGGCGAGCGAGAACGCAGCGGCGTGACCCATTTGGAAGCTGGGGCTGAAATCGAGGGTGGCGACTTGCCGTTGCACCGCCTCGACGACGCGATCGGGTGAGTGCCCGAGTGGGCAACACCACAGCCCCGACAAACCGTCGAACACACGCTTGCCGTCGGCCAAGGTGTAGTACGCGCCCTTGCCCGAGGTGATGAGCCGAGGATGCGCCTTGAAATATCGGTTGTGCGTGAACGGCATCCACCACGCACGCAGCGCCGGTTCGCTGAGACCGGCCGTCGGATCAACGCTCATCCGCGCATGACCGATGCGAGACCGGTCGCCACGTGATCGACGTTGGCGGAGCTCACGCCCGCCACGTTGATGCGACCGTCGGGCGCCATGTAAATGTGTAGCGCCTCGCGAGCCGTGATGACTTGCTCAGCGGAGAGCGGCAGACGCGAGAACATACCGCGCTGTGCCTTGATCCAACCGAAGTCACGCTGCGTGGCCTCGCTCAGTCGGTCGGCGAGGAGCGAGCGCAAAGAATTGATGCGATTGGCCATGTGACGCAACTCGGTCATCCAGTCTTGCCGCAGTTCAGGCTGCGACAACACGCGATCGACGATAGACGCGCCGTGATCGGGCGGCATGGACCACAGCGTGCGGGCGAGGCGACCGAGCTGACCGGTGACGATCGAGGCCGGTTCGCTGCCGGCCGACAGCACGGCGAGCATGCCCGTGCGTTCGCGATAGATGCCGAAATTCTTTGAGCAGGATACCGCGACCAGCAGCTCCGGGACGGCCTTGGCGATGAGGCGAATCGAGGCGGCATCGCGATCGAGATCTTCGCCGAGCCCGTGGTAGGCCATGTCGATGAATGGCACGAGGCGACGGCGTGCCAGAACCTCGGCGACTGCAGACCACTGCGACGTGTCGAGATCTTGTCCCGTCGGGTTGTGGCAGCATGCGTGCAGCAGCACGACGGATCCGGCGGGCAGGGCATCAAAGTATTCGATCATCCGATCGAACGCGAGGGTGTTTCGGGCGGCGTCGTAGTAAGGATATTTTTCGAGGCGTAGCCCGGCGTTACCGAGCAAGGGAACGTGGTTCGCCCATGTCGGATCGCTGACGTGAATGCTCGAACCGGGTCGAGCGGCAAGCAGGAGCTCGGCGCCGAGTCGAAGGGCGCCGCTGCCGCCCGGGGCTTGCGCCAGCGACAAGTCGCTCTTGCGACCGACAAGATCGCTGCCGAAGGTGAGAGCCGCCACCTGGGCGTTGAAGCCCGGGTTGCCGATGGGCGAGAGGTAAGTTTTGGTGGTTTGAGCGGCGAGCATGTCCTGCTCGGCGCGTTTCACGGCCCGCGGAATCGGCGTCTTGCCCGACTCGTCTTTGTAGACCCCGACGCCGAGGTCGACCTTGTCAGGTGACTCGTCTTTTTGAAAGGCGGCAGAAACGCCGAGGATGGGATCGGGAGGGACGCGGGTGAGTGTCTCGAGCATGGCGGGCCTGCGCAACGGGGATCGCGCCCATTATCGCAGCCTGCGTCAGCCCGTGCGACCTCCCGGCGGCTGAAAGCTTGGGAAAAACAGTTTGCGGAAAGTCAGACGGAGGGTTCGGCCCTGCGGATCGAGTAGATCGGGCTGGTAAATGATCGGAACGACGCCATTTTGCGCGCGTACCGATTGCCGCTCGTTGAACAGGTTACCGACGACGAGGCTCACCCGTGCGCCGCGGAGGGACGGGTATTTCTGGGCCCAAGGTTGCAGGCCGAGATCTGCGAAGAGACGAAGGTTGACCGTGGTCAGCGACGAAAAGTCGAGATCACCCTGCTGCGTGGCCGCGGATCCTGCGACTCGACTACCGCTACGCCAGTTGGTGGTAAGCCGGCCTCCGAAACCGTCGCGATTGGCGCCGACCGCCACTTCGAGTTCGTGGCGCGCGGACGCTCCGCTATCGAAGAGCGAATCACCGTCGAGCAGATCGAGGATCGGCAAACCCGGCGCAAGCGCGATCTCATCCTGCAGACGCTGCGTGTAGCTCAAGGAAAACTGCACGCTGCCGCGCCGTGCGAACGCGAGAAAGCGCTCACCGATTTGCGCCATACGAGCGCGTCGAGCGGCGTCATCTTCGGCCGATGGCGGCGGGCCCGATGTGGGCGCGCCCGCGGTGGGCGCTCCACCCGGATTCGGCATGCCGGACGGCGGTCGCCCGTCGGCACCGCGCGGGCCTCCACCGCCGCGTTGCGGGAAGGGCGCCTCGGGTTGCGGCCCCCAAGGTCGGCTGAGATTCAGTGAAATACGCAGTTCGTCACGATCACGACTTTGCAGATTGACGGCGCGCGCATCGAGCGTGGTGAGTCGGCCTGAGGGGTCGCGCTGGAAGCGGGTCGGAAAAGCGCGTTCGAGATCGGGTGTCGCGAGCGGCAGACCCGCGATGATATTGCGTGAGCGTGTGCGGACGTAGTCGGTGTTGACGTCGAAGTCGATTTCTTCGAAAGGCCGCGAGCCAATGCCTACTTTGAACACCTCGCGTCGATCTGGCGTCAAGAGCGCGTTGCCGCCGGTGATTCGCACGACCTCGACGGTTTCGTTTCGGGTGGTATCGAAGACGCGAGAGAAGGGCGTTGAGACGACGGCGCCACCGAGTTGCTGCATCGTCGGCGCACCGTCTTCATCGGTCACCGACAAGATGAGCCGTAGCTTGCGCGCCATCGCCCAATTGAGGCCATAACCGAGCGTGCGTAGCGAGCCGACATCGGAAACGTCTTCGATCGCATAATTGAAATTGGCGCCGAGCGCACCGAGTGCCGCCTGCTCGGCCTCGCCGCGCCAGAGCGGGAGATCAACGTTGATCTGTGCGTCTTTTTGATTGCGTGACAGATCGGTCGCGAGTCGGGTTCCGAAGCGCGTGGAGACGCTATCGATACTCCGCGTGCTGACACCGGCTTTGGCCGTCAGATTGAGCGGGTCGGCCGGAAGATCGATGGGGGCGCCGTTGGCGACGACATCGATGTCGACCGAATCACTTCGCGAATTCGCGACGAGTGTCTCGCCGCCTGTCGACGTGCCCGAGTCGGTGCGTTCGGCGTTGAGGTTCGTCGACCATCGCCAGCCCGCGCGAGTTCCCTGCAGCAGGCCGCTCAAGCGGGCTTCGCGCGAATCGACATCGCGTCGCAAGGGCAGCGGACCGGTGCTCGAGGGGCGAAGACCGAGCAACGAGCGTTGACGCGTGTCATCGAGTGCGGCGTTGATGGTGAACGAGGAGCCTTCGGAGAGCGGTTTCGCGAGTACGGCATTCGCGGTCAGCTGATCGACGGTCGGCGACAACGAGCGAAAGGCGGCGTCGGCGTTCGGCAAGCCGTTGGCGGCCGTGATACGTCGCTCGCTTTCGAGCAGTCCTTCGTCGCGCCGCGCTTTGAGATCGAATTGCAGGCGATCATCGCGTTGGATGCGTAACCAGTTGCCGCCGAGCGTGGCGCCTTCGCGCCCCCCATCGGTGGTGCCGCCGGCGCCAATTTCCGTTGTGACGGCACGAAAGCGAGGGCGCAGGACGAAGTTCACGACGCGCTGGTCGGCGCGATAACCGTACTTCAGCGCGACTTCTTCCGGGAGGATGTCGGTGCGCAGGATGGCTTCTGTCGGAATGTCACGAATCTCGGCGAAGCCCGAGACGCGCACGCCGTTGATGAGCACGATGGGACGGCCGCTGCCACGCCCGCGACTGCTGCCGAGTTGCGGTCCGAGCACGGCAAGCAGTTCGGAAACCGAGCCGACGCCGAGTGCACGGATCTCCTGTGCCGACAGCTGAAACTCAGGTGTGATGTCGCCGATGGCTGCGCCAAGTTCGCGACGGCTGGTCACGACCACTTCTTCGAGGCCCATCTCGTCCATGACTCTTTGCGCCGCGGATTGCTGCGTCTGCGCGTCGGCGGTTGACACCGTGCCGGCTACGGCGACGAGCAAAACGAGGGGGAAAGTCTTACGGGGGAGAGCGAACATCATGCGGCATCCTTGCGTGATGCCGCATTGTAGATCATCCCGACTTGCGGCGTCGGTGACGTCTGCGGAGTCCAAACCAAAGTAAGGCGAGGGCGATAACGATCGCTGCGGGCCATACGAGTCCGGGCAGGATGACCCGACGCAGGGCGTTGATCGACACTTGCTGCTGCGGCGAGTAACCGGCCGGTAGCTTTTGTACGCCGTCGTCGGTTTCAAATCTTTGATACGCCTTAAGCAGTCGTCGATAGTCTTCGGGTCGAGCCGCTCGAAGATCTTGGGTTTCACCAGGATCGCTCGCGATATCGAACAGCCGCCATTCGCCGTCGCCGATGGGTGGAAGATTGCGAACGAGTTTCAGATCGCCTGCGAAGAGTGCAGCATTACCGGCGAGTTCGTAACCGAGTGTGTCCGTGGGGCCGCGGATCTGCGCGGTGTGATCGCGAAGCAGCGGGGCGAGACTCCGTCCGGTCGCAGGTTCTATGCCGCCGGGTGCGCCCGGGTGCGATACGCCCGCGAGTTCGAGCAAGGTCGGTGTGATGTCCGTCACATGCGTGAAGTTGGGGGCGATCCTTCCGCGTGTATCGCTGAAAGCGGACGTCGTCGGTGCGCGAATGATGAGCGGCACGCGGAGTCCGCCTTCACCGGCATAAAACTTGTGCGTCGACAGGGGCGATACCGCAGCGCTGACCCAGTTGCGCCCGATGGTGGCATACGCGCCTTTCGCGCCGAGTCGATCGACGTCGCGGGTGTATTGAGTGGCGAGCCAGAGCCGACCGCTCAAATATTCGTAAGGATCCGAGGGCTCTGCACCATTGTCCGAAAGAAAGACGAAGAGCGTGTTCTCGTCGGCGCCGAGCGCACGGATCGCCTCGCGTACCCGCCCGATTTCGTGGTCCATGGCTTCGGCCATGCCGGCATAGACCTCCATCCGACGGGCCTCATACGCACGTCGCTTGGCATCTAAAGTGTTCCAGTCTTCGAGTCCGGACCAAACGCCGAGCGGCATTTCCGTCGGCAGCAGCCCAAGTTCCCTCGTTTTGGCGTAGCGCATCTTACGCAGCGCCGTCCAGCCCGCGTCGTAGCGACCGCGCTGGCGCTCAATGAATTCCGGTGGGGCCTGTAGCGGAATATGGTTGGCCTGAAAGGCTAAATACAGAAAGAACGGCGGTCGCTCGTCGGATTTCTTTCCCGCCCAGTCGTTGCGCAGATAGTCGATGGCCTTGTCGGCATAGAAACGCGACGAGTAAAACTCCTTCGGCATCGTCGCCCGCTTGCCATCTTCAAACCAATACACGCGATCCGTCAGTGCGAGATAGCGCTGATCCGTTTCCCAGTTATCCGAGCCGCTATCGCCCTGAATGAGCGAACGATCGAACCCGCGAGCCGGCGGAAGGTTGTAGTCCTCTTTACCCACATGCCACTTGCCGACGGCGTAGGTTCGATAGCCACTGCGTTGCAGCAGGGAACTGACGGTGACGACGTTTCGGTTGAGCACGGTGAGGTAACCGGGTTTGCCCTCCAGCTCGGTCGGTACCGACTCGTGCATAGCGCCGACGCCGGTTCGATGACTGCGTACGCCGGTGAGCAACATGGCGCGTGTGGGCGAACATTCGCCCGATACGTGAAAGCTCGAGAAGCGCGTGCCCTCGCGCGCGAGCGCATCGAGGTTGGGCGTCGGGATCTCACTGCCAAACGATCCGAGATCGCTGTAGCCGAGATCGTCGGCCACGATGACGACGATATTCGGGCGCGGCGCTGTCCGCGGTTCGTCGGCCCTCGCGGCTTGCGTCATCGCAAGGATCGCGATCGTGAGCCACAAACCTAGCGCAGGGGTGTCGCCGTGCATCAGCGTGAGACGAGTAACCCGCCGTCGCAAGTGATGACCTCTCCTACGGTGTACGCGCTGGCTCGCGAGGACAAAAAGAGGGCGAGTCCTGCGATGTCCTCCGGTGTGCCCACTCGACCACTTGGATTCGCGCGGCCGACGGCATCCCAATCGACACCATCGCCTTCGATCTTGCCGCCGAAGCCGACGCCCGTGCTCAACATCCACGTCGGGAACGGGCCCGGTGCGATGGCGTTGACGATGATGTGCTCAGGAATGAGACGCGCAGCGAGCAAACGAGTGAGGTGATGCAGCGCCGCCTTCGAAGGGCCGTAAGAGTACGTCTCGAAGAGCGGCTTGCCGATACCGTCGATGGAACCGATGTTAATGACGCGCGCAGGATTGTCTTTGGTGGCTGCGGCTCGAAGCATCGGCAGCAGCGCCTGGGTCAAAAAAAACACGCCTTTGACGTTCGTATCCATGACCTTGTCCCAGCCGACTTCCGGAAAGGTCTCGATCGGCGCGCCCCATGACGCGCCCGCGTTGTTGACGAGTACGTCGAGTCGGGTTTCGCGTTCGGCGAGTGCTTTGGCAAGCGCGGTCACGCCCTCCATTTTCGAGAGGTCAGCGGGCAGCGCCTCGCACTGACCGCCATGCGTGCGAGCGAGTCGGGCGGCGGTTTCAGCGCAGACATCGGCTTTGCGAGCACTGATGTACACCTTGGCGCCATGGGCGAGAAAGCCCGCTGCGATCATCTTGCCGATGCCGCGAGAGCCGCCGGTGACGAGAACCACTTTGCCCGAAACGGAGAACAGATTTTTCATGTGGGAAGACGCTCAGTGTTTTGGCAGTTGTCCGCGGAATTCGCCTTTGGCGATGGCGTCGCGATGGACTTCGTCCGGGCCGTCGGCGAGCCGCAATGTGCGCTGTGAGGCGTAGGCGTAGGCGAGGGGGAAATCATCGCTCACACCGCCACCGCCGTGCGCCTGAATCGCCCAATCGATGACGCGTAACGCCATGTTCGGCGCCACGACTTTGATCATCGCAATTTCGTTTCGTGCCACCTTGTTGCCCGCGACATCCATCATCCATGCCGCTTTGAGCGTGAGTAGTCGAGCTTGCTCGATGGCGATGCGCGATTCGGCGATGCGTTCACGCCAGACGCCCTGTGTGGCGAGAGGTTTGCCGAAAGCCACGCGCCGCGCGAGTCGGTCGCACATGAGTTCGAGGGCGCGCTCAGCGATACCGATGGAACGCATGCAATGATGGATGCGACCTGGACCGAGACGTCCTTGGGCGATTTCGAATCCCCGTCCCTCGCCGAGCAGCATGTGACTCACCGGAACTCGCACGTTGGTGAGCGAGACTTCCATGTGACCGTGCGGCGCGTCGTCGTAACCAAAGACCGGTAGCGCACGCAGTACCTGGATGCCCGGCGTGTCGGCCGGCACCACGATCATGCTCTGCTGCGAATGCGCCGCCGCATCAGGATTGCTACGTCCCATGACGATGTAGACCTTGCAGCGCGGATCGCCTGCGCCCGAGCTCCACCATTTGCGACCATTAATGACGTAGTGGTCACCGTCGCGCTCGATACGGCAGGCGATGTTCGTGGCATCGGACGAGGCGACGTCCGGCTCGGTCATGAGGAAGGCGGAGCGGATCTCGCCTTTGAGCAAAGGCTCGAGCCAGCGATCTTTGAGCTCTTCGCTCGCATAGCGCTCGAACACTTCCATGTTGCCCGTGTCCGGTGCGGAGCAATTGAACACCTCGGCAGCGAAGACCACGCGACCCATGATTTCGCAGAGCGGCGCGTACTCGAGATTGCTGAGTCCCTCAGGAGCTCGGTCACTGCGCGGCAGAAAAAGATTCCAGAGTCCCGCGGCCTGGGCCTTCGTCTTCAGCTCTTCGACGACTTTGGTTGGAACCCAGGCGTTACCGGCGGCGCGGTTTGCCGCGATTTCATCGAAGAAGCGCTGCTCGTTCGGATAGACGTGCGCGTCCATGAAGGCGAGCAGTTGTCCGCGGAGTGCTTTGACGTGGTCGCTATAGTCGAAGTGCATACCGTCTCCCTGGCGATCGACGGCAAATAGGGCGGTCGTTACCGATGGCTGGGTCCACCAGCCTCCAGGGTCTTCGCAAACGCCTCGATCGCCGCATCATCGTAGCCGAGTTCGCGGAGGATTTCGGCATTGTGCTCACCGATCTCGGGCAGCCGTAGCCGCGGCGCGGCGGGTTCCTGACGAAACTTCACCGGCGGGCCGATGTGCTCGTGACCGTGTTCGTCCAGCAAGCGCATGCCTCGTGCCCGCACTTGCGGGTCGTCGAATGCTTCGCGAAGGTTGTTGACCCAGGCAAAGCCCACGTCTTTGCCGCGGAACCACTCGATCCACTCCGCGCGGGTACGTGTTGCAAAGAGCTCGCGCAGATAGGCGATGAGCGGTGCTTGGTGGGTGCCGGGGCCGCGCTCGCAAAGCTCGACGAAGTCGAGGCGGCCGAGTTCAGCTAAAAGTTTTCGGACAAACTTGAGCTCCTGCGCGCCGAGTACGACGTGTCGGCCGTCGCTCGTTCGGTAGATGTTGTAGAAGGCGGAGCCGCCGAGGCTTCGTTCCTCGCGAGGTTTGGGCGGTATCTTCTGCACGAAGGTGGAGCCGGTGATGTTGGGCGTCCAAGCGATGGCGGAGTCGAGCATCGCCACGTCAATGTAATCGCCACGACCCGTCTTCTCTCTGCGCAGCAGCGCCATGAGTACGCCAGAGAGTGCGTGCAGGGACGCGGTGATATCGGCAACCGGCACGTGCGGCATGACGGGTTCGCCATCGTTGCCTTCGTTCAAGCTGACGATGCCGCTCAAGGCCTCGGTGGCCAGGTCGTGCGCGGGCAGGTGGCTGTAGGGCCCGCTCTGTCCGAACGCGGAGATCGAGCAGTAGACGATGCGCGGATTGCGAGCCGACACCGCCTCGTAACCGACACCCAAGCGATCGACGACGCCGGGTCGGAACGCTTCAATGAAAACATCCGCCGTCTCCGCGAGGCGCAGCACGGCTTCGCGGCCCTCGTCGGACTTCAGATTGACGCAGAAGCTTTTCTTGCCGCGCTGCGTGTTACGAAAAAAAACCGTGTGACCGCCTTCGATTGCGCCGAGGTATCGACCCGGTTCGCCGTCGCCGGGTGGTTCGACCTTGATGACCTCGGCACCATGGTCGGCCATCATCAACGTGAGCTGCGGTCCCGGCAGGAACTGCGACAGATCGACGACGCGCAGTCCCTCGAGCTTCACGTGATGCCCCGCTTGCGCAGTGATTCGATTTCTTGGGTCGAGTAACCAAGCTCCGCGAGCACGGCGTCGGTGTCGGCACCCAAGCCCGGTGCGGACTTGGCGGGCAGGCGCTGGCCATCGAGTTTGATGGGGCTCGCAAAGCTGCGGAAATCGGTGCGCAAGGGATGTGGGGTCGATCGGATCATGCCGGTCGCAATGGGGAAGGGGTTTTGCAGCGCCTGCGCCAAGTCGTTCACGGGCGCGGCAGGCAGGACACCTTGCAATTTGGCGAGCCAGTCAGCGGTAGGACGCTGTTCGAATACCGCATCGAGTAGCGGCGTCAACGAGTCTCGATGCTCGCGTCGAAGCGGCATAGTGGCGAAGCGTGGATCCTGCGCGATCTGTGGTGCTTCGATGATCCGCATGAGTTCCTGCCAAAACTTTTCGGTCATGCACATGACGAACACCCAGCCGTCTGCCGTCTTGAAGAGCTGAACGGGCGTGGCCGTCGGGTGTGCGCTACGCGGCATTCGACCGGTGACGAGACCGTCATTGAGGTACCACGTGCCCGGATACGAGAGTTGATGCAGCGCGACGTCGAACAAACTGACGTCCACATCTCGACCGACGCCGCTACGTGATGCGCCAAAGAGCGCAGCGAGTAAGGCGAGTGCCGTCGTGATCCCCGTCATGTAGTCGACGATCGAGAGGCCCATGCGCGCGGGTGGCGAGCCCGGTTCGCCGGTTACATGCAGGTAACCCGCTTCGGCTTGCATCAGGTAGTCGTATCCTGGCCAGCCGCGACGCTCGTTGTCCCGCCCGTAGGCAGACAAATGCGCGCACACGATGCGCGGATTGGCGCCTTTGAGCGCCGTGTAGGTGAGCCCGAGCTTGTCGGGTTGATCGCCGCGAAGATTGTTGAGTACCGCATCGGACTGGGCGACGAGCCTTTGGAAGGCCTGCTGGCCGTCCGGGGTTTTGAGATCGAGGCAAACGCTGCGCTTGTTGAGATTGAAGGTCTGGAAGAAGTGCGAGTCGTGCTCGCCCAAGAAATAAGGTCCCATACTACGCGTGGCATCGCCGCCTTGGGCGCGGTTCTCGATCTTGATGACCTCGGCACCAAGGTCGGCGAGATACATCGATCCGAAAGGGCCCGCGCCAAAGGCCTCGAAGGTCAGCACGCGCAAGCCTTGCAGCGGCAGTGTGGGTCCTTTTTGTGATGCGGCGTCGCTCAAATCGGATTCCTCTCGATCAACTGCCTCGCGATGATGAGACGCTGCATTTCATTGGTGCCTTCGCCGATGCACATGAGCGGTGCGTCGCGGTAATAGCGCTCGACGTCAAAGTCGGTGGAGTAGCTGTAGCCGCCGAAGATCCGCATGGCCTCGAGGCTGTTTTCGACGCCGGCTTCCGAGGCGAAGAGCTTCGCCATGCTCGACTCGAGATCGCAGCGCTCACCCGTGTCGTATTTTTTTGCGGCCTGCTCGATGAGCAGACGCGACGCTTCGACGCGCGTCGCCATATCTGCAAGCTTGAGCTGGATCGCTTGGTGCTCGGCGATGGGCTTGCCGAAGGTTTGTCGCTCTTGTGCGTAGCGCAGGGCGTCGCGCAGCGCGCCTGCGGCAATACCGGCGCCGCGTGCCGCCACGTTGATGCGACCCAGCTCGAGTCCGCCGACCGCTTGTTGAAAGCCGCGGCCCTCGATGCCGCCGATGAGATGGTCAGCCGAAACTTTGAAATCGGTGAAGACGAGTTCGGCGCTATCGATGGACTTGTAGCCGAGCTTGCGAATTTTTTTGGCCGCTTCGAAGCCTTCGCCTTTTTCACACAAGAACATCGACATGCCCTTGTGACGGGGTTGCGCGTCGGGATCGGTTTTTACGAGTACACCAAAGCAACTGCCGTACACGCCGTTGGTGATCCAGGTCTTCGTGCCGTTGATGACGTAGTGATCGCCGTGACGACGGGCGACCGTGCGAATGGCTTGCAGGTCAGTTCCCGCGTTCGGCTCTGTGAGGCCGATTCCGCCGCGGATTTCACCGCTCGCGAACAGGGGTAGCCATTTCGATTTCTGCTCGTCCGTGCCGTGGCGTTGCACGCAGGCGGCCATGATGAGATGCGAATTGAAGATGCCGACCGGTGCCATCCAAACCGAGGCGATGCTCATGACGATTCGGGCGTAGGTGGACGCGGAGAGTCCGAGCCCGCCGTATTCGGGCAGGATCGTCGCGCCGAAGAGGCCAAGCTCTTTCATCTGCTCGACGATTTCTTGCGGATACTCGTCCGCATGATCGAATTTTTTGGCAATCGGTTTGAGCTCGCGCTGAGCCCAGCGTTCTATGCTGTCGATGATTTCCTGATCGACGTGGTCGCTCATGGTTCGAACTCCGAAGGTGTCTCAGTAGCCCATGCGGTCCTCGACCGCATGACCGCGTTTGGCGACGAGGATGCTGCGCTCAAAAGTACAGATCACCTTGCCATCCTGATTCTTGCCCGTCGTGCGTACGGTCACCACACCTGCGGTGGGCCGTGAGCTCGACTCGCGTTTGTCGAGCACTTCGGACTCGGCATACAGCGTATCGCCCGGAAACACCGGGGCCGTCATGCGGATGTCCTTCCAGCCAAGATTGGCGATCGCTTTTTGGCTGACATCCGTGACGCTCATGCCGACCAGAATCGCGAGCGTGAGCGGGGAGGCGATGAGGCAGCGACCGAATTCCGACGCCTTGCCATACTCGACGTCGAAGTGCAGCGGGTGGGTATTCATGGTGAGCAGCGTGAACCAGGTGTTGTCCGCTTCGGTGATGGTTCGCCCGGGTCTATGCTCGTAGGTGTCGCCGACGACGAAGTCTTCGTAGTAGCGACCGAAGGACTCTCGATAGCGATTGGGCGCAACTTTGACTGGGGTATGGCTCACAGGGGATCTCCGCTGACTGCGGGAAAGTATGCCATCACCGATCGTGCGGCGCGGCTCAGGGCTTGCGCGAGCGGACGAGATCCAGCACCAGAATGCCAAGCACGATCAGCGCCATGCCCGCCCATTGCCACGCCGACAAGCGCTCGTTGAGCAGCACGTAGGCGAGGATCACGGTCGTCGGCGGACCGACCGTGGACAACACGGCACCGCGTTCCGCTCCGATTCTTCTGACGCCCTCGGCCTGAAACGAAACAGGCAGGAACATGCAGAACACCGCGATGCCGATCAGCAGCAACCAGCCGGTGGGCGTAATGCTTGGTAACTCTTCGGCCCCATGCAGAAAGAAGTAATGAGGCCCGAGGCAGGCGGTAGCCGCCGTCATCGCGATTAGCGTGAAGCGCGCGCTACCGACCGAGCGTGTGTAGGTTTCGCTCACCAAAAAATAGATGGCATAGGAAAGCGCAGAGCCGATGACGAGCAGCGCGCCGAGCAGGTTGGCGCGCAGTTCCGCTAAATCGAATCCACCCATGGTGAAAAAAATACCGAGATAAGCGAGGCCCGTCGCCATCAAGACTCGTGGTTCGGGCCAGCGCCGATCGCGCACGGAGGTGAAGATGACGACCATCGCCGGATAGCTGAAGATGAGAACGCGTTCGATGCTCGCATCGATCATGGTGAGCGCGAGAAAATCGAGTAGCGCGCCGGCGTAGTAGCACAACGCGCCCGCAAGCGCCGCAACCAGAATGGCTCTGGGCGGCGTCGTGGCGATCGTGCTCAAAGATTCACGTCGTAGCGCAAACCACCAGAAAAGCGGCAACGAGATCATGGCGCGGATGGCGACCACGCCCTCGAAGCTCAAGCCCTGCGCGTAGAGTTTCTTGGCAAAAATTCCTTTCGCGGCAAACAGCATGGCTGCAGCAGCGCAGGCGAGCGCGCCCCATGGGTCGATATGACCCGATTTATTCGGCGAGAGGGCGTTCACGACCGAGTGTCGGCAGAGCGGGCGAGTCGACTCGGGTTGCGACCTCGCGCGAAATGCGCGAGCACCCAGATGCAACCACCGGCGATCAGAATTTCACCGAAGTTGTCCATCTTGAAGTTGCGCAGCGGCGGCATGACCGAAGCGAGCATCAGCACACCACCCAAAAACATCCACGGAAACTTGCGCTTCACCATGAGTAACGTGCCGCTGCCGATGACGACGAAGCAGGTGAGGATCGAAGGGATCGGCGGCGAGCTGCGGACGACGTCTTGCCCTTCGAAGCAGAGTGTGTCGGCGGATACGGCGGTCGAGTAGCGGATCAGATCGAATTCGCAAACCGGGTAGAGCTTCTCGTTCCAGAAGTGCGGCAGGTCGTACATCATCAGCGCCATGGTCAGCGAGCAGAACACCAGCATGGGTCGCGTGCCGCGCATGAACTCGAATCCCGCAAGTCGTAGGGCGACGCCCGCCGCCACGATGAGCCAAGTGCCGAACACCCAGTGAATCCAGAAGCGGGGCCAGGAGAGGGCTTCGAGTAGCGGCGAGAAGCCGATGAATCGACCCGCACCCACGATGAGGTTGTCGTAGACGAGACCGAACTGCGGAATGAGCAGCAGCCCCGCCACCAACAGACCCGTCGATTTCCAGACTCGCCAAAGCCAGGCGACCAAGACCGCCTGAAGGAGAGCCTGAAAGAGGAAAAGCTCCGAGTACATGAGGCAAGCGTATCATCCAACTCGAAGGTTTTATTGAGGGAGATGTCCGATGAGCGGACCGTTGCAGGGTATCAAGGTCGTCGAAATGACCAGCGTCGTGCTCGGGCCCTGGGCGTGCCAGATGCTCGCCGACATGGGCGCCGACGTCATCAAAATCGAGCAGCCGCGCGGCGACAGCAACCGCTCGCTCGGCGCAGCCAACAACCCCGGTATGGCTGCGCTCTATCTCACCTGCAATCGCAACAAGCGCAGCATCGTGCTCGATCTTCGAGTGCCGGGTGCGCGTGATGCGCTGTTGACTCTCATCAAAGATGCCGATGTCTTCGTTCACAACAATCGGCCGCAGGTGATGACCAAACTTCGGCTCGATTACGCCGATCTACGCAAGGTCAATCCGCGCATCATCTATTGCGGTGCGTACGGCTACTCAAAGAAAGGTCCCTACGGCCGGCTCGGCGCGCTAGACGACTCCATTCAGGCGGCGAGCGGCATCGCCATGCTCAACGATGCGGTACTCGGCGAGCCGCGTTATTTGCCGACCGTGGTGGCCGACAAGACCACCGCCATCACGGTGGTGTATGGCGTACTTGCTGCGCTCTTTCATCGCGAGCGAACGGGCGAGGGGCAGGAGCTCGAGGTACCGATGTTCGAGACCATGGTCAATTGGGTCATGGCCGAACATCTCTGGGGCATGACCTTCGAGCCGCCGAAGGGTAAGCCCGGATACACCCGCCTGATGAGCAAAGATCGAAAGCCCTACAAAACCTTGGACGGCTACATCGCAGTGCTGCCGTACCTCGATGCGCACTGGGTGAAGTTCTGCGAGGTTACCGGCCATCGCGAGTATATCGACGACGAGCGCTTCAAAACCTTGGCCGATCGAGTGCGCAACATCGACGCCACCAACCAGACGACGGCCAAGATCATGGCGACACGTACGACGGCGGCGTGGCTCGAGGTGCTCGCCAATTCCGGTATCCCGCACATCGTCGTGAATACTTTGGAGGGCCTTGCGGAGGATCCGCACCTGACCGCGACGGGATTCTGGAAATCCTACGACCATCCGACGGAAGGACGATTGCGCATGCCGTCCTTCCCTATCAATTTCAGTGCGACGCCGGCTTCCATTCGTACGCCGGCACCGCGCCTAGGCGAGCACACCGAAGAGGTGCTGCGCGAGGCAGGTCTCGATCAAACGACGATTGCCGCGCTCGGAGCGAGCGGCGCTGCGCTCAACGCCGAGCAGGCGGCTAAGTCGGTCGGGGTGGGTGGGGATTGAGTCCGTAGACGCGCAGCGCGTTGTCTCGCAAGAATTTCCGTAGCGGATCGGGACGCAGGTTGAGCGCGAGCACTTCATCCATGGTGCGCTTGAATCCGAGCACCGGAAAATCAGTGCCGAACAATACTTTGTCCTGACCGTAACTGTTGATGTAGTTCACGAAGGACTGCGGCCAATATTTTGGGCTGTGGGCATCGGAACCGATGAATACGTTTTCGTGTTTCCACGCCATCGCGATCATCTCGTCGGTCCAAGGGATACCGACGTGGATGCCGATGAGCTTGAGCTCGGGAAAGTCGCAGGCGATGCCATCGAGCAGAATCGGTCGACCGACACTGCGCATGGGTTGTTCTTTGGAATACACCATCGACTGACCGACCTGCATTTGAATCGGCACGCCGAGCTCGCAGCACTTGGCGTAGAAGGGGTAGTACTTCGCGTGATCGGGCGGTAGATCGAACCAGTGAGGATAAAGATGGGCGCCGATGAACCCCATGTTCTTCACGGCATCCTCGAGCGCGCGCACGCCGTTCATGCCTTCGTAGGGGTCGAGCCCCGCCATGCCGTAAAACCGTCCCGGATATTTTTCGATCGCCCGAGCAATCACTTCGTACGGAAGATGGAACGAACCCGGCAGACCTTTGCGCCCAGCTTTCGGCGCAAATAAAAATGCGCGCTCGATACCGGCCTCAGCCATCTGCGCGAGTTGGTCTTCGAGCGACACACCCTTCATGCTCGTCTTGGACTTCATTTTCCCGGCAAAGAATTGGTCCTGCCAGCCCGGTCGATGGGCGATGGCCTCTTCGGTCCAAATGCCGCTCACGATGTCGATGGCGGCGACGGGGGAGGTTTGGGTCACGAGCCGATCCTCATTACCTAATGGCACGGTTGAACTGCGGACCATCATGCCGCAACCGCCGGTCAGTCCGCTTTTCGGGCGCCGGGCTGGCCGTTTTGCAGACGATGGCTGTTGTATTTATACAACAATAAAATCGTCCTGACGGCGGTTTTCCCGTTGCGAGTTGGTCGTACGGGGCCCTAGACTCTAACTGCTTTTTTCCCTACTCCATTCAGGGACAAAAACGGAGGGTCAATGTCTTACCGCAATCGCAAGCTTTCCCTTGTTGGGGCGAGCGTCTTCGCCGTATTGGCGGCCGCCCAGTCGGGCGCGCAAGAAGCTCAACTCGAAGAAATCGTGGTCACGGCCCGTCAGCGCGCCGAGCGCATCGAAGACGTTCCCGTCACGATCACGGCCTTCACCCAAACCGAAATCAAGAACGCGGGTATCGAGCGTCCTCAGGACTTCATCGCCCTGACGGCGGGTGTCTCGCAGGTGCAGACGGCCGAAGCCGGTGACCTGCAGGTCAACATCCGCGGCATCAACACGGCTCGCGATGCGGAAACCAACTTCGCGCTCGTCATCGACGGCGTGCTGCAGACCAACCCGAATGCGCTCAACCAGGAGCTCTCGGGCGTTTCGCAAATCGAAATCCTGAAGGGTCCGCAGGGCGCGCTTTACGGCCGCAACGCGCTGGCCGGTGCCATGATCATCTCGACCCGCAAGCCGACCGACGCCGTCGAGTTCGACATCGGTCTCGGTGGCGGCGAGTTCGGCAGCTTCAAGGGCAACTTCTACCTCGGTGGTCCGGTCGGCGATTCAGCGCGCGGCTCGATCTCGGGTTACACCCGCACGACCGACGGTCAGTGGAACAATCTCGACCAGCGCTGCGACGACTGCGTCGATTTCTTTGAAGAGACCGGCTTCCAGGGTCGTCTGTTGTTCCAGGCTGCCGGTGGCGACATCGACGTGAAGGCCAAGTACTCCACGATCAACGCGGGTGCGATCAACTTCAACGCTTCGATCGCGCTTGCCGACGTGGCGCCGTTCGTGGGTGCGGCGTTCTACGCCAACCCGAACGAACACACCTTCCGCTACATCAACAACATCATTCCGCAAAACAAGCAGGAGAACATCAACTTCTCCGCGAAGGGTGAGTGGGAAACGTCGCTCGGTATGCTCTCGAGCTACTTGGCGTACAACGATCAGACCAACTACTTCCTCACCGACGGCACGAGCGGCGCGTTCCTGTTGTACTCGCTCGACGCCACCTGCCGCTCCACCAACGATGCGAAGCTGAACAACCCGGGCTACATCCCGCCGTTCTTCGGTATTCCGTCGAACATTTGGTTGACCCCGGCGGGCAACAACGGCGCGGGCTTCCTGCCGCCGTACGGCCCCACCTCTTGCGACGGTTACCAGTACCAGCAGCGTGACCAGCAGGACACGAGTCTCGAGCTGCGTCTCACCTCGGCGGGCGACCAGTCGCCGCGCTGGGTCGCGGGTCTCTACGCCGCCGACATTCAGCGTCGAGTGGTCGTGTCGCAGGGCTCGGATCTGGGTCGCGGTGTAACGGCTGCGGGCTTCGTGCCGACCTCCGGCAAGAATCCGACCGACTTGCTCTACGATGATGACTTCTCGAGCAAGGTGTACGCCGCATTCGGTCAGGTCGCCTACGACGTCACGGACAACCTCGAGCTCGCGCTCGCGTTGCGTTACGACACCGAAGATCGCTCAGTCGACAACAACGTTCCGCGTTGCTCGACGGTGACTGCGACGTCCGGCCCGTGCCGTGCGCAGACGGTGGGCTTCAGCTTCTTCTCGAACCCGTACATCAACCCGGCCTACACGGCGAACCCCGCGTTTGCGGCTTCGGGCATCCCGAGTCGTTCGAAGAGCTTCAGTCAGTTGCAGCCGAAGCTCTCGGCCAACTGGAAGGCTTCCGAGGACTTCGCGGTGTACGCCTCGTACGGTTACGGCTTCCGCAGTGGTGGCTTCAACTCGTCGGGTAGTGCGGCGACGGTCGCCTCGGCGTACGGCCGTGCTGGCACGACGACGCTCTGCCTCGGCGCGAGCTTCGCGGCGCCGACTTGCGGCGCGAATGCCACGCTCAACATCACCGACGTCAACGATGTCTACCGCAAGGAAGTGTCGAAGGCGGCTGAAGTCGGCTTCAAGGCGTTCTTTGCCGATCGCACGGTCAGCCTGAACTTCGCTGCGTTCCAGACGAAGGTGGAGGACATGCAGTTCTTCAACTTCTTCGCCGGTCCCTTCGGTCTGCTGCGTGTCGTGACCAACATCGACGAAGTGTCGATCAAGGGTTACGAGCTCGATGCGCGTTGGAACATCAACGAAAACGTGTCGCTGTTCGCCGGCCACGCCGTCACCGACGGCGAGATCGACAAGTACACCGGCCGCCCGTACACCAAGGGCGGTGAACTACCGTACGCGCCGAAGTACACGAGTAACGCGGGTATCGACATCAAGTTCCCGATCTCGACCAACTGGACCGTCAATGCGCGCATCGATGGTTCGTTCGTCGGCGAGACCTGGTTCCACCCGGTGCAGAAGCAGCGCCTGCCGAACCTCTTCACTTACTTTGGCTTCGGCCAGGGCGAGTTCTCGAAGATGAAGCGTGATCCGTATCGCTCGATCAACGCGCGTCTCGGCATCTCGAACGGCACGTTCAGCGCCACCGCTTGGGGCCGCAACGTGACGGACGAGGAGTACCTGCAGGAAATCATTCCTGCACCGGAGTTCGGTGGGTCGTTCATCCACGACTCGGCCGGTCAGAGCTACGGCATCGACTTTACGTACTCGTTCCGCTGATCCGACTCGACACCTTTCGGGGTGTGGATACGAACTGGGCCGGAGGGGTTTCCCCTCCGGCCTTTTCGTTTCAGGGTCGTTTGCGGGTGTAAAATTCCGCCGTGAGCCGCCACGACATCGAGTTCCCGCCCAAGCACGCGGTCCTGCGTGACGATGTCCATATGCTCGGTGCGCTGGTTGGCGAAGTGCTTCGCGATCAGGGTGGCGCAGAGTTATTCGAGACGGTCGAGCGTGATCGAATGCTCGCCATCGCGCGTCGCAGCGGCGATGCCTCCGCTGAGGCCGAGCTCGAGCGTCGAGTCGCCGGTCGTGAGCCGGCGCTCGCTCGCGATCTCGAGCGTGCGTTCTCAAGTTGGTTCCAGGCGGTCAATCTCGCTGAGCAAGTTCACCGAATCCGACGGCGTCGTGCGTATTTTCAGGATGATGCCGAACGTCCTCAGCCGGGCGGCGTCGACGATGCCATCGGTCGACTGAAGGCGCAGGGGCTGACGCTCGATGACGTCATGGGTTTGCTGCGCACGTTGCACATCATGCCCGTGTTCATGTCGCATCCGACCGAGTCCACGCGACGCACCATCCTGCGCAAGCAACTGAAGCTTGCCGGGTTGCTCTACGACCGCCTCAATCCCACGCTCGCACCGAGCGAGCGTCGGGCTTCGGCAGGGCAGATCCGCGTTGAGCTCACGACGCATTGGCAGACTGAAGACCATCCCCGTCAGCGTTTGACGGTCGCCGACGAGCGCGAGCACGTGTTGTTCTTTCTCGCCGAAGTGCTGTATCGCATCGTCCCGGGTTTCTACGAAGAAATCGCCGAGGCACTCGGCAAGCACTACGGCGTCGATCTACGTAGCGTCGACATTCCGACCATCCTGCGCTTTGGGAGCTGGGTCGGCGGCGACATGGACGGTAACCCCGACGTACACGCCAAGAGCCTGCGCGACACCTTGGCCCGTCAGCAGCAGACCATCGTCAACGCCTATTTCCTTGAAGTGCAAGCGCTCGCGCAGGTGCTCTCGCAGAGCGCGAGTCGAGTCGGCATCAGCGCGGCGCTGCAGAAGCGCAGCGACGAATACGCCACGCTGATTCCGAGCGCCCGATCGTCCGCGCCAACGCGTCACGATCGTATGCCGTACCGCGTGTTTCTCTCGCAAGTCGCCGAGCGCTTGCGAGCGACTTACGACGGCCGACCCTCGGGTTACGAAGGCCCTGCGCAACTGCAGCGAGACATCGATCTCGTCGTCGAAAGCTTGCTTGCTCATCGCGGTCAACACGCAGGCTTGTTTGCCGTGCGTCGGCTGCAGCGTCGGATTGCCACCTTCGGATTTCATTTGGCGACGCTCGAGGTACGCCAGCATTCGGGCGTACATCACGGGATACTTGCCCGCGCACTCGATGAACCCGCATGGACGACGCTCGATCGACAGACGCGTCACTCGCGCCTCGTCGATCTAATCGCTCGCGACAGGGGGCCGCGCGTCGAGCTCGATGCTGAGGGAAAACGCGCACTGGCTGTGTTTGAGGCGATCTTGCAGTGCCGCAGGCGTTACGGGACGGATGCGATTGGTGCCTACATCGTCAACGGGGCGGAAGGCACCGACGATGTGCTCGCGGCCTTGCTCCTGGCGCGCTGGGCCGATGTCTTCGACAAGCACACCAATGAAATCGCGCTCGACTTCGCGCCGATGTTTGCGACACCTGAGGCGCTCGAGCGTTCCGGCGAAATCATGCGCGACTTGTTGAATGAGCCTTTGTATCGGGCGCATCTCGATGCTCGCGGACGACAGCAGACGGCGCTCGTCGGTTATTCCGAGGCCAATAAGCGAGAGGGCCTCGTCGCCTCCCGATTTGCGGTCTATCGGGCGCAAGGTGCGATCGCCGCGTCGCTCGAAGCGGCAGGCGAAGAGCATCGGCTCGTTCACGCGCGCGGCGGCAGCATCCCGCGCGGGGGTGGCCGGATTGATGGTTTGGTGACCTCCGCGCCGCCGTCCACCATCAACGGCTGGCTGAAGCTGACGGAGCAGGGCGAGGGGATCATTAAGCACTATGGTCTCGGTCCCATCGCGCTGCGTACGCTCGAGCGCGCCTTCGGTGCGCTGTCGATCGCCAATGCGGCAGCGCGTGCAGGCCGGGCGTCGGAGCCTGATGCGCAGAGTCTAAAAATCGCCGAGTCCATGGCGCGGGCGAGTGCCTCGACATATCGCTCACTGGTTGACGATTCGAGCGAGTTCCATCAATGGTTTCGTGAGGTCACGCCCATCGACGTGATCGAGCGCATGCAGATTGGTGGTCGCCCCATCGAGCGCGAGGGTCTGCAGGGCCTTGCTGCGCTGCGTGCCGTACCGTGGGTGTTCGCGTGGACCCAAAATCGCATGCTCCTGCCGGGTTGGTACGGGGCGGGTAGTGGACTGCGGGCGGCCATCGATGAGCACGGGCTTGTCGCTCTCAAGCAAGCGGTCGAGGCGTGGCCTTTTCTGCGCGCGCTCATCGACGATGCCGAGATCATGTTGGCGCGCGCGGATTTGAACATCGCCGCCAAGTACGATGCCCTGCGCGTCGGCTCAGGTGATCGATTCTTTGCCGAGGTGTGTCGTGAGCATCAGCTGACCCGCGAGCTTCTGCTACAGGTCAAAGATCAACAAAATCTGCTCGATGGCGATCGGACGCAGCAGCGTGCGCTCGCGCTTCGCAACCCGTATGTCGACCCCATGAACCTCATGCAGGTCGATTTGCTGCGCCGCTGGCGTGAAGGAGAACGACATGACCGCGACCTTCTCGAAGCGCTGCTCGCGAGCGTCAACGGTATTGCGCAAGGTCTTCAAGATACGGGCTGATCAGCTTCTGCTGGTTTCTTTGAGCGCTGGTGTCCTCTGCGGAGGGGCGCAGGCCGAGCCGTCGCGTCAGGGTTGGGTCATCGACACCGAAGCCTATGCCACCTGGCAGGGTCGCAACGACGTACAAGTACCCAACGACTCGAGCGGATCGCGGTTTTCACTCGACGGGTTGACGGGTGATGGTCCCTATGTGGCCCCTCGCGTGCAGTTCTCTTGGCCAGCGGGTGACCGACGAGAATGGCGCGTGCTGCTGGCGCCCTTGGCGCTGTCTCGCGACGGCTTGAGTGCGTCGGCGATCCGTTTCCAAGGGGCCACGTTTACTCCGGGGGCGATCAACGCCCGTTATCAGTTCAACTCATGGCGCGGTACGGTGCGGTGGCGTTGGATCGATCGCGAAGATCTCGTCGTCAAGGTGGGCTTCACCGCAAAGATTCGTGACGCCAGCATCCGACTTCGGCAGGGTGCGCGATCAGCCGAAAAAGAAAACACCGGTTTTGTGCCGTTGCTGCACGGTGCGTTCGAGCGTCCGCTCGGTTCGGGCTGGCGACTCGAGGGCGATATCGATGCGTTAGCCGGTGGTCCGGGTTATGCAGTCGACGCCGGACTCAAGTTGATGAAGCCGATCAACGACGAGTGGTCGGTCGGTGCCAGCCTGCGTTATCTCGACGGTGGGGCCGACAACGACGAGGTCTACGCGTTCGCATCGTTCACGAGTGCGGGGATTTCGCTGCGGTGGCGTCCGCGCGAATCCGGCGCACGGTAAGCCACGAAAACCTGCCGAGTACGCTGAGCAGCGCCAGCATCAGGGTGCCGAGCCACGCGCCGACCCGCCACGCCTCGACGATGCCGAAGAACACCCCGATCGGGGTGCTGACGAGCAGCAACGGTTTTGCGATGCGCATAGCCTGCAGAGCGTAAACTGCGCGCCCCGCGGACGCTCTCCGAGTCGATCTGCGGTAAACTGTTACACCCATATACAACACCCAAGTTCTGCCGACTACCGGAAGTGACCATGTCTCTCGATAACGTACCGCGCAGCATTCTCTACACCATCGCCGCGCTCGGCTTGCTCGCCATCTTCGGGCTGATCCGCACCTTTGTGTTGTCGGGTCGTGACGCCGGCGCCGTAACACCGGCGCCCCTCGTGTCTGTGTCGGTGGTCGAGGCCGTCGAAATGGCCGACGTGGTGACTTTTTCAGGAGCGATTGCCGCACGGGACGAGGCGGCCATCAGCGCCGAGGGAGAGGGCGGTCGCGTGTCGGCGCTCTTCGCGGAAGTCGGTGATCGGGTACGCGCGGGTCAGGTCTTAGCGCGGCTCGATACCTCGCTCGTCGCGCCGCAGGTGGCGAGCCTCGAGGCGTCGTTGCAGGAATCGAAAGCGAACGCCGCAGTCGCCGAAGCCGATTATCGACGTGCTCAAGCCGTGGCGAGTACGGGTGCCTTGTCCGCCCAAGAAATCGAACGTCGAGGGGCTGCCGCGATCGCAGCCGGCGCCAAAGTGAAAGTCGTGTCGGCTCAACTCTCCGAGGCGCAGGCGCGTCTGCGCAGAACCGACGTCCGTGCGCCTTTCGATGGCATCGTGCTCACGCGCTCCGCCGAAGTCGGTCAACTCGCAGGTCCCGGTGGCGGTCCGCTCTTTCGCATCGGTCGCGCGGGCGCAATCGAAATGCGCGGCAACGTGGCCGAGCGCGATTTACCGCAACTCGCGCCGGGCCAGCCGGCTCGCGTTCGCGTGACGGGCGTCGAACAGGCGTTCGAAGGCAAGGTTCGATTGATTGGTGCGGTCATCGATCCGCAGACCCGACTCGGTAGCGTGCGCATCGATTTGCCGGCGCATCGTGATCTCCGACCGGGTGCCTTCGCGCGTGGAGAAATTTCGACCGGCACGGCGCGGCGTCCGCTCCTGCCGCAGACGGCGGTGATGAGCGATACGTCGGGTAACTACGTGTTCATCGTCGATGCGGCCAACAAAATTGAGCGTCGCAATGTGCGCGTCGAGGGTTCACGCGCCAACGGCGTGGTCATCGGTGGCGGACTGGCAGGAGGCGAGAAGGTCGTGACGACTGCAGGGCCTTATCTGCGTCCCAGTGAGTTGGTGAGGGTGGCTCGATGAAGAACATGTCCGCATGGGCCATTCGTCATCCGACGCTGCCCATCGTGCTCTTCATGGTGCTGACGTTCATCGGTCTGGTGAGCTTTCAGCGCTTGCCGATCAACCTCAACCCGGACGTCAGCTTTCCGATCGTGTCGGTCCAGGTGTCGCAGCCGGGCGCCGCGCCGTCGGAAATCGAAACGCAAATCACCCAGAAGGTCGAGGGTGCGGTACGCAGCGTCTCCGATGTACGCAGCATCAGCTCGCGCGCATCCGAAGGCTCTTCGGTTACGACTGTCGAATTTCAGATCGGTACGCCGATCGATCGCGCGCTGAACGATGTGCGTGACGCCGTCAGCAAGGTTCGCTCGGATCTGCCCGATGGCGTCGACGAGCCTCAGGTCAATCGTATCGACGTCGAGGGTGGGGCGATTGCCTGGTACGCCGTCTCGACGACTGAGCGCTCACCCGAGCAGCTCAGTTGGTTCGTGGACAACACCATCAGCAAGCGATTGCTCGCCGTGTCCGGTGTGGCGCAGGTGACCCGCGGGGGCGGTGTGTCGCGCGAGATCCGTGTCGAACTCGACCCTGCCCGTATGCAGGCGCTCGGCATCACGGCCGCCGAGGTCAATCAACAGCTTCGTGTGCTCAACCTCAATGCGCCGGGCGGTCGCGCACAGGTGGGCGGCGGCGAACAGTCGATTCGTGTGCTGGGCGCGGCCTCGACGGCGCTCGAGCTCGGCGCGACGCAGATTCGGCTCGCCAACGGCGCGAGCGTTCGCTTGCAGGATGTGGCGGAAGTCCGCGATTCAGTCGGCGAGCAACGATCGATTTCGCGACTGAACGGTCGTCAGGCCACCAACTTCGGTGTGTTCAAGGCGCGCGGGGCCTCGGATGTGGCGGCGCTCGATGCCGTCGAAAAAGAAATCGACAAGATCCTCAAAGAAAACCCGGACGTCGGTGTCAAGCGAGTGTTCACCACGGTGGAGAACACGCGCGAGACGTATCGCTCGGCGCTCATGGCGATGATCGAAGGTTCGATTCTCGCCGTGCTCGTGGTGTTCATCTTCTTGCGTGATTGGCGGGCGACGGTGATTTCCTCACTCGCCATTCCGCTCTCGGCCATCCCGACCTTTGCTTTCATGTATTGGCAAGACTTCACGCTCAACGGCATTAGTCTGCTCGCGCTGTCGCTCGTGGCGGGCGTGCTCGTCGACGATGCCATCGTCGAAATCGAGAACATTGTGCGCCACATGCGCATGGGAAAAAGCGGCTATCAGGCCGCGCTCGATGCTGCCGATGAGATTGGTCTGGCCGTCGTGGCCACTTCGGCCACCATCATCGCCGTCTTCGTGCCGGTAAGTTTCATGGGCGGCTTCACGGGTCAGTACTTCAAGCAGTTCGGCCTGACCGTTGCAGCAGCCGTGTTCTTCTCGCTGCTCGTGGCGCGACTCATCACACCGTTGATCGCGGCGCACACGCTGAAGCCGCACGACGAAATACGTTCGGCCGACGGACCGCTGATGACCACTTACCTCGATGCCCTGCGATGGACGCTCGAGCGCCGTCGTCTCACGCTCATCGGCGGTACGGTGTTTTTTCTGCTCTCGATCGGGTTGCTGATTGCGATCCCGAAGGCGCTCATCCCACCGCAAGATTTTTCATCGGCTCAGGTCAACATCGAGTTGCCGCCGGGCGTACAGCTTGAGCAGACGGCCAGAGTGTCCGAGCAGGTTACGACGCTCATTGCCAAACAACCGGAAGTGACGGACATCATCGAGTCCATCGGCGATGGAGACGTACGCAACGCTTCGCTCTACGTGACGCTCGTACCGCGCGGTGATCGGTCGGTCTCGCAAAAAGAATGGCAGGATCGAGTGACGCCGCTGTTCGCCGACATTCCCGATGCTCGTGTCGCGTTTAGTGGCGACGATGCCGGTCCGCCGGGTCGGCCGGTGACGCTATTTTTGACGGGCGAGGACCCGGCCAAGATCGAGGCCGCAGCGCAGCGTGCCGTGGCGGCGATGCGGGCCTTGCCCGAGTTGCGCGGCCCGCGCGTCAACGGCGACATGCAACGCCCTGAAGTGCTGGTGCGACCGCGACTCGATCTCGCCTCGGAGCTCGGTGTGTCGGTCGCGGCCATCAGTCAAACCATTCGTATTGCCACGCTCGGCGATCTGCCGCAAAACGCTGCGAAGTTTTCGCTCGCCGATCGTCAGGTGCCGATTCGCGTGAGTTTGCTCGAGGAGTCGCGCCGCGATCTCTCCACGCTCGAAAATCTTCCGGTGCGCACGGCGACCGGTTCGACCGTACCTCTTAAGGCGGTGGCGGATATCAGCTTCGGCGAGGGCCCCTCGATCATTCGTCGTTACAACCAGACTCGGCGCGTAGTGGTCGAGTCGGATCTGGCGAAGGGCGTGGAGATCGGCCCTGCGCTCGCCAAAGTGTATGCGTTGCCCGAGATCAAAAATTTGCCCGAGGGCGTAAGGCTCGTGGAAGTCGGACAGGCGGAGTTCCTCAAAGAACTCGCCTCTAACTTCACCCTCGCCATCGTTGCAGGCGTGTTGCTCGTGTTCGCCGTGCTGGTGCTGCTCTTTGCGCGAGTCTTTCAGCCCATCACCATTTTGTCGGCGTTACCGCTGTCGGTCGGCGGTGCGGTGGTTGCACTCATGTTGACGGGTAAGCCGTTTTCCATGCCGGTCGTCATCGGGTTCCTGATGCTCATGGGTATCGTCGGCAAGAACTCGATCTTGCTCGTCGATTTCGCCATCGAAGAAATGCGCGCCGGAAAGCCCAAGCTCGATGCGCTCATCGAGGCGGGTCACAAGCGCGCACGTCCCATCATCATGACCACGGTCGCCATGGTGGCGGGCATGTTGCCGATCGCCATCAGTTCTGCGGCAGCGGGTTTTCGTGCGCCGATGGCCATTGCGGTGATCGGTGGGCTCATCACTTCGACGGCCCTCACGCTCGTGATCGTACCGTCGATGTTTTCGGTGATCGACGACGTCGAGCGCTGGACAGCGCCACGATTCTCGAAATGGTTGACCTCTGGCGAGGCCCGTTCGGCCTGATCGCGATCAGCCCTGCCAAAGCAGGGTGAGGCCCAGCGTGCTCGAGGCGATGAACGCGGTGGCGAGCGCGCCGAGCGCGAGCGGCTGCCAGCCTTGCGCGATCAGCTTGCGAATGTCGGTCTCGAGCCCGACGGCGGCGAGTGCGAGCGCCAACAAGGCTTGTGCGGTGGGCGCCGCGATCTGCTTCGCCTCGGACGGTACCCAGCCACTGCCGGCGAGCAGCACCATGCCGAGAAAGCCGAACACGAACCAAGGCATTGGCGCGCGACCTTGAGTGGCGGCGTCTGCGCCCTCGCGACGAGCGAGTTGCCGCTGCGCCCAAATCCCCATGCCGATGACGAGCGGCGCAAGCATCAGCACTCGCGCGAGTTTGGCGACCGTGGCGAATTCGCCAGCGGCCTCGCCTCGGGCGAAGCCGGCAGCGACGACCTGCGCGACCTCATGCACCGACGCACCGGTCCAGAGGCCGTAGCTGCGCGCATCGAGCTCGAGCACGCCGCCGATTACCGGATACGCGAACATCGCGAGGGTGCCGAAGAGCGTCACCGTGGCGAGCGCGTAGGCAACGGCTTCCTCGTCGTCGCGAACCACGGTGTTGGCGGCAACGATGGCGGACGCGCCGCAGATCCCGGTGCCCGTCGCGATCAGCGTCGCAAGGCCGGGTCGAACGCCGAGCCGTGCGCCTAGCCACTGGGTCAAAAAGAACGTCCCGAGGAGGGCGAAGGCGAGAATGGAGAGGCCGGCGACGCCAATGCCGAGGATCTCGGCGAGCGTGACCTGCAAACCGAGTAACACGATGCCCGTGCGCAGCGGTCGGCGCAGGCACATCGCGATGCCGGGTCGGGCGACTTCCGGTCGTCCCAGGGTGTTTCTGAGGCCCATGCCGATCAGGATGGCGAGCATGAGGGGGCTGATCTTCGACAAGCCCGGCAGATCGAGCGCCCGGACCCCAAAGGCGGCCGCCGCGACGCCTGCGGCGAGCAGCAGACCCGGGAGCTGGCGGGCGAGGCCGGAGGCCTGGGGGGTGGGAGTGGCAGGGGTCATGTCGGGGGGTCTAGGGGGAGGTGGGGGCGGTCCGTTGGCGGGCCGAAACAGCCATTTTGGAGCAGGATCAACACTATAGCGCGTGAAATTGTAGTGTTGCAGTCGAAGTTCGGTGTTAGACTCCCGGGCGATCGTTGCCTTTCTGTCTGCATCTCTGGGCGTCCTAACGCCGGTCTGCATTGCTGAATCGACATCGATCAGGAGGCCGAGAAGGCTGTCGTTGTCGCAAGGCGGCGCTGCATTTCGAGGCGTTTGTGTTCCGTTAAGTTAGAGAGTGTTTCCAGAGATGGCAAAAATTTACGTAGGCAATCTGCCTTTTACCGCTGACGAAGCGGCTGTCCGCGCGCTGTTTGCACAGCACGGCGAGGTGACTTCGGTCGCCCTTCCGGTCGACCGTGATACCGGTCGTCCGCGTGGCTTCGGCTTCGTTGAAATGGGTCAGGATGACGCAGCTCGCGCCATTCAAGCCCTCAACGGCTACTCGATGGGCGGTCG
>JBJTUA010000041.1:0-56319 GCA_046080445.1 Gammaproteobacteria bacterium
ACGATTTCTTCGAGGATGTCTTCAAGCGTGACGAGCCCCTCGACATCGCCGTATTCATTGACGACAAACGCGAAGCGACGCCGATCACGCTGAAAGTTGCTGAGCTGCATGGTCAGCGATGTACCGTCGGGCACATAATACGGCTCGCGTTGCGTGGCAATTTCTTCGAGCCGGTCGCGATCGAGCGTTCCGCGTGCGAGCTCTTGGGCGATACGTCGCATATGCAAGAGACCCACCATCTGCCCAAGATCCCCTCGATACACGGGCAAGCGGGTGTGCGGCGTTTGACGCAACTGATCGAGGATGCGCTCCCAATCGTCTTCGAGATCGATACCTGCAATATCCTGTCGCGGGATCATGATGTCGTTGACCGTCATGCGCTCGAGATCGAGCACGCTCATCAACATCTGCTGGTGACTCTTCGGAATCATCAGACCCGCCTCGGCCACCACCGTGCGCAGCTCCTCGCGAGAGAGCGCCGTCTGCTGAGTGTGTCGATCGACGTTGAGACCGATGAGCTTCAGCGCGCCGTTCGTGATCCAGCCGATCACGAATACGGCGGGTCGCAGCACCCACTGCAAGACGATGTAAATGTAGGACGAGGTGACGGCGAGGCGGCGAGGGTGAAGCGCGCCGTACGTTTTCGGACCGACCTCGCAAAAGATCAGCATGAGCAAGGTGAGCACACCTGCACCCACAGCCACCCACTCATCGCCCCAGACTCGCAGCACGATGACGGTGACCAGGGTGGCCGCGAGGTTGTTGACGAGGTTGTTACCGAGCAGGATGAGACCGATCAGTCGGTCGGGGCGTGCGAGCAGACGCTCGGCGAGGATGGCCCCCCGATGGCCCCCTTTGGCCATGGTGCGTAGCTGGTAACGGTTGAAACTCATCAGTGCCGTCTCGGTACCCGAGAAGAACGCGGATAACACCAGGCACAAGAGCAGCAGGCCGAGTAACGGCGGGAGCGCGGGATCACTCACGTCTATAATCATCCAGTGTTCGAAAACCTGAGTCAAAAGTTCGCGAAAACCGTCCAAAACCTCCGAGGGAAGGGGCGGATCAGCGAGGAGAACATCTCCGAGACCCTTCGGGAGGTCCGCATGGCCCTCCTCGAGGCCGATGTGGCCCTGCCCGTCATCAAGACCTTCATCGACGCCGTGAGGGCCAAGGCCCAGGGAGCCGACGTCGCCACCCGCCTCACCCCCGGCCAGGTGTTCGTCAGCATCCTCCAACGCGAACTCGTGGAGCTTATGGGGGGTGCCCGGGAGGGTTTCGAGCTGCGGGCCCAGCCTCCCTACGTTGTGTTGCTCGCGGGTCTGCAGGGCGCCGGCAAGACCACCACCGCGGGCAAGCTCGCCCGCTGGCTCATCGAGTCACGCAAGAAACGTGTGTTACTCGTCAGCACGGACGTCCGTCGTCCTGCAGCCATCTTGCAATTGCAGCGACTCGCCGAGCAGGTGGGTGCGGGATTTCATCCCTCAGAGAGCGGTGGAGATCCGATCGCCATCGCAGAGTCGGCGCTCGAGGCGGCGCGACGCGGCGTGTACGACGTGCTCATCGTTGATACGGCTGGCCGCTTGCATGTCGATGCCGAACTCATGGATGAAGTGCGAGCGATCGACTCACGTGTCGGGGCGCACGAAAAGCTTTTCGTTGTCGATGCGATGGCCGGTCAAGATGCGCTCAATTCCGCGAAGTCCTTTGGTGCCGCGCTCGATCTCACCGGTATTATTTTGACCAAGGCCGATGGTGATGCGCGTGGTGGCGCAGCGCTTTCGGTGCGGCAAATTACGGGTAAACCGATCGTCTTCATCGGTGTCGGCGAGAGGACCGACGCGCTCGAGCCGTTTGACCCCGAGCGCATGGCGAGTCGCATTCTCGGCATGGGCGATGTCGTCGCACTCGTCGAGCAGGTGCAGGGCAAGGTCGACGCGGCCGAGGCTGAGCGCCTCGCCAAAAAAGTTGTCTCGGGCGGCAAGTTCGATTTCTATGACCTCAAGGGTCAGCTCGAGCAACTGCAGAACATGGGCGGTCTCGAATCGCTGATGGACAAACTCCCCGCGCAGCTCGCCAAGGGCGGTCTGCCTGCGGGGGTGGGGGACGTCCAGGTTCGCCGTCAGATCGCGATCATCAATTCCATGACCCACCGGGAGCGACGTCGCCCCGAGGTGATCGACGGGTCCCGGCGGCGCCGAATCGCGGCCGGGTCAGGGACCCAGGTTCAGGACGTCAACCGCCTTTTGAAGCAGTTTTCTGACATGCAGCGCATGATGAAGGGCATGAAGGGCGGCAAGTTCCGCCGCATGCTCGGGGCCCTGAAGGGTGGGGGGCTCCCCCCGGGGTTCTCGCCCCCCCGCTAGCGCTTCCATCAAGTCCCTGATTTCTGAAGACTCCGCGCTCTTTTTCGACCCCCTGGAAGGGCGTATAGACCATGGTAACGATTCGTCTCACCCGTCGTGGCGCCAAGAACTCGCCGTTCTATCAAGTCGTG
Source organism: Gammaproteobacteria bacterium (assembly GCA_046080445.1). Taxonomy (GTDB): domain Bacteria; phylum Pseudomonadota; class Gammaproteobacteria; order Steroidobacterales; family Steroidobacteraceae; genus UBA964. The sequence goes on from JBJTUA010000041.1 coordinate 2,495, forward strand.
GTCACCGATAGCCGCAAGCGTCAGGGCGGCCTCAGCCTCGAGAACGTAGGCTTCTTCAATCCCGTGGCCCGCAAGAGCGAGCCGCGTCTGCGCCTTGACCTCTCCCGCATCGAGTACTGGGTTGGCCAGGGCGCCAAGCCGTCGGATCGCGTGAAGACGCTCGTCAGGGACTACCGTAAGCAGGCCACCCAGGCCGCGGCCTGAGGGTCTTGCCGCCCAACCGCGCGTGGAAATGTCCCACGTGTCATGGGTGGAGTTGGGACGTCTCGGACGCCCCAAAGGACTGAAAGGCTGGTTGCATCTCGAGTCGTGGACCGAGCCGCCTGAAGCCCTGTTTGATTACCCCTCGTGGTTTCTGCGCTCGACATCGGGCGAACGACGAGAGGTGGAGGTCGCTGAGTCGCGACAGAACCCCAACGGGTTCGAGGCGCGCTTAGAAGGAGTGACCACCCGCGAAGAGGCTGAGATCTTTGTGGGTCAGATCATCGAGGTGCCGCGTTCGGCGTTGCCGACGACTGCACCCAACGAGCACTACCGAGTCGACCTGATCGGCTTTCGGGTAGTCAATCTCGAGGGCGTCGAGTTCGGCGTCATCGAGCGGTTCGAAGACATGCCGGCGAACGCCGTCATGGTGGTGCGAGGCGAGCAGGAGCGTTGGCTTCCGGTGACCCGAGAGCACCTGAAGTCGATCGACGCCGAAGCGCGATGCGTTCGGGTCGATTGGCCGGAGGAGTTTTGAAGTGACCGGGCGGCAAGCGCCTTTGCAGATTGCGCTGGTCACGCTGTTCCCTGCGATGGTGCGCGGGGCGCTGGGATATGGAGTGCTGGGTCGCGCGCTGGAGCGTGGCCTCGCGAGTGTCGAGTGTGTCGATCCGCGGTCTTTCGCCGATGATCCGCACAAGACAGTGGATGACCGGCCCTACGGCGGTGGTCCGGGTATGGTGGGTACACCAGCGCCCTGGGCAGCAGCCATAGATGCCGCGACGGCGCAGTTTCCGGCCGGAGTGCAGCGGGTGCACCTGTCGGCGCAGGGCCAAAGATTTGACCAGGGCGTGGCGCGCGAACTCGCCGCCTTGCCTGGGTTTGTGCTGGTGGCGAGTCGTTACGAAGGACTCGACCAGCGCGTGATCGATTCGCGAATCGATCGTGAACTGTCACTCGGAGATTTCGTTCTCTCGGGCGGCGAGTTCGCGGCGCTCGCAGTGATCGATGCGGCGGTGAGACTTCTGCCCGGGGCGCTTGGTGACGAGCGTTCAAACGTGGAAGAGTCCTTCACCGCGGGACGACTCGACTGGCCGCACTACACGCGGCCGATCGAGTGGGAAGGTCGAACGGTGCCGGAGGTGCTGCAAGGTGGAAACCATGCGGCGATTCGGCGGTGGAGGTTGCGAGAGTCGTTGGTGCGCACGCAAGCGCGCAGACCCGACTTGCTGCAACAGGGTGGATCGGGTCGTGCTCTCACCGATGAAGAGCGCGAACTTTTAGAGGAAGACAACAATGGCTAACGTAGTAATTGCCGAAATGGAAAAGCGTCGTACGACGCGCGAACTGCCGGACTTCAATCCGGGAGACACCGTCGTGGTGGATGTGAAGGTGGTCGAAGGCGACCGCGAACGCGTCCAGGCCTACGAGGGCGTCGTGATCGCCAAGAGCAATCGCGGCTACAACTCCTCGTTCACCGTGCGCAAGATTTCGCACGGCGAGGGCGTCGAACGCACCTTCCAGTCGCAGAGCCCCTCGATTGCGGCGGTCTCCATCAAGCGTCGTGGCAATGTGCGTCGCGCCAAGCTGTACTACCTGCGCGACCTGTCGGGCAAGGCTGCCCGAATCGAAGAAAAGGTCTGATTTTGGGGCGGTGCCATGAGGCCCTCCGCGGCTTCATGGCACTGGCCCCGACCTGTTGATAGACTGCCCGCTGGCGGAATATTCCGCCAAAGATTAGGGCGGTTATGCCAGCCCGGCTTCCCTTCACAGTCGTAGCTTGAGTTATCCATGGCACTCATCAAAAAATTCTTTATCGGTCTTTTCAAGGGTCTCGACGGACTCCGCAAGGTGCTGCACCTGTTGCTGCTCCTTGTCATCTTCGGCGTCATCGTCGGTGGGCTGAGCAGTTCCATTCCCAAGTTGGCGAGCGATGCGGCGCTCGTGATCCGTCCGGTCGGCGAAATCGTCGAGCAGCCGAGCGGCGATGCCTTCGATCGTGCGCTCGCCGAAGCGCAGGGACGTGGCACCGGAGAAACTACGCTGCGCGATCTCACCGATGCCATCTTGGCCGCGAAGGGCGATGCCCGAATCAAGACCCTCGTGCTCGAGTTCGATGAAATGTCCGGAGCGGGGCAGCCGACGCTCGATGAATTCGCTCGCGCGATTTTCGAGTTCCGCAAGTCGGGCAAGAAAGTCATCGCCACGGGTCTTGGCTACTCGCGCGACACCTACTACGTCGCAGCGCACGCCGACGAGATCTACCTCGATCCGCAGGGCCTCGTCGTACTCGAGGGCTACGAGCGCTATCGCAACTACTACAAGTCGGCGCTCGACAAGCTCGGCATCGACATCAACGTGTTCCGGGTCGGCACCTACAAGAGCGCGGTCGAGCCGTACATCCGCGACGACATGTCACCCGCCGACCGCGAGGCGAGCCAGGTGTTCGTCAATTCGCTGTGGGAAACCTATGTGGGGGTCGTGGCCAAGGCTCGGGGTCTCAAGCCTGAAGATATTCGCACCTACGCCGACACCGTGGCGCCGCAAGTGAAGGCGGCGAAGGGCGACACCGCGAAGGTCGCGCTCGATGCCAAGCTCGTCACGGCACTCAAGACGCCGCTGCAGGTCGAAGAGCGCGTCATTGCGCTGTCGTCGAAGGACGACGAGACCGAGTCCTATCGTTCTGTCTCGCTCAAAGATTATCTGCGCGTCGTGCGCGCTGAAGAGAAGATCTCGAAGCATCCGGATTCACGCATCGCCGTGATCATCGGCTCTGGTGAGATCGTCGATGGCGGCGGTAGCGGTGGTGTCATCGCCGGAGACGATACGGCGGAGCTCATTCGCAAGGCGCGTCTTGACGATGACATCAAAGCACTCGTGCTGCGTATCGACAGCCCGGGCGGTAGCGTCACGGCTTCCGAAAAAATCTATCGCGAGCTGCTCGCGTTCAAGCGTACGAAGCGTCCGATCGTCGTATCGATGGGCGACCTCGCGGCTTCGGGCGGTTACTACATCTCCGCGCCAGCCGACGAAATCTGGGCGAGCCCGGCCACCATCACGGGATCCATCGGCATCTTCGGTTTGTTCCCGACGGCGCCGCGCACCTTCGAAAAATTGGGAATCGGCGTCGATGGCGTGGGCACGACCCCGTTGTCGGGTGAGCTGCGTCTCGATCGTCCGATCGGACCAGATGCGGCGATGCTGCTGCAGTCGACCATCGAGCACGGCTACGAAGAATTCCTCGCGCGCGTGTCGCTCGGTCGCAAGAAGACCCGCGACGACATCGACAAGATCGCGCAGGGCCGAGTGTGGACGGGTCGCGATGCCTTGCGTCTTGGCCTCGTCGACAAGTTGGGGTCGCTCGATGAAGCCGTCGCGGCGGCGGCCAAACGTGCCGGTCTCGCAGACGGCAAGTTCGAGCGCGATTACCTCGAGGCCGACAAGACCTTCGCGCAGCAGTTGCTGACGAACCTCGAAGCGAAGGCAGCGGCTGTGGTCGTCAAGACCGTGAACGCCGAGGCTTTCGGTGGCTTCGGTTTCGGCGCAGCCGCCTCGCTTGACGGTCCGACCCGTGCGGCGGTGCTCGCGGCGCGGCGTGACTTTGGCCCCATCGAGCGCAGTGTGTTGCGATTCAATCGCTACGCGTTGCCGGGCCAAATCTACGCGCACTGCTTCTGCACGCCGTACTGAGTTCGGCTGAGCCCCGCGCATGCACGTCTCCGATCAACGGGCCAACCGTTTGTTCGTGGTGCTCGCGGGGTTTTTCCTGACCAACGCGCTGCTCGCCGAGTTCGTCGGGGTCAAAATATTCTCGCTGGAAGCGACGCTCGGCATTTCGCCCATCGAGTGGTCTTTGCTCGGCGTATCGGGAACGCTCAACTTCACGGCGGGCGTGCTGCTCTGGCCGGTGGTCTTCGTGATGACCGATGTCATCAACGAGTACTACGGGGTGAAGGGTGTGCGACTCGTGTCTTGGGTGGCCGTCGGGTTCATTGCCTATGCGTTCTTGGTGGCCTACATCTCGATCGGCCTCGCGCCCGCTGGGTTCTGGATCGAGGCCAATCGGTCACTCGGCGTGCCGGACATTCAGCACGCGTACGCGCAGGTCTTTGGTCAGGGGTTGTGGACCATCATCGGCTCGATCGTGGCCTTCCTGATCGGGCAGTTGGTCGATATCACCGTATTTCGCAAAATCCGCGCCGTGACGGGAGAAAAATTGATTTGGTTGCGGGCCACGGGTTCGACAGCGGTGTCCCAATTCATCGACAGCTTCGTGGTGCTCTACATCGCCTTCGTGCTGGGGCCGCAAAAATGGCCCATCCCGCAATTCCTCGCGGTGGGCACGGTCAATTATCTCTACAAAATGCTGGCAGCGATCGCCATGATTCCGCTGCTCTACCTCGCCCGACGACTCATCAAGGGTTATCTCGGTCATGACGAGACCGAGCGCCTCAAAGCCGTCGCGCACTGAGCGCCGTCGCGTGGCTCGCGCTACGCCACGCTTGCTGAGCGTCATCCCGCCGATGACGCAGCTCAATACGCCGTATCCCTCCACCGCCTACCTAACAGGTTTTCTGCGCTCCCGCGGGTTCGACGCGCAACAGGAGGATCTCGCGCTCGAGCTTGTGCTTCGATTGCTGTCTTCGACGGGGCTCGACGCCGTTCGTGTCGTGTGCGAGCAGACACCGAAGCGCAAGCGAGGTCCGCATGCCCCTCGGTTCCTCGATGAGTTTGACCGATACCGCGCCTCCATCGATGGCGTGATCGCGTTTCTGCAAGGTCGGGACTCGACGCTGGCGCACCGAATCGCTTCGCGACAATTCTTGCCGGAGGGTTCGCGTTTCGCTTCGCTCGACAACTACGTGGCCGAGCAAGAGGGGGGTGATCCACTCGCCTGGGCGTTCGGCGCACTCGGCACGAGCGATCGCGCGCGGCACTTCGCAACGCTTTATCTCAATGATCTAGCCGATGTCGTGCGCGAAGCGATCGATCCGCGATTCGAGTTCGTGCGCTATGCCGAGAGACTCGCGGCCAGTGCGCCGAGCTTCGATCCGCTGGCGGCTGCGCTGGCCGCGCCGCGATCGCTCATCGACGAATGGCTGCACGAGCTGACGGTCGCGGCCATTGCTCGACACCGACCGGATATCGTCCTGTTGTCGGTGCCGTTTCCCGGTGCCGTTTATGGCGCCTTCCGAATCGCCCAATCGATCAAGCAGGTTTCACCCGATACGCAGCTTTTGCTCGGTGGCGGTTATGCCAACACCGAACTTCGTGAACTCAGCGACCCCCGCGTTTTCGATTTCTTCGATCATGTGACACTCGACGACGGCGAGCGGCCGTTACTGACCCTGATCGAAGCCTGGCAGGGACGGCGTCCGGCCGACAAGCTCGTGCGCACGTTTGTGCGAGAGGCCGGCGTGGTCCGTTATCTCAATGTCGCTGAGCCCGACGTGCCGTTTGCAGAGGTGGGTACGCCAACTTGGGATGGCCTTCCGCTCAAGCGTTATCTCTCGCTACTCGACATGTTGAACCCCATGCATCGTCTCTGGTCGGACGGCCGCTGGAACAAGCTCACGGTGGCGCACGGCTGCTATTGGAAGAAGTGCAGTTTTTGCGACATCTCGCTCGATTACATCTCCCGTTACGAGACGGCCAACGCTGCGATGCTCGTCGATCGCATTGATCAATTGATCGACGAAACGGGGGAGACGGGCTTTCATTTCGTCGATGAGGCCGCACCGCCCAAAGCGCTCAAGGCCATGGCGCAAGAGTTGTTGCGACGAGGTCGTCAGATCTCGTGGTGGGGTAATATCCGCTTCGAAAAATCGTTTACCCCAGAGGTCTGCGAATTACTCGCCGATAGCGGATGCATTGCGATTACAGGAGGTCTGGAAGTGGCCTCCGACCGTTTGCTCGCACTCATGAAAAAAGGCGTTTCGGTCGCGCAGGTGGCGCAGGTCACGCGGTCATTCAGTGACGCCGGCGTACTCGTGCATGCCTACCTGATGTATGGGTTTCCGACCCAGACCGTCGCGGAAACGGTGGATTCGCTCGAGTATGTCAGGCAGCTCTTTCTCGAAGGCTGCATCCAGTCCGGTTTTTTTCATCGCTACACCTGCACCGTGCACTCACCCGTGGGGCGGGATCCGGCGGCGTACGGCGTCTCGCTGGCGCCGCTACCCAAGGGACGCTTTGCCAAGAACGACATTCACTTCATCGATCCGAGCGGGATCGATCACGATGCGCTGGGTGAGGCGCTGAATGCAGCGCTCTACAACTACATGCACGGCGTCGCGCTCGATCGCGATGTACGCGATTGGTTCGTTCCGTACGTAAACAAGGCGCCGAAGACCACGGTCCCGCGCGACTTCGTGCGTCGCGCGCTCAGCTCACCATGACGTCGATCGGCGAGCTGATCGCGCGCCAATCCTCGGCATCGAAAGTCGCCGAGCACCAGCCGGCTGTCGGCAGACCGCCGAACTCATGATCGAGTGGAATGTGTTGTACCCAGCGCTGCGCGAGCTCCGAGAGTCCCGGATTGTGACCCACGATCAGCAGATGCTGGATCGTGGTCGGCGTATCGTAAATGACGTCGAGCAGGGTCGACACGCTCGCGTGATAGAGACGCGGCGTGGTGTCGAGTGGGATCTCTGCGGTCGTATCGCTGTCCGCCGATCGAAAATGCTCGTGTAGCCATCGAGCCGTTTCTCGAGTGCGTAGCGCCTCGCTCACCTTCATCAACTCCGGAGGAGGCAGATGAGTGCGGAGCGCCATCGCAGTGCGCGCGGCTTCGGCGCGTCCTTGCGGGCTCAGCTCACGAAAAAAATCACCGCCTTCGGCGCGTGCCTCGGCATGCCCATGCCGGACCAAAGTCAGGCGTTTCATGGATACCGCACCTCGATGCGACCGCCGCGTTCGCGGACCTCGAAAACTTTGAGGGGCTCGTAGGCAGGCGGCGTCAGGGCGTTGCCGGTGCGCAGACAAAATTTCGCACCATGCCTCGGGCAAATGACGACCCCGCAGGGGGTGGCGGCATCGGGCTCCACATCGGCGCCCGAGAGCGACTCGCCGTCATGCGTACAACGATCTTCGAAGGCATGCAGCGCACCGTCGAGTGCGACAATGGCGACGTAAAAACCGTCCACCTCGACGTCGAGTCGTCCGCCGGAAGCGAGCGTCGCCGCCTCGCCGACGTCGATCCACGCGTCATCCGCGCTCATCGTTACATCATTCCCGTTTGCAGACGAGCGGCCTCGGACATCATTGACTGGTTCCACGGCGGATCGAAAACAAGTTCGACGTCTGCTTTCGAGACGGTGGGGATGATTTCGATCTTTTCCCGCACGTCTTGCACGAGGACATCGCCCATGCCGCAGCCCGGCGCCGTCAAGGTCATCTTGACGCCGACGGTGCGCGTGCCGTCGTCGTTGGGACGAACGTCGCATTCGTACACGAGCCCGAGCTCGACGATATCGATGGGGATCTCCGGGTCGTAGCAGGTGCGCATTTGTTTCCAGGCGAGCGCCTTCACGTCCTCTTCGGTGGCATCCGGTGGCAGCTCAGGGGGGATGAAGCCCTGTTTGCCGATGGCGTCGGCGTGTTCACCTGAGAGCCGATAAAGATTGCCCTCGATGTAGAGCGTGAAGCTGCCGCCCAAGGCTTGCGTGATGAACCCCGAGAGCCCTTCTTTGAGTTCGATTTGATCACCCGAAGGAACCATGACCGCTTGGGTGTTGCGGCTGAGGACAAAGGCTTCGTTCTCGTGACTGCGCATGTGGAGTCTTCGGCGGAGGTTATTCGGTGGATACCGTGGCAGAGCCGATCGCCGCCTCGCCCGAGGTGCTCGTGCGGTGCTTGAGGGCGGCATCGAGCGTGTGCCAACAGAGGCTCGCGCACTTCACGCGCGCCGGATACTCACGCACGCCTGCGAGTGCGGCGAGTTTGCCGAGCTCAGCGGGTGGCGCAGAGGTGTCGCCGTGTGCGGTGAGCGCGTGGTGTACGAGATCACTCAAGTGCTTGATCGTGGCATCGTCTTTGCCTTTGACCGCTTCGGTCATGAGCGACGCCGAGGCGGTCGAGATCGCGCAACCTTTGCCCTCGAACTTAATGTCGCTGACGCGATCGCCCTCGAGGCGCAGTGTCAGTGTCAGACGATCGCCGCAAAGCGGGTTATTGCCGTCTGCCGAACTGTCACAGGGGTCGAGACGCCCGAAGTTTCTTGGTCGCTTGTTGTGGTCGAGAATCACATCCCGATAAAGATCTTTCAGATCCATCAGCCGAATACCTCGCGAGCGCGTCCGAGGGCGTGAACCAATTGGTCGATATCTTCATCGTTCGAATAGCAACCAAACGAAGCGCGCGCCGTCGCCGGCACATCGAAGAATTCCATGACGGGCATGGCGCAGTGATGGCCGGTACGTACCGCGACGCCTTCGTCGTCAAGGATCGTGCCGAGATCGTGGGGGTGTACGCCATCCACCACAAAAGAAATCACCCCGGACTTTTCTTTGGCTTGACCGATGATCTGCAGGCCGTCGATGGATGCAAGCGCTGCCGTGGCGCGGGCGAGCAAACCTTGCTCGTGAGCATGGGCGCGTTCGATGCCGATGGAGTCGAGATAATCCATCGCTGCGGCCAGGCCCACGGCACCCGAAATATTGGGCGTTCCTGCCTCGAACCGATAGGGCAGGTCGTTGTACGTGGTACCCGAAAAACTGACGGTCAGAATCATGTCGCCGCCGCCTTGCCATGGTGGCATCTCGCGCAACACCGATTCGCGGGCCCACAGCACGCCGATGCCCGTTGGTCCGTAGAGTTTATGACTCGAGAAGGCGTAGAAGTCGCAGCCGAGCGCCTGCACGTCGACACGTTGATGCGCCACGGCCTGAGCACCATCGAGTAGCGTGAGGGCGCCCACCGCGCGTGCAGCGGCGATCATGTCGGTGATCGGTAGCACCGTACCCAAGGCATTCGAGACTTGCGTGAAGGCTGCGAGCTTGGTGCGCGGCGACAGGAGCGCTCGGAACGCTGCGAGATCGAGTTCGCCGCGACGATCGATCGGGGCGACCTTGAGCGTGGCACCCGTGCGCTCGCAAAGCATCTGCCACGGCACGATGTTCGCGTGATGCTCCATCCAGGTGATCAGGATTTCGTCGCCGGGCCCGAGACGTCGTCCCCAGGATTGCGCCACGAGGTTGATGGATTCGGTGGTGCCCCGCGTGAAGATCACTTCCTTGAGGTTCGCCGCGTTGATGAACCGGCGAACGCGTTCGCGCGCACCCTCGAAAGCATCCGTTGCTTTTTGGCTCAGCTCATAGACGCCGCGGTGTACGTTGGCATGGCTCGTGCGTTCGTAGTGATCGACCGCGTCGATCACGGCAAGCGGACGCTGTGCCGATGCGGCCGTGTCGAGAAAGGCGAGACGCTTTCCGCGAACGGTGGTCGAAAGTACGGGGAAATCCGCCCGAACGCGCGCGACGTCGTACAGGGTTTCCGCGGGACGCGCGTTCATGTGCCTGACCTCGAAGCGACGGCGCCCGGAAGGACGCGCTCGAGCGAGTGCTCGACGTCGGCGCGCAGGGCTGCATTCGGGAGTCGACTGAGTACATCGCTCACGAACGCCCACTTCAGGAGCGATGAGGCCGACTCTTCCGGAATGCCGCGCGAGAGTAGGTAGAACAGCATGTCGGGATCGAGTTTGCCCACCGTCGCGCCATGACTCGCCTTGACTGCATCGGTGTATATTTCGAGCTGCGGTCGGACGTCAGCCTCCGCCTCAGGGCCTGCGAGCAGGCACTTCAAAGATTGATCGGACTGCGCGTGGGGCGCGTCGGCATCGACTCGCATATGGCCGTTGAAGGCAACGCGCGAGCGGCCTGAGGCGATCCCGCGGAACTGCTGCAGCGTTTTGGCGCTGGGCGCCGAGTGGGCGATATGGACAAAGGCGTCGTGTGACTGCGTGCCCTCGCCGAGCGCGGCAGCGTGCCACTCGAGGGAGGAGTCGCGACCCTCATGGGCGACGAAGGCCGTCGTTCGACTGGCCGCCGCACCCGTCGTGAGTTGGATGACTTTGCTTGTCGAGCCTTCGCCGAGATGCAGTTCGAGGGTCTCAACGTGCTGGGCCTTCGGCCCGGCTTGGGTAATGCGCGAGAGGTCGAGCTGCGCATGTGCCCCGACAACGACCGATACCGCGAGGTTGGTGACCGTAACGTCGGTCGCGAGCGGAAGGTGACGTTCGATGAGCGAGAGTTGGGCGCCCTCGGCGAGCGTGATCTCGATCGCCGGATGCGAAGTACCGAGCGACACGACGATCACTTCCACAGCCCGCTGCTGATGACGAGCCACCTCGAGACGAAGGGTGTCGGTGCGCAACCGACGATTGAGGTCCAGAAAGTATCGGTCGGCCTCGAGTGTGGCGGCTGTAGCCGGCGATGCCGTCGTGGGAACGCCTGCGACAAAACCGTCGATCATCACCATCCGCTCGAATCCCTCAAACGGTTTGGGGAGCGCTGCGGTCAGGCGAGCAATCGTCTCCGCCGTGGGTGATGCCGAGGGCTCAAAGCGCGCACGGGCGAGTCCGCGAAGGTTCGCGTACTTCCAGTTCTCGTCGCGAGGCGTCGGCAGGGTGATGGGGAGGGCGCTCATGAAGATTTCGTGATGCCGGCGACGGCGTCAGGCAGCCTCGTTGAGCAGCCAGTCGTAACCACGCGCCTCGAGCTCCTGCGCGAGCTCCGGACCACCGCTACGAATGATCTTGCCGCGCGCGAGCACGTGAACGCGATCGGGTTTGATGTAATCGAGCAGGCGCTGATAGTGCGTGACGAGCACGATGGCCCGATCCGGCGCGCGCAGCGTGTTGACGCCGTTGGCCACCACCTTGAGCGCGTCGATATCGAGTCCCGAATCGGTTTCGTCGAGCAGCGCGAGCGAGGGTTCGAGCACCAGCATCTGCAGAATCTCGTTGCGTTTCTTTTCGCCGCCCGAGAACCCTTCGTTCACGCCGCGGGAGAGAAACGATTCGTCCATCTGCATGATTTTCATTTTCTCGCGCACCAGCGTGAGAAATTCGAAGGCGTCGACCTCGGGCAAACCGCGCTGCTTGCGTGCGGCGTTGAGAGCTGCCTTGAGTAAATAGACGTTATTCACTCCCGGAATTTCGACCGGATATTGAAAACCTAAAAAAAGCCCACGCTGCGCCCGTGTCTCGGGTTCGAGCGCAAGCAGGTCTTCGCCGCGGTAGTTCACGCTGCCGCCGGTCACTTCGTAGCCCGGTCGACCCGCAAGGGTGTAGGCGAGGGTGCTTTTACCCGAGCCGTTCGGCCCCATGATGGCGTGTACTTCGCCAGCAGGCACTTGGAGGCTTAGTCCGTCGAGGACCTTGCGGTTACCAACCGTGGTTCGCAAATCTTTGATGCTGAGCATGGCTTGGGTTTCGGTCATGGCGATCTCCTCGCGGTACGGCGTCAGCCGACCGCGCCTTCGAGACTGACGGCGAGCAGGTTCTGCGCTTCGACGGCGAACTCCATCGGTAATTCCTTGAAGACGCTCTTGCAGAACCCGTTGACGATCATGTTGACGGCATCCTCTTCGCTGATGCCGCGTTGCAGGCAATAGAACAATTGGTCTTCGCTGATGCGCGAAGTCGAGGCCTCGTGCTCCACCGTGGCTGTCGGGTTCTTCACCTCGACGTATGGGAACGTGTGCGCCCCGCAGCGTCCACCCATCAAAAGCGAATCGCATTGTGTGAAGTTACGCGCGCCATGGGCGGTCGGCAGAATCTTCACCAAACCTCGATAAGTATTTTGGCCGCGACCCGCCGAAATGCCCTTCGAGACGATGGTGCTGCGGGTATTCGCACCCACGTGAATCATCTTGGTGCCGGTATCGGCTTGCTGACAATGGTTCGCCAGGGCGACCGAGTAGAACTCGCCCACTGAGTTCTCGCCGCGCAGCACACAGCTTGGATACTTCCAGGTGATCGCCGAGCCGGTCTCGACCTGTGTCCAGGAAATACGCGAATTGCGGCCGCGACACTCGCCACGCTTAGTAACGAAGTTGTAGATGCCGCCTACACCGTTCTCATCGCCCGGATACCAGTTCTGCACGGTCGAATACTTGATCTCTGCATCGTCCATGGCGATGAGCTCAACGACCGCCGCGTGCAGTTGGTTTTCGTCGCGCATGGGCGCGGTACAGCCTTCGAGGTAGCTCACGTGACTGCCTTCGTCGGCGACGATCAGCGTGCGTTCGAACTGTCCGGTCTTCGCAGCGTTGATGCGGAAGTAGGTGGAGAGCTCCATCGGGCAGCGCACGCCTTTGGGGATGTAGACGAACGAGCCGTCGGAGAACACCGCCGAGTTGAGACACGCGTAGTAGTTGTCGGTGTGCGGGACGACGCTGCCGAGGTACTGCTCTAAAAGTTCGGGATGCTTCTGCACCGCATCCGAAAACGAACAGAAAATGACGCCGGCTTTTTCGAGGCGATCTTTGAACGTGGTGGCGACCGAGACGCTGTCGAAGACGGCATCGACGGCCACGCCCGCGAGTCGCGCGCGCTCGTGTAGCGGTACACCGAGCTTTTCGTAGGTCTCGAGCAGCTTGGGGTCGACCTCATCGAGACTCTTCGGGCCGTCGGTTTTCACCTTGGGCGCCGAGTAATAGGAAATACCTTGGTAATCCACCGGGTTGAAGCGCACGTGCGCCCACGTCGGCTCGCGCACCGTGAGCCAATGTCGGAAGGCTTTGAGGCGCCACTCGGTCAAGAAAGAGGGCTCGCGCTTGATGCGCGAAATGGCACGTACGACGTCTTCGTCGAGACCCGGGGGCAGGCTTTCCGATTCGATGTCCGTGACAAAGCCGTGCTGGTAACCGCGACCGACGAGATCCTGGAGTTGAGCGTTTTCGGTCATGGGGAGATCAGGCTTCCGCCGATTTGTCGCGTCGCAGGGCTGCCGCGGCGCGGCCGCCGACAACAGGGTTCAGTTGCTGCTCGATGCCGCGCAGCGCGAAATCTTTGGTGTCGAGCCCGGCGAGCTGCGCGAGGCTGACGTCATAGAGCGAACGACGGATGGCGAGATTGACTCGCTGCCAGGCCTGACCGACGCCGCAGGTGGTTTCGATCTCACAATGACCGCTTCCTGCCGAGCAGTCGGTCACGGCAACCGGACCCTCGAGTGCATCGAGAATGGCGGCCGCCGAGATCGCGGGCGCCGGACGCGCCAACGAATAGCCGCCATGCAGTCCGCGCGTCGAGCGCACGAGACCGCCGCGTTGCAGGATCTTCAGCACCTTGCTCACCGTGGGCATGCCGATTCGCGTGCGCTCCGCGAGAGCGGGCGCGCTCAAGCAGGCGTCCGGCTCCCGAGCGAGGGCGGCCAAGAGCACCGTGGCGTAGTCGGTCATGCGGGAGATGCGGATCATAAACGGGACCATTTTAGTCCAGATTTAAGATTCTTGCACGCCACCCACCCGGGTCGATACGCCAACGCTTTGGTAAACTCCGCCGCCTTTCTCGGCCGCCAAGGTGGCGGCCCCGTAAAAAACCTAGGGATGGCATGTCAGAGCCCGTCATTAAAGTTAGTGGTCTCGATTACGAGGTCGGCGGTCGGTCGATTTTCAAAGGGCTCGATTTTGAGGTTCAGCCAGGTCGTATCACGGCGGTGATGGGCCCAAGCGGCACCGGTAAAACCACGCTCCTTCGCCTCATCACGGGGCAGGTGAGTCCTACCCGAGGCCGCATCGAAGTCTTCGGTCAGGACGTCGCCAAGCTCGATAAGCCCGGTCTCTACGCGCTGCGTCGTCGCATGGGCATGCTTTTCCAAAATGGCGCGCTGCTCACCGATCTCGATGTCTTCGAAAACGTCGCCTTCCCGGTTCGTGAGAACGCGCATCTTCCCGAAGCCGTGTTGCGGCAGCTCGTGCTCACCAAGCTGCATTCGGTTGGACTACGTGGTGCGGCCGAGCTCATGCCCTCCGAACTCTCCGGCGGTATGGCCCGTCGTGTGGCGCTCGCGCGCGCCACGGTGATGGATCCGGAGTTGCTCATTTACGACGAGCCGTTCGTTGGGCTTGATCCGATCTCCATGGGCGTCATCGTGCGTCTGATCCGCGAGCTCAACGAGGCGCTCGGCATCACGAGCATCGTGGTCTCGCACGATGTGGGCGAGTTATCGTCGATCGCGCACTACAGCTATCTGCTCTCGAGTGGGCGTGTAGTCGCCGCCGGAACACCTGATGAACTTCGAGCGAGTCCGCTCGAGGTGGTGCGTCAATTCATGAGCGGGCAGGCCGATGGTCCCGTGCCGTTCCACTATCCCGCCCCCGATTACCACACCGAATTGCTCGGTAAGGGGAGCGAGCGATGATCGGCAGTTTCATCCAGCGCGTCGGTCGTGTTGCCGTATTCCTCGCGCGGGTGATCGGGCAGAGCGGCCCGGCCCTGGCCCGTCCGCGGTCGGTCGTACATCAGGTCTACAACGCCGGTGCGCGCTCGCTCGTCATCATCATGCTGTCGGGGTTGTTCGTCGGCATGGTTCTCGGTTTGCAAGGCTTCGATCTGCTGCAGCGATTTGGATCCGAAGATGCGCTTGGCGTTGCAGCGGCGCTCGGACTTCTCAAAGAATTGGGCCCTGTGGTGACGGCACTGCTCTTTGCCGGTCGCGCAGGTACGGCGCTCACTTCCGAAATTGGGCTCATGCGGGCCACCGACCAACTCACGGCCATGGAGATGATGGCGGTCGATCCGCTGCGTTATGTGGTGGCGCCGCGATTCTTGGGTGGCGTCATCGCGATGCCGCTGCTCGTCGCCGTGTTCAACGTCGTTGGGCTGTTCGGTGCGCAGCTGATCGGCGTGCAGTTGATGGGCGTCGATCCGGGTGCGTTCTGGTCGCAGATGCAGGGCGCGGTCGAGCTCAATGACGTCAGCGAAGGCATCGTCAAAAGCGTGTGCTTCGGCGTGGCCTGTAGCCTCGTTGCCGTGTACGAGGGTTTCACTGCGAAACCCACGGCGCAAGGCGTGGGCCTCGCCACGACGCGTACTGTCGTCATTTCTTCGGTCCTGACTCTCTTGCTCGACTACATGCTTACTGCCGCTTTTCTTGGAAGGTAATCGATTATGAAACCGCAACGCTCTCTCGAGATTGGCACCGGTCTTTTCGTGCTGCTCGGCTTCGCCGCGCTGTTTTTCTTGACGACCCAGCTGCCCGGTAGTGGTCTGACCGTCGGTAATGACGGCGGTTATCGGGTCACGGCACGCTTCGACAACATCGGCGATCTGAAAGGCGGGTCGCCGGTCAGCATGGCGGGCGTCCGTATCGGTCGCGTGGAGTCCGTGAGCTTCGATTCGAACGACTATCGTGCAGTCGTCACGCTGCGCATCGACCCGCAGTTCAATCGTATTCCGGACGACAGCGACGCGAGCATCCAGACGCAGGGCTTGCTCGGCGGCAAGTACGTCGGCATCGGTCCGGGCGGCTCCGAAACTTTCCTCAAAGAAGGCAGTCAGATCGAGTTTACGCAGTCGGCCATCGTGCTCGAGTCGCTCGTTAACAAGTTCTTTGCAAACTTCGCGAGCAAGGGTAGTGAGGGTGACGCGGCGACGAAGGACGGCGGCAAGTGAGGAGAGTCATGACGCGTATTTTTTCGATGGTGATCGCGGCGCTTTTGATCGGCAGCGTGGTCGTTGCTTCGCCCGCCTTTGCCCAAGCCAAATCCGTCGTCCCTAAGGTGGTCGATGCCAGCGAACCCAATGCGCTCATCGATTCCGCAGCCAACATCATGATTTCAGAGCTCGATGCGCGTCGCGCGGAGTTCCGCAAAGACCCGTCGAAGGTTTCGGCGCTGGTCGAGCGCGTGCTGTTGCCGTATTTCGACGTCGAGCATGCCGCGCGCCTCGTATTGGGTCGGCACTGGCGGACGGCGACGCCGGAGCAGCGCAAGCGGTTTAACGATGCGTTTTATGGTTCGCTGCTCAACAACTACGGTGACGCGCTCATCGAGTTCACGGGCGATCGCATTAAGGTCCTGCCGTCGCCTGTTGCGACCGATGCGACGAGCGCGACGGTGCGTACTGAGGTGAAGCGCAGCAACGGTCAAAAAATTCCCGTCAATTACACGCTGCGCAAGGCAGAAGAGGGCTGGAAGGTCTGGGATGTCGTCATCGAAGGCATCAGTTACGTGAAGAGCTTCCGCGAAGATTTCGGATCCGAAATCGACCAGAAGGGTCTCGACGCGGTCATCGCTCGCCTCGAGGCGCAAAATCGTGCCGCCCAGAACGGCGGAGCCAAGCCGAGCGGTGCGCGCGGAGTTCCGCTTTGACTTTTATTCTCGAAGACCGTGGGTCACTTCAGCATGCGCTACGTGGCGAGCTCACGTTTGCGACGGCGTATGCCGCTTACGCTGAAGGTTTTCGTCGATTGGCCAGTCTCGATCGCGGTGTGCGCTGCGAGTTCGACTGCTCTGGGATCAGCAACGCCGACAGCGCGGGGCTCTCCGTGCTCATCGAGTGGAAAGGCGAAGCCCACCGTCGCGGCATCTCGCTGGTTTATATCGGCTTGCCGGCAGCGATTGAGCGGCTCGCCCGCATCAGCGAAGTCGATACGCTGCTGAAGGCCGCGTAAAGCCGCGTTACGCCGCGAGCGGCGCCTTACTTCGGCTGATCTTCTTCCGCGAATTCCGCTTCCAGGTCTTCGGCCGGTACGTTGCCGTCGCGAACCTGATACTCGCGACGCTGCAGATAAGCGCTCCGCACAAACGCGTAGGGGTCGCCTGATCGGTCGAGGACCGCGTCGGCGTCGAGTATCCGCACGCGAGTTTCGAATTTGTCGAACATCCAGAGTGACCAGCGCGTGCTGTCGTCCTCGAGATGAGAGCGCGGTTCGCCGATGTCATCAGCGAGGCTACCGAATCCATCGCGGAGGGTCGTCGGTCCGAAAAACGGCACAAAGAAATACGGTCCCGCTCCGATGCCCCACACGCCGAACGTCTGACCAAAATCTTCGTCGTGACGCTCCAATCCGGCGGCCGAGGCGGGGTCGAACAAGCCCCCGATCCCTACGGTGGTGTTGAGGACAAATCGCCCGGTATCGCTCGCGGCGGCGCTGAATTTCCCTTGGAGCGCATTGTTGAGCATCGTGACCGGATACTTGGCGTTGCTAAATACGTTTGAGACGCCCGTCTGCGCGAATTTCGGTATCACGGCTCGGTAAGCCTTGGCAGCAGGTCGGACTAGCGCCCGATCGAGTCCGTCGTTGACGGCATACGAAACGCGGTTGATAGGCTCGAAGGGGTCGCGTGGATCGGCAGCGTGCGTCGCAGTGGTGGCGCAGGCGGAGAGGGCGCCGAGCAGGAGCAAGGCGACGGGAAGCCGCGAATAACGGTGTCGTGAGGAGTGCAGCATGGGCGAATTTTATCGTAATTCGACAGCGTGTCAGGGCTTGTATTTGCTGATGAACCCGTCTGTCCCCTTGCTGACTCGAGGCTGTTCGTCGAGGGTTTCGCTCGAACTGTGACCGGCGATGAAAAGACCGTTGTCGCCAGAGGGGCCAATTGCCAGAGCGCCGTCCTCCCCGCTACTGTCGGTGATTTGCGTTTGCGCCTTGGTTCCATCTGGCAAGAACTTGGTAATGAAGGCTTGAGTGCCGCCCCCGGAATTAGCATTACCCTCGAAACTGGAACTTGCGGTGCTTCCGACGACGTAGATCGCATTCGCGGTCGCCAAAACGCCATAGCCGCGCTCGATGCCAGCGCCGCCAAGGGTTCGGGTCCACGCGGTAACGCCCGACGAAGTGACTTTAAGCACTTTCACGTCGGTATTTTGCGCAGACTCTGAATCGCCGACGACATACAGATGGCCATCAGTACCTATTGCCGCGGCCCTGTGGGAGTTAATCCAAGTTATCTTTTCCGAGTTCAAAACCAAATGGTCCTTTCGATTCGTCTTGGTTGAACCGACTAAAGTTACTTAATATTAAGTATCGCTGTTTTATATTGATTACTACGGTCTTCTTTCAGCGTCCCGAACACGACGCTTGCCACTGGCTGCCAAGACCTCCCGCACCTCTTTCATGCGTGCCTGAAAGCGGGCCCGCTGCACGGCGGTGATGTCGGGGTCGGCGAGCGCCAGTTCCAATTGTTTGACGGCGAGCATGAGATCGCCACTCGAGATGTGGTACTCGCCCATGTAGTAGTACGCATCGCCCGTGTCGCCGGCGCTGCTCGCCGCGAGCGCAGTCAAACGGATTTGCTCCGGCGTGGGCGGCACATTGTTGAAAAGATCGAGCAGCACGGCGTGGGCCTCTTTGGCACCACCCGTTTGCAACAACACCTCGGCGTATCGAATGGTCAGTGGCACGTTACGGGGCGCGACCGTGAGTGCGCGCTGCAGGGTTTGTCGAGCAAGATCTGGCTGACCCGCTGCGAAGAGCGCCTGACCGAGAGCGGCTTGGAGCATGGGGCTTTGCGGTTGTGAGGCCGACAGTTCCACGAGTGCGCTGGCCGCGCGATCTCGATCGCCCGCGCCGAGTCGGGCGAGCGCTTCGCCGTAACGCTGTGCGGCATTGAGCGGTCCGCGATCGGCAACCGCGGCATAGAAGGGCCGAAGATCGGAGCCGATCGGAGCACCGAGGACGCGCACTCTCTCGCGCACGAATTCGTACGACGCCGCCTGCGCTTTCACGGATGGTGTGATTTGCGCCGCGCGATCGCGTGATTCGGCGATACGGTTGGTGGTGACGGGGTGAGTACGCAAAAACTCGGGTATGCCACTGCCTGCGAGTCCCGAGCGTCGGTTCAGCGTCTCAAAGAAATCGGGCATGGCATTGGGGTCGAACCCGGCGGCCGCCAAAAAGCCGATGCCGATGCGATCGGCCTCATATTCATTGGCACGCGTGAAGTTGATCCGTTGCTGCACCATGGTGCCTTGAGCAATGGCGATACCCGCTTGAACGGCGTCAGGGCTGCCCGTCGTCATGCCGATGAGAATGGCCGCGAGCATGGCGGCGGCTGAGGTCATAGCGCTACGCCCCTGAGCCTGAATGGCGCGGGCGATATGGCGCTGCGTCACGTGCGCGATTTCGTGAGCGAGCACACTCGCCAGTTGAGATTCATTGCCCGTTGCGGTGATAAGACCGTAATTGACGCCGATGAAACCACCCGGTAGCGCAAACGCGTTGACGGCCCCCTCACGCACCACGAAAAACGTGAAGCGCTGTTCGGACTCGGGGATTTGCGAGGCGATGCGGCTGCCGAGGGTCTGGATGTAGTCCGTGACCTCCGGGTCTTCGAGCACCAGGCCTTGGTCGCGGAGCCCGCGTACGACCATGAGGCCGATCTGGTACTCGTCGTTGAGGGTGAGGGTGGAATTGGCGCCTGAGCCAATGTCGGGAAGGTCGACGGGCGCCGACTGCGCAGCCGCATGTCCGGGCAGCAGCATCACGAGCGCGGCGACCGACGCCAACAACGAGCGAACGATCAATTTTTGCAGAGCCCACGGACGCATCATCGGGTAGACCCGCCTCGCGCCGGCAAGTTCAGAGCGCCTCTGAGGCGTGATCAGCAAGCCTTGAGCGTTCGCCGCGCACCAGTGTCACGTGACCCGCATGTGCCCATCCCTGAAAACGGCTCACGACGAAGGTGAGACCCGAGGTCGTCTCCGTCAGGTAGGGCGTATCGATCTGCGCGATGTTGCCGAGGCAAACGATCTTGGTTCCCGGGCCCGCACGCGTCACCAGTGCCCGCATTTGTTTGGGCGTGAGGTTCTGCGCCTCATCGAGAATGACGTAGCGATTGAGGAAGGTACGTCCGCGCATGAAATTCAGCGAGCGGATCTTGATGCGATTACGCAGTAGGTCGTTCGTTGCCGCGCGACCCCAGGTTCCGCCCTCTGAGCTCTGAGTCAGCACCTCGAGGTTGTCCATGAGGGCGCCCATCCACGGCTCCATTTTTTCTTCTTCGGTACCGGGCAAGAAACCGATGTCTTCGCCCAAGGGGATCGTGACGCGAGTCATGATGATCTCGGCGTAGCGATTGTGCTCGAGCGTTTGCACGAGTCCCGCTGCGAGCGTGAGCAGCGTCTTGCCCGTACCCGCAGGCCCCAGGATGGTGACGAAGTCGATCTCCGGATCCATCAATAAATTGATTGCGAAATTTTGTTCGCGGTTACGCGCGCCGATACCCCAGATGCCGTGGCGCTCGCTTCGATAGTCGCGAATGAGCTCCAGCGTGGCGGAGTTGCCGTGGATGCTTCGGACCAGCGCTTCGATGCCACCTTCGCGTTCTTCGTAAACAAATTGGTTGGGGTGCCACTTGGCGACCGTTGGGCCCGAGATTTCGTAGAAGGTCCGCGCACCGTCTTTCCAGGAGCGCATGTCTTTGCCGTGACGCTCCCAAAAATCGGCGGCGAGCGGCTCGTGACCCGTCGAGAGGATGTCGGCATCCTCGATGGTGCGGTCGCTGAAATAATCTTCTGCGTGCACGCCGACAACCGCCGCCTTGATGCGCAGGTTGATGTCCTTGGAAACGAGCACAACCGGCGTGGTGGGGTGGAGCGCTTGCAGGGCGAGGGTCTGCGCCAGGATGGCGTTGTCGTTGCCTTGCCCCGGCAGGCTGTCGGGCAGCGCCGTACTCAGGCGTTGCGTCTGAAAATAGAGCCGACCGGTGGAAGGCGCCTTGCCGTGGTTCCCGGAAAGGTTGTTCGGCAGCGGCAGGCCCTGCTCGATCTGCTCGCGCGTGGCGTCACGCATGAGGTCATCGAGGAACCGGCTCGTCTGGCGGACGTTACGCGAGGCTTCCGAGACGCCTTTTTTATTAGCGTCGAGCTCCTCGAGCACCACCATCGGCAGATAGATGTCGTGCTCTTCGAAGCGGAAGATGGACGTCGGATCGTGCATCAGCACGTTGGTGTCGAGCACGAACAGCCGGCGCTGTCGTGCGGCGCGACGCTTGCTCAAAGGGCTTTCGCCGCGGCGAGCACTTCGGTCGCATGACCGTCAGCTTTGACCTTGCGCCACTCCTTGGCGAGGGCGCCGTCTTCGTCAATCAAAAAGGTGCTGCGCTCGATCCCCATTACCTTTTTTCCATACATGTTTTTTTCTTTGATGACATCAAACATTTTGCACACCCCCTCGTCAGTGTCGGAGAGCAACTCGTAATTGAGCTTCTCCTTCGCCTTGAACTTTTGGTGCGACGCGCAGGTGTCGCGCGATACGCCGATGACGAGGGTGTTCGCCCTACGAAAGGCGTTATGCAGGTCGCGAAATTGCTGCGCCTCGACGGTGCAACCGGAGGTCATGTCTTTGGGATAAAAAAAGAGCACCACCTTGCTGCCCTTGGCCTCGCGTAGCCGCCATGTCCCGCCATCGGTGGTGGTGGCGGTGAAATCCTGAATCTTCTTGCCGAGTTCAACTTTGGCCGAGGCGGACTTGGGCATTCGAGGGGATCTCCAGCGTCAGGATTTTACGGGCTCCAGGATGGCGTCCAGGTTACGAGCGTCGCAGAACTCCATGAACTCTTCGCGAAGGTGGGCAAGATGCAGTTTGCTTGGCACGTTGATGATCATCTGAACCGCAAACATGAGCGCCCCAGTGTGGGCCGCCGGATAGATGCGCGTGGCGACCTCGGCAATGTCGATGTTGCGTGATGCGCAAAAGCCCGACAGCGCGGCGACGATGCCGGTTTGGTCGAGGCAGACGGCATCGATGGAGTAGGGCAGTTGATCGGTACGCGCGCCGCGCGGATCGGTGCGCTGCAGGTGCAGCGTCAGCCCGGATTCGGTTGCGAAACGCTGCAGTTCGGTTTCGAGCTTTGCAATGGAATGCCAATTGCCTGCAACGAGCAGCACCATGGCGAATTCGTTGCCGAGACTCGCCATGCGACTCTCGCTGATGTTGCCGCCGCAGTCGCTGATGACTTGGGTGAGGTCGTGGACGAGGCCGGTACGATCGGGGCCGATGGCCGAGATGGCAAGGTGTTGCTTCATTCCTGCGGCCAAGTGTAACGACTGCGGCGCGTGATCGCGACCCAATCATACGGTTCGACGAGCGGTTGCGCCGTTCGGTCGTGCGCCCGTAACATTCGAAGTCCTTTTTGCCGGGCGGTTGAGTGATGTTTTCTGGTAGCTCCGTAGCCGTGGTGACGCCGATGCATGCCGACGGCGCCATCGATTTCGAGTCCTGGCAGCGCCTACTCGAATTTCATTTGGCGGGTGGCACAACGGCCGTCGTGGTCGGCGGGACGACGGGCGAGTCCGCCACGATCACCGATTCCGAACTCAAGCGGCTCGTCATCGCCGCGCGGGATTTTGCTCGCGGACGCATGGCCATCATCGCCGGAGCGGGCGTCAGCAGCACAGCTTCCACGGTCGAGCGCGCGCGCTGGCTCGGCGATCTCGAGATCGACGGTTTGCTTGTGGTGACGCCGGCGTATGTCAAACCCACTCAAGAAGGGTTGGTTCAGCATTACTCGGCGGTGGCGGCGGCATCGAAGGTGCCGGTGGTGCTCTACAACGTGCCGGGACGAACGGGCGTCGACATGTTGCCCTCCACCGTCGCGCGACTTGCGACCGTGCCGCGCATCGTCGCCATCAAAGAAGCGGTGGCGGGGGCAGCGCGTGTGAAGGAAATTCTCGCGCTTGCGCCGTCGTTCGCCGTGTTGTCAGGGGATGACGCCACTTGCCGCGAGGCAGTGCTCGCCGGTGCGCGCGGCGTCATTTCCGTCACGGCCAATGTTGCGCCTAGGGGCATGAGCGCCCTGATCGCCGCAGCCCTTGCAGGCCAAGCCACTCGGGCCGCCGAGCTTGATGCGCCCCTTGCGCGTTTACACACCGACCTCTTCGTCGAGGGCAATCCGATCCCGGTCAAGTGGGCGTTGCAAAGAATGGGTATGATCCGCGGCGGTATTCGCTTACCCATGACCCCGCTATCAGAGGCGTTCCATGGGCAGGTTGCTGCAGCGTTGACGGCTGCAGGTGTGCAGTAGGCATTCAGAGGTTCGTAGCGTTATGCGTATCGTCCGACTGTTTCCGGTCCTCGCGGCTTTTCTGCTGGTCTCGGGCTGTGGTTCGCTGTTCAAGGTGACCTGCGCCAAGCCCGCAGATTTCGCCAGTGCCGAGGAAAAGCCCGCGCTAAAAATTCCGCCGGGCTACGATGCGCCGGACACGCGGGCTGCGCTGACGATCCCGCCGCTCGAGGCGCCAGAGGCGCCTCGTCCCGCCGATGCGCCATGCCTCGATACACCCCCGAAATTCAACCCGGCACCGCCCAGGCGTCCCCAGGCTTGATATCATTCGGCCCGCCGGAGAGATGGCCGAGCGGTCGAAGGCGCTTGATTGGAAGTCAAGTAACATCGCAAGGTGTTCGTGGGTTCGAATCCCACTCTCTCCGCCACGACCATGGCGTCCCGCATCGGTTCCTCTGCGACGACCAGCCGTTAACCCCGCCAGGCCCGGAAGGGAGCAACGGTCGCGGCGATGTCGGGTGCCGGAGTCCAGCTGGTGCGGGCCGCCTCCATTAGGACGCGCATGAGCTACACCGCACTCGCTCGAAAATGGCGACCTCGCCGCTTCGATGAACTCACCGGGCAGGAGTACGTCCTGCAAGCGCTCTCCAACGCGCTCGAAACCAATCGCGTGCATCACGCGTTTTTGTTTACGGGTACGCGAGGCGTCGGCAAGACGACCATCGCCCGCATCCTCGCCAAGTGCCTCAACTGCGAGACGGGTATGGGGCCTAAGCCGTGTGGCACCTGTGCAACCTGTCGCGAGATCGACGAAGGTCGCTTTGTCGATCTCATCGAAGTGGATGCCGCTTCGCGAACCAAGGTGGATGACACCCGCGAACTGCTCGACAACGTGCAGTACGCGCCTACGCGCGGTCGGTACAAGGTCTATCTCATCGACGAAGTCCACATGCTCTCGGCGCATTCGTTTAATGCGCTGCTCAAAACACTCGAAGAGCCACCGCCGCACGTCAAATTTTTATTGGCCACCACCGACCCTCAAAAATTACCGGTGACGGTGCTCTCGCGATGCTTGCAGTTCAACCTCAAGCGTCTGTCGGTGTCGATGATCGCCGATCGCATGAAGGTGATCCTCAAAGCGGAGAACCTCCACTTCGAACCTGCGGCGGTGCGTCTCATCGCCGAGGCAGCCGATGGCAGCATGCGCGATGGATTGTCGCTACTCGACCAGCTGCTCGCCTTCGGTGGCGGGAAGGTCGCCGAGAGCGAAGCGCGCGCGATGCTCGCGACGGTCGATCGCAAGCAAGTGTTCCAGCTTGCGCGGTTACTCGGCACCTCCGATCCAGCCGAGCTCATGCGCTTTGCTCAGTCGCTCGATGAGTGGGCACCCGATTACGGTGACGTGCTCGACGCGCTCGCCACCTTGCTGGTGCGCGTGGCGCTCAAGCAGACGCTGCCCACCTACGAGGGCGACGAATTGCATCCGCCCGAGCAGCTTGCAGAGCTCGCCTCGGCGCTGAGCGCAGAAGACGTGCAGCTGTGTTACCAAACGGCCATCCTCGGCCGGCGCGATCTTGCCTGGGCGCCCGATCCCCGAACCGGGTTCGAGATGACCTTGCTGCGCATGGTGGCGTTCCGGCTCTCCGCGCCGAGCGCCGGTCCGTCCGAGGGCAAGGGATCGCGTAGTACCGCCGCAGTGCCATCCGGCCAAGCCGCTGCGGCCGCTGCCGCCCCGCGGCAGGGGTCGCCCCAGGCGGCCTCCGGTGGGGTTGTAGACCTCTCTCAGTGGCAAGACGCGCTGGTGGGACTCGAGCTCGGGGGAGCAGCCAGGCAGCTAGCCGCTAATTGCGCCTATGCGGGCCGGGAGGGCGGCCTGGTACGGCTCACCCTCGATCCGGCTCAATCGCTCCTCAAGACCGCCTCGTTGGTCGACAAACTCTCGCAGGCCTTGTCTCGTCGTCTCGGTGAGACGGTGCGCGTGGAAATCGAACTCGCTCAGGCGCCGGTCGAGACGCCGGCGCGCGCGGAGCAGCGTGCCGCCGATGCCGAGATCGATTCGGCGCGCCGATCGCTCGATGCGGACGCGACCGTGCGCGGCTTCAAAGAAAAATTCGGCGCCAGCCTCAAGACCGATTCCGTCAAACCGCATTAAGGAAAATCAGCGATGGCCAATTTCGGCAACATGATGAAGCAGGCAGAAGCTCTGCAGCGCAACATGCAAAAGGCGCAAGAAGAAATTGCGCTAATGGAAGTCGTCGGCGAGTCGGGCGGTGGCATGGTCAAGGTCACGATGACCGGCAAGCATGAGGTGAAGCGCGTACAGATCGAGCCTGCGGTGGTGGGTGAAGATCGCGAAATGCTCGAAGATTTGGTCGCTGCGGCGATCAACGATGCGGTGCGCCGCGTCGAGACCGAGAGCCAGCAGCGCATGTCGTCGCTGATGTCCGGGCTGCGTCTGCCGCCCGGCTTCAAGATGCCGTTCTGAGTTCACCCCGAGAGATGAAGCACACTCCAGCGCTCGCTCGACTCATCGACGCGTTGCGCACGCTGCCCGGAGTCGGTCCGAAGACCGCTCAACGAATGGCCTTTCACTTGTTACAGGAAGGTCGCGATGGCGCGCGCGGACTGACCGAGGCGTTATCGGGTGCGCTCGCCAAGGTGGGGCGATGTCAGCAGTGCCGCATGCTCACCGAAAGCAATCTGTGCTTCATCTGCAGTTCGACGCAGCGCGATGCGAGTCAGCTGTGCGTCGTCGAGTCGCCTGCGGACGTCGTCGCCATCGAGCAATCGGGGGGCTACCGAGGTCGTTATTTCGTGCTCATGGGGCATCTCTCGCCCCTCGATGGCGTGGGGCCTGAGCAACTCGGCATTCGTGAACTCGAGTCGTTGTTGGGCGCGGGCGTGGTGCAGGAGATGATTCTCGCGACCAACCCCACGGTGGAGGGCGAGGCGACGGCGCATTTTCTGTCGGAGATCGCCAAGTCGCGCGGCTTGCGTGCGACGCGTATCGCGCACGGTGTGCCGATCGGCGGCGAGCTCGAATACATCGACGGTGGAACGCTGGCGCACGCACTCGCAGGGCGCCAATCGCTGATCTAGTCGCGTCTTCGGCCCGGACCTTGAGCAGCCTTCAGATCCGCATGCAGGCGTCGGAGCCTGCGGTAACTCTCGTATCGTCGTTCATCCATCTGCGCATGTTCCGCCGCGGTGCGCACGGCACAGCCCGGCTCTTGCATGTGCTGGCAGTCGGCGAAGCGACAACTCATGGAGAGTCGATCGACCTCCGGAAAGCCGAGGCTGCGCGGCTCGAGCGTATCGATGGCGGGCGCGAAGTCGCGCACGCCTGGCGAGTCGATGACGAACCCGCCACTTGGCAGATCGTGCAGCGAGGAACTGGTCGTGGTGTGTCGACCTTCAGCGTCGCGATCGAGCTCGCCGGTGGCGAGTTCGGCTTCCGGGATCAGTCGCCCGATGAGTGAGGATTTGCCGACGCCCGATTGCCCGACGAATACGCTCGTCTCGTTGCGCAACATTTCATTGAGCGTCTCGAACCCTTGACCCGTCTCGGCGCTGCAGCGCAATACCGGATAGCCCGCCGACTCGAACGAGCGAGTGAGTGGGGAGAGGTCGAGCTCGGGTGCGAGATCGCATTTATTGACGAGCACCAAGGCCTTAATGCCGGCAGAGGAGGCCGCACAAAGATAGCGATCGATGACGAATAGATCGGGCATCGGCGCAGGGGCCATCACCGCGACCAGCAAAGAGAGATTAGCCACGACGGGCTCAGCGTCGCCGCGTAGCGTGGCCCGAGCGAGCAGACTGCGACGCGGCAGCACTTCGGTGACGTGCACTTCGGCATGCGCGGCATCTTCTTCGCAGCGCACTTGGTCGCCGCAGACCACCTGCAAGCGGCGCCCGAATGGTCTGGCCTGAACGATACGTCCTGTGTTGTCGCGCACCCGGACGTGACGTCCGTACGCGGCAATGATTTGTGCTTCGAATTCCAAGATGTCGCCACTCTAGCCTCTGATAGACTCCGGCTCAATCCAACGAAGAACCACGGCGGACCGTAGCCATGCCAAGTCGCGATGCGCTGATCTGGATCGATCTCGAGATGACGGGGCTCAAGCCCGAGTCCGACACCATCATCGAGATTGCGACCTTGGTGACGGACTCGTCATTGCAGCTCATCGCGGAAGGCCCGGTGCTCGCCATTCATCAGGACGAGGCGACGCTCGCGCGCATGGACGAGTGGAACCAGCGGCAGCATGGCGGGTCAGGACTCATCGCGCGCGTAAGGGCGAGCACCATCACGCTGGCCGAGGCGGAAGGCCAGACGCTCGAGTTCTTGGCGCAGCTCGTGGAGAAGGGCGCATCGCCCATGTGCGGCAACAGCATTTGCCAAGACCGGCGCTTCATGGCGCGCCTCATGCCCTCGCTCGAAGCGTTCTTCCATTACCGCAATCTCGACGTCAGCACAGTCAAAGAATTAGCCAAGCGCTGGTCGCCTGACCTTGCTGCGGCGTTCAGCAAAGAAGGCACGCATCTGGCGCTTGATGACATCCGTGAGTCGGTACGTGAGCTGCAGTACTACCGCGAGCGGTTTTTCATAGTTGGACAAAAGGGCGCGTGCTGAGCGTGTCGACGGCCGATCTTCCCACTTTCGACGACGTGGTCGCCGCGCACGACCGATTACTGGGGCGCGTGTTGCGTACGCCGGTCCTGAACGTTGCGCGGTTCGATGCTCGAGTCGGGCGGCGCGTGCTCTTCAAGTGCGAAAACTTGCAGCATGTCGGGGCGTTCAAGTTGCGCGGCGCTACCAATGCGCTGTTGCAGCTCGAGTCGGTATCGCGTGTCGTCGCCACGCATTCCTCAGGTAACCACGGTGCTGCGCTCGCTCGCGCGGCGCGCGAGCGGGGATGGCGCTGCATCGTCGTCGTGCCGCGCGATGCGTCGGCGGTCAAACTTCAGGCCATTCGCGCCGAGGGCGCAGAGCTTGTGGAGTGCGAGCCCGGGCTCGTGGCTCGTGAGGCGGCACTCGGTGAAGTGGTCGCGCGCTCGGGCGCCGTGGTCGTTCATCCGTTCGACGATGCTCGGGTCATCGCCGGTCAAGGGACCGCCGCACTCGAGTTGCTGAGCGAGCATCCCGACATTCACGTGCTCACCGCGCCAGTGGGTGGCGGTGGTTTACTCTCGGGTACGGCGATCGCTGCCAAGGCGATGGTCCCTTCCTGTTGCGTGATCGGCGTCGAGCCCGAAATGGCCGACGATGCCGCACGCTCGTTCCACGGCGGCCAGCGAGTGGGTGTCCAAGGTTCTCCCGCAACGATCGCCGATGGTCTGCGCGGCTCGATCGGTATTCGTCCATACGCCATTTTTAAATCGTTGGTGGACGATGTCTTGACGGTCTCCGAGAGTGCCATCGTTCACGCGATGCGCGTGGCGCTCGAAGATCTGCGGCTGCTGATCGAGCCTTCATCGGCGGTGTCGCTTGCAGCACTCATCGAGGGTCGCCTCGGGCGGCCCGGCGAGACGATCGGCGTGATCCTTTCGGGCGGCAACGTCGATCTGTCGGTCTGCCCGTTTCTTGCGGGCCGCTCGCCGCGCAGCGCTTAGCAGCGGCGTCCTGCGCCAGCATCAACCAGGTTTCGATTACCGTATCGGGATTAAGCGACAGGCTGTCGATGCCTTGCTCGACGAGCCAACGCGCCAGATCGGGATGGTCGGACGGGCCCTGGCCACAGATTCCAACGTACTTCTTGGCCTTGCGGCAGGCGCGGATGGCCATGGACAGCATTTCTTTGACGGCAGGATCGCGCTCATCGAAGTGCTGAGCCACGATACCTGAGTCGCGATCAACGCCGAGCGTAAGTTGAGTCATGTCGTTCGATCCAATCGACATGCCATCGAAAAATTCGAGGAACTGGTCGGCGAGCACCGCATTCGAGGGCAGCTCGCACATCATGATGATTTTCAGGTCGCCGTCACCGCGCTGGAGTCCGTTGGCAGCGAGCAAGGCGGTCACTTCCTTCGCTTCACCGAGCGTACGAACAAAAGGCACCATCACCTGTACGTTGGTCAGTCCCATGTCGTTGCGCACTTTTTTAAGCGCTCGACATTCGAGTTCGAAACAGGCGCGGAAATTGATATCTGTATAACGGGCGGCACCACGGAAGCCGATCATGGGATTTTCTTCGGTGGGTTCGTACAGTCGGCCGCCGATGAGATTGGCATATTCGTTCGATTTGAAATCGGAGAGTCGTACGATGACCGGCTCAGGCGCGAAAGCAGCCGCAAT
This sequence comes from Gammaproteobacteria bacterium, assembly GCA_046080445.1. Taxonomy (GTDB): domain Bacteria; phylum Pseudomonadota; class Gammaproteobacteria; order Steroidobacterales; family Steroidobacteraceae; genus UBA964. Next base: position 31,944 of record JBJTUA010000041.1, read on the forward strand.
CTGCGCCACGCCCTCGGCGAGTTTGTCGACGTAAAAGCCGACCGGTTCGTCATAGCCCGACATCTGCGCCCGGATCTCGTCTTTGAGGCCGGCATCGAGTCGATCGAACTCGAGCAGGGCACGCGGATGCACGCCGATCATTCGATTGATGATGAACTCGAGTCGCGCGAGTCCGACGCCGCGATGCGGAAGGCTCGCGAAATCGAAGGCTCGATCGGGATTGCCGACGTTCATCATGATTTTGACGGGCGCGGGGGGCAGGGCGTCGAGCTCGATCTGACGGCGCTCGAAGTCGAGGGCACCGTCGTAGACGAAGCCCGTATCGCCCTCGGCGCAAGAAACCGTCACCGGTTGACCTTCGCGGATGCTGCTCGTGGCATTGCCGCAGCCGACCACGGCTGGGATGCCAAGCTCGCGAGCGATGATCGCGGCATGGCATGTGCGACCGCCTCGATTCGTGACGATGGCCGAGGCGCGCTTCATGACCGGTTCCCAGTCGGGATCGGTCATGTCGGCGACGAGCACGTCACCTGGCTGAACACGCGCCATCTGCGACGGATCGGAAATGACGCGCGCAGGGCCGGCGCCGATGCGTTGGCCGATGCTTCGCCCTTGCGCAATGACGGTCGACCGTTTGGCGAGCGTGTAACGCTGGATGGTGCGACCGCTGCGACTTTGAACGGTCTCGGGTCTTGCTTGGAGAATGTAGAGCTCGCCCGTTGCGCCGTCCTTGCTCCACTCGATGTCCATCGGTCGGCCGTAATGCTGCTCGATGATGAGCGCCTGCTTGGCGAGTTCGAGCAGGTCGGCGTCGTTCAAACAAAAGCGCTGGCGATCAGCCGCAGCGACATCGACGGTGCGCACACGTTCCGTCGAGCCGGTTTCGCCATAAACCATTTTGATGGCTTTGGCGCCGAGGTTGCGACGTAGCACTGCATGCCGTCCCGCACGCACGGCCGGCTTGTACAAATAAAACTCGTCCGGGTTCACCGCGCCCTGCACGACGGTTTCGCCGAGGCCGTAGGATGCCGTGATGAACACCACATCGCGAAAACCGCTGTCGGTATCGAGCGTGAACATGACGCCACTCGCACCGAGATCGGAGCGAACCATTTGCTGGATACCCGCCGAGAGCGCGACCAGCGAATGGTCGAAGCCTTGGTGAACGCGATAGGCGATGGCGCGATCATTGAAGAGCGAGGCAAACACGTGACGCATCGCGTCGATGACCGCGTCTTCGCCCTGCACGTTGAGAAAGGTTTCTTGCTGTCCGGCGAACGAGGCTTCCGGCAAATCTTCGGCGGTCGCCGACGAGCGCACGGCGACTGCGACATTCGTGCCAAAACGTCGATACCCCTCACGCACCGCCCGTTCGAGTTCCGCGGGTAGCGGCGCAGCGAGAATCCAGCCGCGAATGGTGGCGCCCACTTCGGCGAGACGAACCACGTCATCGACGTCGAGCGATTGCAGCAGCGCACGAATTCGTGCGTCGAGCCCTTCGTGGGCGAGCATCTGTCGGTACGCGGCGGCGGTCGTCGCGAACCCGCCTGGAACCTTGACCCCCAAGCGCGCCAACTGCCCGATCATTTCGCCGATGGAGGCATTCTTGCCACCGACGGTTTCGACGTCGTGCATCGTCAGACGTTCGAAGGGGAGGACGAGTTCGGTCACGGGCACATCCTTGAGTTGGAGAGCGGGGCGAGGGAGACTTCGGTCTTGAATTTGGGAAGGTGGATCAACGTGTGACGACACGAACCGTATTTTTCGTTTCCGACCAAACCGGCGTCACGGCCGAGACCATGGGTCACAGCCTGTTGACTCAATTCGACGGGCTGCAATTTCGGGCCGTGACTCTGCCATTTGTCTCCTCCATTGACAAGGCACAGGAGGCGGTGCGGCGCATCAATGCAGCCGGCGCCGAGGAAGGCGCCCGCCCCATCGTTTTCAGCACCTTGGTACAGGACGATTTAAGACTAGTGATCCGCGAGGCAGAGGCTTTGGTGCTCGATTTCTTCGAGGCGTTTGTCGGTCCCATGGAGCGCGAATTAGGGACCCGTTCGACCCATAGTGCGGGCAAGGCGCACGGCATCTCCGATTCGGTGGGCTACGCGGCCCGTATCGACGCCACGAACTACGCGTTGTCGAACGACGACGGGTCGAACCGCGATTATTCGAAAGCTGACGTGGTACTCGTCGGGGTGTCGCGCTCGGGTAAAACGCCGACCTGCTTATACCTTGCGATGCAGTACGGAATCTTTGCGGCCAACTATCCGCTGACCGACGATGACCTCGAGTCGGCGCGTTTGCCGCCGGCATTACAGCCTCATAAGAGCAAGCTTTTTGGGCTGCGAATCGCGCCCAGTCGGCTGCAGCAAATTCGTCAAGAACGACGTCCGAACAGTCGCTACGCCTCGCCTCCGCAGGTGCAGTTCGAGACCCGTGCCGCAGATGCCATCTTTCAACGTAACGGCCTCCCGGTACTCGACACCACCGAATGCTCCATCGAAGAAATCTCCGCCCGTATCCTCGAGTCGACGGGGATCGAGCGCCGAGTCCGCCCATGACGGAAGCCTCAGACTCGGGCTATAGTGAATCCAATGAAATCGTCGCCCGATAACTTCGACTCACGCAAGCTCGCCCTGCAGGGCTTGCTCGGTGAGCCCTTGTTGCCGGCAAGCTGGCGAGCGCGACCGCGCAGCTTCGTCGCGCTGATGGCGCTATACGAGAGCAATCATCGTCGGCTTGGCGCGCTAGCAGGTGAACTGCGCTCCATCGAAGGGCTGCATCGCTCGAGTGTGCAAGGTGACGTGGAGCTCGAGCTTCGCGTGACGGAGCGGTCTCCGTACACCACGATGCTGCAACTCACTTACGTGTTTTCTGATGACGGTTCGGTACCCAATGCGCCGGATATGGAGGTGCGCGTGTACCACGATGCGCGGCTTGCCGAGGCGCACTCTTGGGCCGACACCCACGAGCACCCGCTGCTACGCGGTTGGCGTCAGCACGCGGGGCTCGATCTCGACCAGCGCTGGGCGCGCAACATCATGCTCAACAAATGGCTCGAGTACTGTCTCGAGCGCGGTCACGGCTTCAGGCGGCTTCGCGTTTCGCCGTAATCGTTTTCTTCGGCTTCGCCGTCTTCGTCGGCGCTGCCGTCTTGAGCATGTCCACCATCACCTCCGCCGACTGATCCAGCACGACGTCCGGCTGTTTTGAGGTGTCGAGATCCTCGATCGACTTGAGCGGTTCCTCGGAGCGCGCCACACGGCGGGCGTTTTCACGCGCCAGCCGATTAGCTTCAAGACCCGCACGTTCCGCGCGTCGTTTTTCGAGGTTGAGCGACAGCGAGCGCTGCTCACGCAGTCGATCGAGTGCCGCGATGTCATCGACTAGCCATCGGTAGTCGGGGTCGCGGGTCTGCCTGGCGTTCTCCTCGACCGAGAGTTTGGCGATCGAAGGGAGGCGGGTGTCGAGCGCGCGGAAGTCGGCGCGATCGATGCGATCCCAGGGCAGGGCGTCATCGAGTGAGCTTTCGCCGATGTCCTTCAGACTGATCGGCGACGCGAGCTCCACATCGGGCTCGACGCCGCGATGCTGCGTACTCTCGCCCGTGACGCGATAAAACTTGCCGATGGTGACGGTCAGCTGCCCGTTAACCGGGCGAGCACTCCAGCGCGACAGCGGCACGAGGTTTTGCACCGTGCCTTTGCCGAAGCTGCGCTGTCCGACGACGACGCCGCGGCGGTAATCCTGAATCGCACCGGCAAAGATTTCGGAGGCGGAGGCGCTGAAGCGATCGATGAGGACGACGAGGGGACCGTCGTAGACAATTCCTGCATCGGGATCGTCGAGCACTTCCCGCTCGCCATTCGAAAACTGCACTTGCACCACAGGGCCTTGGTCGACGAAAAGGCCGGTCAGGGACTGCGCCTCAGGTAAAAAGCCACCGCCGTTGCCGCGCAAATCGATCATCAAGCCATCGATCTTTTCTTGTTTGAGTTCATCGATGAGGCGACGCACGTCGCGCGTCGTGCTGCGGTAGTTTTTGTCACCAGCGCGTTGGCCGTCGTAATCGGAGTAGAACCCCGGCACGTTGATGACTCCGACGCGGTAGGTTACATCGCCGCGCTTTAGGGTCTTGAGTTCCTTGCGGGCGGCTTGCGCCTCTAGAGTGACTTTACCCCGCATGAATTCGAGCACACGTTCGGGTGAGCCGGGCGCGGCGCCCACAGGCAGAATTTGCAGACGCACAACGGTGCCGCCCTTGCCACGAATGAGCTGCACCACATCGTCGATGCGCCAGCCAACGACGTCCGTCAGGGAGCCTTGTTTGCCTTGACCCACTGCGGTGATGCGATCGTTCACGCTGAGTGCGCCGGAGGCTGCGGCCGGTCCGCCCTCGATGAGGTTCATGATGGTGACGTAATCGTCGACCAACTGCAGCGAGGCGCCGATGCCCTCGTAGTTGAGGCTCATCTGAATCTTGTACTCCTCGGAGTTTCGCGGCGAGAAGTAATTGGAGTGGGGGTCGAAGGTACGAGCGTACGAATTGAGAAAGACTTCGAACACTTCTTCGGGCTTGACCTGATCCGCGCGCTTGAGCACGCGGTCGTACCGAGTGCGCAGCACCTCGCGCGCTTCTTCCCAGGTTTTGCCGGCGAGCAGGAGCGAGATGGCATCGTTCTTCACACGCTTGCGCCAGAGCTCATCGAGTTCGGCCGTGGTGGTCGGCCACGCAGACTTTTCGCGATCGAATTCGAAGGATTCGTCGAGCGTGAAGTCCGGCGTCGTGTCGAGCAGTGCGAGCGCATGTTGGATACGTTCGCGATTGCGTTGCTGGTAGCGGGCGAACATGGCGTAAGCGGGCTCGAGATCGCCGGTGCGGATCATGTCGTCGAACCGCAGGCGGTACGCCTGAAAATCGGCGATGTCGCTGGCGAGGAAGTAGCTGCGCTGGCCGTCGAGTCCGTTGAGGAACTTGTCCATGATCCGCGGCGACATGGCGTCGTCGATGCGCTGCTGGCTGTAGTGGTTGTCCTCGAGGAGCGATCCCACTTGTCGCGCGACCATGCGTTCGCGGGCCGACGGCGCCATGGCCCCGGGCGGTAACGCGGAGGTGTCGGCCGTCAACCGCGACGAACTGCCGAGGGTCAGCAGGCCGATCGACAGGGCAACGTATGCAATAAGTGCCGCCGGGCGGCGTCCTGAAGGGGTCATGGGTATCCGGGGTTCGGTAGAATCCCCTGCAGACTAGTTCCCCGGACGCGCCCCTTCAAGTGCGGCGCCGTTCGGGCTGAGGTTTTCATGCGTCCATTGTCCGTCTTGCTCGGCATCGTCCTGGGTTCGGCTGTCTCCATCACGGTTGCGCTGATGCTGACCTTGGCGGTTTTTCTGTTGCTGCCGGAGTTCTCCGAGCGCATCGGTGAGGAGTTTCCGCCGCTGGTGATGACCCTGTTGGCGTCCGCCCTGATCGCCGTCGTGTCAGGCTTCGGTTTTTATGGTGAACTTCGCGAGACGGCGTGGCGACGCCTGCCACAAGTGGCGCTTGCGGTGTTGCTCACGACCCTCGGCTGGTTGGTCTGGCCGCAGAAATAAGGTTTGGCTCAACGGGGAGACCCTGCATGTCGAAGTCCGCAGTCCTTGCTCTCAGCGCACTCACTCTTGCGGGTTGTCACGGAGCCTCGCGCTCCACGCCGCCGCCGATCTCCGCTTCGGAGTACGAGCGTCACATCGTGACCTTGTCGAGCGATGAGTTCGAGGGCCGAAAGCCCGGTGCCGCGGGCGAGCGCAAGACGGTCGACTATCTCGTATCGGAGTTCAAAAAATTAGGCCTCGCTCCGGGCAACGGCGACTCGTATCTTCAGCAGGTACCCATCGTCGAAATCACCGCAGGCAGCGACGCGTCGCTTTCTTTGGGCGGCGCCAAGCTCGAATACAGCACCGACATGGTGATCTGGACGAAGCGCGTCGTTCCCGAAGTGTCGATCTCGGAGAGCCCGCTCGTGTTCGTCGGTCACGGCGTGGTGGCACCGGAGTACGGTTGGAACGATTACGCCGGCCTCGACATGCGCGGCAAGACGGCCGTGATTCTCATCAATGATCCCGGCTTTGCGACCAACGATCCCAAACTTTTCCGCGGTCGTGCGATGACGTACTACGGCCGTTGGACCTACAAGCTTGAAGAGGCCGCACGTCAGGGTGCGACCGGCGCACTCATCATCCACGATACCAAACCCGCCGCGTACGGTTGGGGCAGCGTGCAGAACAGTTGGATGGGTCCGCAGCTCGATACCGTATCCGCCAACGACAACGCCGGTCGCGCAGCGATCGAAGGTTGGATTACGCGAGAGGCGGGCGATGCACTGCTGCGCGCGAATGGTCGCAGCTACGACGAGTTATTGATCGCTGCGAGCCAGCCGGGATTCAAGCCGATCCCCCTGGCTCAAAAGGTTTCGGGCAGCCTGCGCAATCTCATTCGCCGCTCGAGTTCACCCAACGTGGTGGCCATGATCAAAGGCAGCAAGCGCGCCGATGAGTACGTGATCTATACCGCGCACTGGGACCATCTCGGCAAGTCGCTCGCGCGCAGCGGCGACAACATCTTCAACGGCGCGCTCGACAATGCGACCGGCACGTCGGGTCTGCTCACTCTCGCCAAGGCGTTTGCCGAGACGAAGCGTCGCCCCGAACGTTCGATCATGTTCTTGGCGGTGACGCTCGAGGAGAGCGGACTGCTCGGTTCGGCGTACTACGTGCAGAACCCGATTTTCCCGCTCAAGAAAACGGTCGCGGCGCTCAACATGGATGCCATGACTTGGGGCGGGCCGACGCGGGACGTTTCGGTAGTGGGTTTCGGTGCGTCGGAGCTCGAGCCTTATCTCGAGCGCGCCGCCAAGAAACAAGATCGCGTGCTGCGCGAGGAGCCGACGCCGGAGAACGGTTCCTTTTATCGCTCCGATCACTTCAACTTTGCGAAGGTCGGCGTGCCTGCACTGTACTTCAAGCTCGGTATCGAAGATCGCGAGAAGGGCGCTGAATGGGCGAAGGCTCAGGCCGCGGAGTTCACGGCCCTGCATTATCACAAGCCCTCAGATGAGTTCAGGCCCGGTACCGATCTGCGCGGTGGTATCCAGGATCTGGAGTTGTTGCTCGATGTGGGCTCGACGCTCGCGCGCGAGAAGCGCTTCCCGAACTGGTATGCCACGAGCGAATTCCGGGCGGCTCGCGATCGCAGTTTGGCGGCGGCCGACTAATCGGCCATCGCCAACGGGTCGCTTCGAACGCGCCGCTCTCAGATGCGGCGTGCGCCCCACGCCGCCAGGCGCAAGGCGCTGAGCAGCACGTAGGGTCCGAACAGCAAGATCCAGGCGGCGGTCGACCCTGACGAGAGCAGGGCGAAGTAATCTCCGAGGATCGCGAACATGCCGCCGTTCGCATAAGGCCCGAGCAGCGCTCGGCCCGCAATCCAAACAATGGGTGGCAAAGCCACCGCGGCAAAAATGAGCGAGCCGGCAAGCAGGCGGGCTTCCCGGTTGAGGGTGAGCAGGTCGAGCTTCGAGTTTCGGCGGCCCATGCGGGCATAATACGGCATGAGCATTATCCGGGCAGCAGTGATCGGAGCCGGCTATCTCGGTCGTTTCCATGCACAGAAGTACGCGAGCGAGGCGGGCTGCTCCCTCATCGCGGTCGTCGACACGCGCGCCGAGGCGCGTGAGGCCGTTGCCCGCGAACTCGGCACGCAGGGCGTTGCGGACCACCGCGAGCTGCTCGGCAAGGTCGACGCCGTCAGCATCGTCACCACGACCCCGGCGCATCACGCCATCGCGCGAGACTTTCTCGAGGCGGGGGCTCATGTGCTCGTCGAGAAACCCATCACCGAGACGCCCGAGCAAGCGCGCGATCTCATCGCGCTCGCTACGCGTAGGGGTCGTATTCTCCAAGTGGGTCACCTCGAGCGGTTCAACCCCGCGATCCTCGCTGCGGAGGGTCGGCTCGAGGGCGCACGCTTCATCGAGTGTCAGCGTCTGGCGCCGTTCAAAGAGCGCGGTACCGACGTCAACGTCGTACTCGATCTCATGATCCACGACATCGATATCGTGCAGAGCATCGTTGGTCGGCCCATCGAGTCGATCGATGCCGTCGGCACACCGGTGTTTTCGGGTGCGGTGGATATTGCCAACGCCCGAATCCGGTTCGCGGGCGGCTGCGTCGCCAACGTCACCGCGAGTCGGGTCAGTCTCAAGATGGAGCGAAAGTTGCGCGTGTTTCGTGATGACGCGTACCTCTCCATCGATTTGCAGCAACGCATACTCACGACCATCACCAAGCGTTCGACGCCACTCGCTGCAGGCGAATTACCCGTCAACATCGAAGAGCAGAGTTTCGAGCAGGGCGATGCCTTGCGCGCCGAGATTCGTTCGTTTCTCGACTGCATTGCGCAAGGTAAACCGCCCGTCGTCGATGGCGAGGCAGGGTTGCGGGCGCTCGAGACGGCCATCCGGATCACTGAAATGCTGGCGCCGAAAGGAGGCTGAACGCATGTCTGTCACGCCCACTTCCCGAAAAGTCACGGTGGCGGCCACGCAGTTCGCCTGTACGTGGGATCGCGATTCGAACATGGCGCGCGCGGAAGCGCTGGTCCGTGAAGCGGCAGGGCGCGGGGCGCAGGTGATCTTGCTGCAAGAGCTGTTCGAGACGCCGTACTTTTGTATCGAGCAGGATGCGCGGCATTTTGCGCTGGCGACGACCGTCGCCGAGAACGCGGCGATCAATCATTTCAAGCGCATCGCCAAAGAACTCGGCGTCGTGTTGCCGATCAGTTTCTTTGAGCGAGCCCATCAATCGTATTTCAATAGCGTCGCCATCCTCGATGCCGACGGTCAGATGCTGGGCCTTTACCGCAAGTCGCATATTCCAAACGGACCGGGCTATCAGGAAAAACAGTACTTCAGTCCCGGCGATACGGGTTTCAAGGTGTGGTCGACGCGCTTCGGGCGCATCGGCGTCGGCATTTGTTGGGATCAGTGGTTCCCGGAATGTGCTCGCGCGATGGCGCTGCTTGGGGCGGACCTGCTCTTGTATCCGACGGCCATCGGCAGCGAACCGCCACCGGCGCCGCCCATCGACTCACGTCTGCATTGGCAACGCACGCAGCAAGGCCACGCCGCCGCCAATGTCATGCCGCTCATCGCTTCGAACCGCTACGGCATCGAGCGTGCGCCGCAAGACCCCGACAAAGTATTCATCCGCTTCTACGGTTCGTCTTTCATTGCAGATCAGACCGGTGACAAGATTGCCGAGGCGGGCGAGGACGGCGATGCCGTGCTCACGGCCACTTTCGATCTTGACGACATTGCGCGACAGCGAGCGAGTTGGGGCGTCTTTCGCGATCGGCGTCCTGATCTCTACGGGACACTCGTCAGTTATGACGGCGCAAACACTCGAGGGTAAGGCCGTCACGCAGAAGACACCGATCCCGGCTTGGGTGATCGCGGGACCCTTGGGCTCTGGAAAAACCACGATCATCGCGCGATGGCTCGCCGAAAAACCCGAGCGCGACAACTGGGTCGTGTTGCTCAATGAATACACCGATGCCGGCATCGATGCGCTCACCGTTGCGGCTTCTGCGAAGGGTGCCTATGACGTGCGCCTCGTGCCGGGTGGGTGCTTGTGCTGCGCAGGCGAAGCGGATTTTCGGCGCAATCTGCAGGATCTGATCGAGCGCGTACGGCCAGCCGGCATTCTGGTGGAGCCTTCGGGCATTGGTCATCCAGGGGGCATCGTCGAAGAATTACTGGCTCACGAGGCGGCAGGGAACATCGAGCTATGTGGCGTCATTGGCCTCGTCGATCCTTCGCACCTCGAGAGCGCCGACGAAACCGTCATCGCCGTGCGTGAGATCGCCGATGCGCTGGTATTGACCAAGGCCGATCTCGCCACCGACGCGCAGCTCAAACAATTCAAGGCATTGGCGGATGGTCTGTTTCCCGCCAAGAGTTGGGTGGGCGAGGTTCTGCAAGGCGCGCTGCCGCCGGAAGCGTTTCGAGCGATCGAGCAGGGGCGACCGACTCGCCCGCTAACGCCGCTCCCCAAAAGACCCGAGAACCATGCCGCGGAGCACGCTCATGCGGCTGAGCACGAGCTGGTGTCGCACGAGCCGGCGTCAGGCGAGGGCGTCTCGCGTCGCGAATTCCATCATCTCGGTCGGCACGGCGCGCGTTGGGTTTTTCCTCGCTCGACCTCGTTCGTCGAGGTGAGATTGCTGACGCTGTTATCGAGCGACTTGTCGCTCTTTGATCCAGCGCTTGCTCGACCCGAGCGTTTGAAGGCGGTCATTCGAGTGGATGAAGACACTTGGCTGCTACTGCAGATGGTGCAGGGCCGGCTGTCCATGCAGCCGACGGCCTGGCGACGGGATAATCGCATCGAAGTGCAGCTGCCCCCGGGCGCGGAGTGGGATGCCGATGCTTGGGATCGACTCTGGGCGCGTTGCCTGCGGAGCACCTCCCCTGTCTCATGACGGCTGAATTTCGGGATGCACTCGTGCGGTGGCATGCGGCGGCCGTGGCGGCCGTGCAGCCGGAGCAGGTGTTCGAAAAACATGCTCGGGTACGCGATGGTGTATTCGACTTCGAGCGTGATGCGCGTCGCGTACAACTGTCGCTACCGACTCGCGGCGGTCGTCTTAGAGTCATCGGCATCGGTAAAGCGGCGCTCGGCATGGCCCGTGGGTTTCGCGCCCGTCTGCGCGCGGCAGGTCACGACATCGACGATGGCCTGCTCATCCTCCGCGATGCACCGACCGAATCGACGGATGAGCCCTGGGACATTCTGCTCGGCAATCACCCATATCCGGACGAAGACAGTGAGCGCGCGGCGCGACGCTTGCTCGAATTCATCGGTGAACCGCGAGCCGACGATCGTTTTGTGGTGTTGCTCTCGGGTGGTGCGTCGGCCCTCTGCGCACTGCCTGCGCCGGGCGTGACGCTCGAAGAAAAACGCCGCGCGACGAGGACGCTGATGCATTTGGGGGCCTCGATCGCCGATCTCAATCGCCTTCGACAGCAGTTATCCGCCATCAAGGGTGGGCGTCTCGGTGCGCGTCTGGCGCCAGCAGCATGGGTGACTCTGGCGGTTTCCGATGTGCCGGGCGACGACCCTCTGGTGATCGGTTCTGCGCCGACGTGGTCCGAGCAACTCGCGCGCGAGGGTGCGCAGTACGCGGTCATCGCCACACTCGACGACGCGCTTGATGCGGCGCGATGCGCTGCGCAGGCCGAGGGCTTCGATACGGTGTCACTCGGTCGATGTCTCTACGAGTCGGTCGAACACGAAACGACGCGCGTCCTCAATGAAATCGAACGCGATCGGACGAACCCCTTTCGCCATCAGCCGCGCGTACTTCTGGCGGGCGGTGAACCACTCGTGACGGTGCGCGGGTCGGGGCGAGGCGGGCGTGCGCAAGAGCTGGCGCTGCGAATGGGTATGTCGCTCGGTGACGGTCGCGATGATGCCCCGGCCGAAGGGATCACCGGACTCGTGGCCGGTACCGACGGCTCCGATGGGCCGACCACCGCGGCGGGTGCGTTTTTCGATGGCACGACACGCCTGCGCGCCGCGCGCGCGGGCCTTGATCTCGCTCGTACGCTCGAGACCAACGATTCGGGTTCCGCCTTGCAGAGGCTCGGTGATCTGTTCATCACGGGGCCAACGGGAACGAACGTCGCCGATGTCCTCATGGTGGTGATTCCGAGCCGCTAGAATTGAGTCCCGTCGCTTCCACGTTTTTGTCGGAGATCGTCATGACTGAGTCTGCTCCCCTCATCGCCGTGATCGGTGGTACCGGTGATCTGGGATCGGCGATCGCACGTCGCCTCGTCAAGGCGGGGGAGCGGGTGGTGATCGGGTCGCGCGACCCTGCGAAGGCTTCGGCAACGGCCGCTCAGTTGACCGTCGAGACGGCACGCGCGGTCGGCGCGGCCGGTAATGTCGAGGCGGCTGCACAAGCGGATCTCGTTATCCTCACCGTACCGTTCGCCTCGCAGGAGACCACGCTTCGCGATATCGGCGCCGCAGTGGCCGGCAAGATCGTGGTCGATACCACGGTGCCGTTGGTACCTCCCAAGGTCATGCGGGTTCAGCTGCCGCCCGAAGGCAGTGCAGCGGTGCGCACTCAAAAAATTCTCGGTGAAGGCGTGCGTGTGGTATCGGCATTCCACAATGTGGCGGCCCACAAGCTTGCAACGGATGCGCTCGTCGACTGCGACGTGCTTGTCTTCGGCGACGACAAAGCCGCGCGAGATGCGGTCGTCCGGCTCGTGGGTGCTTGTGGCCTTCGCGGCCTGCATGCCGGCGCACTGGTCAACTCTGCGGCAGCCGAGGCGCTGACCTCCATCCTCATCTTCATCAACAAGCAGTACGCGGTCGATGGCGGCGGTATCCGCATCACGGGTATCCCGTCCTGAGTCCGATGCCGTCTGCGATCAGTTTTCAGGGCTTACGCGGGTTGCCCGAGGTCGGAGTCGGGGCCGATCTTGCGGTGCTGATCCGCAAGGCGCTGATCGAATGCGACCTTGTCCTGCAATCCAAAGATTTGCTGGTCGTCGCGCAGAAGATCGTATCGAAAGCAGAGGGGCGTCTCGTCCGGCTCGATCAAGTAACGCCGTCTGCCGAGGCGCGGGCTCTGGCGATCACCGTGCAAAAAGATCCGCGCTTCGTCGAGTTGGTGCTGCGCGAGTCCAAAGAAATCGTGCGGGCGGTGCCCAATATCCTCATTACGCGACACCGCTGTGGTTGGGTGATGGCCAACGCGGGGATCGATCGCTCCAATATTCCGGAGGCCGAAGATCAAGTGTTGCTGCTGCCCGAAGACTGTGATGCCTCAGCTCGTCGCTTGCGCGAGGCGCTGGCGCCTGAACATCCGGCCGTCATCATCAGCGATAGCTTCGGTCGGCCGTGGCGCGAGGGAACCGTCAACGTGGCGCTGGGCGTCGCGGGTTACACCGGGGTAGTCGACTTGCGTGGCACGACGGATCGTCACGGTCGAACCCTGCAAAGCACCCAGATTGCCCTGGCCGATGCCGTCGCGGCGGGTGCGGGCCTCGTGATGGGCGAATCGACGGAAGGCATTCCGGTCACGCTGGTGCGCGGACTGGATTTTTCGCTGCCGTTGTCGGATGGTCAGTCCCTCGTACGACCGAGTGAGGGGGACTTGTTTCGGTGAGGCCGGCGATCAAAGTCTTGGCGTTGTCCGGAGGCGTGGGGGGCGCGAAGCTTGCGCTCGGTCTATCGCGTCGCCTGGGCGCCGGCGAACTCGCGGTGCTCGTCAACACCGGAGATGACTTCACCCATCTCGGACTGCGCATTTGTCCCGACCTCGATACCGTGTTGTACACGCTCGCCGGCGTCGTGCATCCCGAGCAGGGCTGGGGACGCGCCGACGAGTCTTTCGGCTTCATGGAAGAGTTGCGTCGTCAGGGCGGGCCGGACTGGTTTCTGCTCGGAGATCGTGACCTCGTTCTGCACGTCGAGCGGACGCGCCGTATGGCCGAGGGCGAACGACTGACGCAGATCATGAGCGATCTTGCGATGCGCTTTGGTGTGGCGACTCGCGTGCTGCCGATGAGCGATACGCCCATCAGCACGCTGCTCGATACCGACGCTGGCCCGCTCGAGTTCCAGCATTACTTTGTCCGCCTGCGAGCCATGCCGAAGGTTCAAAGATTGCATTACGCCGGCGCGGCGCAGGCGAGACCGACCGACGAGGTGCTCGATCTGCTGCGTAGCCACGGACTCGAGGCGATCATTCTTTGCCCCTCCAATCCTTATCTCAGCGTCGATCCCATTCTCGCCGTGCCCGGCCTGCGCCCGGCGCTGCGCGCGGCGAGAGTACCGGTGGTCGCCGTCTCGCCGCTCATCGGTGGACGGGCCGTCAAAGGCCCCACGACCAAAATTATGAGTGAACTGGGTGTCGAGGCAAACGCCGCGGCCATTGCACGCCATTACGCCGAACTCATTGATGGCTTGATCATCGATGAGTCCGACGATCTCCCCGAAACGCGCGCTGCACTCACCGCACACGGCGTTAGATATGGAGTGACGCGAACGTTGATGCGGACGCTAGAGGATCGTGAGCGGGTCGCCTCGGCAGCGCTCGAGCTCGTCAGGTCGCTACGGGCGGCGTGCACGTTAGAGCGGAGCGCCGGCTGATGCGCGTCGTTGCCGTCGTTCCCGTCCGCTCGCCTCGTGAGGGCAAGTCGAGACTCGCGGGCGTGCTCTCGGTCGCCCGTCGAACGGCGCTCGTGCAATCGATGCTCGCGCGCGTACTCGCCGCCTTGCGCGGATCAAAGAAAATCGACCACATCGTTGTCGTTACCCCTGAAGACTTGAGCGGGCTACCCGAGGGGGTCGAGGTCTTGCAGGATCACGGCATCGGGCTCAACGCGGCTGTGCAGATCGCCCAAAAATCTTTGGCGGTGCGTTTCGAGGCCATGCTCGTCGTGGCGGCCGATGCGCCGCAAGTCACCTCCGAAGAACTCGATCGACTCATCGATCGTGCGGCGACGGAGCATGTGGTCGTCGTACCTGATCGTCGCGGCGAGGGCACGAACGCGCTGTGGATGACCCTGCCTGCGACGCTTCTGCCTCAGTACGGCGAGGCTAGCGCGAGCGCTCATCTCGATGCGGCGCATCGTCTCGGGTTACGTCACGCCTGCATCGAAATCCCCGGACTCTCTCACGACGTGGATGTCCCCGATGACTTGCAGGCTGAGCCGATGCCCGCCGATCAGGCGCGACTGTTGGCTGAAGAGAGCGACGCGACGGCCTTGCTGCAGCGAGCGCGGGATCTCGCCCTCGACGGATTTGGCGTTCGCGTCGGGTACTCGCGCAAAGTATTCATTCCGCTGACGCAGCTCTGCCGCGATGTCTGTCATTACTGCACCTTTGCAGCGCCACCCAAAAAAGGTCAGCGCGCCTACCTCACGGTCGATGAAGTGCTCGATATCGCGCGACAAGGTGCAGCGGCCGGTTGTGACGAGGCGCTATTTACCCTAGGCGACAAACCTGAGCTGCGGTATGTGTCGGCGCGACACGAGCTCGAGACGCTCAGTTTTTCGAGCACGCTCGAATATCTCGCACACTGTGCGCGCAGAGTCTTTGAAGAAACCGATCTGCTGCCGCATCTCAACCCGGGTGTCATGACGGGTGAAGAGATGCGTCAACTGCGACCCGTTGCCGCGTCAATGGGCATCATGATGGAAAGCAGCTCGCGGCGTTTATCGCTAAAGGGCGGTCCGCATCATCGCTCGCCCGATAAAGACCCCGCGGTGAGACTCAAGACGCTTGAACTCGCAGGCGAGCTCGCTATTCCTTTCACGACGGGGTTGTTGATCGGGATCGGCGAAACCCGTCTCGAACGTATCGAGACGTTGCTCGCGATCCGTGAGTCTCACCTGCGTCACGGGCATATCCAGGAAATCATCATTCAGAACTTCCGCGCCAAGCCCGGTACGCGCATGGCTGAGGCGCCCGAGCCTTCGCTCGAAGAGTTGCAGTGGACAATTGCCGTGGCGCGCCGAATATTCGGATCGTCGATGTCCATCCAAGCGCCTCCGAATTTGAGCGCAGGGTCGTTGCAGGCGCTCATCGATGCGGGGATCAATGATTGGGGCGGGGTGTCGCCCGTGACCCCGGATCACGTGAACCCCGAAGCGCCATGGCCCGAACTCGAGGCGCTCGAGCGCTTCACCGCGGCTGCGGGTCGCAGGCTCGTCCAGCGCTTACCCATTATTCCTTCGTATGCGCTCGAGCCGCGATGGTTGGCTCCCGGTCTGCGTACGGCCGTGCTGCGCAGGGTCGACGCCTCCGGTTACGTGCGTGAACGCGACTGGCATTCCGGCGCTGGCAACCGACCGCCACTCGCGTACGTGGCGCTCGCGAAAGCGACGCAGACGGTAGGTCCGGTTTCGCCGCGTATTGCGGCGGCACTGCAACGTTGTCTTGAGGGCGAGGCGCCTGACGAAGAGAGTCTGACGCGATTCTTTGGGGCCGAGGGTGCCGATTATCAGGCGGTCATCCATGCGGCCGATGGACTGCGACGTACGGTGAGTGGCGACGCCGTCAGCTACGTCGTCAATCGTAACATCAATTACACCAACATCTGTACGTACTCGTGCGGGTTCTGCGCCTTCGCCAAGGGGCGTAGTGCGCGGGCTTTGCGTGGGCCGGGATACCTGCTCGATCTCGACGCGATCAGCGAGCGGGTCGCCGAAGCGCGCGCGCGGGGGGCGACGGAAGTATGTTTGCAGGGCGGTATTCATCCGTCTTTCACTGGTCACACGTATCTCGACGTCGTTCGAGCGGCCCGTCGTGCTGCGCCGGACATCCACATCCACGCTTTCTCACCGCTCGAAATTACCCACGGCGCTGAAACTCTCGGCCTTCCGGTGCGGGCGTATCTCGCGCGACTTGCGGAGGAGGGCTTGCGCACCTTGCCGGGAACAGCCGCCGAAATTCTTTGTGATGACGTACGTGCGGTCATCTGCCCCGATAAGCTCGACAGCGAAGCGTGGCTTTCGGTCATGCGCGATGCGCATGCCGTCGGATTGCGCAGTACCGCGACCCTCATGTTCGGGCATGTCGAGACACCTCGTCACTGGGCGCGGCACTTACTCAAGATTCGCGGGTTGCAGCAAGAAACCGGGGGCTTCACGGAATTCGTGCCGCTGCCGTTCGTGCACATGGAGGCGCCGATCTGGCGTAGAGGGCTCGCACGCAGTGGGCCGAGTTGGCGCGAGTCGCTCCTGATGCACGCCGTTGCACGCCTCGCGCTCGAGTCGCTCATCCGCAACATTCAGGTGTCGTGGGTGAAGCTCGGCCGCGAGGGAGCACTGGAGGCGCTGTGCGCAGGTGCCAACGATCTCGGCGGGGTGTTGATGAACGAGTCTATCACCCGTGCTGCAGGGGGCGTCAACGGTCAGCAGATGGATGCCGCCTCGATGGAGCAGAGCATTCGCTCGATTGGCCGTGTGCCGCGACAGCGCACGACGCTCTACGGCGATGTGGCGACAGAACGGTCAGCGCAGTTTCGGAATGACGTGCTGACCGATGATGTCGAGGGCCTCCATCGGATTGTCGTGCAGGCGTAGCGCGCACTCCGATAATCCGGCTTTGGCAAAAAGGCGGAACCGCTCGATCTCGCGATCGAGATCCTCGAGTCCACCCGTCGAGGTGAAGTATTCGCAAAGACGATTCGGGATGGCTTCCGGAATGCCTTGAACGTTGCCCGAGCGATCGAACCACGCCGCCACGAATTTGTCGTAGTGATCGCGAACCCGCTGCGCCTCGTCTTCCGACAAGCACTGCATGATGAGTTCTTTTTGCAGTTTGATTGCGCGCCAAGCAAGTTCGCGTCGTGATTCGCGATAACCCTCGGCCCGATCGCGTTTGAGGTGCCACGCCCAGAACGTATTCGTTCGCAGCGCCGGCATGTCGGGCTCGCGTTTCGCTGCGCCTTCCATGACTTCTTTCATGGCGTTGGCCATCACTTCAGGGGGCGTGCAGCCAATGAAAACGCCATCAGAGACCCGGGCCTCCATGCGCATCATTTGTCCGCGGTACGCGGTGCCATAAACGAGCGGCGGGTTGGGCGCCTTCAACCAACCATAGGCGCAGGGGAGGTTGACGACAAAGTCTTCCCCTTTATAACCCTTGGCGAGTTTGCCGCGCCCTGCGCCACGGACGATCTCGATGCCTTCGCGAACGGCACGAACGATTTTCTCCGGGCGCTCGATGCCCATGCAGTCGATATTGCCTTCGCCTGCACCCATGGCGATGACGGCGCGGCCGCCGGCGAATTCATTGAGCGAGAGCAGGCTGTTGGCCATCTTGAGCGGGTGCATCTCGAAGGGGCTGACCGCGAGCGGTCCGAGCAAGAGCTTTGAGGTGGATTGCGCCAGCGGAATCAAAGACAGAAAGCAGTCCCAGTGGGCGAAATAATTGGAACTCCAAAGCGCCCTTACCCCGTAGTGCTCGGCTTTTTGGCCCAATTCGGCCACTTGGGCAGGGGTGAGATCAGGTTCGAGAATGATATCGATGTCCATGACCCCGAGACTAACCAAACCCGGGAAAGATCGCAGCCCATCCAGTTCGTGTTGCGCATCACGCGGGCAGGTGGTCTCGCTGGGAACTTCCTGCGATCGCGTACGTCCATATCCGCTCTGAAGGAGAGCTGCTCACCATGAACACCCACGAACAACGGGCCGTACTCAACATCATGATTCAGGCCGCCCTCGCCGATGGGCGAAAATCCGAGGAGGAGCGGGCGGCCATCCGTGACGCCGCAGAATCTTTGGTCACCGCCGACGGGGTCACGCTCGCGGGGGTTTATCAGGACGTGCTGCTCAAGCGAGTCACGCTCGAGACCGCAGCGGCAGCACTACCCCAGTTGGAGCATCGTCAGCTCGCCTACGAAATGGCAGTCTGTGTGATCGACGCCGACGGTCTACAGAGCGAAGGCGAGAAGGTGTTCTTGACGGCCTTGCGCCAGCGTCTGGGACTCGACGGTGACGAGACCGCCAAAGCGGCTGCGTCGCGGGCCGATGCCATTGCCGCCGCGGCTTACACCCCGGACACCGTGCTGCCGATCTCGACGAACGATCCCGCGCTCGACAAGCGCATCCTCAATTACGCCATCCTCAATGGTGCGCTCGAGTTGCTGCCGCAGTCGTGGGCCTCCATGGCGATCATTCCGCTTCAAGTTCGCATGGTTTACCGCATCGGCCAGTCCTACGGCGTCAACCTCGATCAGGGGCATATCAAAGAATTCTTGGCGACGCTCGGCGTTGGGTTGACCTCCCAGTACGTCGAGCAAATCGGCCGCAAGCTCGTCGGGGGTCTGCTCGGCAAGGCGGCCGTCGGCATGATCGGCGGCTTGGGGCGAGCCGCGACGGGTATGGCGTTCTCCTTCGCTACCACCTACGCGCTTGGGCATTTGGCCAAGCGCTACTACGCAGGCGGCCGCGTCATGTCGACGGCTTTGCTGCGCAGCACCTACCAAGACCTGCTCGCACAAGCGAAGGGCACCCAGCAGCAATACCTGCCTGCGATCCGCGATCG
Organism: Gammaproteobacteria bacterium; assembly: GCA_046080445.1. Classification (GTDB taxonomy): domain Bacteria; phylum Pseudomonadota; class Gammaproteobacteria; order Steroidobacterales; family Steroidobacteraceae; genus UBA964. The sequence goes on from JBJTUA010000041.1 coordinate 51,060, forward strand.
TGCGAGCAAATTGACCCCGAACGAGGTCATGCGTCTGGTCAAAGAATGACCGCCACCGAAGGCCTTAGATCAGGCCGCGTTCCTGCGCGCGCGTGACGGCCTGCACCTGCGAGTGCACATCGAGCTTGCGATAGAGATTGCGGATGTGGGTCTGCACCGTCGACAGGGCGATGCCCATTTCTTTGGCGGCTTCTGCGTAGCTGCGCCCGCAGGAGAGGTGCTTGAGTAACGCGAGTTCTTTTGGCGTGAGTTCCGCGAGGTCGGTGGCGGTATCTCGCGCGCCTGCCAGTTTGAACAAGTAACGGGCGAGGGCTGGGCTGATGGGGTAGTTGCCCTGCAGCGTCTCGCGTAGCGCTTCGGCAATCTGCGTCGTGCTGTCGTCTTTCAACACATACCCGCGAGCACCCGCGCGGATGGCGGCGAGTACGCTGCGCTCTGCCGCAATGACCGACACCACCATGATCGGCGCATCCGGATGCGCTTCGCGCACCCGAGCGACCACTTCGATGCCGCTGATGTCAGGCAGGCCGATGTCGATGAGCGCAAGGTTGACGCGCGCGCCCGGCGATTCGAGATAGCGGAGCACATCGAGAGCGCTGCGGAAGCACTGTACTTCCCAATTCTTGCCGAGTTGCGCGATCGCGCCACGCATCGAGGTTTCGAAAGTCGGATCGTCTTCGACGATGAGCGCAACGGGGTGACCGCCCGACCCGACAACATCTAGAGGACTCATGCGACATTAGTTTATGAGAGTCATGTGAGGCCGTGTGTGAATCACGCGCGAATTCCCATCTTTATGTGAGTTCGCTCACCTCACTGAAAGCCATGCTTCGCAAAAAACTTTTGTCCGTCGTTCCCTGAAAGAAAATCCAAGTAGGTAAGTGCGGCCGCATTCGCCTCACGCGTGCGTGCCGCCGGGTACACCACCGGCGAATGAAGTGAGGCGTCGAGCGGTGTGACGACTCGAACGCGTGGCTCCACCAGCGCATCGGTGGCGTAGACGATGCCGATGGCCACTTCGCCGCGCGCTACGAGCAAGGTGGCCACGCGCGCATTTTCGGCGCGAGCGATCCGTGACTCGATTTTGTCCCACGCGCCTAGCGAGGTGAGCGCCTCGCGAGCGTAGCGACCGAGCGGCACATACTCCGGATCGCCCGTCACGAGACGGCCACGCTCAGCGGCGCTCAGCCAGTTGCGGCGGTCGATGCGCGGTGCGCGGGCCGATTGAATGATCACCAAGCGATTGCCAGTGACTCGACGCTCCGACGGCGCGTCGATCCGTTGTGCATCGCGCAGTTCGTCCATCCACTTTTGATCCGCGGAGATGAATACGTCTGCGCGGGCTCCGGATTCGATTTGACGCGCTAGTTGAGCGCTCGAAGCAAACGAGTGACGAACCTCGATACCCGTTCGCCGCGTGAACTCGGCGCTCGCATCCTGTAGTACGTCCGTCAAAGAGACTGCCGCAAAGACCGTGACTGAGGGCGGCGGAGCGTCCGCTGCCCGCAGGGGCAAACAGGAAACCAGGGCGACCAAGGCGAGCCACAGCGTCGATTTCATGGCGCCATTCTAGTCCCGCGTATACTGCGGACGTGGCCGGAAGATGGCCGTCCTGCAGGAGACCACCGATGTTTTCACGTCGCCAAGCGATGACTGCTGCGCTCATGTCCTCGATCGCTCCGCTCATGGGGCCGTCGATCGGGACCGCCGCCACGGCAAAAGGTCAGGCCGCGCGCGCTGGCACCCCAAGCCGTGAAACCGTCAAGCCGCCGCGTATCGCAGTCGGCGACACCATCGGACTGATGATCCCTTCGAGCGCCAACTGGGATCCGATCGACATCGACATCCTGCTCGAAGCACTGGCTGCGCTCGGTCTCAAGGGCAAGCTGGGTCGTCACGTCTACGATCGTTACGGTTATCTCGCCGGTCGCGATGCCGATCGCGCAGTCGATCTCAACGCGCTTTTTCGCGATCCCGAGGTCAAGGCCATTCATTGCATTCGAGGTGGCTGGGGCGCGGCGCGCTTGTTGCCCTTGCTCGATTGGTCGGCGATTGCGGCAAACCCCAAAATATTGATTGGCTACAGCGACATCACCGCGTTGCTGTTATCGCTGCATGCCAAAACGGGACTCGTCACGTTCCATGGCCCCAACGGCGCCAGCGAATGGAACCGAACGAATGTCGAGTGGTTGCAGCGTGTGACGTGGAAAGGCGAAGCCGTCATGTTCGCTAATCCCAAAGATACCGCCGACGCGATCGTGCCGAGCGACGACCGCACGCGTACCGTTACGCCGGGCAAGGCGAGAGGAAAACTTCTCGGTGGCAACCTCACGGTGCTCACCGCCATCCTCGGTTCGCCTTACGTTCCGGATTTCACGGACTCGATTCTTTTCCTGGAAGATGTCCAGGAGGCGCCGTATCGGATCGACCGCATGCTCGTGCAAATGAAGCTCGCGGGTATTCTCGATAAGGTGAAGGGCGTGGTGTGGGGTACCTGCAGTAAGTGCGATCCGGGCGAGGGCTTCGGCTCGCTCACCATCCCCGATATTTTGAACGACCACGTGAAGTCGCTCGGCGTGCCGTCGTATTACGGCGCAATGTTCGGACACGTCAGTCGTCAGTTCACGTTGCCGGTCGGCGTACAGGTGGAGCTCGACGCCGACGCCGGTACGCTCACGATGCTCGAATCTGCAGTGGCGTGACGTTGTCCGCATCTTCGCAGTTGCCTGAAGGCTTTCGTGACCTCAATCCGGCCTTCGGTTCAGGTGCGCTGCGCCGCCGCATCGGATTGATCGCGGAGCCCGGCGTGGTTCGGGCGGGTGTCGAAGACTCCTACCATTCGTTTCGCCTTCATCTCGCGCACGACCAAGGCGTGGTGTCGAGCGTGCAGACCCATGCACTTCGTTATCCCCTCGATACGTGCCCGTTGGCGAGCCGGCCGCTTCAAAGATTTTTCGGAATGCCTTTGAGTACGCCGTGGTCAGATCTCATGTCACGAGAAAACCCGCGCGAGCATTGCACGCATCTCTACGACCTATTGTTCCTCGCGATGGTGCATGCCGGAAGGGGCGGGCAGCGCGCCTACGACATCGTTGTGCCGGACGAAAATCCAGGCCCGGTCTGGTCGACGGTGCATCGTGATGGTGTCGAGGTCTTGCGTTGGAAAACGCAGTCCGGGGTGTTGCTCGAGCCGCAGGGCTTATCCGGTCGACCACTACTCAAGGGGTTTTCCCGATGGGCCGGCGAGCAGCTTTCGGGCGATGAGCTCGAGGCGGCACTCGTGCTGCACAAAGGTTACTTCGTCAGTCGCGCCCGCCGATTCGACATCGCAGGCGGGGCGGGGCAGCGCGTGGCCCATCTCGAGATCATGCGAGGCGCGTGCTTCAGTTATTCCGAGCCGCGGATGTCCGTCGCTGTGCGCATGGCCGGACATGTCATCGACACGAGTTCGCCGACCACGCCTCTGCTCAACGATCTCGTTTAGCCTTCGAACCCTCGAAACTCGGCGAGTTCGTCGACGCTGATTCGATTCCGCTCAAATTGATTCACCGGGTTGTTCCGGTCCGGGTGGCCTACCGCCATGCCGCAGTACACCATCTCGTCGGCACCGAGTTTGAATTGCTCAGCGAGCTCCGGTCGGAATGCTGCCCACGCCTCCTGCATGCAACAGCCCAGTCCGCGCTCTTCGATCAACAAGGCGACGGTTTGGATCAGCATTCCAAGATGCGCCCACTGCCCGTGAGCGACACGTCGATCGATGACGAAAAAAAGACCGACGGGTGCGCCAAAGAATTCGAAGTTTCGGGCCACTTGCTTGAGACGCGCCGCTTTGTCCTCCCTCGGGATGCCGAGTGCGCGATACATGTCTTCGGCGAGCGCGAAGCGTCGCGACCTCAGCGGCTCCCAAAGGTTGGGCGGATAGATGGGAAACGCATCCGAGCTTGCAAGGCCAGCGTCCGGCTTGCGGCGTGCTAAGCGAATGACGGCATCACGCTCCGCACCCGAGACCGCAATGACCCGCCAAGGCTGAACGTTGCTACCTGAGGGAGCCCATCTTGCAGCGTCAAAGATTTCGCGCAGTACCGACTCGGGAACCGGGTCGGGAAGAAAGTCGCGGATCGAGCGTCGCCCGCGAACGGCATCGGAGACTGTCATGACGATCACCGTCAAAAAATGGTGGAGGCGGCGGGAATCGAATAAAATATCTAACTAATTGAAATATATGAAAAATAGTCCCGCCGGATATCTACGCTACCCCTAAACATACCCCGAATGATCTGAGGCTGAGACCTCGGCTTGCCGGCGGGATATCGGCTGAACGAAGAGTATCCGCCTGGTGGACTATCGTGAAGCTTGGACGTGGGGTGGGACCCCTCTAGCGATTAGACCTGGCGTTAGGGGTTTCCAAATACAACATGGAAATCGGGAACACAGACCCCCACCCCCGGGGTACACCCAAAATCAGTTTAGGAGTCCCGGCCGCACACCTTCGCGCCTGGACCTAGACGAATAATCTGAGAGATGGTCGACTTGCGAGGTTGCGAAGGCGCTTGTAGGTCCCACGAAATGCCCGAGCCGTTAAGTTCTTCCCATACGGCATCATTGATGGTCATGTTGGGTGGTATTAACTGCTTGCGCTTTGGGCTGTAGAACTCACATAGTTATGATGTTGAGCGGTCGACCAGCGCCCGTTGAAGGCGCGAACTGGGTCGAATGGTGTGTGGTCAAGTTTTTATAGATGGCGGACCCCAATCTAATTTCGGTGGGTTGGGAGATTTTGTTGCCCTCAGCTCGTTAGTGACGGTAATTAAAGCACGGGACGTCGCCCGTATGATCTTTTCTATATATTGCCTTCAGCGGAATCCGAGCCGGTGATTGGTCGGCCCTGCGAATGGATAAAAAGGAAATGAAGCGGATACCCTTCATTGTTTTTTTGGTCTGTTGCCAACTATCTGCCGCCGCTCCGTCTTCATGGACGCTAATTTCTGTGGAGGAGATGAGCAAATACGCGGGTAACGAGAGCTCGGAGTCACTCTCGATTCGGGCGGTGCCCGATCCGGCTGCGCCGGAGATAATCGTTCACAGTCCCGACGCGAGCACTGATCTGACGTCGCCGACCGATATAAAGGTTTCATTTCGGGCATCCGCTGGTGCTAGGGTTCGCCCTGAAACGTTCAGGGTGAAGTACGGTGCATTTGGGCTGGATGTAACCGACCGCATTGTTACGCGCTTTCCCCCGAACGATTCCGGTTTAAACGTC
>JBJTUA010000042.1:0-3423 GCA_046080445.1 Gammaproteobacteria bacterium
TACACCGTCATGCTCATGATTTCTTTGTAGGACTCCAGGATCTTGTTGCGAACCTGAACGGTCGCTTCGAAGGCCACGGAGGATTTCTGCATCGCAATCGCGACGTCAGTCAGCGAGACGTCTTCGCCTAGGACATAGGCATTCTGTAAATCACGCGACATCGACTGCTGAGCATTCACCGAATCGACGGCCGAACGCATCGTCTCGAGAAACGAAGGCGCATCCGACTTCGGCGTCGCCATCGGAATCGGCGATCCGTGCGGCGTCTCGAGACCTGCACCAACGGGTCGAGCCGCTTCGCGCATGGCGCGTAAATGCTCGAGCGCTTGCTGCATGGCGACAGAAGGAATGCTCATAGGCCAGCCGCCATAAGTCCGTGCTCACGTAAACGAGCGAGTTTGTATCGAAGCGTACGCTCGGAAATTCCGAGTCGTGCCGCGGCCAAAGTTTTGGTGGGCGCGGTCTTGAGCGTGGCGAGAATCAGCTCCGCCTCTTGCATCGCCCGTCGATCAGCCAGCGAAGGCTCGGCTCGAGGCCGCTCGTCCGTGGCTACTGCCACGTCCTGACGAAGCTCATCGGCGAATTCAGGTGTGTTCAGCGTGAGCCCCTCTTGCGGGAGCGACGCATCGAGCCCTAAGTGCTGGGCCGTTAGCAGCGGTCCGTCGGCCACCACCATCGCGCGCTGGATGACATTCTCGAGCTCACGGACATTGCCGGGCCAGGTGTAGGCCTTGAGCGCAGCAATCGCACTGACGTCGAGATGCACGTCACCTGCGATATATCGGTGTCGCTGAATCAAGGCTCGCGCGAGCGGAATGATGTCGCCCGGACGCTGCGTCAGCGGCTTCATCTGCAACGGGAAAATATTGAGGCGGTAATACAAGTCTTCGCGGAATCGTCCGGCCTGCACATCCGCCTTGAGATTGCGGTTCGTGGCGGCGAGCAATCTGAACTTGGTCTTCTGCGGCTGGGTCGAACCGAGCGGCGTGAACTCGCGCTCCTGCAGCACACGCAGCAACTTGGCCTGCACGGACATCGGCAGTTCGCCGACTTCATCCAAAAAGAGCGTGCCGCCGTCGGCCTGCGCAAAGAATCCTTCGAATCGCGACACGGCTCCGGTAAAGGCGCCCTTCTCGTGACCGAACAACAAATCTTCGACCATCGACTCCGGCAGACAAGCGCAGTTGAAGGCGACGAACGGTCCCTTCTGTCGCAACGAATACTGATGGATCGCTCGCGCGAGCACTTCTTTTCCAGTACCGGATGGTCCGCCGATCAGCACCGTCACTTCGGTGCGCGCGACGCGCGAGGCCAAAGCCAACAACTGCTCGGTGAACGGATCGCCGAAGACCATCTCATGGGCCGCGCCCTCACGGGCATCGGCCACCGTCATGGCGGAGACCATGGGAGGCAGGGTTCGGACTTCGTGACTTTCAGCGGCGATCGCAGGCACTGAGGGCTTCCGGTTGATGTAGCCGGAGGTTCAAAGCAACTCGCATGCCAAGGAATAAAACCGTATGTCAAACAGCGACTTACATGCGTCGCTGACTGAATCTCGCCTACTGTCGGAAAACCGAGGGCTCGTATTTGCGAAGACGTTCGATGAAGGTCGTGCGCGGCAACCCGAGTAAATCGGCCGCATGGGTGATATTGCCGGAGGTCACCCGCATGGCCTCGCGTACCCACGAGGCTTCGTAGTCTGCGAGCAGCTGTTTGAGATCGACTGCCGACATCTTCCCCGACGGGCTCGGCGTTTTGGGGGCGGCGACTGCGGACGTCCAGGCGAGCGAACCGTTCGCCGCCGAGCCATCGCCTGCGGCTTGAGTCTCGGCGGTGTCGTCCCACTGCCACATATCGAGAACGGCGCGTTGTTCCTCGCTCGTTGGCGCAGTGGAACCGCGCTTGCGGGGTAACAGCACCGCCGGGATTTTCGTAAGCGTCAGCTCTTCACCCGGCCACAGCACCGATAATCGCTCGACGAAGTTGAGTAGCTCGCGGCAATTACCCGGCCAGTCGTAACTCAGCAGCCAGTCGCTCAAACAACTCGCAGCACGAATCGGCGCATGACCCGCTTCGGCGCAGCGCTCGGCGAAGTGATTGAAGAGCAATACGACATCCCGATCACGCTCGCGTAGCGGCGGTACGAAAATCGGAATGACGTTCAGTCGATAATAAAGATCCGCGCGAAATTCCCCGGCGCCGATAGCTTCTTCCAGATGGCGATGCGTGGCAGCAATGATCCGCACATCGACAGGGAACGACCGCTCATCACCCACACGATCGATTGAGCGCTCCTGCAGCACGCGCAGCAACTTGACCTGCATTTCGAGGCGCATGTCGCCGATTTCATCGAGAAACAAAGTACCCGTATGCGCCATTTCAAAGCGCCCGCGCCGATCGACCAATGCCCCCGTGAAGGCACCTTTGGTGTGACCGAAGAGCTCGCTCTCCAGCAACTCGTGCGGAATTGCCCCGCAGTTGACCGGCACGAATGCACTGCGTGCGCGAGCCGAAAGACGATGGATGGATTGGGCGACGAGTTCTTTGCCGGTTCCCGACTCACCGAGCAAGAGTACGGTGCTGTCGCTGGCGGCCACTCGCTTAACGAGCGAACGCAGGGAGCGCATGATCGCCGAGTCGCCAGCCAGCGTCTCAAGCGGATCACTCTCTATTAATGAGGCGGATGCCGTCCACGCGACCATGCGCCGCCTAACCCCCTACCGACACCGGCTCGGAAATTACTTCCGAAACCGGTTCAAATCGGATTTATTTTTCCGATAGTAGGCAAAGGCTCAGGAATGCACAACAAACATTCGGCGATTGACCTCACCCACGGTCTGCGGGGTGATCGCCGCCCAGGCTTCGCGGACCTGACCCAGAAGGTCTTGGCATTCGGCGAGGTCGTCGGTCGAGCCAGCGCTGCCGGCACGGACCAGCCGGCGCATTAAAAACTGATAAAAATCATCGAGATGTGCGGCTACCGAGCCGCCCTGCCCTCGGTCGAGGGTCTCCCTCAAGCCCGCGAGGATGGACAGCGCCCGCGAGGTGGCTACGTTGGCCGCACGCTTCTCCTGACGGAGTGAATGCTGACGGGCGAGCTTGATCGCATCGATCGCCGCGTCGTACATCATTATTACGAGGTCGCGCTTGCTCGACGTCTCGCAACGCGAGTCGAGGGCGGTATTCCGATAAGCCTTCAGTGCCATAGCCGACATGGTGGTGCTCCAGACGGTTCAGTTCTCTACACCCCAACCAGTCGGCCGGACCGACCGAAGGTTTAACCAAGCCATCCCTGCTGAGTAAGCACCGAAATTGCCTTTTTTGCTGCCTGCCCCCAAGAAAACTCACGACGGATGACTGCGCTCGCCAATTGAGCGTCGGAAATCCATTTTGGGTGATTTTTAAACACCTCCGAAAGACCCC
>JBJTUA010000043.1:0-27064 GCA_046080445.1 Gammaproteobacteria bacterium
GAATAGCACGAGGGGGGTTTTCTCGCGTACAGCTTGACGAACAGCCGCGTTGTCGGGCTTGACACCGGGCTGCCGCGCAAACGAGAACATGCACGGCAGACCGAGCTCGGATTCGAGGAAGTGGCGCACACCACGCGCGTAAGTTTCGCCGGCCACGATGGCGAAACTCGCGGTGCCAAAGAAATCCTGCGTGACAGAGCGCCACAGGTCCCACATTGGCTTGATGGTGGTGTGTTTTTCGCGCTCGATGAACGGTTCCGGGTCGAGACCCGTGAGTTCGCCGAGTTTGCGCAAAAATCGTGTTGTGCTGTGCAGACCAATCGGCGCCTGCAGATACGGACGCTCGAGCCCCTCGCACAGGAGCCGACCGAATTCGCGATACATGCACACGTTCACGTCGGCATCGGCGAGCTTGCCGATGTCTGCGAGATGGCTCCCGAGCGGGAACGTCATGTTCACCTCGGCGCCGATGCCTTCGATCAAGCGACGGATCTCCGCGAGATCCGAGGGCATGTTGAACGTGCCGTACGACGGTCCAATGATGTTGACCCGCGGCTTCTCGCCTTCCTTGCGAACGTGCGCTGGCACTTTCTTTGAGCCGAACTCGGTCCAAAGCCACCACATCGCACGATTGGCGCACTGCCACTGATCTTCGTCGATGGTGCGCGGCAGGAAACGCTTGATGCCCGTGCCTTCCGGCGTCACGCCACCGCCAATCATCTCGGCGATCGATCCCGTGACGACCACCGCCGGCAGATTCGGATCGAGCACTTTGTGGGCGCGCTTCATCGCGCCTTCGGTGCCATGCTGCCCGAGCTCTTCCTCGGCAAGCCCGGTCACGACCACCGGCAATTCGTGCGGCGGCAGCGCATCGGTGTAATGCAGCACCGAGGTCACGGGGAGGTTCTCGCAACCGACGGGCCCGTCGATCACCACCTGCAGACCCTTGATGGCGGCGAAGACGTACACCGCACCCCAGTAGCCACCTGCGCGATCGTGGTCGAGGACGAGCATCAGAGCATCTCCTCGGCTTTGCGCGCCTTCGCTTGTTTTTCGATCTTGCGCTTCCAGCTGTCGCGGAATTCCGGACGATGAACCGGTGTGCTCGGCCAGACGCCGGCATGGTCTCCCGAGCCAGTCTCACCAAAGAATGCCTTCATCTCGTCAAATCGCGACTTGCCCGCGATCGCTGTGTTGATGAGCTGCGCGAGCGAGCCCGCGCCCGCCGGACCCATGAGCGGTCGCGAGGAGATGAGGTTCGTGAAATAGAGCGCAGGCGTCGCGTTCTCCTTGGCTTTTTGCACAACCGGCGTCGTGCCAATGGCCAGATCGGGCTCGAACTCAGCGAGCGCGGCCAGGTCTTGCTCGAGCGATGCGCGGAACTGCACGTGTACGCCGCGCGCCTCGAGCCACTCGCGATCCGCATCCGAAAACCGCGTGCGCGGACAGGCCGTGCCGACGTAGCGCAAATCGGCACCACTCTCGACGAGCAGCCGACCGACGAGCAATTCCGAGCCTTCATAACCCGAGAGCGTGATGCGGCCCTTGATCGGCGCTGCCGACAGCGCGCCACGGATCGCAGGTAACACGCGATTCTTCGCCGCTTCGATTTTCTCGCGCGGCACATTGCAGACTTCACCGATCGCTTCGAGCCAGGCGGCCGTACCGTCGTGGCCGACGGGTGCGGAGCCGACGATCGATCGTCCTGCCGCCTCGAATTCACGGCAGACGCTGGTGTAGAACGGGTGGATCGCCGCCACTGCTGCGCAGTCGAGCGCCGAATATAACTCGCGCCACTCGCGCGTCGGCACCACCTGCCCTGCCGCGAGTCCCATCGGCTCGAGCATCATGCCGATACCCACGGGGTCGGCTGGGAACACTTCGCCCACGAGCGAAATAGTCGGTTTTCCCGAGCGTGCCGTCCGCGGCGCCTGCACCGGACCGGTTTCCGCTTCGCCGCGCGCGTAACGCAGCATCGCGCCGGCTAGTACGTCTTTCGCTTCCGCATGCGTAGGAATGCCGAAACCGGGCACGTCGATGCCGATGATTCGAACGCCGTTGATTTCTTTGGGCAGCAGTTGCAGCGGCACACCCGAAGCGGTGGGCACGCAAAGATTGGTAATGACGATCGCGTCGTAGAGCGCAGGATCGGCCGTGTTGTGTACGGCGTCGCGGATATCTTCGAACAGCTTGCCCGTGACCAGCGTTTCGGAGTTGAACGGCACGTAACCGACCGTGCGCCGCGCACCGTAGAAATGCGACGTGAACGTCAGCCCGTACACGCAGCAGGCCGATCCGGAGAGGATCGTCGCGGTACGACGCATGCGCAAACCGACGCGTAAACTTCCGAACGCCGGACACATGCTCTGCGGCTGATCATGGGGACCCGCCGGATAATCTTTGGCATATGCATCGAGCGTCGCGCTCTTGCCTGCCGCCGCCGCGGCGGCGTGCATCGTTTCCTTGCCGCCGTGACATCCTGCGCCCACAGCCGCATTCGACGGCGGGGAGTCGTAGACGACCTCCGCGCTGCTGTCGAATTCTGTGTTGAGGGCGTTCATGGCATCACACTGCGTCGTAGATCACTTCGAGTGAGGGTTTACGTATCTGGGACGTGCCGCACATGTCTTCGAAACTCGCCGGCTGCAACTGATAACCGCGACCGACCGCCTCACCCTTGAAGAGGCCGAGCAGTTCGTCTTGCGACAAAGGTTTCGGACGTTGCGGCGGCGCCTCGGCGACGTTGCGACCGAGCTCATCGAATAGCGCTGCCCACTCCGAACCCGGACGACCGATGATTTCGTAGTTGGCGCTCTTGCGGCGAATATCTTCGTTCGCCGGGATCGCTGCGAGCACTGGGATTCCGGCGGCTTTGGCAAACGCCTGCGCCTCACCCGTGCCGTCGTCCTTGTTGATGACGAGACCCGCCACGCCGACGTTGCCGCCAAGCTTGCGGAAGTACTCCACGGCCGAGCAAACGTTGTTCGCGACGTAAAGCGACTGCAGATCGTTGCTGCCGACGACGATGACCTTTTGGCACATGTCGCGGGCGATCGGCAGACCGAAGCCACCACAGACCACGTCGCCCAGAAAATCGAGCAGCACGTAATCAAAGCCCCAGTCGTGAAAGCCGAGTTTCTCGAGGGTTTCGAAGCCGTGGATGATGCCGCGTCCACCGCAGCCGCGACCGACCTCGGGGCCCCCGAGCTCCATCGCGAAGACGCCATCGCGCTTGAAACAGACATCCCCGATCTCGACCTGCTCACCAGCAAGCTTCTTGCGCGATGAGGTTTCGATGATCGTCGGACAGGCGCGACCGCCGAAGAGCAGCGAGGTGGTGTCGCTCTTGGGATCGCAACCGATCAGCAGCACCTTCTTCCCTTGCTGCGCCATCATGTAACTGAGGTTCGCGAGCGTGAAACTCTTGCCAATACCGCCCTTGCCGTAGATCGCGATGATCTGCGTTTCTTTGGTGACGGCCGACGGTTGCGGAGCACTCGGCTCCACAGCGGCCTCGGCGCGCAGACTGCGTTTGAGTTTTTCGACGGGGATCGACACGGTTTCGCCTGGCGGGGTCATGCAGCCTGCCTCCAATCAAGGATCATCTTGAGACAAAGGGGATCGACGAACGCCTGCCGATACGCCTGATCCGCCGCACTCGCCTCGCGGCGATGCGTGATCAGACCTTCGAGCGACAAACGTCCCGCCGCGATCCATTGCAGCACTGCAGTCAAATCAGCGTCCTTCCACTCTGCGGCAACGCGCACGCGCGCTTCCCGCATGAATGCAGCTGTGAAATCAAAACTCATGCGCTCGGTGTAGAAACCGGCGAGCGTCACTTCGCCGCCCGGCGCGAGGCGCGCAATAACCGAATCGAGAATGCGTGCATCGCCGCTGACGTCGTAGACCGATCGATAGTTGCGACGCGTATCTTCGTCGGGCGTACAGACGCGATACCCTTCGGCGCCCGAGGCACGCGCCGCGTCGAGCTCCCATACCGTCGGCGCCGGGGTGCCACTCGCAATCGTGATGCGGGCCAACAATCGACCGAGCACGCCATGACCCACGATGAGTTCAGGGGCTTCGGCAAACGGTGCTGCCATGGCGTGACGCGCCGTCGCAGCAAGCGCGAGCAGCACGGCGTTCTCGCCCAAAGATTCGTCGATGGGCGTGGCGCGTTTGGCGGGCACGATGAGACGCGAAGCCGCGCCACCGAACAGACCACGCACGTCGCGATAACAACGCGCACCAGGAACGAAGACGCGCTCACCGACTCGCCGATCGTGAACGTTGCGACCAATCGCTTCGATGCGACCGACCGATTCATACCCGGGAACGAGCGGATAACCCATCCCAGGGAACGTCGGCATCTTTCCCGACCAGAGCAGTCGCTCGGTGCCGGTGCTGATACCGCTCCACTCCGTCGAGACGACGATGTCGTCTTCGGCAGCACTTTGGAGGGCGAGCCGGTCCAGCGTTAAGCGCTCCGGTCCCTCAATCACCACCGCGAGAGTGTTCAATCCCTGACCCATGCAGGCCCTCAGCCTGATTTTCCAACTGTCAGTCTACGCTTACGTTGCAGGGTGTCAATTAAAACAGACACTTTTTTGCGGCAGCCCGCCCCTACCGGCTGGCGAGCAAAACGCTGGTCTGTAGCGGGATTGCGGTCGGCAGACGCCGAACCTTGGAAAAACCCGCTTTTTTCAGCATTTGGGTGAGCTCATCGGCTGACCGGGGGCGACCGCTGCCCATGGCCCAGAGGTAGACCCCGAAATAGGCATCCCCCATGCGCTCGGCCCCGGGGGTTCCGGAGAGCGGTTCGGCGACCAACAACGCCCCGCCGGGCGCCAACGCCGCTGCGGCCGCCCGCAGCACTCTCTCGACGAGCGGATCGTCGTGATCGTGCAGTACGCGCACGAGCGTGATCAGGTCGGCGCCCGTCGGGAGTGCGTCGCGGGAGAAATCGCCTCCAACCACCTCGGCACGGTTCGCCATGCCGCTGTCAGCAAATCGCCTGCGCGCAAGCTCAGCCACGCCCGGCAAGTCGAAGAGCACGAGCGCGGCCGAGGGCGCGCGCTTGCCGAGCGCACGCAGGAACGTGCCATCGCCGCCGCCGACGTCAAGCACGCGCCGATGGATCGACACGTCGTAGGCATCCAGAATTTCTTCGGCGACCAGCCCCTGCGAAGCGGCCATGAGTTGCGTGTAATCGCGCGTGCCCTCGCCTGCCACCGCGCCGGGAATCGTCGCACTCGCGTACGGCCAATATTTTGATAACGCGGTAGATCCGCGTGGCGCACGCAGCATCGCCACCGGATCGACGAGATCCGCGTAGAGCACTGCGTGATGCTCGATCATCGCTAGAACACCCGGGTTTCCAAGGAGCGCAGCGCCGCGCCGACCGAGCACCCACGCAGGCGCTTGCTCGAGTTCACAAGCCTCGAGCAGCTCGATGGCGGCTGCCGCACGCAGCAAGGTTCGCGCCGCCTCGTCGGACATTCCCATGGTCGCAATCAGCGCTCGTTCCGATGTCGCGCCAGCACGGAGTTGCTCGAGCAGATCGAGTCGAACGCACGCCAACGTGATCTGCGAATAGGTGAATCCCGCGACGATATCGAAGAGTTCACGCGCCTCGCGGCGCGCACGAGCGCGAGTCAAAGGCAGACGAGCAGCGATGCGCTGAAAGCGCGGGCTCATCAACAGGCGATTGCGCCAGTCACGCCACATGGCGACAGCGTTCGATCAGGCCGCGCGCTGCAGCAACGAGGCAGGCAGTAACCGCTGCGCCTCGAGATCGACGAGTTCGCGCAAAAACTCCGCGCCCGGACAGTCCGGAATGGACGCTGTCGCTTGAGCGATCAGCTCTTCGAAATGTTTGACGGCGCCACGAACACCGAGCTCTGCAATGGCGGTCGGACGCCCGAGATCCGCATCGCGCCCCGCAGGCTTACCAAGTTCGTCATCGGTGCCGAGCGCATCGCGGATGTCATCGGCGATCTGATACGCCTCGCCGAGCGTCTCGCCGAGCACGCGCCAGGGCGCAGGATCGGCACCCGCCGACAACGCTCCGCCGACCGTCGCCGCAATGAACAGCGCGCCGGTTTTCTGCCGTCGATATTCTTCGAGCGGCGTCGTCTCCTCGCACTCCCAAGCCTGACCCGCCACGATGCCACCGGGCGCACCGACCGCGCGAGCAAGTGCAAGGACGAGATTCGGCAATCGTTCGGGAGTATTCGCAAAGGCCCGCGCCGCGTTCTGAAACGCGAGTACGATCAACGCATCGCCAACGAGCAGCGCGATGCGCTCGTCGAAGGCGCGGTGCACGGAGGGTCGATTGCGGCGCACTTCCGCATCGTCGAAGCACGGCAAATCGTCGTGCACCAACGAGGCGCAGTGCAATAACTCGATGGAGGCTGCGGTAGCGACAGCAAGAGGGGATTGCGGCTCGCCACAACCCGCGGCGATCGCGAGGCAGAGTCGCGGACGAATCCGGGCACCGCCCGGGAACACCGCATAACGAATCGCGGCAGCGAGACGCGGCGGACAGCCGAGTTCGTCGCAAGAGGCCACAGCCGTCTCCAGCGCCGATTCGATTCCCGATGCACCTTCCATTCGCGCCTCCGCGCTGCTGGGGTCGCCCGTCCGACTCGACTGGCAAACGTCAATTACGGTTGTCACACTAGGTCGTCATGGAATATAGACACCCCTTAGGGGTCAGTCAAACCGGGCCGAACTTTGCCGCCGCTGTGCCGATCAACGGCTACGCCTGGTGGTATGTCGATGCGCTCAGCGACTGCGGGCAACACGGCCTCACCCTCATCGCGATGCTCGGCTGCGTGTTTTCGCCGTGGTACGCCGCGGCTCGACGCCGCGGCCCGACCGACCCGCTCAACCATTCGGCGCTCAACGTGGCGCTGTACGGCGCTGCCGATCGTCGCTGGGCTCTTACCGAGCGTGGAACACGCGACGTCGAACGAAACTACGACCGGCTTGCGATCGGACCGAGCTCGCTCACCTGGGACGGGGATCGTCTATGCATCGACATCAATGAAATTACTTCGCCGTTGCCCAGTCGGTTGCGGGGTCGGGTCACGCTACGACCCTCGATGCTGCTGCACAAAGGCTACGCCATCGATCGATTCGAGCGGCACCTGTGGACACCGATCTCGCCGCACTGCACGGTCGAGGTGGCCTTCGAGCGCCCTGCCCTGTCCTGGCGCGGCGTCGCATATCTGGATTCGAACGAGGGTCGCGTGCCCCTCGAAACCGATTTCGACTCATGGAACTGGTCTCGCGCCTCCGCTGCAGATTCGAGCCGGATTTTCTACGACACACGCTTTCGAGGCGGTGGCGGTCGATCGATTTCATTGCGCATCGACGGAGCGGGGAAAGTCACGTCACTCCCTGCGCCGCCAGAGAGATCGCTGCCCTCTACACTGTGGGGTATTGGCCGAAAAACCCGCTGCGATGCCGAGGCCACGCCCAAGCTGCTGTCGACGTTCGAGAGCGGACCGTTCTATGCCCGTTCGCTGATCGAGACGCAGGCCGAGGGCCGGCACTGGACCGCCTTTCACGAGAGCGTCTCGCTTCAAAGATTTTCGGCGCGTTGGGTACAGACCCTGCTGCCGGTCCGCCTGCCGCGACGACCGATCCGTCGCTAGCGCTCAGCCCGCCGCCGTGACATCTCGGTCGAGTCGCTCCAAACGCTCGAAGACGCCGAGTACGCGCGACAGCTCGCGCTCGAACAACGTCCCGTTGGCGAGCGGATCACCGGCGAGCCCACGCACCCGATCGTGACGCTCGATGGCCTCGAGCAGATATTCTGCTTCGGGCAGCGCCTCGTGCCGCGATACACCGCTGCGGCGCGTGGCCGCGATCAAGGCTTCGGCCAGCAAAAAGAGTTTGCGGCGCGCCGACACCACGGCACGCGACGAAATGGAATCACCCCCGCGACGAGTGACCTCGCGACCGATGGCGGCGTACATGAGGCGCGCCGCATGAATGGCGGGCCGACATTCCACGGGTAATTCGTCGATTCCCGCAGCGGCGCGTCCGTAGAGTTGCTCCGCCTCAGCGACGAGTCGATCGATGATGGCACCTAAGCGCGGATCGAATTTAGGTTCGCGTAGCCACTGATCGGGATCGATACCCGCTTCGCGCAACCACTGCCGCGGCAAATAAATACGACCCATGCGCGCGTCTTCACCGACATCGCGAGCAATATTTGACAACTGCATCGCGACGCCAAGATCCGCGGCACGCGCGAGCGCATCGCGTGATCGGACACCCATGAGCAAGGACATCATCACGCCCACTGCACCGGCGACACGCACGCCGTACGCACGGACCTCGGAGAGCGAGTCGTAGGTACGCGCCGTCGCATCCCACGCAAATCCCTCGAGCAAGGCGGCGGGCAACTCCTGCGGAATTTGAAACTGCGAGACCACGGCCGCGAGCGCGCGATCGGCTGCATTGTCGATGGGATCACCGCGGTACGCGCGGTCGAGACGTCGCTGCAAGAGCTCGAGTGCACGCATTGGGTCGTCCGAACGATCGATGGCGTCGTCCGCTTCGCGGCAAAATGCATAGAGCGCAAGCGCCGAACCGCGTATGCGCCGCGGCAACAGCAGCGATGCCGCATGAAACGTTTTCGAGCCCACGCGAATCGCCGCCCGGCACTCGGCAAGATCAGCCGATGAGGCGCGTAAATCACGACCGGTGATCTGCACCGAGTCACCGTCGACCGAGTTGTCCGCAGGGGCGCTCACAGGGCCCTCACTCTACGACTTCGCCTTTGCCGCCCGCAAATGTCGCGAAATCCAGCATCGCCACTTCGCCGAAGGTCATCCCCTTTTTGTTGGCGAGCGCAATGATATTCCAGGCCGTATAGGGCATGCCGATGAACGGCCACGGGTCGGCGCGGCGCCAAGTGACTTCGCGAGCCTCGCGCAGGCAGCGTAGGTGATGTCGGAACCGCGAGGTAAAGACCGATTTTTGAGTCTCGGTCAGGCATGGAAAAAACTGTTGCGCCAGACGCTCCGGACGCAGGGCGGGCCGCTTGGCCGCTACCGGATCGAGCAGCGCCTGCGCCAAGCCCTCCGGTTCAACGAAATGGATTCCACTCGTCGCCCGCGGGTTGCACTCGATGCCCTGAACACGACCGTCCTCATCGAGGATGAGGTCGAACGAAATGAACCCATCCCACTGCGTGTGCGTCACAAACTGGCGGATCCAGCGGTCGACCTCCGCCGGCACGTCGAGGCGTTCGAAGCAGACAGCGACCGTCCCTTGCATCACCGCACCGCGATACAGCACGGTACACCGCACCTCGCCAGCGCAAGCGATGCTGAAGCTGCTGACGAGTTGACCTGGTACCCGCCGCTGCACGATCGATGGCTCATCGACCGACGGCACCGCCTGGCCACGCGAGAAAAAACGTACGCCGCGACCCGAGCACGAGGACACCGGTTTCACGACGTAATCGTGACTCGCCGCAATGTCTGCTGCGTCGGCGGTAACGACATCCGCCGTCTCGGGAGCCGTGACGCCCGCCGCACGACAGGTCTCCACGAACCGTCCCTTGTGATGGACCTTGAGCACCGCCGCCTGCGGCATCGACACCAACCGACAACCGGGCGACAACTGTCCATGAAGCGCCGAGACATGCACTATTTCTTCGGAGATGGGCACCACCAAATCGACCTTTTGCGCAGCAACGAGCTCGCGCAAATCTTTGAGATAGCACGGACCATCGACCGCCGGTGCCGTGACGACGAAACTTTGATCGACGGCTCGTGACGCGCCACTCAGATGCCGTCGAAAGGGCTCGGCCACGATCACGCGCACGCCCGCAGCATGCAAGGCACGCGCGACATCGAGCGCCTTCGGCAGTCGACCGAGCGTGAGCAGCGCTGTTGTCATGTGGCAGTGCGTCGAACGACGCGAGCCATCAATTGCTGTTGCGGACGTATCGTCAGACGCGCGATGGGTCTCACCTTCGCCGCATCGATCACCTGGATGTCGTAACGGCAAACGAGCCGCGCCAAGATGAGAGCGGCTTCGAGCGTCGCAAAGCCCGCGCCCACGCAAGTACGCGGCCCGAGACCGAACGGCAGATACGCTCCCGGGACCAACTCATGCTCGCGCTCGGGTGAAAAACGATCGGGATCGAAGGCATGTGGAAGTCGCCAATGATCACGGTGCCGATGAATGGTCCACGGCGAGACCATGATCATCGCACCGCGTTTAACTTTGTACCGACCGATGGTCGCCGCCTCGGCAGCGACGCGCGGCATGAACGGAATCGGCGGATAGAGACGCAGACTTTCACGGAACACGTTGCGCACGAAGGTGAGCTTTCGTACATCCTCGAGCGTCAGCGGATCGTCGCCTGCCACCGCGCGCACCTCGTCGCGAATACGCTGCGCGAGCGCAGGCAGCATCGAGATGATGAGAAACGCCCAGGTCAGGGAGCTGGCCGTGGTCTCGTGCCCCGCCAGAAACATCACCCCGAGTTGATCGATCAATTCTTTGCGGGTGAATCCCTCGCCGGTTTCGAGATCGCGGGCAGCGATGATCTCCGCCGCAATGTCGTCCCAGCTGAGCGGGCTTTCCGCGACGTGCGTATCGACGAGATCGCTCAAGTGCCGACGAATGCGTTCGCAAGCCTCGAGCACGCCCGGCTGCTGCGGAATGCTGGAAAACGGCGGATCGAAAATCAGGCGGCGCAGTTCGACCTGCGCACAAGTGCGCTCGAAGAACGTGAAGGCCTCGAAGACATCGATGGCCGTCTGCGACTTGAGCGACGTCGAGAACACGGTCCGACAAATGATGTCCGCCGTCAGATGACTCATCGCCAGATCAAGCGAGAATCGCTCGCCCTTCTCTGCGGCCGCATCCAGTCTCGACTCATAGTCATCGACGGCAGCGCTCATCGAGGCGAAGGCTTTGCCGAGCCGCATGTGCGAGAACGACGGCTCGATCATCTTGCGCTGACGCCGCCAGACCGAGCCATGCGATACGAAAATTGAGCTGCCCACGAGTGGCTCGAGCGCGCCGACCATGAGGTCGCTCTTCGGAAAGATGTCGAGCGGGTCAGTCATGACCTCGCGTAGCATCTCGGGGTCATTCACGATCAGGATCGAACGGCGCGAGTACCCCATCCACCCCGCATCGACGCGATACGCTTTTGCCGGCAACAGACTCAGCAGGTCTCCGTCGCCGCGCAAGGCCACGCGCACCAGTGAGGCGATGGCCGCCAGAGAAGTCGGACGCGGTGGCTCGTACATGCCGCCACCCTAACGCCAGTGTCCGCCGCTCGCAAAGAGGGTCCGCCGTAACGACCATAGCCACAAGCTCAAGACCCCTGCGTTTTGACAACGCGGCGGCTGCAAGGGCAGCATCGGCGCCATGCCATCAGCAGGGACGTCCGGGATCGTGCTCGCCTTCGAGATGTTCGTGATCACGCACATCCTCGCCGGTAGCCTCGGACTGGTCTCCTTCTGGATCCCGGTTCTGAGCCGCAAGGGCAGCCTACAACACCGTCAGTGGGGACGCGTATTCACCTGGAGCATGCTGGTCACCGGCACGGCTGCGATCGGTATTGCGTTCAGCACACTCATCGATCCGCTCAATACGCACCCGCACCTCAAAGATGCCGAATGGATCCGTGGCATCTTTGGCTGGATGATGCTCGGACTGGCGGTGCTCACCCTCAACCTCGCGTGGTACGGGCACTGCTGCCTCACCAACAAAACCAACCACCGCGCCAACCTCGAATGGCGCAATGTCGCACTGCAGGTACTGCTGTTCATCGCCTCGATCAACTGCGCGTGGCAATCGCTGCGCATCGGCCTGCCGATCATGCTCGGCATGCCGGCCATCGGGCTCGCGACCGTCGCCTCCAACTTGCTCTTCATGTTGAAACGTGAGCCGGCTCGCATCGACTGGCTCAAAGAACATATCAAGGCCCTCGTCGGCGCCGGTATCTCGGTGTACACCGCTTTCTTTGCCTTCGGTGCCGTACGCACCATTCCGACCCTCGCCCTGCACCCAGGCCTGTGGTCGATTCCGCTCGTCGTCGGACTCGCGCTGATCATTTATCACCGCCTGCAGGTCGAGCGTCAGGACCGACTCGCCGCCACTCGCGCAGCGGGCGGCTGATCTCAAAGATTTTCTGATGCGTCACGCCAAGCATCACGTCGCGATCGTCGGCGCGGGAATGGGTGGGCTTGCGACCGCCGCCGACCTTGCCCATAAAGGCTTCAAGGTCAGCGTCTTCGACCAAGCGGCAGCACCCGGCGGAAAATTGCGCGAAGTTCAGCTGGGCGATGCCGCGATCGATGCAGGGCCGACCGTCTTCACCATGAATTGGGTGTTCGAGGGGCTCTTCGTCGACGCAGGCACTAGACTCGAAGATCATCTCGATCTCGTTCCAGCGAGCGTGCTCGCCCGTCACGCCTGGACCGACGGCGGTCGGCTCGATCTCTTCGCGAGTCTCGATCGCTCCTGTGCCGCGATCCGCGATTTTGCCGGTGATCGTGATGCCGCAGGCTATCGTGAGTTTTGCGAACGCAGCGCGCTCGTTCACGCTTCACTCGTCGACACCTTCATGCGTCGTCCACGCCCATCGCAAGCCGCACTCATCGGCGCGCTCGCGCGGCGTGGTCTCGCTGCCGATGGCTTGTGGGCCATGCTGCGCACGCCACCGTTTCAAAGTCTTTGGCGGGCGCTCGGCAGCCACTTTCGTGACCCGCGCCTGCGCCAACTGTTCGGGCGGTATTCCACCTACGTCGGCTCGTCACCCCTCGCAGCCCCCGCCACCTTGATGCTGATCGCGCACGTCGAACAGTCAGGCGTCTGGCTCGTGCGCGGCGGCATGCGTCGTATCGCCGATGCCTTGCAACGACTCGGCGAATCCGCCGGTGCCACCTACCGCTATCAATCGCCCGTCAAAGAACTGCGTGTGCGCGAGGGCCGCTGCGTTGGCCTGCAGCTCGAGAGCGGCGAAACGATCGACGCCGACGCTGTGGTTTTCAACGGCGACGCCCATGCGCTAGCGACTGGACTCTTGGGCCAAGCGGCCATGGCAGGCGGTACGGCGATGACGCGCGATGAACGCGCTCTCTCGGCGATTACCTGGTGCCTGCATACCCCCACACAAGGGTTCGACCTCGAACACCACAACGTTTTCTTTGGCGATGACTACCCGGAAGAATTCACGAGCATCTTCAAAGACAGAAGAATCAAGCACTCTCCGACCGTCTACCTCTGCGCTCAAGATCGCGGCGCCGCTTCGAGACCTCGCGCCCGCGACGACCACGCCGCTGCGGCCGAGCGCATGTTGCTACTCGTGAATGCGCCGCCCGATGGAGACGTCGGTGGCATCGACGACGCCACCCTCGAGCGCGTCGAAAAAGAAGTCTTCGAACGGCTCGAGCGTTGCGGTCTGCGCATCATGCGCAACACCCACGCGTCGGATCACAGTGCCGGCGTGGTCACCCGACCCCAAGATTTCGCGGCACTGTTTCCCGGGACTGGAGGCTCACTTTACGGACGCGCCAACCACGGCGCATTCGCAAGCTTTGTGCGGCCCGGCACCGTCACGGCCATCAAAGGTCTTTATCTCGCCGGGGGCTCGGTGCATCCGGGGCCTGGTATTCCGATGGCGACGCTCTCGGGTCGCATCGCTGCGCAGCGCATCGCTCAAGACTTCGGCTGACGCGTCGTCAGTGACTCGGGTCCGGTACGATCTGATCGAGAATATTGGCCGAGGAGACGACACCCGGTAACCCCGCCCCGGGATGCGTGCCCGCACCCACGAGATAGAGTCCACGCACTTCCTCGCTCTTGTTGTGCGGTCTGAACCACGCACTCTGAAAGAGTCGAGGCTCCATCGCAAACGCTGCGCCATTCACCGACAAGAGTCGATCGCGGAAATCGAGCGGCGTGAGCATGTGCGAGGTCACAATGCTCTGGCAGAGTCCCGGCATCATCGTTTCCTCGAGACGACGCTCGACCGCGCGGCGATACGGCTCGGCCATTTCACGCCAGTCGGTACCGCTTTTGAGATGCGGCACCGGAGCGAGCACGTAGAACGAGTCGCATCCGGGCGGCGCGAGCGACGGATCGCTCGCTGTCGGACGATGAAGATAGAGACTGAAATCTTTGGCGAGCACTTTGCGCTTGAAGATGTCGTCGAGCAGTCCTCGATAACGGGGCCCCAGCACCATCGTGTGGTGATACACGTCGTCGTAACGCCGGTTCGTGCCGAAATACCAAACGAAGAGGCTCATCGAATAACTCGCCCGCGCGAGTTTGGCATCGGTCCAGCGCCGACGCGGATGCTTGGCAAGCAGCTTGCCGTAGGTCCAGGCGGTATCGGCATTGGAGACCACGATGTCCGAGCGAATCTCCTCGCCACTGACCAGCCGCACACCGACCGCGGAACTATTTTCGACGAGAATTTCCGCGACTTCCGCATTGCAGCGCACCTCGCCGCCATGGGTTTCGACGAGCTTCACGATGCCCCGCATCAGCGCGCCCATCCCCCCTTCGGCGTAATGCACGCCGTAGGTACGCTCGAGGTGCGCGATCAGGCAGTAGTACGCCGTAGTGGTGAACGGATTTCCGCCGATGAGCAGCGGATGAAAACTGAACAACACCCGCAGCTTGTCGCTGTGGAAGTAACGACTCACCTCCTGGTAAACCGAACGATATCCACCCAAGCGGATGAGATCGGGTGCCGCACGCAACAAGGTGCCGATTTCATGGAACGGCTGCTCGGCCTGCCCCTTGAACGCCACCTCAAAGATTTTTTTGCTGACACCAAGAAAGCGATTGAAGCCCTCGACATCCCGCGGTTCGATGCGGGCAATCTGCTCACGCATCAGATCTAGGTTGGAGGTGTAACGAAAAACATCGCCGTCGTCGAAACGCACCTCGTAAAACGGATCGATGGCCTTCAGCGTCACATCATCCGAAATATTCCTTCCGCAGAACTTCCAAAGATCTGCAAAAAGATAAGGGGCCGTGATGATGGTCGGCCCCGCATCGAAAGTGAAACCGTCCTGTCGATACACGTACGCACGACCGCCCGGCGCGTCGAGTTTTTCGAGCACCGTCACCCGGTACCCTCGCGCGCCCAGGCGCGCGGCAGCGGCCAGGCCACCGAATCCGCTACCAATGACGATGGCGCGATTTTTCGCCGTCATGACATGCTCCCGGTTTGTCGCGCCACACTGCGTCGAACTTTACGTACGGCCGTAAACACGAGACCTCCCACCACCGGAATACTGATCGCGGTGACAATGCCGGCATCGAGTGGCCATCCCGATTCGGCGAGGCCGTCGGCCAAAATTTTGATGAGCGCGACGATGTAGTACGTGATCGCCGCCACAGAGAGCCCTTCGACCGTCGCTTGCAGGCGCAATTGCGCCGCTGCACGCTTGTCCATCGATTCGAGTAACTGCTGGTTCTGCGACTCGCGCGTGATGCCGATCCGAGTCGACAACAATTGAGTGGCACGCGTGGCGTGCTGCGACAGCGACTCGAGTCGCGTCATGGCCGCATCGCACGTGTTCATGGCCGGCGCCAGTCGTCGCTCCATGAATTCCTGCCACGTCTGCAGCGAACCACAGCGTCGTTCGCGTAGCTGGCTGAGTCGGCTTTGCACGATATCGAAATACGCACGGGCAGCGGTGAATCGGTAGCGGTGATCGGCTTCGAGTCGCTCGATCTGCGCCTGCAGCGACGTCAGCCGATCGAGCAGCTCAGGCTCGATGGCGGAGTCCGCCTTGACGAGTTGGTTCGCAATCTCGGCGAGTTCTTGCTCATTGCGAGAGAGCACGGGCGACAGTTCGCGCGCCACCGGAAACGCGAGCAGCGCGAGCATGCGATACATATCGACCTCGAGCAGCGCCTGGACGAGTCGTCCGGCCTGTGCCGGTTTCAGCGCGCGGTCGACCACGAGCGCGCGGCTGTAGCCCTGCGCATCGATTCGAAAATCGGTGAGGATGGTCGCGGCATCGTCGGCAATCTCCGAGCCGACGAGAGGACGGTCACCGAAGCTTTCTTTGGAAAGGTGCGCGAGATCGGGTTCATCGCAGGCCCGAGCCGCCACCACTTCGAAGTGTCCGGCGTAAATGGTCCGCCCCGGCAAGCGCTCGACCCAATCCTTGGGTACCTCGCCGATGGCCGGATGCGAGAACGGTGAACCGGCTGCGCGATCGACCACGAACACATATCGTGAAAACTCAGTGTGGCGCTCCCACTTCAGGCGGAAGGCGCCGAAGTCTGCAGCCAGGTAGGCCGCCGGCGTTTCGTCGACCGTGACGCCGAATCGCGCGCCGAGGTCACGAAGCAGGCGCCACTCGTCCTGGCGGGCTTCGTTACCGGAGAGCAGCGCGATACAGCTGACCCGACACGGCGATTGCAGAGGCAGCGGCGGGCGCGCATGCACTTCGTCGTGCAACTCTTCGCGTAGCGGATGTGAGGCGGGAAGTGACACGTCAACCTCGGGAACCACAACTCGAGTACCACCACTCGGGTACTCCACTCAGCGGTCACCTTAACCCGGCCGCGGTCAGGATGGAATCCGCACTCCGCGCGCACGCGCCTGGCGGACGATCAAGTCAGCAATGAAATCGGGACGCTCTTCGTGCGCGAGGTGACCCAGCTCCGCAAACTGCACCACTTCGGCCGATGGCAGTAGCCGCTGCACGCGGGCGGCCTCCCCCGGCAGGATCATGCGGTCGCGAGCCCCTACGACGAGCGTGAGCGGTACGTCGAGTCGCGGAAGTTCGCGCTCGAGGGGGCGAACGTCCCAGACCGCCATCATGGTCAGCGCTGCGCCCGCATGCGAAGGCGATCGTGACAGTCGGCCGTAACACTCCATACCCATGGCATCGATGGTGGATCCGGTGGCGGCCAACATGTGCGCAACTTCACGCGGCGACTCGAGTCGCCGAGCAAAGAATTTCGAGACCCAATCACTGCTGGCGATCGCGCGAATGAACGGTGTCACCGCCGGATGTTTGAACCCGGAGAGCGGCAGCAACGCACCATTGAGACTGATGAGCTCCGCGGGATGCAGCGCACCATCGAGACCAGCGCGACAAAGAATGGCAGCGCCTGCCGAGTGTCCGACCGCAAGCGTGGGCGACACGCCGAGCACGGCGAGCAACTGCACGAGACCCTCGGCCATGCCACTCAAAGAAAGCCCCGAGTCCTCATGCGGTCGCGACGTGAATCCGTGACCGGGCAAATCGGGTGCGATGACTCTGAAGAACGGCGAGAGCTTGGGGAGAACATCGCGGAAAGAATGCGCCGACGCCCCAGTGCCATGCACGAGCAAACACACCGGACCCTCGCCGGCATCCTGCACGTGCCATCGAAGACCCGCCGCATCGACGAAACGACTGTGCTGCCGGTTGGGCCAGTCGACGCCTTCGCGCTCCCAATCCGGAGCCCGCAAACCGCTCACGAGATCTCCTGCTGCAGTACGATGTGCGCCATGATACGCCGCTTGCTCATGGGTCTGGGCGCCACCCTCGCGCTCGTTACCGTCGTCTTCTTCCTCGGCCCCGTCTATTCGCTCGATACCCGCGACGCGTCGCTCGACGTGCCACAGCAGACCGAGGCGCTCGAGCGCTGGCTCGAAACGTCTGAGCAAAGATATGACGACATTATCCCCGGCACCGAGAAACACATTCGCTGGGCTCACGCCGATCGTCGGCGAACGCCGCTTTCCGTCATTTATCTGCACGGCTACACCGCCACGCGTCAGGAAGTCGATCCGCTGTGCGACGAGCTCGGCGAGGCGCTCGGTGCCAACGTGTTCTACACGCGACTTGCAGGCCATGGTCGCAATCCTCGCGCCATGGGCGAGGTCTCCGGTAACGATTGGTTGCGCGATGCGCGCGAAGCGCTCGAAGTCGGCCGCGTACTCGGCGAGCGCGTCATCGTCGTGGGTACCTCTACCGGCGGAACTCTCGCGCTTTGGTTGGCCGAGCGCCAAGAGTCGTCGCCAATCGTCTCACTCGTTTTGATCTCACCCAATCTCGGCCCGCGCGCCCGATCGAGCGAACTGCTCATCGGCCCCTGGGGTGCCGAACTTTTGAAATTACTTCAGGGTGAGGAGTATCGATGGACCCCACACAACGCCGAGCAAGCCAAGTATTGGACTTGGCAATACCCTTCGCGCGCCCTGCTACCCATGATGGCCCTCGTGCGTGTAGTCCGCGAATCGCCGATCGAAAACATCCGTACGCCGACTCTCGTGATCTACTCGCCCAACGATCGAGTGGTCAACACCCAAGAAATTTTGAAGGCCCACGCGCGACTGGGCTCGACTGTGAAACCCCTGATCGCCGTCGAGAACAGCGGCGATCCCTCAAACCACGTCCTCGCCGGCCGCATCCTCTCGCCGAACGAAACACCGCGCTTGCGCGAGCAAATTCTCGAGTTTGTCCGCGCCCTGCCTGAGGTTACGGATACGCTCTGAACGATTCTCGATAGTGCTGCGCACGCTGCGCATAACTTGCCGCAGCGCCGCGGATGAGCGCGAGATCTCGCTCGCTGACTTCACGCACGATTTTCCCGGGTGAACCCATCACCACGCTGCCATCGGGTATTTCTTTGTCCGGTGGCACGAGCGCACCGGCTGCGATGATGCAATGCCTGCCGATGACGCTGCGATCGAGCACCATGGCGCCATTAGCGATCATCGATTCATCGCCGACCGTGCAGCAATGTAAAAACGCCATATGTCCGACGGTCACGCGCGCACCGAGCCGTGTCGGTACGCCTTCGTCCGTATGGATCACCGAGCCGTCTTGAATATTGGTTCCCGGACCGATGTCGATCCAGTCATTGTCGCCACGCAGCACGACCTGAAACCAAACGCTTGACCCCGTCGCGAGCCGCACGCTGCCGATGACATCGGCCGACGGCGCAACGTACGCATCGGGAGCGAGGTCAGGTCGACGATCGCCAATGGTGTAGAGCATCAGGGTTTCGTCGGATCGCGCGGCGTCGTGTCGCGCGCCGCTTTTCGATCAGCCTTCAAGCGCGCCACATCGACGGGACGCATCTCGACGATGGGGCAGGACTCCTTCTCCACCAGCACTTTGTCGAATCGACTGATGGTGTAGCCCGTGCGAGTCACCTGAATGGCGTTGGCAAAACTCAGGTTGTAGCACCCATCCCAAACTTTGATGAGCCAGGCTTCGTTGAGCCCCGTCCAAATGACGAGCTGATTACGCGAGACCGGTGTCCAGCCCGAAATGTTTCGCATCGAGCGAATTTCATCGACCGGATCGCCCGCGTAGTCCACGTAACGAAGATCGGCGTCGCCACGCCGGGCAAGACCGGAACCACAGGCGGAAAGGAGCACGACTCCAGCCAACACAAAAACGAACCTTTTCATGACATTGACCTCAAAGAACGCAATTCGAGTGTACCCACCCACCCTTCAGGCACAATGCACCTCGTCACCTTGACACTGTTTTACTGTTGTAGGTAAATATAACACCTACGACTTGGGCCCACCATGAACATCAACGTCTTCAAAAACCTCAAATTCAACAAGCGCTGGATCGCGGGCGGTGCCCTCGTCCTCGTCATCGCCGCCTGGCAAATCTATCGACATTTCTCGGGCGCCGGCGCCACGCCGGTCGATCTCGGCACCGCTGCCACGCAGGAAGTGCGGCCGAGCATCCTCGCCTCCGGAACGCTCGCTTACCGCACAGAAGTCAACTTGACCGCCGAAGTCACCGCGCGCGTGGCGAGCATTCTCATCGCCGAGGGCGAGAACGTGCAGAAGGGTCAGTTGCTGCTCAGGCTGGACCCCGAAACCTACAACAACGTGATCGCCCGCGAAGAGGCGAGCGTGCGACAGAACCGTATCAGTATCGACCGTCAGCGCGCCGTTGCGTCGCTACGCAAGCAGCAATACGAGCGCAGCCAAAAACTCGCCGCGGCGAACCTCATCGACAAAAATCGTCTCGACGAAGATCGTAATCAGTTCATCGTCGCCGAGGCCGATTTGCGCAGCTCCGAAGAAGCCCTGCGACGCGCCACGGCGGTGCTCGGTGACGCGCGCGAGCAGCGCGCCAAGACCGAAATTCGTGCACCCATTGCGGGTCGTATCGTGTCGCTGCCCATCAAGGTCGGCGAAGTGGCCATTCCTTCAACCGCCTCGCTCGCCGGCGCTCAGCTCATGAAGATCGCCGACGTGTCGGCGATCACCGCCGAAGTGAAAGTCGACGAAGCCGATGTCGCCAAGATTTCGCTCGGGCAACGCGCCGATGTGTTCTCAGCGGCTTATCCGGACAAGGCACTGACCAGCAAGGTCGAAAAAATCGCCCTCACGCCGACCGTCGATGGCCAGGGTCGCTCGTACAAGGTCACCCTCGCCATCGATGCGCCGCAAGATCTGTTGCTGCGCTCCGGCATGAGCGCCCGCGCCCTCATTTATCTCGGCGACGGCTCACGCAAACTCGCCGTGCCGGTGGAGGCCGTGGTTACCGAAACACCCGAGAAAAACGTGGTGAAACGCTATGTCTGGCGTAGCGACAACGGCGTCGCGCGCAAGACGCCGATCACCACCGGCCTCTCCGACGATCGTTGGGATTCCATCGAATCAGGCATCGTCGAGGGCACGAAAATCGTCGTCGGTCCGAGCAAGATCCTGCGTCGACTACAAGAAGGTCAGCGCGTGGTGCAACGCGAAGCCGGCGCTCGCGGCCCGAACGGTGCCGAGGGCGAGGACGCTGCCGAATGATCGACCTGCAGGGCATCGTCAAGCGATACGTACTCGGCGACGAGGAGGTGCTCGCACTCGCGGGCGTCGATCTTCACATCGGTCGCAACGAGTACGTCGCATTGATCGGACCTTCGGGTTCGGGCAAGTCGACGCTCATGAACATCATCGGCTGTCTCGATAGCGCAAGCGAGGGTCGATACATCCTGAACGGCCGCGACACCTCTTCGTTGAGCGAAGAAGAACTCGCCGCCGTGCGGAACCGCGAAATCGGTTTCGTGTTTCAAAGTTTTCATCTGTTGCCGCGGCAGACGGCGCTGCAAAACGTGATGCAACCGCTCGTCTATCGGCGCATGCCACCCGCTGAGCGTCGCGAACGCGCCACCGAGGCGCTGCGTAAAGTGGGTCTTGGCGATCGCCTCGATCACCGACCGAACCAGTTGTCCGGCGGACAGCGGCAGCGTGTAGCCGTTGCCCGTGCGCTCGTCGGTGAGCCGTCGATCCTGCTCGCCGACGAGCCGACCGGCAACCTCGACTCCCGCACCTCAGCCGAAATCATGGCGCTCTTCGATGCCTTGCATGCACAAGGTCAGACGGTCGTGGTCGTGACGCACGAGCCCGACATCGCAGCCCACTGCCGACGTACCATTCGCGTGTTCGACGGTCGCGTGGTCGAGGACTATCAAAACCCGGCTCGCGCCGCCTAGGGTATGTCTTAGATGAACATCCTTGCCGAAGCCTTCCAAGCCGCCCTCGCCAGCCTCAACGCGCATCGTCTGCGCAGCTTTCTGACGACGCTCGGCATCCTCATCGGCACGATGGCGGTCATCGCCGTGGTGTCGGTGTTACAAGGCTTTTCTGATTCCATCAGCAGCCAGTTTTCGGATCTCGGTAGCAACACGCTCACGCTCGAAGCGAAGAACGAACAAGAGAACTTCCGTTCGGGTCAGATCAATCGCCTCTCGTTCGAAGACGTCGATGCCCTGCGCTTCAAGGTCTCGGGAATCGAGCGTGTTGCGCCCATCATCAGCGCACCGCTCGGCGCTACGCTCTATCGCGGGCGCAGCGTCACGCCGCGGGCACTCGGTGCCACCGAAGAAGCCCAAGACGTACTCGGCGTCGATACTTCGATCGGTCGATTCATCACCGCCAGTGACGAGCGCAACAGTCGGCGAGTCGTCGTCATCGGCACCGATGTCCGTGACGAGCTGCGCATGGCGCGCGATCCGGTGGGCGAGTTCATCCTCATCGGTCGCGAGTGGTTCCGCGTGGTGGGGCTTCTCGAGAAGCGCGGTGAAATCTTCGGCTTCAGTCAGGACAACCAGGTGTTCATTCCTTTCAGCGTCGCCCGCTCGCTCACCGGCACCTTCGAACGGTCCTTCCTGGAAGTGTCGTTTACGGTCACGAACCTCACCGAGGTCAATCAGGTGAAGGAGCGCGCCATGCGCACCGTGCGCGCCTCGCGCGACATCGCACCGGGCAAGCCCGACGACTTCGAAATCAAAGCCGCAGACTCTTTCGTCAAACAATTCAACCGCATCACCGCCACCGCGACCGCCGTGCTTGCCGGCATCGTCGGCATTTCGCTGCTGGTCGGCGGTATCGGCATCATGAACATCATGCTGGTGTCGGTGACCGAGCGAACGCGCGAGATCGGTATCTTGAAGGCCTTGGGCGCCACGCGCCGCGACATTCTCATCCAGTTCCTGCTTGAAGCGGCGCTGCTGTCGCTGCTCGGCGGACTCATCGGCATCGTGCTTGGACTGCTCGCCGGAATGGGCATCGCATCGTTAATTCCGAACTTCCCACCGGCGCACGTTCCGATCTCGGTGATGATCGCGGCCGCGGGCTTCTCCGCGCTCGTCGGCGTGGTGTTCGGCATCGCGCCGGCTTCGAAGGCCGCAAAACTCGATCCGATCGAAGCCCTGCGGTACGAGTAGCCCCAGCGCTTGGCGCTTCGCGCTTATCGCTTGCCGCTCAGCCCTTGTACTCCACGATGCCCGCGACCGCCTTCGGCGCTTGCGTGGCGATGCTACCGACCTTCGCGCCCGACTGAAGATTGATCTTCGCCACTTCTCCGGTGAAGAAGTTGCTGACGAACACGTGGTGTCCGTCGCCGGCCAGATCGATCAGCGCCCAACCGAAACCCTCGAGCGGAATTTGACGCGTCGTCGTGCCGCTGGCATCAACGAGATGGATCGAACCGCCGCGCAACGCATACACCGTGCCATCGGCACCGCAAACCATACCGAAGAACATCGGCGGCGGACCCGGCGGGAACGGTGGCATCACTGCTTGTAAATCGGGTAGCTGCCGATCGTTGACGAGGTCGTAGCGCATCAAGCGCGTGCCCGTCTCGGAGGTGTACACCAGCGTTTTTTGATCGGGCGACAACGTCGACATGGTGACGCCGAGAAAACCACCCATGCCGCCGTGAGTCTCGGTGCCATATTCTTTGACGAGCGTGCCGTCGGCCGTGAACCGGAAGACGTGACCGTCACCGAATCGCTGCGTGCCCGGCATGAAGGGCAATGTCGTCTTCATACGCGTCTGCACCTCCGGTCGGATCGAACCGCCGACCACATGCTCGCCCATCAAAAGCGTGCCGTCGGCGGCAAAGTTCACGTGCGAGAACGCACGCGTACCAAACTCCGGACGCCGTACGACACGACCATCAGGATGAATGTTGAGCACCACGAACGAGTGGCTATCGAACGCCCACAGCACGCCCTTCGAATCGAACTTCAAACCGCCGACCAAATGCGTCGTTTCGTCCAACCACAGCTCGCCTTTGGGCGCGAGCTGGGCATCGAACTGCAGAATGCGGCCGCGTCCGGCGTGATCGTCATCGGCATTGTTGAGTTGCGTCGCGCCGACAAAGACATCGCCCTTCACGAACGGCTTCAGTGTGGAACTCATGAGTGATCAGGCCTCGAATGAATAACGTGAAAGAAAATCGCGTCGCGAGCCGAAGAGCATGGAGAGCGCGCGTCCCGCCATCCGCCCGGTCGTGAGCCAAGTGATGTCGTTACCCTGCTTGTTATCGGCGAGGATGCGCTCGACGATCCAAGGCGTTGTGGTCTCGACGTGCTCACCAATGAAACTGAGTTGCTTGAGCG
Organism: Gammaproteobacteria bacterium; assembly: GCA_046080445.1. GTDB lineage: Bacteria > Pseudomonadota > Gammaproteobacteria > Steroidobacterales > Steroidobacteraceae > UBA964. The sequence continues at coordinate 23,881 of JBJTUA010000043.1, forward strand.
CCTTCGCGCGCCGATCGGCAGGCAGGGCACGCATTTCGCGGATCATGCCTTCGGTGATGTTGATGCCCGGACTGATGGTGCCGATGAGAATCGACTCGTCGCGTTCGTCCTTGCGCTCCTTCACGAGACAGTCGGCCAGATATTTCACGGCGCGCTTGGTCGTGGAGTAAACCGTCATGCCCGGCACGACTCGACCCGTCGCCCCGCCACCGCCAAGCGTCAAATACAACTTGCCGCCTTCGCCCGCGTTACGGCCACCCTGACCACTCGCCTGACGCTTGAAGCCCGCGACAGCCACCTGCGCGGCATTGATCGAGCCGATCACATTCGAGCGCACCATCGATTCGATTTCATTGGCGGTGTTGTCGGCGAACTGCGCACCGGTGCGCGCAAAGCCCGCATTGTTGAGCCAGATGTCGATGCGTCCGAATCGCGCGGCGGCGAAATCCCAAAGCGCCTGCACGCTCGAGAGCTGCGAGACGTCGCAGGCCGTGCCTGCGATGCGCGCTTCCGACCCCGGACACTCCGCGGCCAAACGGGTGATGGCCAACTGCACGCGCGAAGGATCGCGACCGCTCACGATCACGTTATGACCGCGGCGAAGACACTCGCGGGCGTAGCCGAAGCCTAGGCCTTGGGTACTGCCTGTGATGATGATCGTCTGAGTGGCCAAAGCGAGACCCCCTTCCGGCTGCGGCTCAACTGACCGAAGGATACCGACGCCCGGCTGCACCGCGTGCACCGCCCGGCACATGTCCAACAGTCGGACGCATCATGGCGGTCCTCGGACCAGGACCGCCGTCCTGCACGGTCATCGCCTACGATGGCGATACTCAAGGGGGTGGTTCATGAGCGCCAGACTCAACGTCGTCGTCACCGGCAGCACGCGCGGCATCGGCAAAGGCATTGCCGCCGAAATCCTCAAGCGCGGCCATAACGTTATGGCGAGCGGACGCACGGCGCAGGCCGTTGATGCCGCTATTGCCGAGCTCACCCCAAGCGCAACCAACGGCGCACGCGCCGCCGGAGCGCCCTGCGATGTTTCCAAAGGTGACGATTTGCAGCGCCTCTGGGAGGCCGCCGTTGCGACCTTCGGTCGCATCGACATCTGGATCAACAACGCGGGGATCTCGCATCCGCGTCAGCGTGCCGGAGAGATGCACGAGCAGGACATCAACAGCGTGCAGGAGATCAACCTGCTCGGCATGATGCTCGCCACTAAAATCGCGCTGCACGGCATGCGCGCGCAGGGCGGCGGCACCATCTACAACATGGAAGGCTTCGGCTCGAACGGCATGGTCACGCCAGGCATGGGCCTCTACGGTGCGAGCAAGTTCGCCCTCACCTACTTCAACAAAGCCTTGGTCTCGGAAACCGGTGATGGTCCCGTGAAGGTCTGCTACTTGAGCCCGGGTATCGTGATCACCGATCTCGTCAAGCGCGACATGGGCAGCACCACGGCCAAAGAAATCGAACGTACCCGCCGCATCTACAAGATTTTGGCCGATCGCGTCGAAACCGTGACGCCCTGGCTCGCCGAGCGCGTGTTGCAGCCGCAAAAGGCTGGAGCGCGCGTGGCGTGGCTGACCGGAGGCAAGGCGGGACGACGCTTTTTCATGTCGTTGTTCCGCCAGCGCACGGTGCTGACGGACGCCGATTTCGCGAACTGATCTTCGCGAACTGGATTTATCGTCGCGAACTAAATTTACGGCGGAACCGCGACCGCCCGACCTTCGCGCCGCGGATCCGCTGCGCCCGCGAGTCGACCATCGGGCATCACGCGCACGGCATGCAGACCCGAGCCCTCGCCTGCACCCCGATTGCTGCGAAACGCATGTCCCATGGCAGCGAGTTTCTCGAGTAGCGCCGGATCCGCTCGCGACACCTCGGCGATCACCGGCCCACGCGCAATCACGTTCGGCAGGTCGACGGCCTGCTGTGGCGATAGATTCCAATCGAGCATGCCGACGAGCGCTTTGCTCACGTACGCAATGATCGCGTTACCACCGGGTGATCCGACGGCGAGCTCGAATCGACCGTCTCGAAACACGATGGTCGGCGACATCGACGAGCGCGGTTTTTTGCCGGGTGCAACGGCGTTGGCGATTGCAGCGCCAGTATCGTCGACGGGACGGAAACTGAAATCGGTGAGCTGATTGTTGAGAAAAAATCCGCCCGCCATGCGCTGCGAACCAAAGATCCCTTCGACCGTGGTCGTCATCGAGACGACATTGCCTCGCGCATCGACCACCACGAAATGACTCGTCCCCGTGAACGCCCCCGTGGCATCGCGGCCACGCGGCGCGGCGCCAGGCGGATTGCCGGGCTCGACGCTCGCCATCGCACGATCTGCGGAAATGAGCGCTGCACGTGAGCGCAAATAGTTTTTGTCGATCAGACCCTTGAGCGGAACCGACGTATAGCGATCATCGGCGACATAGGTATCGCGGTCGGCATACGCGAGCCGCTGCGCCTCAATGAAATGATGCCAGCCCGCTACGGTCGACGGCCCCATCGATGAGAGGTCGAAGTTCTCGAGCGTACCGAGCACGGAGAGAATGGCGATGCCGCCCGATGACGGCGGTCGCATGCCGCAGACGACATACACGCGATACGTGTCGCACACGGGCTCAAGCCGAGTCGGTCGATAGCTGCGCAGATCGTCGTGCGACAACGTACCCGGCACCGGTGCGCGAGTGGCGGCAGCAACGATTTCATCGGCGAGCGGCCCCTCGCGAAAGGCCCTCGCACCCTCGCTAGCGATACGACGCACCGTCGCAGCGTACTTGTGGTTGATCAGCCGACTGCCGACCGGCAACGGCGTGCGTCCATCGGTCGTGAGATAGGCCGTCGCTTCTGCGGGGAATCCCTCGCGAGCCAACGCCGTCGTGATCATTTCATTGAGGCGCGGCGACACCGAGAACCCTTCGTCCGCCAAGCGCTCTGCGCGCTGCCAGGGCTTCGACCACGGCAGCTTGCCGTGCTCACGATGCGCCATTTCGAGCATGGCCACCGCGCCGGGTACGCCGATCGAACGCCCCGACCGGATCGCATCGAGGGTCGGCATCGGTTTGCCATCGGCCTGCAAGAACATGATGTCACCTTAGTTAGCGATCCAGATTTAATCAATACTTTGAGAGATAAAGGTGTTGATATTGCCGTATTACCCCAAACCGACGAAGGC
>JBJTUA010000044.1:0-7248 GCA_046080445.1 Gammaproteobacteria bacterium
TGTCCACCACTAGGTCTAAATGTTGGACAGAGTACCCGCTGATCGTGTTTCTAAGTGTTTGATTTATGGTGCCGGGTGAGGGATTTGAACCCCCGACCAACAGTTTACAAAACTGCTGCACTACCACTGTGCTAACCCGGCGCCGATGAGCGTCTTGCGAGGGCCCTGATTCTACCGCGATGACCCGTGCTGTCATCACCGAGGGTACACTTACCCGCCATGAAAACCTGGTGGCCTACCCTTGGTTTGCTCGGTATGAGCTGCTTTATAACCGCCGCCGCGCTCGCCTCACCCTACCCGCGACTCGATCCACGCCAGCCCCTCGAGCGCATCGCCTTCGGCTCCTGCCTAGATGAGGAGAAAACGCCTCCCCGCTGGCAAACCCTGCTCGATCGCGATCCGCAGCTCTTCATGATGCTGGGCGACAACGTCTACGCCGACTCGGTCGGTATTCGGGACGTCGGACCAGATCTCGTTGAAATGCGGCGCGCCTATTCGGCTCTTGGTACGCAGCCGGGCTTTCGGGATCTGCGCTCGAAGGTCCCCTTGCTCGCCGTTTGGGACGATCACGACTACGGCCTCAACGACGGTGGCGAAGAGAACCCCATCAAGGTCGAGGCAAAGGCGATCTTTGCCGATTTCTTTGACGTACCCGTCGCTGATCCGATGCGCGCGCGGGATGGCATTTATCGTGCGGCCATCTACGGACCGCCCGGTCGACGTGTGCAGATCATCCTGCTCGACACACGCTGGTTCCGCTCGCCGCTCAAGCTCACCGACCAACGCAATGCACCGGGGAAACAACGCTTTGTGCCCGATGACGATCCGAAGAAAACGATGCTCGGTGAAGCGCAGTGGCAATGGCTCGAAGAGCAGCTTCGGCAACCCGCTGAGCTACGGCTGATCGTGTCGTCGGTTCAGGTGATTTCCGAGGGTCATGGCTGGGAAGGCTGGAGAACGATGCCACTCGAACTCAGCCGTCTTACGCGCTTGATCAAAGATAGCCGTGCCAATGGTGTGATTTTCTTGTCCGGCGATCGCCACCGAGCCGCTGCCTATCGACGTGTCGACAACACGCCCTATCCGTTCTATGAATTGACCTCAAGCTCACTCAACTCGGGCGTCGAGTCCCCCGAGCCGGAGATCGATCCACAACGTCTCGGCGGACGTCTCTATGCAGGCGAGAACTTCGGTATGGTTCAGATCGACTGGGATCTCGGCGTCGTCAATCTCGACATCATGAGTCTTCCGGCGGGTCGGCGCGTACGCGGCGTGACACTCGCTATTGCGGAACTACAGCCCTGAGCTAACCGAAGTCGCTCGCGGCGTGACGTTCGCGAACCGCATCGGGCTCCTTGGTGCGATTGACTCGCACGCCACGCTTGACGGCAGGACGCGCCGCGATGTCCTTGGCCCAGCGCACCACATGGCGATACCCCGCCACGTCCAGAAATTCCGCTGCCCCGTAAAGATTTTGCAGCACGAGCCCGCCGTACCACGGGAAAATGGCCATGTCCGCGATGCTGTACTGGTCGCCGCACAGGTAGTAACGCTCGGCAAGATTTCGGTCGAGTACATCGAGTTGCCGCTTCACTTCCATGGCAAATCGATCGATGGGGTACTGCCACTTCTCGGGGGCGTAGGCAAAGAAATGTCCGAAGCCGCCTCCGAGATAAGGTGTGCTGCCGACCTGCCAGAAAAGCCAGGACAAACACTCCGCGCGACTCGCTCCAGACTGCGGCAAGAAAGCGCCGAACTTTTCTGCGAGATAGGTCAGGATCGCTCCGGACTCGAACACACGAACCGGTGGGTCGCTGCTGACGTCGAGCAAGGCCGGAATCTTTGAGTTGGGATTCACGCCGACAAAGCCGCTACCAAAGTGGTCCCCGGATCCGATGTCGACGATCCACGCGTCATATTCGGCGCCCGGATGCCCGAGCGCGAGTAACTCCTCGAGCAGGATGGTGACCTTGATGCCGTTTGGCGTACCGAGCGAGTAAAGCTGTAGAGGGTGACGACCGCGTGGCAGGTCTCTGTCGTGGGTAGCCCCGGCAATGGGGCGGTTGATGTTCGCGAAGCGCCCGCCGATGTCTTTGTTCCAAACCCAAACCTTCGGAGGTGTGTAGCTCACGGAGTTTCTCCTTTACGTACGCTCACTTCGCCGCCGATGAGCGCTATTCTTTGACCATCAGTCGTCTCGAGCTGAAGCGCGCCCTGCTTGTCGATGCCGCGAGCCACGCCATCGCGCTCACCGCTACCGTCGAACACTCTGACTTTCTGATTGCGCAGAACATCGGCAGCCCGCCACGACTCGATGAAAGGCGCGAAGCCTTCTCGCGAGAACTGAATCATGCCCTCGATGCACCGCCCGATGATCGCCGCCACCAACGCATTTCGAGCGTTCACATCGACGCCCTGCGTAGCCAGATCGCCCGCTGAGGTACCGGTCTTGGCGATCAGTCGCTTTGCGTCATCATCGAGTCGGAGATTGAGGCCAATGCCGATGACCACATGACCCGGACCGCCCGCTTCGGCGCGCAGTTCTACGAGAATACCGCCCAATTTTTGCATGGTTGAGGTGACGAGATCATTCGGCCACTTGAGCAGAAGATCCCGCGCTCCGCAGTCCTGCAATGCCTCGCGTACGCATGCGCCGACGACGAGCGTTAGCGCAGGCAGATCTCGAGGTAATGGCTCGAAGCTCGTCGAAATGGATAGACAAAGACTTCCTCCAAGCGCCGAACGCCATGCGCGACCGCGACGACCGCGGCCGCCCGTCTGGTTCTCGGTAAGCCACACCGCGAACCTTCCAGGCGGAGGCGGCGTAGCCGATAGCAATGCGGCATTCGTGGAGTCGGTCTCCCACTCGACGGTAATCGAACTCGCCTCGCGAAGCGACGGCGACAGTCCAGACGTTATTTCTTTGAGGCTGAGGGGCTCACAAGGCGCTACAAGTCGGTACCCGCGATGGGTCTGCGCGTCGATGGTGAGCCCCATGTCGCGCAATTGTTCGATCGCTTTCCAGACCGCGCTTCGGGTGACGCCTGCCGCTTCTGCAAGGGCTTCACCAGAATGTACGCCGCCATCGGCAAGTGCACAGAAAATCTCGCGGGTAAGCGTCACGGCTTTCTGATGAGCCGGCCCAGCAGCCACAAGGTTTTGGCACGCGGTTCGGTTCCGTTGCGCATACGAGCGATGTTGCTGCGGTGGGTCCAAACGACAAACACCGCGCACACGATGCCGAATACGGTGAGCGGCAGCACTTCCTCGGGAGCGATTACACCGCGCGCACCCGCGTACTGGGCGATCAACGGCAGCGCGCTCGCGGCAACCATCGAGCCAAGTCCTACGAAACCAAATACGAGCATCATAAGCAACCACACGGCGAGCATGCCGAGCAGCAATGGCCACGACAGCGCGAGCAGCGTGCCGAGTATCGTGGCCACGCCTTTGCCGCCCCGAAATCCGTGAAAGACCGGGTACACATGACCGAGTACCGCCGCAAATCCGCAGGCTGCTGCGATCCATTCGGGCGACAGTGTTGGTGAGATAAAAGCCGTCGGTACCGACTGAACGGCGACCACTGCCTTGCCAACGTCGATAACGATGACGCCTGTAGCGAATGCCCAGCCCTGAGTCCGCAACGCGTTGGTACCGCCTGCATTACCGCTGCCCTGCGTTCGGATATCGATACCCCGAAAGCGGCCGATCAATAAGGCCCCATTGATAGAGCCCAGCAGGTAGGCCACGAGGACGCGCACGAGGAGGTCGAACATCACGAAATCTTAACGTACGCCCCGTGAGGGTGCAGAATGCGGGAATGTCAGAGCAGATCCCGACCCTGAGCCTGCGGGATGTCGACGACGCGCGCTTCGTGCGGGACCTGGGTGTCGCCTACGAAAACTATGGCTTTGTCATCATCACCGACCACGGCATTCCGCAGCCGCTGATCGACCGGTTCCTATCCATATATAAGGTTTTCTTCGCCTGGTCAGCGGCCGAGAAAGGTCGGTACCACATCAAGGGTGGCGGGGGCGCACGGGGGTACACCCCCTTCGGCATCGAAACAGCCAAAGGCAGTCAGCACTTCGACCTCAAGGAGTTCTGGCATGTCGGTCGTGAGTTGCCACTCGATCACCCCTATCGACGCTACATGGCTGACAACGTCTGGATCGCCGAGATTCCGGCGTTCAAGGAAACCTGCATCGAGATGTTCGAGACATTTGACCGAACGGGACGACGCTTGCTCTCGGCGATCGCCCGCATACTTGGTCTCGCTCCCGATTTCTTTGAAGACAAGGTACAGCTCGGCAATAGTGTGCTTCGGGTCATTCACTATCCGCCGATGCCGCCGAACCCTGCCGAGAGCATCCGCGCCGGTGCACACGAAGACATCAACGTGATCACCCTGCTGCTCGGCGCCGAAGAGCCCGGACTACAAGTGCTCAGCCGTCAGGGACAGTGGCTCTCGGTAAACCCCGCGCCGGGTTCGATGGTGGTGAACGTGGGCGACATGTTGCAACGCCTGACGAACGGCATGTTGCGCTCCACTAGCCATCGCGTGATCAACCCCATTCGAGATCGAGCGCAAAACGCGCGCTTCTCGATGCCGTTTTTCTTACACTTCAATCCGGACTTCCCCATCGCGGCGCTGTCGTCCTGCGTGGGGCCGGGCAAACCCGAGCCATTGCCGCCGATCCTTGCCGAGGAATATCTGCAAGAACGGTTGCGCGAAATCAAACTCAAGTAACGAGACATCACTCATGACGCTCTATCTTCAAGCCCTGCTCGGTATCGCCGTGTTCATCGCACTCGTGTTGCCGATGTCGAGCAACCGTAAGGCCATCAACTGGAGGCTGGTAGGCATCGCACTTGCGTTGCAGTTCGTGATCTGCGCGCTGCTGCTCAAAGCCCCGGTCATCAAAGAAGGTCTGCTCTATCTCAACCAAGCGGTCGGCGCACTCGGCGCTGCGACGCTCAAAGGCTCAGCCTTCGTATTCGGTTATGTGGGTGGTGGCGACACGCCCTTCACCATCACCAATCCCAACGCTGCCGTGACGTTCGCGTTTCAGGTATTGCCCCTCGTCATCGTGATGTCGGCGCTGTCGGCGCTACTCTGGTATTGGCGCATTCTGCCTATCGTTATACGCGGTATTTCATGGGTTTTCGAACGGGCTCTCGGCACACGCGGACCCTCGGGTCTCGTCGCCACCGCGAACATTTTTTTGGGTCAGACAGAGGCGCCGTTACTCGTCCGGCCCTATCTTGCGAAGATGTCGCGCTATGAATTGCTGCTCGTCATGACAGCCGGCATGGCCACCATCGCAGGCTCCGTCATGGTGATCTACTCGGCAATGCTCGGTGCGCAGTTCGAGGGTGTGCTCGGACATCTCATCACGAAGTCGATCATGTCCGTACCGGCCTCGGTACTGTTCGCGCATATGATGCTTCCGGACGATAACGGCAGCACGCAAGATCTTCAGGAATCGCCACGCATCTATCAAAGTGCGATGGACTCCATCACTCGCGGCACGAGTGACGGTCTGGCGTTGTTCCTCAACATCATCGCCATCCTCATCGTGCTCACCGCCTTCGTGGCACTCGCGAACAGTATCGTGAGCTTTCTGCCCGCGGTAGCGGGTGAAGCGGTGACGCTTGAGCGAATCGCGGGATGGATCTTCGCGCCCATCGCTTGGCTCATGGGAATCCCATGGTCCGAGGCTTCAACGGCAGGCTCACTGCTCGGCGTGAAGAGCGTACTCAATGAATTCATCGCGTTCATTCAACTCACCACCGTACCGCCCGAGGCGCTGTCCGATCGCTCGCGTCTCATCACGATTTACGGGCTCTGCGGATTTGCGAACCTCGCCAGTATCGGTATCCAGATCAGCGGCATCGGCACGATGGCCCCCGAGCGTCGCAGTGATCTCGCCGAGCTCGCATGGCCGGCTTTCGTGGCGGCAACTTTGGGCTCTTGCATGACCGGTTGCATCGTCGGCATCGTCGCCGGCTGAGGTCAAAGCGTTCGTGGCGAAGCTGTACTTCTATTACTCGACCATGAATGCGGGCAAGTCCACGGCCCTGCTGCAGGCGGCGCATAACTATGGCGAGCGCGGGATGCGGACGCTCGTTTACACCGCGAAGCTCGATGACCGTGCGGGCGGAAAAGTCGCCTCGCGCATCGGGATCAGCTCCGATGCCCGTCACTTCGCTGCGGGCCAAGATCTCTATGAAGAGATCAGGAACGATCTCAACGACGGTCCGATCGGCTGCGTACTCGTCGATGAAGCCCAATTTTTGACCCCTACGCAGGTGAGAGAACTCTCCCGGGTCGTCGATGAACTCAATGTGCCCGTGCTGTGTTACGGGCTTCGAACGGACTTTCTTGGGCGCCTGTTTGAAGGCAGTGCCCAACTTTTGGCCTGGGCCGACAACCTGGTCGAACTCAAAACCGTCTGTCATTGCGGCCGGAAGGCGACGATGGTGGTTCGAGTCCGGGCGGATGGACGGGTCGAAATCACCGGCGCCCAGGTCGAAATCGGTGGAAACGATCGCTATATCTCCCTCTGCCGCAAGCATTTTGTCTTGGCCCTCGACTCCGGCGAGCTCTGACCCGGCAACGACCGCCCTGTGGCGCGTACCCAACAGTTTGGGCGGCACCACTTTTGTCGTCTCTTCGTCACACTCTTTCTCGATTTTCGGGCGATAATTGCGCCCCACCGGACCCTGCTCAGGGTGTGCCGTGCAAAGCATCAAAAAAGCGTTCGTTAAGGAGTCGACCTTCATGCTTCTCAGAAAACTTGCGACCACCTTGTTGGTGAGCTTGTTGACCGTCCTCGTCATCCCGACGGCGATGGCACAAGAAACCACTTCGGCACTGCGCGGAACGGTGTCGGACGTGAGCGGTAAGCCGCTTTCGGGCGTGACGATTACGATCGTCCACACGCCGACCGGCACGCGCTCCACGCAAACCACCAACGACAGCGGCGTGTTCGATGCACGCGGTCTGCGCGTCGGCGGTCCGTACACGGTGGAGATCGCCGCGGGCGGTTACCGCACTGAGAAGTACGACAACCTGTTCCTCACCGTCGGTGAGACCGGTCGTCTGAACGCGAACCTCGAAGAGTCGATCCAGGAAATCCTGGTGTCGGCCACGGCGGCTCGCGATGCGATCGAAGTCGGCTCTTCCACCACGCTCGATCGCGACAAGATCGAAGCGGTGGTGTCGATCAGCCGCGACATCCGCGA
>JBJTUA010000045.1:0-2815 GCA_046080445.1 Gammaproteobacteria bacterium
GTGATGCCGAGCAGGCGAAAAAAATCGTCCTCGATTCGATCCAGCGCTTCAAGGCGTCGCCCGACAAACTCAATTATTGATTGCGCGGCGCAGACGCTGCGGCGACGTTCGGTGCTCAGGCGGGTCGGTGACCACCGACCCGAGATTGGCTCCCCGGGCTGGACTCGAACCAGCGACATGCGGATTAACAGTCCGACGCTCTACCGACTGAGCTACCGGGGAACGGCAGGCGAAAAGAGGCGCGCATTCTCTGGAATGCGCTGCGGCGCGTCAAGCGGCGCCGCACGATCGTCCGCTGACCACCGAAACATTGGTCGCCCTGAGCCGATATAGTATGGCTATATGGTCGAATTCCGGCTCAAATCCGATTATCAGCCTGCCGGGGATCAACCCGCGGCCATCGCCGGGCTCATCGACGGTCTCAAGACGGGGCTTGCGCATCAGACCTTGCTCGGTGTGACGGGCAGCGGCAAGACCTTCACCATCGCCAACGTCATCCAGGCGGTGCAGCGCCCGACGTTGGTCCTTGCGCACAACAAGACGCTCGCGGCGCAGTTGTACGGCGAGTTTCGCGAATTCTTTCCCGATAACGCCGTCGAGTATTTCGTGTCGTACTACGACTACTACCAGCCGGAGGCCTACGTCCCGGCGAGCGACACATTCATCGAAAAAGACGCATCCATCAACGAGCACATCGAACAGATGCGTTTGTCGGCGACAAAGGCGCTGCTCGAGCGACCGGACTGCATCATCGTCGCCACGGTGTCCTCGATCTACGGCCTCGGTGATCCCGAGACGTACCTCGCGATGGTGCTACATCTGGTTCGCGGTGAGCGTCTCGACCAACGCAAACTGTTGCGGCGACTGGCTGACATGCAATACACGCGTAACGAAATCGACTTTTCGCAGGGCACGTTCCGCGTTCGTGGCGACATCATCGATATCTTTCCCGCCGAGTCGCAGAGAGACGCCATTCGCGTCGAGCTCTTCGACGAGGCCATCGAGAGTCTTGCGGTGTTTGATCCTTTGACCGGATCGATCATTCGCAAGGTGCCGCGCTACACGGTGTATCCCGGCACTCACTTCGTCACGCCCAAAGAGCGCTTGATCCAAGCCATCGACCAGATTCGCGAGGAGTTGCGCGAGCGGCTGATCGAGCTGCGCGCAGCAGACAAGCTGGTGGAGGCGCAACGTCTCGAACAGCGCACGATGTTCGATATGGAGATGATGAAAGAGGTCGGGTACTGCGCTGGTATCGAAAACTACTCGCGTTATTTATCCGGGCGCGAACCCGGCGAGCCGCCACCGTGTTTGTACGATTACCTGCCGCCCAACTCGCTGCTCGTGGTGGACGAAAGTCACCAGACCTTGCCGCAACTCGGTGCCATGTATAAAGGCGATCGATCCCGCAAGGAAACCTTGGTCGAGTACGGGTTTCGATTGCCTTCGGCGCTCGACAATCGTCCTTTGCGTTTCGAAGAGTGGGAGCGGCTGGCGCCGCAGATGGTCTTCGTCTCGGCGACGCCCGGAGACTACGAGGCGCGGCATGCGTCGCAGGTGGTTGAGCAGGTGGTGCGGCCGACGGGACTCGTCGATCCGAATGTTGAAGTTCGTCCGGTGCGCACGCAGGTGGACGATGTACTCTCCGAGATTTTGCAGTGCGTGGCGCGCGGAGAGCGGGTGCTCATCACGACACTCACCAAGCGCATGTCCGAGGATCTCACCGAATACCTCGATGAGCACGGCGTGAAGGTTCGATACCTGCACTCGGATATCGAAACCGTCGAGCGCAGCGAGATCATCCGCGATCTGCGCCTTGGGGTATTCGACGTGCTGGTGGGTATCAATCTTCTGCGCGAGGGTCTCGACATGCCCGAGGTTGCACTCGTAGCCATTCTCGATGCCGACAAGGAAGGTTTCCTGCGCTCCACGAATTCCTTGATCCAGACCATCGGTCGTGCGGCGCGCAACGTGAACGGTCGTGCCATTCTCTATGCCGACCGAATCACGGGGTCGATGCAGCGCGCCATCGAAGAAACCGAGCGTCGGCGCCTCAAGCAAGTAGCGTTCAATTCGTTGCACGGCATCACCCCGCGGGGCATCGTCAAGCAGGTGGTCGATGTCATGGAGGGTGCGCGCGCCGAAGGCGCCGCGCCGTTGCCCAAAGGCAAGGCGACCGCCCGTATGGGTAAGATGTCGAAGAAAGCGGGGCGCGGAGCCGAGCAGGGTGCCGTACATGAGTTGCGCCCCGAGCAGGCCTTGCGCCGCATGAAGCAACTCGAAACCGAAATGTTCAAACATGCGCGTAACCTCGAGTTCGAAGAGGCCGCGCGACTACGAGACGAAATCGAAACATTGCGGCGGGCCGGATTCGGCTTGCCAGAGGTGAAAGCGGGATGAAACGTCGTACCGTTCTCTGGATGGGCCTTGGCAGCCTGGGCGCGCTCGCCGTCGGTTGGAGCGTGCTGCCGCCGCGCCAACGACTGACGGGTGGCGCCGATCAACTGAACGATCCCAACTCGTTTACCCCGAACGCCTGGGTGCGCATTGGACGCGATGACTCGATCACGTTGTTCATGCCGCGAGCGGAGATGGGGCAGGGTACGCATACGGGTCTTGCGATGCTGCTTGCCGAAGAGCTCGGCTGCGCGCTCGATGCCATTCAAATTGCGCCAGCGCCCATCGCGAGCGTGTACAACAACGTGAAGGTTGCCGGCGGCAGCCCGGGCTTGAGCGATCCTGATCCATCCGTCTCGACGCGATTAGCCACGCATCTCACGGCGAAGCTGGTGCGCGAGATCGGGTTCATGGTGAC
>JBJTUA010000046.1:0-15338 GCA_046080445.1 Gammaproteobacteria bacterium
ATGAGCATGACGGTGTAACGCCATGGCAGCGGTCGAAGCGGATGTTTTGAGGTCGCGCCTGGACAATGAAGGCGCTGGAGCGGGGGTGATGGTGTCCACCTCTCGCGATGCGCTGCGCTCAACTGAGCTGGCGACCGCAGAACCTGCCACTGCCGGCGCGATCGCAGGTTTTCTCGGGCAGCCTGCCGTTCGTACGGCGCTACCGTATGTTGGCTTTGCTCTCGTATTACTGCTGGCAGTCGTTGCGTATATCACGATGTCTACGCCTCCACCCCGCGCGCTCTATCCAGAGATGGCGGATGCCGATAAAGAAGCCGCTCAGCAGTTGCTGCAGAAAAATGGCATTGGGGTACAGCTCGATTCGACGACGGGTTCGCTGGTTGTTCCGGCGAGCGAGTTCCATGAAGCACGCATCATGCTCGCCGCAGCGGGACTGCCAAAAGATTCGACCACCGGATCCTCGATGCTCAATGAAACGATGCCGCTCGGAACCAGTCAGTTCATGGAGCAGGCGCGTTATAACGCGACCATCGAAGAGGAGCTCGCTCAGAGCATCCGCCGGATCAATTCCATCAAAGACGCCCGGGTACATCTTGCTCTGCCGAGGCAGAGTGCATTTGTCCGCGATCGTGCAGACCCCAAGGCGTCGGTGATTGTCACCCCCTTTGCGGGACGCGCTGTCAGCGACGGTCAGGTCCAGGCGATCATCCATCTCGTCTCTTCCAGTATTCCGTATATGGTTCCGGCCAACGTATCAGTGGTCGATCAGTTCGGTCGTTTGCTGACTGAGCCGGCAGGCGCCAAGGATCTCAATGCCAAGCAGCTCGAGCTTCGTCAGAAGTTCGAGACGGACTATGTCGACCGCATCAGTCAGATGCTGACACCGATCTTCGGTGCGGCAAACGTTCGCGCCCAGGTGAATGCCGATCTTGACTTCTCAGTGATTGAGCAAACGACCGAAAACTTCGACCCGAATAATGCCGGTACGCGTGTACGTTCCGAGCAACTCAAAGAAAGCCGCACGACCGAGCCGAGTGCGTCCGGTGTGCCAGGCACACTGTCGAATGAACCTCCTGCGCCGGTGACCCCGACTGCGGCTGCGAATGTGCCCGCCGATCCGAATACGCCGGCGACGGCGGGTGCCGCGCCGGGTGCAACACCGGCAGAACCCGTGATTCGTGGTCAGGAGAGCAGCTCAAGCCGCAATTTCGAAATGGATCGCAGCGTTCGCTATGTCGTCGATCCTGCGCCCCGTATGCGACGACTGTCGGTGAGCGTAGCGATTAATGACGCAATCGCAGCACCCGGTGCTACAACCCCTCCGACTCGCAAGCCGTTACCCGCTGCTGAGATTGCTCGGCTGACCACCTTGATACAGGGAGCGGTAGGCTTCGATGCGAATCGTGGCGATGTGGTCAACATCATCAGCACGAACTTCGAGCCGCCCGTACCCGAAGTCGAACCGCCGATCTACCTGCGACCGCAGGTCCTCGATGCAGCCAAGTATCTGGTCGTCGCGCTCGCGATCGCGCTGCTCGGCTTGCTTATCGTACGTCCTTTGATGAATAAACTTGTTGAAACCTCTGCGGCACAGGCAGCGGCCAACACCCCTGACGGTCTTGCCCTTGCAATGGCAGGTGCTGCGGCCGGCGGCGCAGGACAGGTTGCTCTAGGCGGCACAGCGATCGGCGAGGCTGCAGGCCCTGTTGAGGGAGAAGTCGAGCTTCGCGAGGGCGAGACGCTTGAAGAGCTAAAAGCCCGCATGAAGCCCAAGAAAAAGGGCATCTCCGCGGATCTTCTCGATACGGCTAACAGCTACGACGATAAGGTCACCGTCGTGCGCATGATGGTGTCGCAGGACTCCAAGCGTGTGGCACTGGTGCTCAAGAACTTGATCGGTCGCGATCTGACTTAAGGGGAGCACGGCAATGGCAGAGGCAGCCGCAGTGGCGGTCAATACGGTCGACCCCGAACAGATCGCGATGGAAGTCGCCGCCCTTTCGAACACGCAGCGTGCGGCCGTCATGCTCATGTTGCTGGGCGAGGAAGAGGCGGCAAGCGTCATCCGCCATCTCGCACCCAAAGAAGTACAGCATTTGAGTGCAGCCATGATCTCGGTAGCCGATCTTTCGCAAGAGGCCGTCAGTGTCGTGCTGGACGGATTCATCGCGACCATCAAAAAACAGACGAACATCGGCGGCGGTATCGACTATCTCGAAAGTGTTTTACGTAACGCTATCGGTGAGGATAAAGCCAGCAGCGTCCTCAGCAGAATCATGCCGGCCTCCGCGAATCGTGGCCTTGAGGTACTGCAATGGATGGATGCGCGATCAATTTCGGAGATGATCGTAAGCGAGCATCCCCAGATCATTGCCATTGTGTTGTCATTCCTCGACTACGACGTCGCAGCCGACGTGCTTCGATTCTTGCCCGAGTCGGTACGACCCGAAGTCATTTCGCGCGTCGCGACGCTCGAGACTATTCAGCCGACGGCGATGCAAGAGCTCGAAGTGATCATGCGCAAGCAGTTCTCGTCGAATTCATCACTCAAGTCCTCGAGCGTCGGCGGGGTCAAAGCCGCCGCCAGAATAATGAACTACGTCAAATCGGAGATCGAGCAGGGGCTGATGAGCCGCCTGACGACCAAAGACGCCGATCTCGCTCAAAAAATCCAGGACAACATGATCGCGTTCGAGAACCTCTCGGGTTGCGATAACCGTAGTATCCAGACGCTCATGCGGGCAGTTCCGGCTGAGCTACTCATGCAGGCGCTCAAAGGTGCGGATGACATCCTCAAAGACAAGTTCCTCTCCAATATGTCGGGTCGTGCCCGTGAGATGTTCGTTGATGAGATGGATAGCAAGGGACCGATGCGACTCTCGGATGTCGAGGAGGCAAGAAAACAAATTCTGCGTACAGCACGAAAACTCTCCGACGCTGGCGAAATGATGCTCTCGGGCCGTGGCGCTGATTACGTCTGATGAGGATTAAGCGCAGTGATTGAGCGAGGGAGTCCACGGGATCTTAAAACCGCGCCGTTCGTTTCGGCCAATTCGATTCGTAAGCCCGACCCTGCGGCAGCGAGCAAGTTTGCAGTTCGGAGCTTTGCCGCAGCGCGAGCAGGGTTTTTGCTTCGTGAGTATGCACGACAGCAAGAGGCGAGTTCGTTATCAGGCTCTGCTGACAAGTCGACCGAAAAGACCGGAATCGAGCCGGATAGTCTCTCCTCTATCGACGTAAACGTTGATATGTCTCCCTCATCGATCGAGTCCTCCGGCTCCGGAATATCTATTGAGGAACTCGACCGTCGATTGGCGGAGGCTGAGCAACGCGGTCGGGATGCAGGAAAGGCTGAACTTGTTGAGGCGCTCGATCATGCGATTGCTGCGCTTGATGCTGCAGGTCGTGCCGCGAATGATGCACAGCTTGAACTTGAGCGACGTTCAATTGTGCCGCTTGCACAGGCAAGTTTTCATATTGCTAGTGAGCTTGCGAGGCAAGTTCTCGCGGACAAAAATGGTTTGCAGCGCTACCTCGAATCGGTCACCTCGGTGATTCAGTCTAATGCGGATGAGCCGCCGCCCTCTGCAGCGACGGCGATGCTTGAGGTGCGTATGAATCCTGAAGATCTCGCTCTGCTTGAGCGGTCTTCAGTCAAACCCTCCTCGATCACGTTGGTTGCAGATCCGCTCGTTCCGCGAGCCGGAGCGATAGCGAGCAGCGAGAATAAAGTCATCGATGATCGATTTGAGAATCGAGCTCGATTCGCCAAGGAAGCCGTTCTTTCCGCAGCTGCCGACTTGTTGCGTGAGGCGCCTGCATGAGTGCTTCGCTGCAAGAAAAATTAGGCGAGCGACTCTCGGCGATCAGCTTACCGCCGCCGGGGGTTTGTGGCGTTTTGACGCGTGTGACTGGCATGTTGCTCGGCGCGCGAGGCGTCCGTGCGCCGCTCGGTGCGTACTGCGAGGTGATGGCAGAGCAGGGCCAAGGCATCACTTGCGAAGTCGTTGGATTCAACGGCGAAGAAATCATGCTGATGCCCCTTGCTACCGTGCAGGGGCTGTTGCCGGGTACCGGTGTTCGAGTGATGACCCAGACCGCGCGAGTGGGTGTGGGTGATTCGCTGCTCGGGCGCGTCGTGGACGGTCTTGGTCAGCCGCTCGATGGCGGTGAAAACATCGAGCCTTCGGTCTACGTCACCCTTCGCGGAGAGCGAAAAAATCCACTGCAACGTGCGCCCATTAATGGCGTACTCGATGTCGGCATCCGGGCGATCAATTCATTTTTGACCATCGGCCAAGGACAGCGCGTCGGACTGATCGCCGGCAGCGGCGTCGGCAAGAGCGTACTGCTCGGCATGATGACGCGCTTCACGGCTGCCGATGTCGTGGTGATCGGCATGATCGGCGAGCGTGGGCGAGAAGTGCTCGACTTCGTGACGGAGACGCTCGGGGAAGAAGGCCGCAAGCGTGCCGTTGTAGTCGCAGCGCCGGGCGACTGTTCGCCGGTCATCCGTCTGCGCGCGACGCATTACACCTGTGCGATTGCAGAGTACTTCCGTGATCAAGGAAAAAATGTTCTGTTGTTGATGGATTCACTCACGCGCGTGGCACACGCCCAGCGTGAAGTGGGTCTTGCGGTCGGTGAGCCGCCGACGACCAAGGGTTATACGCCCTCGGTGTTTTCGCTCATCAACGAACTCATCGAGCGCGCAGGCAGCGTTGCAAGCGGTGGTAGTGTCACGGGTATCTATACGATTTTGGCGGAGGGCGACGATGCGAACGACCCCATCGTCGACGCAGCGCGCGCCATCCTCGATGGTCACGTGCTGCTGTCACGTGAACTTGCGGCTATGGGTCAGTATCCCGCGATCGATATCAATCTTTCGGTATCGCGTTTGGCGAGTCGATTGATCACGAGCGAGCAGCGCTCACTCGTACGTAAATTCCGTCGCTTGATGGCGACGTGGGAAGAAAATCGCGACCTCGTTTCGGTGGGGGCGTATCGAGCGGGTACGAATGCCGAACTCGATGAGGTGCTACAGCGTCGCGGCGCGCTTCAAGCATTCCTGCAACAGGACGTGGACGAGCGAGTCGAATACGCCGGTGGATTCGAGCAGCTGTCGCAGGTGCTGTCGTGAGCACGCGCACTCGCCAGCGGGCCGATCGCCTCGAGCGCATCGCGCGGATCGGCGACACGCTCGCGAGCGTCGCCGAGGGCGCCGCGGCTGACCGCCGGCGTACGCTTTTTGCGGAGCAAAACCGACTCGAGACGGTGCAGCGCTATCTCGGGGACTACGGCAGTTTGGTGGAGCAGCGTGAAACGACGGGCCAGACGGTCGGCAGTCTGCGGCTCTATCGAGATTTTTCGGGGTGGCTCACGGAGCTTTCCGAAAAACAGCAAAACGAAGTGGCTCAGGCCGAGTTTCTTCTCGAGGCGGCCCTCGAGGAGGTGCGTGAGAAACGGCGATTCGCCGATGCCCTGGAACATGTATCCGACCGAGCCGGTCGAGACGCCAGACGGGAGGCGGAGAAGACGGAGCAAAAAACGCTGGATGAGGTGGCTCAAAGGATTCGGTCAGCCCACCTTGGCATCCAAGTTGCAATCCCTCGGTTGTCTTCCTCAACCGGCAATAAAACTCCGTAACCATGGCTGTCCCAGAAGCACTGCTGAACGCGATCGGCGCCTCCGGCCCGACGAGCAAAAACCCGCTAGAAAAGCTGGTGGAAGCGCCTTTTTCAGGCGCGGACGGACCGTCATTTTCGTCCGTGATGCGCGAAGCGTCGTCTACGACCGAAGCGCCGGATGAATCGGCGGCGGCGGATGAGTCTCCAGAGGCCGGCAAGGCTTTGCCGGATTTGCCGGAGCTTCCGACGGGTCGAGCCCGCCTGCGACTCGTGCCGGCCTCGGACCAGAAACTCGAAGAATTTGCGGTCGGAATGGGTATCGATCGCGATCTCGCCCGACTGCTGTTGAGCGAAACCGCAGATAGCGAAACCGCGGTTGGCGAGACGGCGGATATCGATCAGCCCGAAACCTCAGTTGTCGATTCGGCGACGCCCGATCCGACGGCGCCCGATCCGACGGCGCCCTCCATGGTGCCGACGTGGATTGCGCCGACTCAGGTCGTGATGACGTCGCGAACTCAGGGTTCGGTCATGAATCTCGAGACGGAGCCCAATGCTGAAGGGGTGGCGCTCACGTCAACGGATACGCCCGCCACCAAGGCGATACCGGTTGCTACGACGCCGATTACTACGACGCCGAGTGCCGTCACGCCGATCGTCGACGAGGATCTGTTGCTTTGGCGCTCCAGGCTTTCATCGGCTACAGCGATGTTGAGCGGTGCCGACGAGTCGGCGGCCACCGCTCCGGTCATCGACCGTGATACGACGAATGTCACTGCTACACCGGCGCTCTCCGATACGGCGCCGATTGCGCCATCGACGATGGGGCAACTGCGAGCGCGGTCGGCAACGATATCGACGGCAACGATATCGACGGCAACGATGCCGACGACGAATGAACTACCGATATCGGCGAGGGTGCCGTCCATCGATGATCAATCGAGTCGCGATCCGAGCGAACCCGTAGCGGTTCGTGCGGTGGCGACTGACCGCGTCGTAGCGGGCGAGAAGCCCGTAACGGTTACCGATCCGATGCCGACGTTGCGTGAACTTCTGTCGAGCGTGACATCCACCGCGATGAGCAACGGTGACAGCGCATCGGGTGATCGATCCCATAAACATGCGGGTCGTGACGAGGCGATCTCCGCGATACCCTTCCCCGTGACCGTGAATGCATCACCGACTGCGATCGGCGAGGCCTCGCGCGTGCTGAGTACACCTGATCCGAAACTGTCGTTCGGAGAGCGGGTACAAGCGTTCGCCGATGCCGTGGCCCAGCGCGTGCTCGGTCAGATCCGTAATGAAAACTGGAGCGTTAGTCTGCAACTCGATCCTGCCAATCTCGGCGCCATGGATATCGACCTGACGATGCGCGGTAATGCCGTGGCAGCGACGGTCGGTGTCGCAAACAGCGATGTCCGCGCTTTGCTTGAGTCGGGTCTTCCGCGACTGCGTGAATCGCTCGAGTCGGCTGGCTTGCAGCTTGCCGGATGGACTTTTGGTCAGTCGGGATCGCGCGCATTCAGCGAGCCCGCCCGCAAGATGTTTTCTCAGACTAGTTATCGCAGCCGAGTCGACGATGTGGATTCGGTAGCGGAGATAAGTGCTGTACGTCGACCGGGTGGCAAAGACCTCGGTTCTGGTGCAGTCGATTTGTTCGTTTGATCTTACTTTCCATTTTTACTGACGGTACACAGCGATGGCAGACAAAAAGGACGACAAGAAAAAGGCTCCCGAGGCGGCCGCTCCGGCGGGCGAGGAAGGCGCTCCAAGCAAGAAATCAAAGCTGATTTTCTTTGTGCTGATCGCTGCCGGTGCCATTGCGCTCATCGGCGCCTCGGTGGGTGCCACGCTGTATTTCACGGGCTTCTTCAATCCCCCTGCTGCCGAAGCGAAAGCCGGCGAGAAGGGTGGTGAGCATGGCGAAGAGGCCGCCGAAGGTGGCGAACACGGCGGCGGTGAAGAACACGGTGGTGAAGCTGCAGGTGGCGAGCACGGCGAAGCGGGCGGCGGCGAAGAGAAATCGTCGGCCGAAGTTCCCGAGAGCGAAAAATTTGCGGCGACCTATAAGCCGATCTCGGGTGCGGATGGCAAGGAGCGCGACTTCACACTCAACGTGCCCAACTCGAAAAAGTTTGTTCAGTTCAAGGTCGCCTACAAGACCTTCTATGGCGAGAAGATCGTCGAGCGCGTCACGAAACATCAGATCGCGATCGAAGCGGCCATCGTCGCAACGACTAGTCAGTTCGGCGAAGAGGAAATGACTTCCGTCGAGGGGCGGGCCAAGTTAGCGGAAGCGCTGCGTGATGCCATGAACGATGTGCTGATTCGTAACGAAGACTTCGGCGGTATCGACGAAGTGATGTTTACGCACTTCGTTTTCCAGTAAGAAGAACAATAGAAGAAAACATGTCTACGTCGGGTCAAATCCTGAGTCGAGAGGAAGTCTCCGCGCTGGTCGAGGCCATGCAGAGCGGTGACGTTGACACCTCGGCAACCGAAGGTGCCGCCTCAGCGGTTCAGCCGTATAGCCTCGTTGCCAACGACACCACCTCGCGTGGGCAACTGGCGGCGCTCGAGATGATCAATGATCGTTTCTCGAGGCAGTTCCGCGGCAGTCTGCTGACATTGCTTCGACAGACGGTGAAAGTCACCGTCGCTCCCTTCGATGTGATGACATTCAGCGCTTACCTCAAGACGCTGTCGACTCCCTGCAACGTCAACATCGTTCGGTTTCCGCCGTTGCGAGGTTATGGGCTCGTTACGCTCGAACCCTCGATCGTCTATGGCGCTGTCGATAGCTTCTTCGGTGGTCGCGGCGGCGGATCGCTCGAGCTATCCCCCCTGCGAGGTTTTACGCCGACCGAAGAGCGAATCATCCAGTTGCTGCTGGAGTCGGTATTCGAAAATCTCCGTGAGGCCTGGGCGCCGGTGTACGCGCTCAATCCAGAATTCGTCAGCCGAGAAATCAATCCGGCGTTTGCGCAAATCGGCGAGGACCGTGAAACCGTCGTCGTGAGTCGCTTCGACCTCGAACTGGGATCCGACATTCGTGGGCAGTTGACGGTGATGTATCCGTTCTCTGCGTTGAAGCCGATTCGGCTTCTGCTCCGCGGTCGTTTGCAGGCAGGTGAGCGTGACGAAAAGCTTGCGGCCCGTTGGTCTGATCAATTGCAAGATGCCGTCTCGGACGCTGAGTTGGAGATGGTGGCGCAGTTGGTCACGCTACGCGTCTCGGCGCTCGATCTGGCGTCGATACGGCCCGGCGATACGCTGTGGTTCAAGCCACCGGCCAGCGTCAAAGTATTGGTGCAGTCGTCACACGTGTTCGATGCCGAATACGGCTCGACGGATGGGAACGTGGCCATACGCATCGAACGGGTGATCGAACCGCCCGAAGAACACAAGAACGCGCTCGAAGTCGCAGCGTCCGAACACTCCGATGAATCGGAAGGTACGGGTCAAAACGCAGGCGCACGGCGCAAGCGTGCAGTCCCGCAAACAGGAAAAACCGCAGGAGCAACGGCAGCATGAACGAGTCAGTGACGGGAAATATTTCCAAGGGCGAGGGCGGGGCCGAGTCGGCCGCCCAGCTCGAATTTATCCAAAACGTTGCAGTCAGCGTGTCGGTCGAGGTGGGTCGCTCCATGCTCCGTATTCGCGATCTGCTGCGTCTCGGCCAGGGGAGCGTCGTCGAACTCGATCGCGTCGCTGGCGAGCCGCTCGATGTGTGCGTGAACAACACGGTCATCGCTCGTGGCGAAGTCGTGTTGGTCAACGAACGCTACGGCATCCGATTGACCCAGGTGGTCGATCCGGAAGACCGCGTCAAGCATCTTTGATTTCGAGCCACCCCTGATGGACCCAGTCCGTTACATTACTGCGCTGCTGCTCGTCGGCGGTTTGTTGGCTCTCGCAATCTGGATGCTGCGTCGATTTCGATTCGGCCATCAAGACGCTTCGCGAACCACTCTCAGCATCACGTCTCATGCTTCGCTCGGTGCGCGCGAGAAATTAGTCGTCGTGCGTTTCGCCGGACAAGATCATTTGCTCGGCGTGACGCCGAATTCGATTTCCCGCATCGCAACGGCTGAGGTGGACGGCTCCACAAAAGAGGAGCGTCCCTCGTGAGATCAGCACGCGGCCTTGTCTGGTCGCTTCTGGCAGTCTTTTGTTGGTTCGCCGCTCCAGTCGCATTGGGCCAGGACGCGACAGCCATAGAGCTCTTACGAACCAAACCGATCGCGGGTGGCGGCCAGGCCTACAGCCTGACGCTGCAAGCGCTCGGACTGATGACACTGCTGACGTTGCTGCCGGCCATCGTTTTGTCGATGACCGCGTTCACACGCATCGTCATCGTGCTGGGTCTGCTGCGACAAGCGCTGGGTACGGCGCAAACACCGCCGAACCAGGTCATCGTCGGCCTTGCGCTATTTCTGACTTTCTTCGTCATGGCCCCTACCTTGGACGAAGTGCAGAGGGTGGCCTTGCAGCCGTATGTGGCGGAAAGCATTCCGTTTGAAACCGCGCTCGAGCGTGCCGTCGATCCGATGAAGAAGTTCATGCTCGCTCAGACGCGCGAGTCGGATCTGAAGCTCTTCAT
Organism: Gammaproteobacteria bacterium; assembly: GCA_046080445.1. Taxonomy (GTDB): domain Bacteria; phylum Pseudomonadota; class Gammaproteobacteria; order Steroidobacterales; family Steroidobacteraceae; genus UBA964. Next base: position 10,231 of record JBJTUA010000046.1, read on the forward strand.
GGATTTGGCGAAGACGCCGCCGGTCAAGGCGCCACTCGATACACCGCTCAGCGTGCTACTGCCCTCGTTCCTGACGAGTGAGTTGCGTACGGCATTCACGATCGGATTTCTGATCTACATCCCGTTCCTCGTCATCGATCTCGTCGTCGCGAGTGTGCTCATGTCGATGGGTATGATGATGGTCTCGCCGGTCATGATCGCCCTGCCGTTCAAGTTCCTGCTGTTCGTCTTGGTCGACGGGTGGGCCCTCATTCTCGGATCGCTCGCTGCAAGCTTTGCGGCACCGCTGCCATGAACGAAACAGGCGTCATCGATCTGGTCCGTGAGGCGATGTGGGTCGGCGGCCTTGTCGCGGGGCCGATCCTGATCACGGTGTTGCTGGTCGGCGTAATCGTCGGCATTTTCCAGGCAGCGACGTCGATCAATGAAATGACATTGAGTTTCTTGCCGAAGCTTGTTGCCGTGATGCTGCTGACGTTGCTCGTCGGGGGCTGGCAGTTGCAGCTTTTAGTCGATTTTGCGCGCCGTATCTTCGAGCGCATTCCGGACGTCGGACTCTGATGCCATGCTCGAGCTCGGCGTCCTCACCCTGAATTGGCTGCAGTCGATGCTTTTGCCGCTGACGCGGCTGTCTGCGTTCTTTCTCGCCGCGCCGTTGTTCACCCAATCGGCAGGTACGACCAGAATCCGCATCATTTACGCCGCAGTGTTATGCATGGTCGTGATGCCGGTGTTTCCGTCGTCGCTGTCGAATCCCGGACTTCCTTATGGCGAGCCGAACCTGTTGCTGCTTTTGAGCGAGGCCTTGATCGGCGTCTCGATGGGGCTCGCGTTGCAGTTCGTGACGGCAGCGGTGGTTACGGCGGGTGAACAAATTTCGATGTCGGTCGGCATCAGCTTTGCACAGTCATTCGATCCGACGCTCGGATCGACGCCGATTCTTTCGCAGTTCTTGAACCTGCTCGCGCTGCTCATATTTTTGACGGCCGGTGGGCACACGATCATGATCAGCATGATCACCGAGAGCATCCGGGCGATGCCTCCCGGCGAGTTCCGGTTGGCGGACATCCCGTCGCTACTCGAGTTTTCCGGCATCATCTTCAAGGGCGCCGCCTTGCTGGCCGCACCGCTATTACTCGCGCTCCTCGCCGTCAACCTCGGCGTGGGTGCGCTGTCACGGGCAACGCCGTCACTCAATGTCTTTGCCGTCGGATTTGCGGTCAGTCTTCTGGTGGGTTTCGGCCTTCTGTTCTTGCTCATGCCTGCGATCGGCGAGCGAATCAGCGAACTCTGGCAACAGGCGGGCGCCTACATACGCCCGCGATTGCTTGGGGAGAGTTGAGCCATGGCCGAGGAGCAGGGCGAAGAAAAAACCGAGGAACCTACCGCGCGACGTTTGACGCAGGCGCGTGAGCGTGGGGAGCTGCCGCGATCGCCGGACTTCGGTGGCGCGATGGAGGTGCTCGTCATTTGTCTTCTGGCGATTTTTCTCGGTGGCGAGATCATCGAAGGATTTTCCGCGCTACTCAAGGGCAGCCTCACATTTTCCCGTGGTCAGATCGAGCATCCCGAGGACCTGCCGATGCTGGCGGGCATGCGACTGTTTGAGGGCTTCTGGGCAGTACGTTTGATTTTGCTCGCCTCAATTGCCGTGGCGTTGATCGCTGCTGTACTCAATGGTGGATTTAATTTCTCCGGCCAAGCCGCTGCGCCGAAGTTAAGCAAGCTAAACCCCCTCAATGGCCTCAAGCGTATCTTTGGTACGCAAGCCTGGATGGGACTCCTGCGCAACCTAATGAAGTTTCTGGTCATCGCCGCCGTACTTGGTACGGTGCTTTGGTCGCGACGCGACGAAATGCTCGCCATGTCGCGCGATGCGCTCGAGCCGATGATTGCGACGGGCGCTTGGCTCGCGCTCATTACGTTTACACTCGTCAGTGCGGCGGTCGCAGCAATCGCGATGATCGATGTGCCGTATCAGCGATGGAGCTATCTGCGCCGGCTGCGCATGACCAAGCAAGAAGTGCGCGATGAAATGAAGGACATCGAGGGACGTCCCGAAATCAAACGACAGATTCGCCGCAAGCAACGCGAGTTCAGCCGCGGTCGCATGCTCGAGAAGGTCAAGGACGCCGATGTCGTGATCATCAATCCATCGGAGTTCGCTGTGGCGCTCGAGTACGACGAGATGAAGAACGCCGTTCCCGTCGTGCTCGCCAAGGGCCGTGGCGAGATCGCTGCATCCATCAAAGAGCGTGCAAAACTTGCGGGCGTTCCGCTCGTGTCGGCACCGCCGCTCGCCCGTGCGATCTACTTCACGACTGAAATCGATGCGCCGATTCCCGAGGGCCTCTATCGGGCCGTCGCAGCGGTGTTGTCTTACGTCTTCAGGCTGAGCGCATTGACGCCCGGTCTGCAGACTCCTGATCTGCCGCAGCCCAAGCTGGCGCCGGAGTTCATGTTCGACGAGTTCGGTAAACCGATGGCAGGGGAAAGCACATGACGCCGCTCAACAATTCGACCGTGGCACACGACTGTGTGCTGAGCGGAACGCCGCCGATCCTGATTATTTGCTCGGCGACGACCGCCTCGTTGTCGGGCGCCTCGCGAGAGTTCGTTCGCGAACTGCGAAGTGGCGGAACACGGGTGGAGTTTCATGCGCCGGGTGATGCCGACGCCTTGCTGCAATCGGCCAATCGACTACTGGCCGAGATTCCGCTCGAGTCACTCCTAGGAAGTGCGCAATCCTATCCGCCGCATTTATTGATCATTGATGACGCAGAGTCGCTGTCCCTTGCGGAGGCCGCCGCACTGCGCCGGATCGTTCAGGGCCTTCGTGGCAGTGCATTCCGCACCATGCTGCTCGTTCGGCAAACGAAGGCGGGTATGGCCCGTCTGCCGCTGTCGGAAATCCTCGATATCGCCATGGTATGGGATGTCGACGGGACGGATTACGCTGCCGTTCAAGCGGAGTCGATACCCGTCATCGAAGAGCCGGTGGTGATAAAGACCGACGCCCCAGTGCTGCCGCGCGAGCCGGATGAGCCGATGCCCGATGTTCTGGCTGAGCTTGCCCGCGAACGTGCGGAGTCCCGGGGCTTTGATGTGACCTTATCGCGTCGATGGATCGCGAAACCTGCAGCCATCGCTCTGGTCGTCGTGGCGTTTATCGCGGTAGGTTTTGGCCTCGTCAGCATTTTTGCCGGCAAGGCGCAGACCGCTCCGCTCGTCTACAACTGCGGTCTGCATCCGGATCAAGAATCCGTCGATGTTCTGCTGGCGAGAATCGGTCGTACGACGCCAACGCGTGTGACGAGTGAATCCGGAAAGTTTCGTTTGCAAGTGGGTCCATTCGCGACCGCCACAGCGGCAGACGCAGCACGTAGTCAGGTTTGGCGACTCGGCGCGTGCCGGGTCGAGCCGTCGATCGACTCAAGCAAGAGACTGAAGTCATGAGTAAATTGCCCACAGGCTCCGACAGCCACGACTCCGCGAACTCGCATGGTGAGGTTACGGGCGTATTCAAATCAGGCGAAATACCGGTACACCGGTTGAGCGAAGGCGCCAACTCGGCTGTGTCGGAGGTTGCCGTCGAGCGCGAGGCCGATCCCGTCCTGACGAATTCCAGCATCGATTACGAGTCCGCATTGACGCCTATCTCTCTCGGTACCACCGACGAGACTCCAGTCGCCAAGACCGTTGCGGAAGAGAAGATCGAAACCCTAGAAGCCTCGGTCGCCAAGGTCGATGCACTCGTGCAGTCGGTCGAGCAGCGACAGTCGCAAATCGAGGAGGCTCATCAAAAAGCCGAAGCCATGCTTGAGGAGGTCACGCGGATCGCGGAGGCGCTGACCTTCTCCAATGATTTGCGCGATCGCATCAGCGCAACCGTTGCACGTACGAAACGTCTTCGTGGCGGGAATATTCAATGATGGGTGTGAGGGACTCGCACCATCGTGATGGAGGAAATTAAAATGAGTGAACAATCCGAGGCGAAGGCCAATTCAACTGCAACGAACGACAGTCCGCTCGAAACGCTGACCACGCTCGTTCTTGATGCCGCGGACGCTGCCAACGATAGCGCTCAGGCCACTCAAGAGGCGATTTCTCGACTCTCGCATGTCGTCGACACCAATCTCGAGACGACCCGTGCGGTTCGTAACGCGCCGGCGATTTTCGGTGCCATCATGATGAGTGTCGGCATCGTCATGGCAGTCGTTGTTGCGATGGTGTTCTCGAAAATGAATGAGCGAGCAGCGGCCCTCGATGCGGCGATCATCGCGCAAAACGAGACGCTCGAGAAAGTTGAAGAAACGCTCAAAGGTCTCTCTACACTCGAGGGTAATCTCGAGAAGTTTCAAAAAATTGCCGATGACACCACCCAGCGCGCGATCGTCACGTTGCGTGAGCAGGTGAAGACGGACCGCGTTGCGTTGCAGCAGCTCGAAGTGCGCCGCCTCAACGAGATGCTGGCATCGTTGCGTGGTGCGGTCGATGCGGCACCTCGAGCAGGCGCGTCGCGTCAAAGCGAAGAAGGAAAACGATTCTCAGCGATCGAAAAATCGATGAGCGGTCTCGAAAGCAGCGTGACGCGTATCGATCAGCGACTCTCTACCATGGAAAAGCAGAGCGAAGATCGGCTTGCTGCCGTCGAAAAGCTGGTTAAAGAGCGTGCGGAAAGCGAGACCAGCAGTAAGCGCCCGGTCGCCGTGCTCTCCGATGCTCAGGCCAAAGATATGAAGGCGACCGTCGCAGAAGTCAGTCGTCTCAAGTCGGAAATCGCTTCGTTGCGCGAACTGATCGAGCGTCGGCGAAGTGAATTGCAGTCTGGAGAGCCCGCAATCCGGAAGTAAGCTCGTTAGAGCGGTACCGCGCGGCAGCCGGCTTCGCAGAGCTCGGATGAGCCTCGGATAATCTCGAGCTCAGCCGAACTGCCCTCTGAAAGGTTGCGAATTCGAGCGATCGGCCAGCGACTTGCCAAGGCGGAGTCGGCAGTCGGTACGAGAAGTACGGAACGCCCTTCACTTAGGCCGAGATATTGTCCGCTGGTCATCCACAACTTGCCGCGGTCGACCGTGACATCGAGCCACGGCGTTCCGCAGCCCAGC
>JBJTUA010000047.1:0-13374 GCA_046080445.1 Gammaproteobacteria bacterium
GTATCGGATAACCCCACTTCATCACAACCGGCCGCCATCAAAGATTCAGCGAGCGCCACCACCTTATCTGCTGGGACAGTTCCCTCTAGCGTGCATCCGAAAGCTGTCGAGAGACCGCCTTCGAACTTCGGACGTTGATCGCTCGGCAAGCCGTTCAACAACGCCACGATACCCTTCACTTCATCGAGCATCTGCGCATGGGTGCGGCGCACGTTTTTGAGGCTGTGCGTTTCTGACGCCGACAACGGGATCGTGATTTTGTGCGCGCCGGCCTCGACGGCCGCTTCCGCCCCCTTCAAGTTGGGAACGAGTACCGCGACCGTGAGTCGCGGAATGGTGCGGGCATACCGAACCAACTCGGCCGTGTCGGCGAGTTGCGGAAGAAGCTTGGCTGGAACGAAGCTGCCAACCTCGATTTCCGAAACGCCGGCCGCCGCCTCCGCGCTCACCCAGGCTTTTTTTGCCTCGAGGGGCATGAGCGATTGAATGCTCTGCAAGCCATCACGTGGCCCGACCTCGCTCACCAAAATCTTCATGCACGCTCCGGTAGACGGTAGATCCAAGGCCGCTCCGTCCGATCGCGGGACAGGAACACATCGATTTCGGTTTTGTGCTTTAGCGTGAGATCGATCGCATCGAGCCCCTCACGTAGCATATCGCGGGATTCGGCATCGAGTTCGAAGGCGAAGCGCATCCTCTGCCCCGCGTCGACCGTCAACGTATCGACGTCGACGGTCACTCGATGTCGCGGCGGATCCACCGACACCTTTTCAGCAATCGATTGAACGCTCGCTGCATCGAGCCGGATCGGCACGATGCCGTTGCGCACGCAATTTCCAAAAAAGATCGGCGCGAAGGACGGAGCGATGATCGCGCGTATGCCGTATTCGTGTAGCGCCCACACCGCATGCTCACGGCTCGAGCCGCAACCAAAGTTTTCTCCGCCGAGCAAAACTTGGGCGTTCGCATACTGCGGTTGATTCAACACGAACGAGGGATCGGGCTCGCGACCGCCGATGGTCGTATAACGCCAGCCTGCGAAAAGCCCCGCCGCGAGACCGGTCTTGGATACCGACTTCATCTCCCGCGAGGGGATGATGGCATCTGTATCGACATTCGATCGAATGATGGGTGCCGCGACGGCCGTAAACTGCCGAATCGGTTCAGTCACGGACCGACCCCTAATTTCGGCAAGTCGACGACACCGGCAATCCGGCCGAGCACGGCACTCGCCGCGACCGTCTCGGGGCTGGCAATGTGGGTACGCGTCTGCGGACCCTGACGACTCTCGAAGTTTCGGTTCGTCGACGAAATGACCCGCTGCTTTTCACCAAAACTTTCGCCGCCCGAAAAGAAGCACATGGAGCAGCCGGACTCGCGCCACTCAAAGCCCGCTTCGCGAAATATTTGATCGAGGCCTTCTGATTCCGCGGCTCGTTTGACGGACATGGACCCGGGAACGCAGATGGCACGCACACCGAACGCCACACGCCGTCCACGCAGCACGGCCGCCGCGCGCCGCAAATCGGTCAAGCGACTGTTCGTGCATGAACCGATGAATGCCGCACCAATTTCAAGATCGCGCAGTGGCACGCCCGATTCGAGCGCCATATAAGACAGCGCCCGCCGATAGGCCTCGGGCGCAGCGCCGCTTTCTGCCTCCGTGGGGACACACGCTGAAACGGCGACCGCATGTTGGGGACTCGTTCCCCAAGTCACCATCGGAGCGAGGTCTGTGACGTCGATGACGATTTCGCGATCGAACACCGCACCCTCATCGCTACGCAATTGCCGCCAATGTTGAACGGCAAGCGCCCAGTCGGAATCGCGCGGTGCATAGGTACGACCGCGAAGATACGCAAAGGTTGTCTCGTCAGGGGCAATGAACCCCGTTACGGCCGAGAACTCCGTCGCCATGTTGCACAGCGTAAAGCGGGCCTCCATGTCGAGCTGCTCGACTACGGGTCCGGCGAACTCGACGGCATAACCGTTCCCGCCCACCGAGCCGAACTTGGCGATCAAGGCAATGGCGAGATCTTTGGATGTCACAGATGGCGGCGGCACACCCTCGAATCGAACGCGCATCGTCTTCGGCTTGTTCACGCGCAGCGACCCGGTGGCGAGCGCATGCTCCGCCTCCGTCGAGCCGATGCCCCACGCGAACGCGCCCATCGCCCCCTGCGTGCAGGTGTGGCTGTCCGGACAGACGACGGTGGCGCCTGGCAGCACGATGCCGAGCTCCGGAGAGATGACATGGACGATGCCCTGCAGTGAATCGCGGACATCAAAAAGCGTAATCCCGGCGGCCTGCGCCGCGGCACGCGTCTCCGTGATGAAGTTTTTTCCGCCCGGAAGCTGCGTGTCGTCCCCTCGCCCCACGTGAGTGTCGACGATGTGGTCCATCGTGCAGAACACGCGGCTCGGATCGATCACCGATCGTCCCGACGCCGCAAGACTTTTGAGTGCGACGGAGCCGGTGCGCTCGTGAAGGAACACTCGATCGATCGCAATCAGGGCTGCACCGCCGTCGAGCTCGTATACGAGGTGCGATTGCCAAAGCTTTTCGAACAAGGTTCGGGCAGTCATGCCGGAACCGCACGATCGATGAAAGAGAGCGTCACAGCGGTGCCCTCCGCCCGCGCCCCTCGGCGAACGTCCAGCGTCCCACCCAATTCCCGCGCGCGGCGCCGCATATTAGCCAGCCCACGTCCCGGTGCCGCGTCATCCGCAATCCCGATCCCATCGTCCTCGACTCGAATGAGATAGCCCGCCCCACCTGCGTGCCTCACCGTCACGGCAATGGACTTTGCCTTGGCATGTCGGATCGCGTTGGTGATCGATTCTTGAATGACTCGCAACACCTGCAACATGCGCCGCGCGGCCATCGGCGGCGCACCGTCGAGCTCCACATCCCACGAAAGGCGGATCCCCAGCTCAGTGATTCGACGTTCGATTCGCGTCCGGTAGTCGACCAGCGCCGACTGAAGATCGTCGTTCTGATCTCGCAGCGTGTCCACCATCAGATGAATATCTGCCATGCATTCACGCAGCAGATCCGCGACATCGTCTTGGGTCATCTGACCGCGCTCGACCCGCATGCGGGCCGTCGCGATTTGCGACCCTAAGCCATCGTGCATGTCGGCCAGCAACGTCTCTCGCTCCTGCGAGCGCGATCGAGCAAGCTCAAGCGACAGCAACGCTTTTTGGGTAACGCGTTGATCGCGAAAATTGATGTCGAACACAAGCGCGATGAACAGTGCAGTGTTGATGATCACGAGACCCATCGTCACAGCGAGCGTCCCAACTGATACCGCTTGGGGTTCGTACACCGCTACAGTGCCGGAAAACAGCGAAAACAAGACCAACACCGCAATAAGGATCAGTTGCGTGCCGACTAAGAACGTGAAGAATTTTCCCGCCGCCGAGTTCACTTCGACGCCGACTCGATAGGCGAGCTGACAGGCCCGACCGAGGATGAGCACGACGCCCGTATTGAGCAAGGCGGCAAACGCTAACTTATCCGCAAGCAGCGCCGGAATAACCAATACGCCGAGCGCGATCAACACCGCACTTTTTCGATAGCTCGACACCGGCACGGCGGGCTCAGCGAGAAGACCCAGCGCCATGTTTTTGAGAAAAGCACCGCCGATCGCGGAAAACGCAATCAAGCATCGTCCGCCAAGAGTTCGATAGGGGTCGTCGGTGATGATCCCGGAAAACGCGAGTAAGTAGAGACCCGACAGAACCATTCCTAACGAGTAGAGGTACACCGCCCAACCACGGACCGTCCAAAGAATCCCGACCGTGATGAGCCCGGATATCGCCATCAGAGCGGCGAGCAACTGGTTTGAGTCCGAGCTTTCGATGAGCCCCATTCGATTACCCAAGTTGGTCGGGACGCCGAGATTTGAACTCGGGACCCCTTGCACCCCATGCAAGTGCGCTACCAGGCTGCGCCACGTCCCGTCCGACCGTTGAGTGTTTACTGAAACGTCTTCATCAGACGCCGCGCATCATACCCCGCCGCAGTCAGCGCCGCAGGATACGCAGGATTTCCTCGAGCTCGAGGCGCATCTGCCGAACGATCTGCTGGCTCTGGGAGACATCGACCCGGGCCTCTTCGCCCTGGAGCTTGTTCCGAGCGCCGCCGATGGTGAACCCCTGGTCGTACAGCAGCGCACGGATTTGACGGATGACGATGACATCCTGACGCTGGTAGTAACGTCGATTTCCCCGACGCTTGACGGGCTTGAGCTGGGGGAACTCCTGCTCCCAATAGCGCAGCACATGAGGCTTGACCCCACAGAGTTCCGCCACCTCTCCGATGGCAAAATAGCGTTTACCCGGGATCGCCGGGAGCTCGTCGTTATTCTTGGCTTCCAACATACGCTTCGACTCGCGCCTTCAACTTTTGACCGGGACGGAAGGTCACCACCCGCCGAGCGCTGATCGGAATCTCTTCGCCCGTCTTGGGGTTGCGCCCGGGACGTTGATTTTTATCGCGGAGATCGAAGTTGCCGAAACCGGAAAGTTTGACCTGCGCTCCCGAAGACAGCGCAGCCCGCACTTCCTCGAAAAACAGATCGACGAGTTCACGGGCTTCGCGCTTGTTGAGGCCGAGCTGGTTGAACAGCGCTTCAGCCATCTCCGCTTTCGTCAACGCCATGTTGCTTGCCCTGAATTCTCGTTGCCTTGGTTACCGTACTCGACCGCGACACCTGTCGCGGAAGACTACTCGCGGAAACCGGCACCCAACCCCATCGTGAGCGCGTTCCGCACCGACGCGATGACGCGATCGGTGTCTTCATCCGTGAGGGTGCGTTCTTTGTCCTGCAAAATCAAGCCCAAAGCGACACTTTTTCGCCCTGATTCGATCCCTTTACCTCGGTAAACGTCGAAAACCACTACCTCGCGCAAAAGACTTGACGCCGCAGTTTTCACCTGTTCACGAAGTTGAGTGGCCGTGACCGATTCATCGACGACGACGGCAAGATCGCGGCGCACTTGCGGAAACCGCGACACTTCTTCGTACGGCGCGTAAACCACCGACAACGCGTCGATGTCGAGCTCGAATAAAACAGGCGTCGAGACGAACCCGAGCTCTTTGACGAGCCGCGGATGTAACTCTCCGATCCATCCGACCGTTCGACCGTTTCGAGAAATACGCGCAGAGCGCCCGGGATGCACGACAGGATTCGTAGCCGCCTCGAAGGTGAACGCGCTCGCCGCCGCGCTTAACGAGAGCAGCGCTTCCACATCGGCCCGGACATCGAAAAAGTCGACCGCGTCCCGTCCACCGTCCCACTGCTCCGGCCACCGCGACCCCAGCGCGAGCCCGGCAATGCAGGCTCGCTCGGGTTCGCCGACCGGGAACACCACGCCGTGCTCAAAGAGACGAACTCGCAACTGCTGCCGTCGCTGATTTTCCAAAGCGGCCTTCAACAAGCCCGGCCACAAGGACAAGCGCATCACGGCCAGATCACTGGCGATCGGGTTGGAGAGCGCGTGTGACGGCGCACCCGGGAACATGGACGATTGCAGGGCCGGATCGACGAACGCGAAATGGATGCCCTCGTAGTACCCGCGAGCCGACAGCACATCGAGCAGACGCTGTTCGTCGAGCGACGTCGTCGGCTGCGCCAGAATCGTTTGCGGTGCGCGAGCCAACGACGTCGGTAACGCATCGAATCCTGCAAGTCGCGCCACCTCTTCGATGAGGTCACGCTCGATCTGGATGTCGAACCGACTCGATGGCGGCAGCACGTCGAGCACGCCGCCGCGACTGGAGCGAGCGCTCATTCCGAGACGCGTCAGCATCGCGATCACGTCGCGCTCCGCGAACGCGCGACCGAGCAGTCTCTCTAGCTGGTGAATACGCAGCGATACGGTCGACGGCTTGCGAATGCTCGTGCGGTCTTCCACGGTGACGACGCCGCCCGCGCGACCTCCGGCGATGGCAAGCAGCAACGCAGTCGCTCGTTCGATGGCAGCGAGACCGATCTCCGGATCAACGCCACGTTCGAAACGTTGGCTGGCATCGGTCGTGAGGCCATACCGGCGCCCACGACCTGCGATGGCCGAAGGCGCAAACCAAGCTACCTCGAACAGCACGCGAGTCGTTGTGGCGGATACGGCCGTCCGCTGTCCACCCATGACCCCTGCGAGGGCTACCGGACCCGCCTGATCCGCGATGACGAGCACATCTGGAGTGAGTGCGACCGTTCGGCCATCGAGTAATTCGCACTGCTCTGCTTCGCGGGCCTGCCGAACGGAGAGCGCGCCCTCGACTTTATCGAGATCGTAGGCGTGCATCGGCTGACCCAACTCGAGCACGATGAGATTGGTGACGTCGACGACCGGAGAAATACTGCGCAACCCCGACCGCCGCAAACGCTCCACGAGCCACGTGGACGAACGCCGGGCGTTGTCGACATCGACGATCACTCGCCCATGAAAACGCGGGCATGCGGCCGTCGCCAAGAGATTGGCTTGGGCACGCCCCGCGAGCGCGGCATCATTCAACGTGGCCGTCACTGCCGAGCAGTCGGGCATCGTCGACGTCGCTCCGGTCAGCGCTGCAACTTCTCGTGCGATACCGCGCACGGACATCGCATCACCACGATTCGGGGTGATCGACAGTTCGAGCACGTGATCGTCGAGCGATAAGAAGTCTCGCACCGTCGCACCAAGGGGCGCGTCGCTCGCAAACTCGACAATGCCGTCCGATGTTTCGGCGAGGCCCAATTCTTTGGCCGAACAGAGCATGCCTGCCGATTCCACGCCGCGAAGTTTCGCCGCCTTGATCGCAAGCCCACCCGGGAGAACCGCGCCCACCTGCGCAAGCGCAGTCCGCAGACCCGCACGCGCATTGGCCGCGCCACACACGATTTGCAGCGGCGCTGCACGATCGACAGCGCTGTCACTAATCACGACTTTGCAAACCTGAAGCTTGTCCGCCTGCGGATGGCGAATCGCCTCAATGATTTCGGCTACGACGACGCCCTCGAAGTCCGGCGCAGCCGGCGCCACGGACTCGAGTTCGAAGCCCGCCATGGTGAGCCGATCACCGAGCTCTCGCGCCGGTAGACCGCTTGCGACCCATTCCGAAAGCCAGGCCATCGAGATCTTCATGCGGCACCGAACTGCTTGAGGAACCGCAAATCGCTCTCGAAAAAGAGCCGCAAATCATTGACACCGTAGCGCAGCATGGCGAGTCGTTCGATGCCCATGCCGAAGGCATAGCCCGTGTAGCGCTCGCCATCGACGCCTGCAGCGGCGAAGACATTCGGGTGGACCATGCCGCAGCCTGCAATCTCGAGCCATCCCGTGTGCTTGCATACGCGACAACCGGCGCCGTCACAGAACACGCAGGACATGTCCACCTCAGCGGAAGGCTCAGTGAACGGGAAATACGACGGCCGCAGACGCATCTTGAGATCTTTCTCGAAGAAGGCCTGGAGGAATCCCTGCAAGGTCGCCTTCAGATTCGCGAAACTGACATTCTCATCGACCACCAGTCCTTCGACTTGGTGGAACATGGGCGAATGGGTCATGTCGTAATCGCAACGATAGACACGACCCGGCATGATCATCGCGAGCGGCAGCCGTCCCTTCTTGAGTTCGCGAATCTGCACCGGCGAGGTGTGCGTACGCAGCAGTCGCCCATCCGGAAAATAGAACGTGTCATGCATCGCACGGGCCGGATGATCCGCGGGAATATTGAGCGCTTCGAAATTATGGAAGTCGTCTTCGATCTCGGGGCCTGCAGCCACTTCGAAGCCCGAACGACGAAAGATCGACTCGATGCGCAAACGCGCGCGCGTGACAGGATGTACCGCTCCGCGCGCTTCGCCACGGCCCGACAGCGTCACGTCGATACGACCCGCAGCGAGCTTGGCCTCGATGCCCGCCGCTTCGAGCGCGCCTTGAGCCTCTTCGATGGCCGATTGAACTTGAGTTTTGGCCTCGTTGATTCGGGCGCCAGCGGCCGGACGCTCGGCAGCAGACAGCGCACCGAGCGATTTCAATTGCTCGGTAAGAATGCCCTTCTTGCCGAGCCAACGAACTCGCACCTCATCGAGGGCGGCGAGCGTCGTGCTCGCCGCCACTTCGTCGAGAGCCTTTCGCGTGAGAGTCGCGAGATCACTCACGACTCACCTCAGGCTGCGCCGAGAGCTGCCTTGACCTTCGTGGCGATGGCCTCAAACGCCGGAGCGTCGTGAACGGCGATATCCGCGAGCATCTTGCGATCGATCTCGATGTTCGCGAGCTTGAGGCCGTTCATCATGCAACTGTAGGACAGATCGAACTGACGCGCCGCTGCGTTGATACGCTGAATCCAGAGCGCGCGGTAGTCACGCTTCTTGAGACGACGTCCCTTGTACGCGTACTGGCCGGCTTTGATCACCGCCTGCTTGGCAGTGCGGTAGACCTTGCGACGCGCGTTGTAGTAACCCTTGGCTTTGCCAAGAACCTTTTTATGGCGGCGACCCGCGGTCACGCCACGCTTTACTCTTGCCATGTTCTTTTACCTCGGTGGATTACTTGGCGTGCGGGAGCAGCTGGTCGAGACGACCGACATCGCTCTCATGCACGAGGCTTGAGCCGCCCGAACGAAGCTGTCGCTTGGTCTTGCGGGGTTTGTGTCCGAGGTTGTGACGACGGCCGGCGGAATAGGACTTGTAGCCCTTCGCCGTTTTGCGAAAACGCTTCGCTGCCGCCCGGTTGGTTTTCAACTTGGGCATGTTCCAGTACTCCTTTTTCTAGCTTCGCTCACAAGACTCTTGCGAGTCCGCTCGCGTGCGGATGTCTACGCTGCCGTGCGGTCCACCATGGACCGAATCGGCGGTGCAAACATCACTTCTTCTTCGGCGCAAACACCATGACCATCTGACGACCTTCCATCAGCGGGTTCTGTTCGACAATCGCCTGCGCGGCGAGGTCTTGAACCAACCGATCGAGAAGTCGACGTCCGACCTCTTGATGCGCCATTTCTCGGCCACGGAAACGCAGGGTTACCTTGGCCTTGTCACCTTCGGTCAGGAAGCGGGTGAGATTACGCAGTTTGACTTGGTAATCCGCCTCTTCCGTACCTGGGCGAAACTTTACTTCCTTGACTTGCTGCTGCTTCTGCTTCTTTTGCGCGGAGTGAGTTTTCTTCTTCTGCTCGAAGAGGAACTTTCCGAAGTCCATGATTCGAACCACCGGAGGCTCCGCCATCGGCGAAACTTCGACGAGGTCCAACTCACTGGTCTGCGCCATCTGGAGTGCTTCGAACCGGGTCATGATGCCGGCCTGAGCCCCATCTGCCGCGATCACTCGCACCTGCGGCGCCGTGATTTCCTCATTGCGCCGAATGCGCTTTGTTGCAGTCGAGATACGTCAATCCTCCAAAACTCGGCGCCCGCGGCTCTCTAGTTCGACGCGCAACCGCTCGACGAAAGTCTGCGGCGACATCTGACCCAGATCCTTGCCGCTGCGGGTACGCACCGACAGAAGCTGCGCTGCTACTTCCTTGTCGCCTGCCACCAATAGGAATGGCACGCGTTGCAGCGTGTGTTCGCGAATCTTAAAGCCGATCTTTTCGTTCCGCAAGTCGATATCGACCCGAAGCCCCTGATTTTTAAGGAAATCGGCAACCTCGGTGAGGTAGGCGTCGGCGCGGTCCGTAATACTGAGCAGCACGACCTGTACGGGCGCGAGCCAGGTCGGGAGCCGTCCGGCATGGTGCTCGATCAAAATGCCGAGGAAACGCTCCAGGGAACCGAAAATCGCCCGGTGGAGCATGACCGGCGTCTGTTTCTGGCTGTGTTCGTCGATGTAGTGCGCCCCAAGCCGTCCGGGCAGGTTGAGGTCCACCTGGAGGGTGCCGCACTGCCAGTCGCGCCCGATGGCGTCCCGGAGCACGAATTCGAGTTTCGGGCCGTAGAACGCGCCCTCTCCCGGATTGAGGGTGAAATCGATGCCCGCGACCGTCGCCGCTTCCTTGAGCGCCGCTTCGGCCTTGTCCCAGATTTCATCCGAACCCACCCGCTTGGCGGGTCGGTCGGAGAACTTGATGCGGACGTCGTCGAAACCGAAGTCGCGATAGATGTCGAGGATCCGCCGAGTGACGGCCACCGACTCCTCGGTGATCTGCTCGGGGCTCACGAAAATATGCGCGTCGTCCTGCGTGAACGCGCGCACGCGCATCAGGCCATGCAGGGCACCCGATGGCTCGTAGCGATGGACCTTGCCGAACTCGGCATAACGAACGGGCAGATCACGATAGCTGCGCAGACCCTGCTTGAAGATCTGCACGTGACCCGGGCAGTTCATGGGCTTGATCGCGTAGACGCGCTCATCGGGCGTCTGCGTCGTGAACATGTTCTCGCCGAACTTCTCCCAGTGACCCGAAGCCTCCCAAAGGCTGCGATCCATGAGCTCGGGGCCGTTCACTTCCTGGAATCCGGCGGCGCGCTGCTTGTCGCGCATGTAGCCGATGAGCGACTGGAACACGCTCCAGCCCTTTGGGTGCCAGAACACGGCGCCCGGGGCTTCTTCCTGCATGTGGAACAAATCGAGCTCGCGGCCGATTTTGCGATGGTCGCGCTTCTCGGCTTCTTCGAGTCGCGTCAGATAATCTTTGAGATCTTTCTCGTTGGTCCACGCGGTACCGTAGATGCGCTGCAGCATCTCGTTGCGCGAATCACCGCGCCAATAGGCGCCTGCGACCTTCATCAGCTTGAATACTTTGAGCTTCCCGGTCGTCGGCACGTGCGGCCCACGGCAAAGATCGACCCACTCGCCCTGCCCGTAAAGACTGATGGCTTCGTTCGAAGGAATGCTCGCGATGATCTCGGCCTTGTAATGTTCGCCGAGGTTTTTGAAGAAGCTCACCGCATCGTCACGCGCCATTTCACGACGGCTGACCGCCAGGTTGGCCGCCGAGAGTTCTCGCATCTTGTCTTCGATGGCCGCGAGATCTTCAGGGGTGAAAGGACGTTTGTAGGAAAAGTCGTAGTAGAAACCGTCTTCAATCACCGGACCGATCGTCACCTGCGCGTCGGGGAACAACGACTGCACCGCCTGGGCGAGCAAATGCGCCGTGGAGTGCCGGATGACCTCAAGCGCATCGGGATGTTTTTCGGTGACGATCTCGAGACGCGCGTCAGCAACGATCGTGAAACTCGTGTCGACGAGCTTGCCCGACACCTTGCCCGCGAGCGCCGCCTTAGCGAGGCCCGCGCCTATCCCGGCCGCCACTTCCGCCACGGTCACGGGCGATTCGAATGTTCGTTGGCTGCCATCCGGCAGCGTGATCACGGGCATCGTGGCCAGTCTCCTTGGCAAAAGGGGCGCTTTCGCGACGCGAAAACGCCCCCAGCCGGATTGGTAGGCGCGAGTGGGATCGAACCACCGACCACCACCATGTCAAGGTGGTGCTCTACCACTGAGCTACGCGCCTGCAGAAAGGCGGCGAAAGATACCCTAGGCACCGACTAGCGGCAACCGGCGGACTCGCCGACCGGTGAGGGTCGCCAGGGCGTTGGCCACCGCCGGGGCCACCGGAGGGACCCCAGGCTCGCCCACACCACCGGGGGGCGCCTCGCTCGGCACGATGAAGGTCTGGATGGTTGGTGACTCGGCAAACCGAAGGATCGGGTAAGTGTCGAAGTTCCCCTGCTCGACCGCGCCGCCCTTGAAACTGATGCGTCCGTAAAGGGCCGCCGAGAGTGCGAATACCACCGAACTCTCGAGCTGCTGAGAGACGAGATTCGGATTGACGGCAACGCCGCAATCGATACTCGCAAAAACGCGATGGATGCGCGGTACCCCGCCCTCGCCCTCGGACACTTCCGCGACCAGACCGACGATGCTGCCGAAGCTCTCGTGCAGCGCAACGCCGCGAGCGATGGGTTGACCGTCCGCGGCGTTGCCGGTTGGCGAACCCCAACCCGACTTCTCCGCCACCGACTTCAATACCGCGGCGTGTCGCGGACGATCGTTGAGATGACGGAGTCTGAAATCGACCGGATCCGCTTGCGCGAGTCGCGCGAGCTCATCCATGAACGACTCTTGGAAAAACGCCTGCTGCGAATGGCCCACCGAGCGCCAGAAGCCAATACCGACCGGGAGCTCGACCGTGGTGTGCGTCACCTTGTGATGCGCAAACACGTACGCCTGTCCGGTTGCGCCCTCGACATTGCTCGTATCGGTGCCCGGCGCCGGCATGCCGAGCTGCCGCGGCATCGCTTGCGCGCCGATCGACTGACCGACCGAATGCGAGTGATAGGCCGTGATCACCCCCGCGTTCGAATCGACCGCCGCCGACAGTCGCGCTCGGACGGCGGGACGGTAGAAGTCGTGACGCATGTCGTGTTCGCGCCGCCATTGCAGCTGAACGAGTTTCCCCGGCAGCGTTCTACCGATGGCCGCAGCGAGCGCGACGAAGTCAGCGTCGAGCCGGCGCCCAAAGCCGCCGCCGAGCAGAACAGGCACGAGCGTGACCTGATCAGCATCGAGATCGAATACTTTCGCCGCGACGTTGCGGGCCACATTTTGCACCTGCACACCCGCCCAGACAGTGGCTTGGGTGTTTTCATATTTGACGGTGCAGCACAGGGGCTCCATGGCTGCATGTGCCAAATACGGCACCTCGTAGTCTGCACGCAGCACGGTCTTCGCCGCAGCGATGGTCGCGTCGGCCGTGCCGATCTCACGGTAGACCTCCGCTTGTGCAGCCTCCTCCAACCCTCGTGTCAGGGTCTCGTCGATCAAAGATTGATCGAAGGCACCGGCTGCACCAGGTCGCCACGTCGCATTCAAAGATTGAACGGCGCGATGTGCGCGCCAACGCTGATCGGCGACGATCGCGATGGCCGCGGGCGCCCCCGCTGCCGCCGGCATGGCCAGCACCTGCACCACACCGGGCATGTTTCGCACAGCGGCTTCGTCGAATGTGCCGAGGGTGCCGTCGGCATAGGGGCAGAGCTCGAGTTCGGCATAGAGCATGCCCGGCTCGCGAATGTCCGACGCGAAGACGGCTTGGCCCGTGACCTTGTCGCGGGCCTCGAGACGCTTGGCCGGCGTGCCGATCAGCGTCCAATCCTTAGGATCCTTCAAAGAAAACTTGGCCGCCGGCTTCAGCGTGTCTTCGCCGAGCGACACGATGGCGCCGAAGGTCAAAGATTTACCATCCGGGCGCTGCACCTTTCCTTCGCTGACCACACAGTCGGCGGGCGCAACGCCCCAATGCCGAGCCGCGGCTTCGCGCAGCGTTTCGCGCGTCATGGCGCCCGCCTCGCGCAGCACCACCCAGAGGTCGGGGATGCTGCTCGAGCCGCCGGTCACCATGAACCCGATCTCGCGCACCAGCTTCGCCGTGAAATGCGT
>JBJTUA010000048.1:0-8174 GCA_046080445.1 Gammaproteobacteria bacterium
GCCGAAAACCCGTAGCACCATGGTGGCCGTGTCGGGGCGCTCGTTTTTTCGATGGTGGCGCTCTATGGCGCAGGGCTTGAATCGGCGCTGTGGGGTGCCGCCTGCGTTGCGGCAGGTTATGCCGGGCGACGGATTTCTTTGGCGCGTCGTAGCGCCTCGCGATAGTCGGCTCGTAGAAGTTCCTGGAAGTGATGCACGCCCGATTCGCGCGTCGGGTTGAGCAGACCCGAGACATAGGAGCCGCTGTCGAGATTGCGCTGCACATCTTCGCAGATACGAACGTCCTCTTGCTGCACGACATCCGAAAACGCTCGATCGTTGGCGAGCGGCGCGTCGCGATACAAAAAATCGAACTCGACTCTGCAGCGATTGCCTCTCAGCGGCAGCACCCGGTTAGTCTGTAATCTTCCCGGCAGGATGTTGAGCATCGTGTTCGGATAAATGAAGTAATAGAGCGCCTCACCGGAGCCGTAGGCATCGGGTGTGCTTTCGAGGGGGCTCGACTGCAGTGAGTACCAGCGAGAGAGCGTCGTCGTGTAGCTGCGGTAATCGAGGATGACGTTCAGCGTCGGATGGAAATGCGGAACGTGATAGCCCTCGAGATAATTGTCGACATAGGTTTTCCAGTGGCAGTCGATGTCATACGACACGCGCTCATAAAAGCGCAGAGCAGTTAATGTATGGCCTGCGCGCGCAAGACGCGGTACGACGTCGGCGAGTGCTTCCTCGAGTGAGGCGGGGCCGGGCTCGAGTCGACCAAAGATCAAGCCCTCGAACTCCGCAACCTCGATTTCCGGCAAGCGGATCGAGTGGGTGTCGAAGCCTTCGGCGCCGCGCATTTCGGGGGCCGAGAGCAGCTGTCCGTCGAGTCCGTACGCCCAAGCATGATAGCGACAACGCAGAAAGGTTTTGCCACCGCCGCGGCAGGGTTCTAGGGGGCCGGCGCGATGCCGGCAGACCGCATGAAATCCGCGAATTCCCTGCGCGGAGCGCGTGAGGGCGACATCGAGGCCGCCGAGCGAGGCCATGAGGAGGTCGCCGTCCGTCGACAACTGACTGCAATGTCCAAGGTATTGCCAATGACGCGCGAAGACGGCGCTGCGCTCGATCTCGACGATCGGGCCATCGCGATACATCGAGGCGGGCAAGGCGTGGGCGCCGCTCGCCGGCTGCGCCTCGAGATCAACGTTGTCGAACGCAGACTCGAGCAGTGCGAGTGCCGGAGTGATCACTGCGGTGACCGTGAAGAGTGACGACTGAGATGATCGTGACGACCGAGTCGAACGAGATGACCGGGTCGCTCTCGCGTGACGTGGCCTTCGCGAACCACGGCGGTGCCTGCGACCCATGTGCCGAGATAGCCGTGTGAGCCTTGCATGAGGCGCTTGCCGCCTGCGGGAAGGTCGCGAACGAGATGGGGAACCGTGGGGCTCACGCGAGAGGGATCGATGACGTTGAAGTCGGCGCGCATACCCGGCGCGATCTCGCCACGATCGTGGAGTCCGATATGTCTGGCGTTGCGGCGCGTGAGCATTTCGATGGCGCGCTCGGGCGTGAGGCGTCCGTCGCCGCGGTCTCGCGTCCAGTGACTCAGCATGAACGTCGAGCTGCTGGCATCGCAGATCGTGCCGACATGCGCGCCCGAGTCTGAGAGCCCATACAGGGCTCGCGGATGATCGAGCATCTCGCGAACGGCGGCGAGCGAGCCCTCGTTGTAATTGAAGATGGGGAAGTGAATGAGGTTGCCGCCGTCTCCCGCGGCGAGAAAATCGTATATCGCCTCCAGCGCACTGCAGCCGCGCTGGCGCGAGTGTGCAAGCAGGCTGCGTGATACGGGCGGCTCATAGTCGACGTAGGGCTTGCCCTGCGAATCTTTGATGACGAGCGGGAACATGCGACCGGCGATCATTTCGATGCGAGCGAGCATCAGGTCGACCAATGGCGGGATCGCACTGCCATCGCCCGCGAGACGACCCGACTTCTCTGCGAGCAAGCGTGCTTTGCGAGACGGATCGCGGAGCGCTGCGGCGCGCTCGGCAAGCGGCAGCGCCGCAACTTCGATGTACGCCGGAAACCCCATGAGCGGATGAAATGTGGTGTCGAGTCCGAGGATGACGCCGATTCCGCGAGGGCTCGCTTGTAGCCAAAGCGGAAGTCCCTTGGCCACGGCCGCATCCGTGCGTGCACGAATCGCTCGCCATTGTTCGCCGCCCGGGTCGCGCTGCAGCCAAGTCATAGACAGGGGTTTGCCGCTTTCCCGAGCGAGCAACTCGACGAGGTCGAACTCTCCATCGAAGCCGGCCGGGCCATGAAGAAGATTGAAGTCGCTGACGACCTGTACGACGCCATGATCGATATCTTTGAATGCCTGCGCGAGCCCGATGAGCTCGGCGGCTGCCGCTTCGGAGGCGGGCGTCGCCAACCCCGCGGTGGTTCGATGATTGTCGGTACGACCGGTGGAGAACCCGGCTGCGCCAGCCTGCAGCGCATCGCGCAGCAAGCCGCGCATCGCGGCGATGTCAGCTTCGCTCGCTGCCTGCTGGGCGAGCGCACGTTCGCCCAGCACCGCCATACGCAGCGGATCGTGGGGTACCTGCACGAGGAAATCGAGGCTGTGCGGCATGCGCTCGAGCGCATCCATGTACTCGGGGAAAGACTGCCAGTCGAAGCTCACGCCCTCGGCGAGCGCGACGCCGGGAATATCCTCGACGCCTTCCATCAAAGAAATGAGACCCTCGACGGCGCGCTGCTTGTCGCCCGGCGCGAGCGGGGCGAATCCCACGCCACAGTTGCCGAACACCACCGTGGTCACGCCGTGATGAATGCTCGGACTGAAAGTCTCGTCCCAGCTCGCCTGACCATCGTAATGCGTATGCAGATCGACGAAGCCGGGCGTAAGCCACGCACCATGGGCCTGTAGGTGTTCACGAGCTTGCGAGGTGATTCGTCCCACTTCCCGAATACGACCGTCGGCGACGCCGACGTCTGCCGTGCGTGGCGGAGCGCCCGTTCCGTCGATGACCGTTGCACCTTCGATGATGAGGTCGAGCATGGCGTAGCTCCGCTTGCAGCGTCAGCGCAGGATGCGCAGATCGACACCCACCGGGCAGTGATCGGAGAGCTTGCGCTCGAGCGCATCACGACCGTCGTAGGTGAGACGAACAAAAGAGTTGGGCGCGCGCCATTCGGCGAGCTTGGCGCCGAGTACGACGTGATCGATATAGCTGCGATAGTTTTGATCGGGTGCGCAGTTCATGAAGGCTTGACCTTCGGCCACATTGACGAGGTCGGCACCCGTCGGATCACCATCGTCGATCTCCGCCCAAAAATTTTGAGGTTGTCCCTGCTCATTGCGAGCCGCGCCCGTATTGGCGAGCAGATCGTGATTGAAGTCGCCGAGAATCGCGAAGCGGCGGCCCGCAGCCGCTTGCTCGTCGATCCAGCGCTCGAGAACAGGTACTTGCTCGGCGAGTAGACGACAGTCGCGGCGTGGATCGTCGAGGGGCCGCCTCGGACATCCCGCCTTCAGGTGAATGGAGAGGAGTCGAAACTCACGCTGCTCGCCCGGGTAGACGATGAGTACGGCGCCACGACGGACCTGATTGTCGAGCGAGAGCTCGATGAAATCGTCGCTGCATCGGTGGCGCACGCCTTTGCGAATGGCGAACCCGGTGTTCTGTACGCCTTCTCGACCGGTGAAGCAAAAGTCATGACCGCGAAATACCTTGCGAGCGGCTGCGATGCCATCGACTTCTTGTAGTGCAACGATATCGGCATCGAGTTGTTTGGCGTAGCGCTCGAGCGCTTGGAAGTCGAGGGCAGATCGGTCGAGTTCCTGCGCGACGTTGCAAGGGATGGAGCGAGTACGCGGTCCGGGGGCGGCGTCGCGCGGTACGCAGGTGTCGGCCAGTTTGCGGAATTCTTCGGGTGCGATGAGCCACTCGAGATTCCAGGTGGCGATACGCAGGGTCTGTTCTGCAGCGGGCGTCGCTCGACTGAGCAGCAGGGTCAGCAGAGCGATGAAGGCGAGCATGGAGCGGTTCATGACCCATTCTCGCCAAGGCGACCCACGATGCGCAAACGCCGAAACGCTATCATGGAGCGGTCATGAACGACCCGTCGCAAGAGGCCCCGGAAAGGCTGCAGAAAGTGCTGGCCTCGCTCGGTCTCGGGTCCCGTCGCGCGATCGAAGATTGGATCCGCGAGGGTCGCGTCAGTGTGAACGGCGTCGTGGCCGAGCTCGGGGTGCGAGTCAGTCCCAACGACCGGGTGCTACTAGACGGCAAGCCCATCGATCTGGCTCCACGGACGAGTCCGACGGCGTCGGTGGTGCTCGGCTATCACAAGCCGGTTGGCGAGATGACCACGCGCAGCGACCCGCAAGGGCGGCCGACGGTTTTCGAGCGTTTGCCGCCACCACCGTCTGGTCGTTGGATCGTGGTGGGTCGACTCGATGTGAATACTTCGGGCTTGCTGCTCTTCACGACGGATGGCGAGCTTGCACATCGCTTGATGCATCCGTCTTCCGAAGTAGAGCGCGAGTATCTCGTGCGGGTTCGATCTCACCCTGATCGCGACACGCTTGATCAGCTGCGTCGTGGTGTCGAGCTCGAAGATGGATGGGCGCGATTCGATCGAATCGAGGCGGAAGCGTCGACCGATGGGCGCGCCTGGTTTCGTGTCGTGCTGCACGAAGGACGTAACCGTGAAGTACGGCGACTGTGGAGCGCCGTCGGTCACGAGGTGAGTCGACTCATGCGCGTACGTTACGGTCCCGTGTTGCTACCGCGCGATCTTCGACCCGGCGAGTCACGGCTGCTGCCTACAGAGCTCGTTGCCGAACTCGAGCGAGCAACGTCATGAAAGCTTTGCGCCGCGTTCGCCAAGCCTTTTGGGGTCTGGTGTTTGCTGCGCTGTGGCGAAGAGTTCGCGATGCGGGGGCAGTACCGCCGCCTGCGTTCAGTGTGTTGATACGCGGCGGTCTCGTATACGACGGCACTGGCGCCGAGCCGATCGAAGCGGATGTGGGACTCGTCGGTGATCGTATTGCGGCGATCGGTGATCTTGGCTGGATGCGCGGCCGCACGGAGATCGACGCCTCGGGTCTCGCGGTCGCGCCCGGATTCATCAATAGCCTCTCCTGGGCGACCGAATCGATCATCGAAGATCCGACAGCCGAGAGTGATTTGCGTCAGGGCGTGACGCTCGAGGTATTCGGTGAAGGGCTGTCGATGGGGCCGCTCAATGCCGAGATGCGTCGCGAACTGCGGTTGCGTCGTGGCGAAAGCCGCTATCCCCTCGACTGGCATTCGCTCGGCGAATATCTCGAATTCCTCGAAAAGCGCGGTATAGTGCCGAACGTGGCCTCGCTCGTGGGGGCAACGACCGTTCGCATCCACGAGCTCGGGCACGCTAATCGATCGCCGACGGCAGCAGAGCTCGTACGCATGCAGGCCCTCGTGCGCACGGCGATGACCGAAGGCGCGCTCGG
Source organism: Gammaproteobacteria bacterium (assembly GCA_046080445.1). Classification (GTDB taxonomy): domain Bacteria; phylum Pseudomonadota; class Gammaproteobacteria; order Steroidobacterales; family Steroidobacteraceae; genus UBA964. The sequence goes on from JBJTUA010000048.1 coordinate 5,492, forward strand.
CGTGGGCTCCTCGCTCATCTACGCGCCCGCTGCATTTGCGGGGCACGACGAGCTGCGGGCGCTTGCGCTCGCTGCCGCGGAATATGGGGGCGCGTACTACTCTCATGTACGCAGCGAGTCGCGACATCTTTTGTCGGCGGTAGACGAGCTCATCGACATCGCCAAGGCCACGCGTACGCACGCGGAGATCTGGCACTTCAAGGCGGCCGGTCGCGACAACTGGCCGTTGCTTGCCGCCGCAATCGATCGCATCGAAACCGCGCGCGCAGAGGGCCTGGACGTTGCCGCGAACGTGTATCCGTATCTTGCCGGCGCCTCTGGCTTCGATGCTGCAATGCCGCCCTGGGTGCAGGAAGGCGGCCACGTCAAATGGATCGAAAGATTGCACGATCCGGCGATACGCGAGCAAGTCATCAAAGAAATCGAGGGGTTGCATCCAGAGTGGGAAAGTCTCTATGCAGCAGCCGGCTCGGCCGAGAATGTTCACTTGCTCGGATTCAGACATGCTGCGCTGCAAGAGTATTGCGGGCTCACACTCGCTGAGGTGGCCAAGCGTCGCGGCCGCAGCGCTGCGGAGACGATTGTCGATCTCGTGCTCGAGGATGACAGTCGTGTACACGCCGCGTACTTCATGATGTCCGAGGAAAACGTCCGTCGGCTGCTCGCACTGCCTTGGGTCGGCATTTGTTCCGACGAAGAAGCCTTGGCGCCGCGCGGGGCGTTTCTTCAGCACTCGCCGCATCCGCGCGCCTACGGTTCGTTTGCGCGGTTCTTGGGCCATTACGTGCGCGATGAGGGATTGCTCGGACTCGCCGAGGCCATCCGTCGCCTGACGAGCTTACCGGCGGGCAATTTGAGATTGACGGATCGAGGTGTGCTGCGCGCCGGTGCGTACGCTGATGTCGTGATGTTCGATCCGACGCAGATTCGTGACCTTGCCACCTATGCGCAGCCGCATCAGTTTGCGGTAGGCATGCGACACGTGGTGATAAATGGACAACTCGCCTTACGTGACGGTGTGCCGACGGGCGCTCGCCCCGGTCGATTCGTGCGCGGACCGGGCGCTCAGCGGAACTTGTCGGGCCTCAGTACCTCGACATCGACCACCCACATCACGATGGCGTAATGCTCGTAGTACTTCTCGCGCAGACGCGCGAGTACCCGTTCGGCGAGTGGCGTATCGCAGACGATCTCGACGCGGATGTTGCTGCTGTGCCCCCAATGCGAGGCGCGCGTACCTTTGTCTCCGCGACCGCGGACGTCGCTGATGGTGTAGCCCGCAACGCCGAGAGATTCGATTTCGCGCACGATGTCGCGCTCGAGGTTCGACTCGGTGATGACGGTCAATAATTTTCGGTGGGCCTCGGCGACGCCGGTCATGACATAGTCCTCAGTAGCCATTCGGCGGCACGCTGATAAAGCGGAATACCGACGAGAATGTTGAACGGAAAAGTGATGGCAAGCGCTGCGGTCAAAGAAAGCGCGGGGTTCGCCTCCGGCACGGCGGAGCGCATGGCCGCCGGCGCAGCGATGTAAGAAGCGCTGGCCGCGAGCGTAGCGAGCAGCGTTGCGCCACCGACCGAGAGCCCCATGAGCGAAGCGAAGCCGAGACCGATCATGGCGAACGACGGCGGGATCAATAGCGCGAACGCGACCATGAACACGCCGTATTTTTTGAACCCGCCGAGATGATCGGCAGCGATTAGACCCATCTCGAGCAGGAAGACCGCGAGGATCCCCTTGAAGAGATCAAAGAATAGCGGTGCGACCGGCTGCAGCCCCTCGGCGCCGGCTGCCCAGCCGATGAGCAGGCCACCGATCAGCAGCAGCACGCTCCGACCGAGCAGGACCTCGTGGGCGATCTCGCCCCAGGGTGCCCCAGCCTGCAGCCCCCGGGCAAGCAGGATGCCGAGGACGATGGCCGGGATCTCGAGCAGGACCAGCAGCAGGGGGAGGGTGGGTTCGTAGCTGACCCCGGCTCCGGCCAGGAAGGCGACCGCGACGGCGAACGTGCCGATGCTGACCGACCCATAGTGCGCGGCAACCGCCGCGGAGTTGCTGCGGTCCAGCCGGCCGATATACCGTAGTATAAAAAAAGCTATGAAAGTCAATAAGATACCGAGTATCAGGGTGAGCAGGAGGTCGAGCGCCAGGCCGTCGGCGGGCTGCCTCGCGAGCTCGATACCCCCCTTCATGCCGATGGAAAGTAGCAACACAGTACTGACAAACTCGTAAATGGCCGGGGGGAGGCGCAGGTCGGCCTCGAGGATTCCGGCGGTCAGACCGAGGGCAAAGAAGAGGACGATGGGGTCGAGGCCCATGTTTAGTTTGACTCCTTCATTGACACCCCCGAGCGGTGAAATCAGAATAGGCGGCTCGTTTCACGCGGAGGGGTACCCAAGCGGCCAACGGGAGCAGACTGTAAATCTGCCGGCTCACGCCTTCGTAGGTTCGAATCCTACCCCCTCCACCAAGCGAGCGGGAGAGAGGCAAGAGTCGGCATTTGTAGCGGATCCTGCGGGCTCACCCAAGCTTCGGAAATAAAGCGGGTGTAGTTCAATGGTAGAACCTCAGCCTTCCAAGCTGATGACGTGGGTTCGATTCCCACTACCCGCTCCAGGTTTCGGCTCACGTAGCTCAGTTGGTAGAGCACGTCCTTGGTAAGGACGAGGTCACCGGTTCA
>JBJTUA010000049.1:0-24994 GCA_046080445.1 Gammaproteobacteria bacterium
CAAAGAGAAGTTCATTACAAGGTCTCCCGATGTCTAAATCCGAATCCATTCTGAGCGGCATCCGTGTACTCGACTTTGGTCGATACGTCGCCGGACCCTACTGCGCCACCCTGCTCGGCTATCTCGGCGCGGAAGTCATCCGCATCGAAAAACCCGACGGCGGCGAAGACCGCTACATCGCGCCCATCACCCCGCAAGGTGAAGGCGGCGTGTTCCTGCAGACGGCCTGCAACAAAAAATCGCTCACGCTCGACTTCGGCAAACCCGAGTCGCGCGACATCGTACGCCGACTCGTACAAAGCGCGGACGTCGTCGTGGTGAATCTGCCGCCGGCGGCGCGCGAGGCTCTCGGCCTCGACTACGCGACCCTGTCGACGATCAACCCGAGGGTGATTCTCGCCTCTCAGACGGCGTTCGGCGAGCAAGGGCCTTACGCGAGCCGCGGCGGCTTCGACGGCGTCGGTCAGGCGATGTCCGGCGCCATGGCCATCACGGGCACGCCCGGCGCTCCGGCCAAAGCAGCCGCGCCCTACGTCGATTTCTCGACGGCCGCCCTCTCGGCCTTCGGCGTACTCGCAGCCCTCATCGAACGCGATCGCTCGGGACGCGGGCAACACGTGCAAGCAGCGCTGCAGGCGACCGCCCTCGCCGTCTTCGGTTCGCACCTGATCGAGCAAGGTGTGACCGGCATCAACCGTGTCGGCACCGGCAATCGCGTGCAAACCTCGGCGCCCTCCGATGTGTTCGCCACGCTCGATGGTCACGTTCTCACCCACGTCGTCGGCAACGGGATCTTTCGTCGCTGGGTCAAACTCATGTGCGGTTCGGACGTCGCCGCGCAAAAACGCTGGCTCGACGACCCCCGCCTTCAAGACGATGCCGGGCGTGGCGAACATTCGACCGAGATTCTCGCCACCATGCGCAGTTGGTGCGCCGCCCGAACCACCGAGCAGGCCATCGCCCAACTCGAAGCGGCGGGTCTGCCGGCTGGACCGGTCTACACCCCCCAACAGGCGCTCGACGATCCGCAGGCCAAGGCCATGCAATGGTTCGCGCAGGTGGCCGATTATCCCGGCCTGCCCCGCCCCGCTTTGGTACCGAATCTGCCGCTGCGCTTCTCGCGATCGCCGGGCGGCATCGAGCGTGCGCCCCCGACGCTCGGCGAGCACACCGACGCGGTGCTCACGGCGCTCGGCTACGACGACGCCGCACGCGCCGAATTGCGCAGCAAGGGCGTCGTGTGAGGCGCGACAGGACGCGTTACGCAACGGGTGTTACCCGATAACCGAGTCGCGGAAAATGCACGAGTCTTCCGCTCGAGGGCTCCGCGCTCGGGCGTATCACCACGCGATCCGCCGCCACCACATGCAGCGCGCCGCGCACAACGCCGCGACGCGTGTCATCGGGCGTGATATCGACGAGCTGACCGGCACGTAACCCTTGCGCATCGGCCGCATCGATCGACTCGGGCGTGACCGTTCGCGCGGCACGCGCCTCGGCGAGCGCCGTGGCAGCGGTGATCTGCTCTCGCTCTACCGTCCAGAGTGCCTGCATCCGCGCTTCCCAGGCCGCAAGTGACGGAAATCCGGAAAGCAATTCAGCAGCGACGTCAGCAATGGCGCCTCGCGCCATCCACACGAACGGATACGCCTGCACGTCGGCAAGACCCGGCGCCGCACCGGAAAGAAAATGACGACCATCGTCGAGCTGCGCTGCAAGCAACGCCGCATGCGCGCGGAACTGCGATCGCGCGTGTGCCGCCTCGCCACCTACCGAGTCGAAGTCGATATCGGGAAAGAGATACTGACGATCTTCGCGAAACGGCTCCGGCCATTGCGCAAGCCCGATCGACAGCACGATTTTGAGCGCCGAGCGGAAGAACGCATCGCTCCAGCGAACGAGCGCGAGCTCGAGGCCGCCGCCGAGCGGAAACAGCGTCGGCGCGGGCTGAATGCGCTCGAGTTCACGCGCAATCAGTTGCGAGTCGATGAACACCTCGGTGCCGGCCTGCAGCACCGGCGTGCCTCGATATCCGCCCGTCAGCGCAAATAGATCGTCTTTGGGCGGCATCATCGGCGTTTCGACCCAGCGAAACGGCAAGCGCTTGATGGCGAACATGCCGAGCGCCTTCTGCGTGAACGGCGAGGCGTCATAACTCCACAAGATCACGGAATCTTTGGCTGATGTCATGATTTCTTTGCTCCTGCCTTGGAGGTTGCGGCAACCACGGATGCTGCCGTCTGGCCATATAGGTGACGGTGCCCTTCTTCGTCGGCGTGACGCTCGTGGCCGAGCTCGAGTGCGCGCCTGACCGCTGGACGCTCTTCGATCGCAGCGAACCAGCGTTTGATGGCGGGGAAGGCATTCAGATCCTGACCCTGTCGCTCGTGCGGCTTGATCCACGGCCAGATCGCCATGTCGGCGATGGAATACTCGCCCGCGACGAATTCTTTGACGGTCAACTGACGATCGAGCACACCATAGAGACGATTGACTTCATTGGTATAGCGCGTGATGCCGTAGGGCACATGCTCGGAGGCAAAGGCGCGAAAGTGATGCGCTTGCCCAGCCATCGGACCGAGCCCACCCACCTGCCAGAACAGCCACTGCATCGCTGCGTGTTTGGCGCGAGTTTCCGACGGTAAGAAAAGGCCTGTTTTCTCTGCTAAATACGCGAGAATCGCCCCCGACTCGAAAAGCGCCAGCGCACTACCCTCGGCCGCGTGATCGACGATGGCTGGAATTTTATTGTTCGGCGAGATCTGCAGGAACGCCGGATCGAACTGCGCCCCGCGTGTAATGTCCACGTGCTTCAAGCGATATGGCAGCTGGCACTCCTCGAGCATGAACGCCACCTTCAGGGCGTTCGGCGACGGGTACCAGTAAAGATCGATCATGCGCGAGTGATGCGATAACCGAGTCGCGGGAAATGCGTGACGATCTCGCCCGCCTCGGCGGTTTGGCGCCGAACCGCCACCTCGTTGATCGTCAGGGTGACGAGATCACCTTCGACCGGAATCTTGCCGTAGTCGTCCGGCGTGACGCAGACCCGATCACCGGCTGCGAAACCGAGCGGATCGCTCGAATCGACGCCAAGCGGGGCCAGAGGCGTTGCTGCCTTGGCCACGGCAAGGGCTTCATCCGCACTGATCTCACTGCGAGCACCGCGCGAGCAGGCGACCATTCGAGTCTCCCACTCGCGAAGTTTTTTGAAGGGCTCGAGTAATTCGGCTGCACTACCGATGTTCCCGCGCGCCATCCACACCGGGAAATACGCATCGATGTCGGCGTACGACACCTGCGAACCGAGCACAAACGGTCGCCCATCAGCGAGCATCAATTCGACGAGCTCGAGTCCGGCACGAAACTGCGTGTAGAGATGGGGAATGTCGCTCTCGAGCGCATCGAAGTCCATGAAGTTGAAAAACGACTTGCGATCGTCGATCACAGCTTTGGGGATGAACGCCTTGTTGAGCCCCATTGAGAGCCCCGCACCCGGATCAAAAAAACTGCGATCGCTCCAGGGTGTGAGCGCAAGCGAAAGTCCGAGTGACCCTTGCGGAAAGAGCGTGGGCTGCGGGTGGCGTCGTTCGAGCTCGCGAACGATCAGGCGCGTGTCGCAATACACGTCGGCGCCCATCTGAAGAACCGGAATCTTGCGATAACCGCCCGTGAGCACGCCGAGCTCGGGACGAGGCATCACCATCGACACCTGAACCGACCGCCACGCCAGACCCTTTAGGCCGAGCGCAAGACGGATTTTCTCGCCAAAGGGGGAAGGATCGTGGTGGTGCAGTATGGGATCGCTCATGGGCAGAAACTCTACACCGGAGACCTATAAAAAAACAGTCAAGCCTGTTTATTTCCGACTGACCCGGTCGTATACTCCACCCGTTAACAAACTGTCATTTGCCGACGATTTTTAAGGGTGGATCCATGGACGCCGCGACAGTCGACTACCTGAAATCGGGAATGAAAGCCGAGGCAGAGCGGACCGCCCCGCCCTCGGGCTTCCCACAGCTCCCCCTCGTCCCGGGCGCTCGGTACACCGACCCCGCCTTTCTCGAGCTCGAGCAGCGCCACATGTGGCAGCGGTCCTGGCTGTTCGCCTGCCATGCCGACGAGATCCCGGAGCCGGGCAGTTTCTATCTCTTCAAGCGCACCGGCTCACCGATCATCGTCGTGCGCGGCAAGGACGGTACCGTCCGCGCGTTCTACAACTCCTGCCGTCACCGCGGCGCGCCGCTGGTACGCGAATGCAAGGGCAAGGTCGACGGCCTCGTCTGCGGTTATCACGGCTGGACCTACGGGCTCGACGGTCGACTGATGAACCTGCGCGACAAGCGCGACTTCGTCGATCTGGATCTCAGTCGCTACCCGCTGCACTCGGTGCGCTGCGAGTCGCTCGGCAATTGGATTTTCGTGAATGAGGATCCCGAAGCCGAGCCGCTGCTCAAACATCTCGGCCCGATCCCGCAGCAACTCGAAGAAATTCAGCCCGGACAGGTGCGGTTCGTGCACCGCAAGTCGTACCCGGTGAAGTGCAACGTCAAAGTTTTGCTCGATGCCTTCCTCGAGGTGTATCACCTGAAGTCGATCCACCAGAACACGGTCGATCGTTTCCTCGATCACCGCGGCACGTTCATCACGCTCTACCAACACGGGCATTCGCTGATGTGCACGCCGAATCGTCGGCCAGACTGGCAAGACCCCGGTACGCGCGGCATGCGTTGCATCGAAACGGCGTCGGAAATCACGTCGAAGAACAATCCATCGTTCAATTTCTATCCGAATCTCGTGACACCGGTCGATGCCACGGGTAATCCGTTCATCCTGTTCTGGCCCACCGGTCCGCGCTCGATGGAGATCGAGATCGTCTGGTTCGCGCCCGATTGGGGTGGCGGCGAAATCGATCCGCTGTGGCAAACACGTCTGTCGAACTTCGAGCGCATCCTCGAAGAAGACACGCAGTTTGCCGAACAAATCCAAGAGTCCGTGGAATCTGGTGCGTTCAAAGGAATCACGCTTAACTACCAAGAGCGTCGCATCTACCACTGGCATGAAGAGCTCGATCGCCGGATCGGCGTCGAGCGCATCCCGGAAGCCCTGCGCGTCAAATCGGTGCTCAAAGATTGGGTGACGGACGCGCCATGAGTGGCATCCAGTCCTTCGGCGTCTGCATCCCTCGTTTGCGCGTGTCGCGCAAAACGATTGCTGCGGCCATGGGCTGGGTCAATCCGTCGCTGAAGTCGGCACGCGGTGAGCGCTCGATCTGCAACTGGGACGAAGACTCGCTGACGATGGCGGTCGAGGCTGCTCGCAGCGCCTTGCCCACGCACGCGTCGCGCGAGTCGGTGAGTACGGTGATGCTCGCCTCTACCACCCTGCCCTTCGCCGATCGCAGCAACGCGACCGTGCTTGCGAGTGCGCTCAGCCTGAGTGAGTCGACTCTGGCCATGGACGTGACGGGCTCGCAGCGCTCGGCTACGGCGGCACTTGCTCAAGCGCTCGCGTCCACCGGCAACGGTAACACCTTGATTGCCGCTGCCGATCGACGCCTCGCGCGTCCGGGCAGCGATCAGGAATCGTCTTACGGTCACGGTGGTGCAGCCGTGGTAGTCAGCGCAGAGCCGGGCGTGGCCGAGCTGATCGCTCGCCACCATCGAGCCGCCGATTTCGTTGACCATCATCGACTGACGGACTCACCCTTCGACTACACGCTCGAGGAACGCTGGGTTCGCGAAGCCGGTTGGCAAACGCTCGTACCTGAGACGCTACGCGCGCTGCTTGCCGAGGCGAAAGTCGAGGCCAAAGATATCGCTCATCTTGCCATCGACGCCGCACCGACGCTCGGCCGCAAGATCGCCTCGCTCGTCGGGATCGGCGAAGCGGTCGTACTCGATAATCTCGCCGCGCAATGCGGACAGACCGGCGCAGGCCATCCTCTCATCCTGCTTGCGAGCGCGCTCGAGCGCGCCAAAGCGGGCGAGCTCGTGCTACTCGTCGGTTTCGGACAAGGCGTGGATGCTCTGCTCTTTCGCACGACCTCGAAGATTGGCTCCACCCATGCCACGCGCAGCGTCGCAGCGACGCTCGCCGAGCGTCGCGAAGAGACTGAATACACGCGTTTTCTTTCGCACTGTGGAGTGCTGCCGGTCGAGTTTGACATGCGCGCCGAACGCGACAGTCGTACCGCACAAACCGTTGCGTGGCGACGGCACGACGACGTCTATTCATTTACCGGTGGACGCTGCACGCAGTGCGGCACCGTTCAGTTTCCGCGTGCGCGCGTATGCGTGGCGCCCTCGTGCAGAAAAATGGGAGAGCAAGCGCCCATCGCGCTTGCCGAAGAAACGGCACGCATCAAAACCTTTACCGAAGACTGGCTCGCATTCAGCCCGCGTCCGCCGCTCGTTTACGGCAACGTGGCATTCTCCTCGGGTGGCAATGCCTTCATAGAATTTGCCGATTTCGCGCCAGGTGAAGCCAAAGTCAACGACGAGGTCCGATTCGTATTCCGTCTCAAGGACGTCGATCGCACCCGCGGATTCCGACGCTATTTCTGGAAAGCGGCGCCGGCGCGGTCGGCGGCGGTCGGGAGCTGATCGATGGCCAGCGGAATCCGCGACAAAGTCGTCATCCTCGGCATGGGCTGCGCGCGCTTCGGTGAGCGCTGGGACTGCGGCGCCGACGATTTGATGCTCGAGGCCTTTCAGGAAGCGACCCTCGATGCCGGCATCGAGCGCGATCAGCTCGAAGCGGCTTGGCTCGGCGTGTTTTACGACGAGCAAAGCGTGTCGAAGTCGGCACTCTCGCTGGCGATGACGCTCCGGCTGCCGCAGATGCCCGTCTCGCGCGTCGAAAATCTTTGTGCGACCGGCACCGAAGCGCTTCGGGGCGCTGCGTATGCCGTCGCCTCCGGCGCCTGTGACATCGCCCTCGCGATGGGCGTCGAGAAGCTCAAAGATACGGGCTTCGGCGGCCTGCCCGAGCGCACCAAGGGAACCTTCGAAGATCTTTGGCAGCCGGGATTCACGCCGCCGGGCGCCTTCGCACAACTCGGCGCCGCATACGCCGCGCGTCACGGCATCGCCATCGACGAGCTTCGACGTGCAATGGCGCATGTGTCGGTCAAAAGTCATGCGAACGCACTGCATGCTCCGAAGGCCCATCTGCGCAAAGCCATTACGGCAGAACAGGTACTCGCGGCGCCGATGATCGCCTGGCCGCTCGGCGTACTCGATTGCTGCGGCGTCTCCGACGGTGCCGCCTGCGCCATCGTCACAACACCCGAGGTGGCGAAATCGCTTGGACGTCGAGACGCCGTGACCATCAAAGCCATGCAACTGGTGGCGTCGAACGGTTACGAGCTCTCCCACGCAGACTGGGACGGTGCACATACGCCCACCACGCGACGCGCGGCCGCACGGGCGTATAGCGAAGCGGGCGTGAAGGATCCCGGTCGCGAAGTCTCGATGATGGAAGTGCATGACTGCTTCTCCATCACCGAACTGGTGTTGATGGAGGATCTCGGTTTCTCGGCCGAGGGCCGCGCGCCCTTCGACATCCTCGACGGTCGCTACGATCGCGACGGTCGCAATCCTTGTCAGACCGATGGCGGTCTGAAGTGCTTCGGACATCCCGTGGGCGCCTCGGGCCTGCGTATGGTCTACGAGGTCTACAACCAACTGCTTGGTCGCGCCGGCGATCGACAACTCCCCTCACCCGGTCTCGGTCTCACCCATAACCTGGGTGGTATCCCCAACCGCAACATCGCCAGCGTCTCGTTATTCGGTCTGAAGACGCTCTGACGCCACCCGCGAGGATTCCATGTCAGCCACTACTCCTCTCATCGATTCGAAAGACGCGGCCCCGGTCCGCTGGGGCTTCACCGATGAGGAGCTTGCCAAGCGCCCTCATGCCTACCGAAACGATCTGCTCGCCGGGAAGGTGTGCCTCGTCTCGGGCGGTGGCAGCGGCCTCGGTCGCGCCATGGCGTTCTTGTTTGCGAGACTCGGCGCCGAAGTCATGATTTGCGGTCGTCGCGAAGATCGACTCCTCGATACCGCCGACGGCATCCGCCGCTTGCTCGGTCGCGAGGTCGGAACTCGTGCCATGACGATTCGCGATCCCGATCAGGTCCAATCTTTGATGGACGAGATCTGGTCTCGTTACGGCGGTCTCGATCTCGTGGTCAACAACGGCGGCGGACAGTTCCCGCAGGCCGCGCTCGATTACTCCGTGAAGGGTTGGAACGCCGTCATCGACACCAACCTCAACGGCACGTGGTGGATGATGCAGGCCGCTGCGCGCTCCTGGCGCGACCGCAATCGACCGGGCTCGATCGTGAACATCGTCGCGAACGTGTGGCGCGGCATGCCGCAGGTCGCACACACCTGCGCGGCTCGCGCCGGTGTCATCTATCTCAGCAAGTCGGTCGCGGTCGAATGGGCGCCGCTCGGCATACGCGTCAATTGCGTCTCGCCCGGCTCCATCGCCACCGAGGGCCTGAACGTCTACAAGCCCGAGGCCGCCAACAAGTTTGGCAATGCCAACCCGCTGCGTCAGTTCGGTGACGCGTTCGACATCGCCCAAGCGGTGATCCACGTCGGCTCACCGGTGACCGGCAAATTCATCACCGGCGAAACTTTGGTCGTCGACGGCGGCAACCAAATGTGGGGTGATGTCTGGCCGGGTACCATCCCGGAGTGGTTCAAAGTTCCCGACCGGTAATCAGCCGTTCGTTCATCGCCCGTTCGTTCATCGGAGGTCCCGCCATGACGCAGACTCTGTTCACTCGCACGCCGCGTTCCGAATTACCTGCGGGCATCGCCCCGGCTTGGGACATGCTCAACAAATTGACGGGCGAACCCACGTTCATCGAGGTCTTCGCCCAAGCCCCTCATCTGCTCAATCTCGTGATGAACGAGTTTTACATGAAGGTGTTTTTCGGCGGCGAAGTTCCACAGCGCTACAAGCAGCTGGCTCGCCTGCGCCTGTCGCTGGTGCATGGCTGTCGCACCTGTAACAAGCAAAACGTTCCGGGGGCGTTGGAGGCGGGCTTCTCACAAGCGCAAATCGATGCGCTCGTTGCCAACACGCCGAGCCAACCGCTCTTCTCCGAAGCCGATCTCGCCGTCATCGAGTACACCGATCAGATGGTGCTCACGAATATGCACGGCGAGATTTCGACCGATCTCTTCTCGCGCCTGCGTCGTCACTTCTCCGAAGCCCAGATTCTCGAGCTCGGCGTGGTGATGGCCATCATCGGCGGCATGGCGAAACTGTCGTTCCTCGTCGATGTGGTCGAAAAAGAAACCTGGTGTCCGTTCACGCCGGAGACTGTAGCCTAGCGCCGCGAATCTCACCGACCAAAAAAAACCCGGCTTTCGCCGGGCTTTTTTGTCCTTGAGGGACTTGTTCGAGATCGAACGACTTACTTGCCGCTCGAGCCGAGGTTGAAGCCCACCTCGATGCCGTAGCTGCGCGGCGCACCCCACTGGGTGTGCGTCCACAACGTCGCCACCGACTGCGAGGCAACGCGATAGCGCTCATCCGTGAGGTTCTTGCCGTACACGCGGACAAAGTAGCGGCTGTCCGACGGCGTGTAGGTCGCCGACATGTTGTACAGCGTCTTCTGATTGAGGTACGCGTCGTACTGACGACCCGCTGCCGAGATGTAGAAGAGGTTCTCCGCTTCGTAATACACCTCACCCGTCACCTCGAGGCTGCCGCCCGAGACATCCGTCGTGTAGGTACCCGAGATCGCACCGCTCTCCTTCGGCGAACGCGGCACCGGCAGACCCGAGAAGTTGCCGTTGAAGGCAACGATCGCGCCACCGCTGACGGGATCGCTCAGCGCAGGCTGGTTGATCACGAAGCGCTCATACTTCGCATCGAGGAACGAGGCCTGACCGCGGATACGAAACGAGTCCGTGACCAGCGCCTGCAGCTCAAGCTCGATACCCTGCGACTTCACTTCGGCCGCGTTGTAGAACACGGTTTCCTGGAAGTCCGCACCACCCTTACGCGTGATGATGTTCACCGCGCGCTGAGCGTCTTCGTACTTGGTCGTGAACACGGTCGGGTTGAAGCGCAGGCGGCCATCGGCCGACTCGAACTTCAAGCCCACTTCGAAGTTCGTCGCGTACTCCGGATCGACCGGACGCGTCAGCGACGGAACCATCAAACCGCTGGTGCCAGTCTGATCGTTGTAACCGCCGGCCTTGTAGCCGCGTGACAACGTCGCGTAGCTGAACAGCGAGTCGCTCCACTGGTACGAACCCGTCAAACGCCAGCTCGGCTCCGACCACTTGCGGGCCAGATTGCCGAAGCCCGGAGTCTTCGAGTTGACGATCTGACCGCCCGGGTACTTCTTGAAGTCACCCGCATTGAGCGGCTCACCGAGCTGCGCCGCGGTAAGACCCGGGTTACGCGGATCGAGCGACGCGAAACCGACTTGCGTGCGGCCCGCCCACTCACGCTCGTCCTGCGTGTAGCGGAAGCCCGCACCCAAGGTCAGCTTGTCCGAGGCCTGGTAGGTCAAATCGGCATAGCCCGCGAGCGAGTCGGAGTCCTGCTGGTTGCAGAGCACCTGCGGCGTGGCGTTATTGAGCTGATCAGGCGCGCCGAAGAATGCTTTCATCGGCAGCGCCAGATCAATGAAACCCAGCAACTGGACCACACAGAAGCGTGCGTCGTTCGTCTGCTGGAAGGCGCCGATGACGTAGTTGAACGCACCGTCGTTCTTCGAGGCGAGACGCAGTTCGAGCTGCGTCGTCTCACGGTCCGTGTCGCGCGTGGCGTCGAACAGCGAAAGAGGCTGCTTGGTGATGGAGTTCACCGGTGCGGCACCCGTGTAGGTGTTCGGCAGGTGTTCCTTCTGATCGCGCGAACCGGCTGACGCGAACAGCGTGTGCGAACCGAGGTCCCACTCTGCGTTCAGGTAGACGCCATCGACGTCGATGCGCTGACCCTTGCCCATGTCGAGCAGCGAGTCGTTGCGCTCGGTCGAGGCCATGTTATCGAGCGGATCACCGGTCGGGCGCGTGAACCCGAGGAAGTTCCAGAGGTACGGACCCCCCGGGGGCGTATCATTGAACGAGGGCACTGCATCGGAACGGTCTTGCATCTTCTCGATCTGCAGCAGCAGCGTGAGATTGTCCGAGGCATTCCACTGGGCCTTGATGCGGCCGTTGACGATATCGTCACCGCCCGTCGTCGCGCCCGTGCCCGAACCACGCTGACCCGTGATACCCGGGATATTGAAAGGCTGGCCCTGACCGGCGAAAAAGTTTCCCGTATAGATCGGGCCATAGGTGGCGCCGAGCTTGTAGTAACCGTCGGACTTGGAGACCGAGCCGACGAGACGCAGCGCGAACACGTCCTGCTGCAGCGGCAGGTCGATCGCCGCCTGCAGACGCTTGGAACCGAAGCTGCCGACGCCGAGGCGGATGTCCGCCCCGAACTCCGACATGTTGGGACGCTTCGTGCGGATGTTGACCGCGCCGCCCGTGGTGTTCTTGCCGAACAGCGTTCCCTGCGGACCGCGCAGCACTTCCGCGCCGGCGATGTCGAAGGTGTCGAGCAACTGGGTCTGCACGCTCGGCATCACGAAGTCATCGACCTGCACGCCAACCGGCGAGTCTTGGTAAACGATGATGTCGGTGAGGCCGACACCGCGCATGGCGAAGGAGGCAGCATTGAAGGCCGTGATGCGCGCCGCGGAGAAGCCCGGCACCGACGAGGCGAGACCGGAAATGTCCTTGGCAACCAGCCGATCGATATCGGCGGAGGTGACGGCCGATACCGAGATCGGAGTCGTCTGCAGGTTGGTTTCCGTGGCACCGCGCTGGGCGGTCACCGTGATTTCTTCGAGGCGGGTCTCGTCACCCGTCTGTTGTGCCTGAGCAGCTGCTGCCATGGTCATCGCCATCGCGCTTGCGGCCAAAACCGACCGCACTGTCACTGTCACGGATCTTCCGTGTGGTTTACGCATCCTGGATTCCCTCAGCTAGAAGTTAGAAACGTTGTCTCCCGCGTCCTGCCTCAATCAAGGGGCAGTCGCACCCTACAGGACTTGAAGTGTGGTACCCAGTTGGAAAAAAATCAATCTGTCCTGTTTTTTTGGATGCCCACCTGTTGCCATGGAGCAACAGGCACTTTTTTGCCCGCTTCGTTCTAGACTGTCCCCCCGAGAGGGTCATTGAGGTCTGCCACCATGAGCTACGACTATCAGGTCAATCCCGCCGCCCCGCCCGACTCGCTCGAGGCGAGACAGGCCCCCATCGACAACGGACTGGAAATCCCGGATCCGTCTCGCTACTTCTCCGAAGAATTCATGCGCAAGGAATGGGCGCAGATGTGGCCCCGAGCCTGGCTGCTCGCCGGCGTCACCGCCGATGTCCGGGAACCGGGCGACTACTTCACCTTTGAGGTGGGACACGAGTCGATCATCGTGGCGAGGCAGGACGATGGGGGCCTGAAGGCCTTCTACAACGTCTGCCCGCACCGCGCCAACCGGATCGCGCTCAATGATTTCGGCAGCGTCAGCGAATTCACCTGCGCCTTCCACGGCTGGAAGTTCCGCTGCAACGGCCAGCTCAAGGCGATCACGGACGAGAACTCTTTCGCGCCCAAGCTCGTCGCTCATCGGCCGGGCATGAGCGAAGTGCGCTGCGAAGCGCATGCCGGTCTCGTGTTCATCAACCTCGATGGCAAGGCGCCGCCGCTTGCGGACTGGATCGGTCTGCCGAAGGGCTATCTCGAAAATTACCGGATCGACGAGATGAACCCCGTACGTCACGTTCGAACGCTGTGGGATGCCAACTGGAAAGTGGGCGTCGACTCGTTCTACGAGACCTATCACCTGCCTCACATTCACCCGCAAACGCAGACCGTGATGGGGGACTACAGCCAATACGACCTCTATCCGAATGGCTTCAGTCGCATGATCGTGCCGCTGTGTCAAAAGTCGCATCGCGTGCCCGACCAAGACACCGTCGATGCCGGACTGCGCTTCATGATGCAGGACGCCGGCATGGAACCCGACTCCTACAAAGGTGATGCGCGGGGCGTGCGTGCGGCGGTTCAGCGCTCCAAGCGTGAGCGAGCCAAGCGACTCGGACTCACGCACTACGAGAAGTTCACGGATGGTCAGCTCACCGATAGTTGGGCGACCGGATTGTTCCCGAACGTGCAGATCGGCTGCCATCCGGAGGGCGTGTTCATCATGCGCTTCCTGCCGCATCCGGATGATCCGAAGAAGTTCTACTACGACAACATCACGATGTTCCGTTACGTCGATGATCCGGATTACTTCGTACCCGCGTGGATGGGTCTGCCCAAAGGAACGGACATCACCGGCGCCACCCGGCCGCCGATCGAACGCTTCGGGGAAGGCCAACGCGCCGATCTCGGTGAAGTGCTCGATCAGGATGTCGAGCTCGTGTCGGCCGTTGGTGCGGGCAGCCGCTCTCGCGGTTTCCGTGGCCCGCTTTGGAGCGAGCAGGAATCACGCATTCGGCACTTCCATCGCGAACTCGATCGTTACATCAAGGGCGAGAAGTAAGCGATTTCTTTGACGAGCGGAGTGCCCCGACCCCGGGGCGCTCCGCTTCGCTCAGCCAAATACGCCGTGCAGATACCACGCGTGCGGCGGTAATCGCTCGCGATATACCCAAATCTCGGCGCCCGAATGATCTCGAGCGACGTAGTAATCGCGAGCGATATCGCGCCCGTCCCACCAACCCGTCTCGATTCGCTCGGGGCCTTCCAATAGTTGCAGCGCCTGAGGCGCATCGACGAGCACTTCTGGTTCGCGTAGCAGCCATAACGGCCGACGTGCCGCACACCACGTCTGCGATAGGCGGCGTGATGGCGCAACGTCCGGTTCGGCGATGCCGAATGCCCGCTCCGGTCGATGCTCGGGGACGAGACACAGCCCGTACACCGCTTCGCTGCCGAGTCGTGCACGCAATCGCTCGATGAGCGCCGGAGATTCGCGACCCGCACCGCCGCCATGTTCACCCGGACGCCAGACCGACTCGCTCCGCGCCACGAAAGTCTGCAGCACACCCGATCGCAGTTCGCAGCGCAGCACAGGCGCAGGCAATGTCACGCGTGACAACTGCAGAGACAACAGCTCGGCGAAATGCGTCGCCTGAAGTTCGGCCGTCGCAAGACGCAGATCGAGGCGCGTGGCAGGGTGTTTGCGATGCTGCAGGCGCAGCTTCAGGACATCGACACCCGACTGTCGTGCACGCAAAAAGCGCTCGAGATCTTTGAGCAGCGGCTCGAGATGCTGCAGCACGAGTGCGACGGTCTGCAGTTCGAAAGCGGGCTCCACCTGCGCTCGAAACCGCTCGCGACATACGATGGGTCGACGCAACTCGGGCGCCGCGCCAGTGAGTTGATCGAGCGCAAGCAGCAGCTGAGGTCCAAAACGTCGAGCGAAACCGGCGCGTGGCAGTCGCAGCGCGGCGCCCAGCGTGCGCACGCCCACCGCGTCGAGCCGCTCGAGTTCTTTATCGGGCCAACGCAGCAACGCAAGCGGCAGCGGTGAAAGCAGGCCGACGAGGCGATCGCGCGCCAGCACGATCTTGCCCTGCCCTGCGCGTGCGAGCACGAGCGCTGCCAGCGGCGTAGGCGCGAGCGACCAGTGCAGCGCGTAGCCCGCTGCACGACCACGCTCGAGTAGTTGTCGGCACAAACCCTGCGCTCCGCCGAAGAGCCGAAAACTACCGCGTACCTCGAGCAGTACGGCATCAGGCGACTCGAGACTCACGCGCGAAGTGAAGCCGCCGGCGATCTCGGTAAGGCGCTCGAGCGCATTCGAGGCGCCGCGGACATGCAGCGCCACCCAGGCCTCGGGTGCCGCATCGAACAAAGATTCGAGCGGCAGCGGTGGATCGGGTGGTCTGCCGCTTGTCAGCGCGCGCGGTGTCGAGGCGATACGCGTGGAGACCTGCGCAGTAGACCCATGGCGCGGTGCGCGAAAGGCTCGCGTCACCGAAGACGCACGCTCACGTCGCGACATGGTCGTGGTCCTGCCAACGTAATTCGAGAGGTCTGCGCTCACCGCCACGACTTTTGAGCAGACGCACACATCCGCCCGTGAGTTGTGGCTCGAATAGGAGACGAAGTTCTGCAGGTGATGTGCGCGTCGCTTCGGTGAGCGGACGAAACAAGAATGCCGGCGCACCACTGCGCTGCGTCGCGAGCTGCAGACGCCGCAATACCGTCACGCTCGTCGCTGCCCCCGGCGCAAGCCAGGCGAGCACGAGGGCCGCACCGCCCGAGTCGAGCGATTGCTCGATGACCCAAGCAGGCTCTGCACTACGCACGACGAGCTGACGTTCGAGAGGGACGCCCGCTGCAGTGAGCGCCGGCGCATAAGGCTCGAACGGTGGACAGACCCAGACCGCCCAGCGTGGTGGCGGCTGCGCTCCGAGCCGCGCAAGTAGCGGCACGAGGAGTCGTAATTCGCCGAGACCGCTGCGGGCCGTGAGGATTTCGGTGAGGCCAGCAGCGGGCCATCCGCCGCCCGGCAAGGCCTCATCGAGGCAGGTAAACCCCGTGCTGAGCGTAGCGGTGCGTGCAACGCTTCGACCGCGCCAAATGGCGGGGTGTTCGAGCAACCGCTCGAGCGACGGATCGGCTGTGGTGTCGCAAGTGGCCTGACCCATGGTGACAACGCGCAGCGCCCGTCAACGGACGCAGCCTGGGAAAATGCATGTGGATCGCTCGCGGAAGCGGCGGACGGCGTTACATGAGACCGGCAGGCGTCGCCTTGCCGCTCGTGGCACCCCGGCGTAGCACACCGACCACCACCCCCTCGATGATGAGCGGCTCTTCGCGCAGGTTGACGCGGATCGGCTCGAAGTCGGGGTTTTCGGGCAGCAGCCAGACCGTGGGGCCTTCTTGCTTGTAACGTTTGACCGTGACCTCGTTTTCGAGGCGGGCGACGATGATTTGGCGATTGCGTACCTCGGGCGTACGGTGCACGGCGACGAGGTCGCCGTCGAGGATGCCGGCGTCTTTCATGGACATGCCGGTGACCTTGAGGAGGTAATGTGGCCGAGGCGAAAAGATGTCGGGATCGATGTTGAAGCGCGCTTCGATGTTCTCTTCTGCGAGAATGGGCTTACCGGCCGCGACGCGGCCGATGAGCGGCAGACCGAGCTGCTCGCGCAGGATGTCCTTGAGTTGGATGCCTCGCGAGGTGCCCGGCACGAGCGCGATGACGCCCTTACGGGCGAGTGCGCGCAGATGCTCCTCGGCGGCGTTGGCGGACTTGAACCCGAGCTCTTGCGCAATTTCTGCCCGCGTGGGCGGCATGCCGGTTTCGGCAATAGCTCGCTGGATAAGACGGAGGATTTCGGTTTGACGGGGGGTGAGATCTGACATGGGACACCTCTGCTGATCCATACAGTACCTGTGAATTCATCCAGTCGCAAGCCCCCTACCGATTTCGACGCCCTGATCGTCGGCGCCGGCCATAACGGCCTCGTTTGCGCTGCCTACCTCGCCCGGGCGGGGTTGCGCGTGGGCGTGTTCGAACGGCGCAGCCTGGTCGGCGGCGCCGCGGTCACCGAAGAGTTCGTCCCCGGTTTTCGCAACTCCACGGCCAGTTACACCGTGAGCCTGCTCAACCCGCAGGTGATCCGCGACCTGAAGCTTGCCGAGCACGGCCTGCGCATCCTCGAGCGGCCGATGCAGAACTTCTTGCCTCTGCCGAACGGCGACTCGTTCAGCGCAGGGCCTGACTCCGCCTCGACACTCGCCGAAGTGCGTCGCTACAGCGCGAAGGACGCCGCGCGTCTACCCGAGTTCTATGCCCTGCTCGATCGCGCCGTCGCCATGCTGCGCAGTCTGCTCACGCGTACACCCCCGACCGATCTGCGTCGTGGACGTGATCTTTGGGAGGTGCTGCGTTTCGGGCGCGATTTCCGCGCCCTGCCGATCGCAGCGCAACGCGAACTGCATGAGTTCTTCACGCGCAGCGCCGGCGAAATCCTTGATCATTGGTTCGAGTGTGAACCGCTCAAGGCACTGTTCGGTTTCGACTCGGTGGTCGGCAGTTATGCGAGCCCCTATACACCCGGCAGTGCGTACGTTCTGCTGCATCACGCTTTCGGCGAAGTGAACGGCAAGAGCGGCGTATGGGGTCATGCCGTCGGCGGCATGGGTGCCATCACTCAAGCGCTCGCTGCCGAGGCGCGTCAACTCGGCGTCCACATCGAATGCGACGCACCCGTCGCGAACATCATCACGACCCGCAGCCGTGGCAGCGAGCCGGCTCGTGCAACCGGCATCAAACTCGTCGATGGTCGCATCTTCGGTGCGCCGCGCATCATCGGCAACCTCGGACCGAAGCCTTTGTTTCTCTCGCTGCTCTCTACCGACGACTTGCCCGAAGATTTCCGCAGCCACATCGAGCGCTGGCGTGTAGGCTCAGCCACGTTCCGCATGAACGTTGCGCTCTCCGCACTGCCGAACTTCAATGCGCAACGATCGCGCACCGATGACTCGCACCTCGGCGCCGGCATCATCATTGCGCCGTCGCTCGGCTACATGGACCGCGCGCATGCGACCGCGCGGCTGCACGGCATTTCTCATCAACCGATCGTCGAAATGCTGATTCCCTCGACGCTCGATGACACGCTTGCGCCCCGAGGCGCGCATGTCGCCAGTCTCTTCTGCCAACACTTCGACTACGAGCTCGGCAGGCCCGACGCACCCGAGCGCAGCTGGCGCACACCGGGGCTACGCGATGCGGCAGCCGAGTTCATCATCGATACCGTGAACGATTACGCGCCGAACTTTCGCGCGAGCGTCGTCGGTCACTCAGCGCTCTCGCCGCTCGATCTCGAAGAGCGGTTCGCACTCGCCGGCGGCGATATCTTCCACGGCGCACTCGGGCTCGATCAGCTGTGGGCGGCACGCCCTGCGCTCGGTTACGGCGATTATCGAACCCCCGTCCGCGGGCTTTATCTTTGCGGTTCGGGCGCGCACCCGGGCGGTGGCGTGACCGGCGTGCCGGGCATGAACGCAGCGCGAGAAATCCTGCGCGATGGCCGGCGCTGATCGGCCAGCCCAAAGAAATTTCATGCGCATTCTCCACACACTCTTCTCTCGTGGCTTCGCCGGTACCGAGCGCGCCACGGCCGAGATGTGCAACGCCTGCGTCGGCGAACATGAGGTGGCCCTCGCCTTGCGCAGCGACCATCGCGGCGCAGGCGGCGCATCGATTCGTGATCATCTCGATCCCCGCGTCAAAGTATTCGAGCTCAATCGCTGGTTTCCAGGCATCGGACTGCGCCGTGTGCTGCGGGAGTTTGCACCGGAGGTCATCCATACCCATCTGCGTCGCAGTACGCGCCTCGTCGCGCGACTGAAACCGAACTGCCCGACCGTCGCCACTCTCCACATGTGGGTGAACGGTCCGCACTTTCTCCAGATGGACGGTCTCATCGTGATCGCCGAGTGGCAGAAGCGCGATCTTGCGAACTATCGCGGCTGCGTATTCGACATCAACGAATCTTTGATGCCCGCACCGCGCATCACGGCCGAGCGGCGCGTCGCCCTGCGCGCCCTCTGCGGCGCAGGTCCGGATGATTTCTTGATCGGCGGGGTCGGTCGCCTCGCCAAGTCCAAAGGCTTCGATATCCTGATTCGCGCCTTTCGTGAGGCGGCGCTGCCCCATGCAAAACTGGCCATCGTCGGCGCCGGTCGTGAGCGCGAGCGACTCGAGGCACTCACGCGCGGCACTGATATCACGCTTCTCGGCTTTCGCGAAGACGCCAAAGAATTTTTCCAGGCCTTCGATCTGTTCATGAGTCCGTCACGCAGCGAGCCGCTGGGGCGTGTCATCTTCGAAGCGCTGGATGCGGGCACACCCGTACTCGCCACGCGTACGCAGGGTCCTGCGGAGATTCTGTCGCGCTTTCCGGGCAAGCTCGTCGCGGTCGACGATGTGCCGGCCATGACGAGTGCGTTACAGGAACTCGAGCGCGCACGACCGGCGCGGATTCAGCCGGACCTCTCCGCCTACCACCTAGAGAACGTGAAACGCGAAACGCTGGACGCTTACAGCCGTCTCATCCACGGCATCTCTCGCGACGCCGGGTCGTCGTCACACAAACCGAGATGAACGCCTAGGCGCTCGATGAGTGCCGGCAACGCGTCTTCGAAACCGACCTGTCTGACGCGCCCCTCGAGCTCGGTCCGCAGCGTCGCATCACGCAACAACTTCAGACACGTCTCGGCGGGCTCGACCCCTGTCGAGGGGACAGCCCTTGGCGCCGCAACCGTGCCGAGCGCAGCGCATCGCGCGATGCGAGCCGCCTGATCTCCCGCGATGGGTACGGCCACGCACGCCTTCTTCAATGCCAAACCTTGCAGCAGCGTATCGCCACCGTTGACGAGCACGAGCGTCGTCCGCTCAAGCAAGGCACGCAGCGCACCGCCCGAGACACCTCGTAGCAGTCGTACGCCTGACAGACTCTCGGGTGTCCCGGAAAACGCAGGGCCTGCGATGAACACCACGCGAAATCCTTGCGCGGCGACGAGCGCGGACCACCGCACGAAATCTTTGGGCGTGATCGAGGCGTCGTGAAACTGACTGCCCCCGCCCGGTATCACCAAAAGATCCGGCGCACCGAAACCTGACAGCAGCTCGTCCGCCGCCGCCGCGTCGGCGGGCGCGAGTACGGCGTCGATGAAGCGGACTTGCGGCGTGCCGATCACGCGTAATTTGAAACGCTCGATTACTCCGAGCTCACCGGCGATCCGCGCGGGATAGGAAATCCAGTGATCATCGAGCAGCCCCATCCAATGCGACCGGAAGGCCTTGTATCGTTGACGGCCGCGCGAGCTGATGTACACGACCCGCGCGCCAACTCGCACCGCCGCTCGCAACGCAGCGGTTCGACCCGCATTGTCGAAGACGACGACGTTCGGTCTGAACTGTTCGATGGTGCGAACGACCTCCTCGGTACACAGCGTCGGCGACGCCGGCAAGGTCGTGACGGGGTGATGAAATTCTTTTGCATACGGCGCATCACCGTGCAGCAAAAATCGGGTCTCCACCTGCGGCCATCGCGCGCGCAAGGCATCGGCGAGACTACGGGCACGAGCGAATTCCCCCATACCACTCGGGCCACTCACCGGAACAAAAAGCACACGCGGGGAAGTCATTCTTTCTTTGGGGTTCGTTTTGCTCGGGCTATTATGCGGACTAAATCGTGTCGCAGACGAACGCGAGAGCGTTTTCCGCAAGGGACGTCACGCGCGCATTGGACGAGTTCCACACCAGCCCCGCAATCGAAACCATCGGCCTCAAAAATCACCAATTTCTGATCAAAAAACGCTGATCAAGCAGGGTTTTTTACGTTCTCCGTACGCTTGCAATCACTTTCGGCTTCTGGTGCAGTTATACTATTGCGGCTAGGGGTTGACCGTAAGGCGGCCTCGGTTCCGCCAAAGTTTTGTTATCAGTCACTGTTTAAAGAGGATTTCCAAAAAATGAAGACTCCGATCGTCGTCAAGATGGCCGCTGTCATTGCTGTTGCCGGTCTCGCGGGCTGCACCGACCTCAAGCCGATGCAGGCTCAGATCGACAACCTCAAGACGCAGGTCGCCAGCCTCCAGTCGCAGGTTGCCGCAGCCAAGAGCTCGGCCGACGCTGCCAACGGCGCTGCCGCCAATGCCGCCGGTGCTGCCAACGGTGCGCAGTCGACCGCCAACCAGGCGCTCGCCGCTGCCCAGGCCAGCCAGTCCTGCTGCGATGCGACGAACGAGAAGCTCGATCGCATGTTCAAGCGCTCGATCTCCAAGTAATCGACGCTGCCAACAGGCAAAAAAACGCCGCGCAATGCGCGGCGTTTTTTTTCGCCTCGAAGTTGGGCTCAGAACCGGATCAGGGCGGAACCCCAGGTCAGTCCGCCACCAAATGCCTCGAGCAGGATCAAGTCGCCTCGCTTGATGCGCCCGTCACGCACACCGGCATCGAGCGCGAGCGGCACCGAGGCTGCCGACGTGTTGCCATGCTCGCCCACGGTGACGATCACCCGCTCCATGGGCATGTCGAGTTTTTTGGCCGTCGCTTGAATGATGCGGATATTGGCCTGGTGCGGCACCAGCCAATCGATGGCGGACTTGTCGAGACCATTGGCTGCCAGCGTCTCATCGACGATGGCGCCCAAAGAATTCACGGCAACCCTGAATACCTCGTTACCCGTCATGCGAATGAACGCGTTGACCCGTCCAGAGGCGTCTTGCGGGAAACCCTTCGAGGGACCGCCCGAGCAGAACAGCAAATCTTTGTAGTTGCCGTCTGTGTGCAAATGCGTCGAGATGACGCCGGGCTCGTCGGCAGGCTTGAGCACGACAGCCCCCGCCCCGTCACCAAACAAAATAGCGGTTCCGCGATCGGTCCAATCGACAATGCGACTCAAGGTCTCCGCACCAATGACGAGCGCGCATTTGGCATCACCCAAGCGGATGAACTTGTCGGCGACCGAAAGCGAATAGATGAAACCACTGCATGCCGCCTCGAGGCCGATGGCCGGACACGCGCTGCGGATACCGAGTTTTTGCTGTAGCAACGCGCCGCAGTTCGGGAATACGAGATCAGGCGTGGTTGTGCCAAAGACGATGAGATCGATTTCTTCGGCCGTCGTACCCGCCGACTCGAGCGCACGCAGCGCGGCCTGATAAGCGAGATCGACGGTCGTCTGACCCTCGGCAGCGATGTGTCGCTTGCGGATTCCGGTGCGCTCCTGAATCCATTGGTCTGAGGTCTCGACCATTTTCTCGAGATCGGCATTCGTCAGCTCCCTCTCGGGCAGATAACTTCCGGTGCCGGCGATCCGCGAGTATTTGAGCATTCCCTGACCCCTGATCAGACGTTCTGGTATTGTTCGGTCTCGAGCGCCTCGCGCACGTGGTCGACGAGCTGACGGCGCACGGCGGTTGCGGCGATCGCAATCGCCTGAGCGAGCGCGACGCGATCGGCACTGCCATGGCTTTTTACCACGACGCGCTTGAGACCCACCATGACCGCGCCGTTATAGCGCCTCGGATCGAGCGAAGCCGATACCCGCCCGAGCACGGGACGCGCGAATAATCCGGCAATTTTGCTCGTCCAATTGGCGGTGAATTCCGCGCGCAAGCGCCCGCCGATGAGTCCCGTCACACCTTCCATAGTTTTGAGTGCGATGTTACCCGTGAACCCGTCGGTGACCACGACATCGACGTCACCGGAAAAAATATCACCACCTTCGACGAAGCCCACGTACTCGAAGTCGCGACGACTCTGAGACTGCGTCCACGCCGATAGCAGCACGTGGGCCTCCTGCACGAGGTCGTGCCCTTTGGTCTCTTCGACGCCGATGTTGAGCAGGCCGACCCGCGGCCGCGTCGTTCCGTGCACATCACGCGCAACGATGGCGCCCATGATGGCGAACTGCTCGAGTTGCAACGGTGTCGCGCGGACGTTGGCACCGAGATCGAGGATGTGCGTGAACCCGCGCTTGTTGGGCACGGCCGACATGATCGGCGCCCGCTCCACCTCGGCAAGGCACTTGAGTACGAAATGCGCGATCGCCGTCAAAGCGCCCGTGTTACCCGCGCTTACGGCGGCCTCAGCGCGCTGCTCCGCGACGAGATCGATCGCGATACGCATGGACGATTGTTTCTTGCGACGGATCGCTTCGCGGGGCGAGTCCGTCATCACGATGACTTCCCTCGCCGGCACGATCTCGAAACGCTCGGCAATCGCCGCCGGCGGCAGCGCCTTGGCGATCAAAGATTCGATTTCGGAAGGATTGCCGACGAGCAGCAAGCGCAGCTCGGCATCGGCCTCGAGCGCACGCAGGGCGGCCGGCACGCATTCCTGCGCACCACGGTCGCCGCTCATGACATCGAGCGCGATGACGGTCATGGAAGATCAGCCCCCGAAGGAGCCGGCGGCAGAGATGGCGCCGCCGATTGCAGGATTCAGCCCGCCGCTTCGTCGTCGGCCGGCTTCTCGATCACGCGCTTGCCGCGATAGAAACCATCCGGCGTGATGCGGTGACGGAAGTGCGTCTCACCCGACTGCGGATCGACCGACAGCGCAGGCTTGGAGAGACGGTCATGCGAACGGTGCATGCCGCGCTTGGACGGCGTCTTGCGGCTCTTCTGAACTGGCATGTCGGACTCCTAAGAAATCGAAATCAAAACCGGGCGACTCGTCGTCAATTCTTGCGTTTCAGGAGCTCGCCCAGCCCCGCAAACGGCCTCTGCATTCCTTCGTCTTCGGTCGTCTCGTCGTCTGACAACCCGCATTCGCGCGGATCGTCGTGACGCGGCACGAGCGGCACCGCCAGCAGCAATTCCTCTTCGACCAGATCACGCAAAGCGATCTTGCCTTCGGGTGCCAACGTCGGCTCGATACCGAGATCGTTTTCATCTACCCGCGCCGGATCGGTGACGAATCGAACTTGCGATTGATCATCGACCTCAGTCCACACCGGCTTCAGACAACGCTGACACCGCAAACCCAGGCGCGCTGCAACGGCCACTTCAGCCACCGGCTGACCCTGCTCACGCGCGAAAGTAACGCGACACTGAGCGTGGCCTTCGGTGCTCGCGAGCGCGGGCAAGAGCCTTGGCATCTCGGCGAGCGGCACATCGAATTCACGCGACTCGCCCACGTCAGCCAGACGCTCGACATCTACAGGTCGGTACCAGTCGGCCGGCATGGGGCGCGTATGATAGGGGCCACCCCACCTCGAGTCAAAACGATCCTGAGGTAAACCGTTGTTTTCCGTGGCCGAAACCCCAGCGACCGCCCTCTCTCGCCCCCTGATCCTGGCTTCGGGATCCCGCTACCGGCGAGACCTACTCAGCCGGCTCGGGCTGCCCTTCGAGGTGGCGAGCCCCGATGTCGATGAGTCGCGTCTGCCGGGCGAGCCGGCGGCCGCCCTCGCCGAGCGCTTGGCGCTCGCGAAGGCGAAAGCCATCGCCGAGCGTCATCCCAAAGCCCTCGTCCTCGGCTCCGACCAAGTCTGCGCCCTCGGCGAAGAATGCCTCGGCAAACCGGGCAGCCCCGAAGGTCAAAAGGCCATGCTCGAGCGCCTCTCGGGACACACCGTCGTCTATCACACGGCCGTCGCCGTCGTCGGTCTCGAGGCCGGTCTCTGGCAACGACATCGCGACGAGACTCGATGCGTCTTTCGCACGCTCACGCGGCTCGAGATCGACGACTACGTGCGTCGCGAACCCGCAGCCGACTGCGCCGGCGGATTCAAGAGCGAGGGACTCGGGATTTCTTTGTTCGAGCGCATGGAGAGCCTCGACCCTACCGCGATCATCGGCCTGCCGATGATCTTCGTCGCACAGGCCTTGCGCCCCTACGCCGTCGCGTCGAGCCGATAGAGAGCGCATCGATCACCTGGGCGAGCTCGGGAGGCAGTGGCGCATTGACGCTGAATTCTGTTCCGCGATCGGGCCAGACGAACGACAGGCTCGAAGCATGCAAAAACATGCGATCTAAGCCGTATTCGCGCATTTCTTTGTTGAACTCGAAATCGCCGTATTTCGGATCACCCGCCACCGGATGGCCCGCGTACGCTGCATGGACGCGAATCTGGTGCGTGCGCCCCGTGAGAATCGACACTTCAAGCAGCGAGGCGATACGACCGAAACCCTGCACCGGGCGAAAATCGCTGGTCGCACTTTTGCCTGAGGCCTGAACTTTCACGGTACGCTCGCCGCCCACGCGCAAATCGGTGCGCAGCGGCGCATCGATGCGTTTCTTGCCGAGTTGCCAGCTACCTTTGACGAGCGCGAGATAGCGCTTCTCGAAACCTTCGCCCTCACGCAGCCCCGCATGCAGCATACGCAGCACCGCGGGCTTGCGAGCCACCAGCAATACCCCACTCGTATCGCGATCGAGACGATGGACGAGCTCGAGCTTGTCGCGCTCGTCGGGCCGCGCGGCGCGCAG
>JBJTUA010000050.1:0-52171 GCA_046080445.1 Gammaproteobacteria bacterium
AATAAAGAAGAGTCTTCGTGGTGGGACGTTTTCTGGAGTCTTTATTTTTTAGTGTTTTTAGCGGTCTATGTGCCGATATTTTTGTTCAAGTTAGTCAGATGGCTAAAAGACGGAACTCCGTTCAATCCGTTTAGCATACTCGACTAAGCATACAAGCCTTTGTCTTTCAGCGTCGTCACCGTAGTACCAACACCACACGAAGGCGACTTGGCGATTCGCTTTACTGACATTCCTTTTTTGTAAAGTTCTTCTATAGCGTTCCGTGTTTGCTGAGTGACGGATGGCGGTCTTCCTAGTCTCACGCCTTTCGCTTTCGCCAAAGCGACTCCCGCCACCACCCTACTCCGTATCATTTCTCTTTCAAACGAAGCGAAACTAGCGAACACATTGAAAATCAATTTGCCGCTTGGTGTTGTGGTGTCTATGTTTTGCTGACTGAAGAAAATTTCTATCCCTAGAGCGTGAAGATCGTTGACGGTCGTGATGAGGTGCTGAAGCGAACGACCTAGTCGGTCAATAGAGAAGCAGCAGAGAATCTCAAACTCACCACGACTAGCGGCTTTCAACATAGCGTCTAACGCTTTCCGCTCATCACGACCTTTCGCCCCACTCACCCCAGCGTCTTCATAGATCTCAACAACACGCCAGTTTCTGTTAGCGGCTATGGCGTTGAGTTCTTTGAGCTGAGAGTCTGAGTTTTGAGCGGTTGTGGAGTGGCGTAGGTAAAACGCCACCCTCCGCTTTTGGGGGTTAGGTAAAATTACGGATTGGGCGGCGGCGGCGACGGTGGGTTGATCCTTGACGGTATTGAGGAAAATTTTCCTAGTTGTCACAGCTAGATCCTCCAAAAGAATATAAGACGAATACTAGACGCTTATAAGTTATTAATTTCATTAGTATGATGCTTTTCACATAGAATCGCCCCGCCATGGGGTACGCAGACACATTCGAAGTCATCGTCGTCGGGGGCGGTCATGCCGGCACCGAGGCCGCGCTCGCCTCGGCGCGGATGGGTCGTCGCACCCTGTTGCTGACCCAGAGTATCGAGACCCTCGGACAGATGAGTTGCAACCCCGCTTTCGGGGGTATCGGCAAGGGTCACCTCGTGCGCGAAATCGATGCTCTCGGGGGTGCCATAGCGCGCGCTGTCGACCGAGCCGGCATCCAGTTTCGAACCCTCAACGCGAGCAAAGGTCCGGCGGTCCGAGCGACCCGAGCACAGGCCGATCGGCTGCTCTACCGGAAGGCGATTCGGACCCTCCTCGAGAACCAACCGAACCTCTCGATCTTCCAACAAGAGGCGGCCGATCTCGTCGTCGAAAACGGTCGGGTTCGAGGGGTCGTGACGGTCACCGGAATTCGCTTCGCAGCCCCCGCCGTCGTGCTCACGGTCGGCACCTTTTTGGGGGGGCGAATTCATGTCGGTCTCGACCAGTATTCCGGGGGCCGGGCGGGCGATCCGCCGTCGAATGCGCTCGCCTCCCGACTGCGTGAATTACCCCTGCGAGTCGGTCGCCTGAAGACGGGTACGCCGCCGCGTATCGACGGTCGCACCCTCGACTACAGCGTCATGGCGCCTCAGTACTCCGATGATCCGTTGCCCGTATTTTCATTCCTTGGGCGAGCCAATGAGCATCCTGAGCAGATTCCTTGTTTCATTACAGCGACAAATGAGCGAACTCACGAGCTGATCCGCTCAGGCTGCGATCGCTCTCCGATGTTCACCGGGAAGATCGAAGGCGTGGGTCCGCGCTACTGTCCGTCGGTCGAAGACAAGGTTCATCGCTTCGCCGACAAGAGCTCCCACCAAGTGTTCGTCGAGCCCGAAGGACTGTCGACTCACGAGGTCTATCCGAACGGAATTTCGACCAGTCTGCCGTACGATGTTCAGGTCGAATTCGTACGCTCGATTCGGGGCTTCGAACGCGCCCACATCACCCGTCCCGGCTATGCCATCGAGTACGACTTTTTCGACCCGCGCGACCTCCATGGTTGGCTTGAGACGAAGGCCATCGGCGGGCTCTTCTTTGCCGGTCAGATCAACGGCACGACCGGGTACGAAGAAGCCGGCGCCCAGGGTCTGGTCGCGGGCATCAACGCCGCGCGCCAGGTTCGCGGCGAGGCGCCTTGGACCCCCTCCCGAGCGGAGGCTTACCTCGGAGTTTTGGTCGACGATCTGATCACCCGCGGAGCGCCCGAACCCTACCGGATGTTCACGAGTCGAGCCGAGCATCGGCTGATTCTGCGGGAGGACAATGCCGACCTCCGCTTGACCGAAATCGGTCGGTCCATGGGCCTGGTCGACGACGAGCGCTGGACGTTCTTTGGACGCAAACGGGAGGCCGCCGAGACTGAGGTTCGGCGCCTGTCGAGCCTGCGCATCAGGGGGGTCTCGGCCTTCGATCTGTTGCGCCGTCCGGAGGTCGACTACGCCAGGCTCCCCGCCCTCGCCGCTTCCGCCGGGGCAGACCTCGGCGCGGCCTACTCCGCGGGCGACCCGATGTCCGCCCTCGCCGCCCTCGATGACCGGCTGCCCGAGGCGGTCCGCCTCCAGGTCGAGGTTCGCGCCAAGTACACCGGGTACATCGAGCGTCAACAGGACGAGATCGAGCGCCAGCGCAAGAACGAAGAGACGCCCCTGCCCGTGGACCTCGACTACACCACGGTCGCGGGACTCTCGAACGAAGTCCGCCAGCGCCTGGCGGCCGCCCGACCGGATACGCTCGGGCAAGCGTCGCGCCTGCCGGGCGTGACGCCCGCTGCGGTGTCCGTCTTGCTCGTACATCTCAAGCGCCGCACGGCCTGAGCCCTCAAGGAGATTGCCCATGACCGATCGCACGCCCCCGCAAATGGTTCGTGCTGATGGCACCTATCCCGTGATCGACCTGCGGCAGGAAGCCATCACGGCAGCCGTGGTCCAGACGCGCGTGAACGGAGTGGACGGCGCCAATCCGGGCCCCGACCTGCGCCGCAACCTCGATTACTTCCTCGAATCGATCGATATCGCCCAGGGGTTTGGTGGCCGTTGCGATTTGCTGGTGTTCCACGAGTTTCCGATCACGGGCTTCAGCAACTGGACCCGCGATCAGCATTACGCCTTGTCGATTGAGGTGCCGGGCTCGGAAGTGGAGGAGGTCGCCAAGAAAGCCAAGCAGTACAACTGCTACATCGTCTTCGGCACCTACGCCAAAGACCCTGTGAACTGGCCGGGTCATATCCTGCACCTGATGGTCATGTGCAAACCCGACGGAAGCGTCGTCTCGCACTGGAAACAGCGCAACGTGCGCGGCATGTTCCCTTTCGCCGAGCAATACACCTCGGTGATCTACGACGTGTACGACCGGTTCGTCGAGATGTACGGCCTCGATGCCGTCATTCCCGTCGAACGTACGGATATCGGCAACATCGCCATGTCGGCCGTGCAGTTCGAGCCCGAGCTCTTTCGCTGCATGGCCTTCAAAGGCGCGGAGATCATCTGTCGCGTCGCAACCGGTGGCTTCGAGTGGGACGACATGCGCCTCACCTCGTATCACAACAGCGTGTACACCCTGATCGCCAACAACTCCGTCGCCACTCAGGGGCGGAACCCCGGTTTCTTTGAAGATGCCAACTACGGCGGGCCAGGGCGCTCATCGATTTTCGGGCCGCGCGGCGTCGTGCTCGCAAAAGCAGGGCCGTTCGAAACACGCGAGTCCGCGCGGATCCCGATCGCGGAGTTCCGGTCCAAACATCGGATTCCCGATTTGCATCTGCATCTCTACCGGCCGGTGCTCGACCAGTATGTCGAACGCTATGCGCCGAACGGCTATCTCGACTATCAGCCCAAGGACAAGCGCGACGCCTTCCAGCATTTCGTGAAGCGCGCCAAGTGGCAGCATTACTGGTAAAAGGCGCGCCATGATAGACGGCAAGATTAACCGCATCGCAGCTTGGCTTCTCGCCGCTTTTGGCTGGGTCGCGCTTGGCACGCAACTCGTGCTCAGCGTGCAGCACCAGATGAGCCTCGGACACAGCGCAGGCTACGGTGTCTTCATGTACACCGGCTATTTCACGATCCTCACGAATCTTTTTTGTACGATCGTCGCCACGGCATTTTGTAAGCCGCTTACGCCAGAGTCGCGATGGGCAACCTGGCGCGAGCCTTGGGTCGTGACTGCGGCGGCGGTGTCAATCGTGATGGTCGGGCTGATCTTCCACGTGTTACTGCGCGCGCAGTACCAGCCGACCGGTATCGCAGCCCTCACCAATTTGATTCACCACTATATTGTTCCGGTCGTCTTCGCCATTTTTTGGTGGCGGGTCATTCCGCGTCGATCGCTCGTGTGGGCCGACGTGTGGCGGGTGTTCGCCTATCCGGCTGCGTATTTGGTCTACGTGCTGATGCGTGGCGAAATAGGGGGCGTTTATCCGTACTTTTTCATTGACGTACGCACGCTCGGTTATGCGGCGGTGCTCGTCAACGCCTCGGCGATTTCCGCACTCTTTATCGGCGCGGGTCTCGCCTTCGTCGCCGCAAAACGCTGACTCGCTTTTTCCGGCGTCGGCGGATGGCGTCGGTTACTTGCCGATACAGAAACTGCCGAAGATCCGCCCGAGGAGATCTTCCGCAAGGAACTCTCCAGTGATCTCGCTCAAAGCGCTTTGTGCGATACGCAGCTCTTCGGCCACCAACTCGCCAGCCCGAGACTCTTTGAGCTGTCGCACCGCCTCTTCGGTGTGTCGCTCGG
The DNA here is from genome assembly GCA_046080445.1 of Gammaproteobacteria bacterium. Classification (GTDB taxonomy): domain Bacteria; phylum Pseudomonadota; class Gammaproteobacteria; order Steroidobacterales; family Steroidobacteraceae; genus UBA964. Next base: position 4,728 of record JBJTUA010000050.1, read on the forward strand.
CGCGCTGAAGCGCCTCGACATGCCTCGCGCGCGCGCTGACCGCTCCGCTCTGACCGGCATCGAACCCCATGGACGCTTTCAAATGTTCGCGCAATTCGGCAAGGCCCGCTCCCGTCATCGCGGAGATCGAGAGCGCGGTGTCAGCGCCTTGCGCTCCGGCTTCTCGTGCGCCAGCAGGTGCCTGGTGTCGAAGAGCCTCTTTGGACTTTAATCTGTCGATTTTATTGAACACCAACGTGACGGGAACGTTGGCGGATAGTTGCGTTTTTTCTGCTGCAAACGACGCAGCACTCGGATCCGCTTCGGCATCGACCACGAACAGCACGCGATCCGCGCCTTGCATGGCGAGCCGAGCACGCCGTATGCCCTCGAGCTCGACGACATCGCCTGAGTCGCGCAGCCCCGCAGTGTCGACGATGTGCAGGGGCATGCCGTCGATCGAGATGTATTCGCGCAGTACGTCGCGAGTCGTGCCTTCGATGGGGGTCACGATTGCCGCGTCGTGACCGGCGAGCGCATTGAGCAAACTCGACTTGCCTGCATTCGGTCGGCCTGCGATCACGACCGTCATACCGTCGCGCAGCACTCGGCCTTGGCGAGCGCTGTGCAACACGGAGGCGAATTGTTCGCGCAGAGCGGTGAGGCGAGCCGTCAGCGTTCGATCCGCCAGGAAATCGATCTCTTCTTCTGGAAAATCGATCGCTGCCTCGACCCACATGCGCAGTTCGATCACTTTTTCGACCAGCTCGTGCACCTGTTTCGAAAAATCACCCTGCAGCGAGCGCATGGCCGCTCGCGCCGCCGCGAGCGAACTGGCATCGATCAAGTCGGCAACCGCCTCTGCTTGCGCCAAGTCGAGTTTGTCGTTGAGAAACGCACGCTGAGTGAATTCACCGGCGACCGCACGCCGCGCACCCAAGGTGACCGCTCGGTCGACGATTGCTTCGAGAACGATCGGCCCGCCATGGGCCTGCAGCTCGAGCACATCCTCGCCGGTGTAGCTGTGCGGCGCGACAAAAAAAAGGGCGAGCCCCTCGTCGAGCGGCACACCTTGTTCGTCATGAAATCTGGCGATCGATGCCGCTCGCGGGGGAGGCAGCGGCTTCGCCAGCAACACTTCGCCGATGCGACGAACCTCGGACCCAGAAATTCGGACGATGCCGACGCCACCACGCCCGGGTGCCGTGGCGACGGCGACGATCGTGTCGGTCGTAGCAGTGGGCCTCAACCCGACCTCGTTTTCTTTGCCTCAGCCTCGATGCGGCGGTTGATGTTCCATTGCTGCGCGATGGTCAGCAGCGTATTCGTCACCCAATAGAGCACGAGGCCCGCCGGAAAGAATGCGAACGTGATGCTCATCACGAACGGCAGGATCATGAACACCTTGGCTTGGATCGGATCGGGCGGCGTCGGGTTGAGTTTGTACTGAACGAACATCGCGCCAGCCATGATCACCGGAAGAACGAAGAACGGATCGCGCGACGAGAGGTCCTGAATCCAGAACATGAAGGGTGCTTGGCGCATCTCGACGCTTTCGAGCAGTACCCAATAGAACGCAAAGAACACCGGCATCTGGATGAGGATGGGCAAACAACCCGCTGCGGGATTGATCTTCTCTCGCTTGTAGAGATCCATCATCGCGCGACCGAGCTTTTCACGGTCGTCTTTGTAGGTCTCCTGCAGATTCTTCATGCGCGGTGTCATCAGCCGCATCTTCGCCATCGAGCGTCCCGAAGACTCGGAAAGCGGATAGAACGCGAGCTTGAGCAGGACCGTGATGATGATGATCGCCCAGCCCCAGTTGCCGACGAGGTTGTGGGCCTGTTCCAGCAGCCAGAACAGCGGCTCCGCCAGCAACGTGAGCACGCCGTAGTCGGCGACGAGATCGAGACGCGGACCGGCGGTCTTCAGCTGAGCTTGCAGCTTTGGGCCGATGAACAGCGTTTCTTTGAGCGTCGTCCCGCTCTGCGGTGCGGCCGTGACGGAAGGGCCGGTGGCCGACAGCAAGTACTGATTGCCTTCCGTGCGCAGGGCGTACGCGTAGTTCTGTCCTTCGGCCGGCACGACGACCGTGACGAAGTGGTGCTGCATCCCGGCGATCCAACCGGTGCCGACGTTGCGAGGAAGTTCGCTCTCGGCGATCTTCGTCCGGTTGATTTTGAAATATTTGGTGCCGTTGTAATACGCAGGGCCTTGGAACGCGTAGCTCTCGACGCTGAACATCGAGCGTTCGACCGGCGGGTCGTCCCGAAGGATCTGTGCATACGAGGCCGCGCGCCACGGTGTCGCGCCGCGGTTGTCGATGCTGTACTCGAGATCGATGCGATAGGAGCCGCGCTCCAGGATGTACGTTTTGGTCACCGTGACGCCGGCAGCCTCGTCGCGCCACGTCAGCGGAATACGCAATTCGTTTTTGCCGTCCGTCAGCGTGTATTGCGTTTGCGCAGCCTCAAAAGTGGCGAGGTGCGTCGGGTGAGCGCTGCCGTCGGCCTCCGTCAGACCTGTTTGGATGGCGTAGAAGTGTTCTTTGCCGCCATCAAGCAAACGCACTCGGGCATCTTGGCCTTTGACCTTTGGATACCTGAGCAGATCTGCGCGGACGAGATCGCCGCCACGCAAGCTGATATCAAGATCGAGTACGTCCGTCGTGACACGCAGATTGCGCGAGGATGCAGGCGGCACGACCGATTGCGTGACAGCGGGGATTGGCGCTGTCGCAGGCACAGCGGTCATGTTTTCTGCAGGAGCGGTGCTTTCTGGGGAGGCGGTCGGCGGCGCGGCTTGCGGCACACTCGATGACAGAGAGCTTGTGGCTGACGTAGAAGACGAGGGCGCGACAGAGGCTGCGGGCGTCAGGGCATAGTCGCGTTGCCAGGTCTCGTAGTTGATCCACAGTACGAGAACCAAGCCGAGCCAAAGAAACATGCGTGCGTTGGTCGAAGTCACGATTGGTCTTGTCCGAAGGTCAAAAAAATAAAGGGTTCAGGGAAATTAGTCGGCAGCGCGCGGCGGTACTGGGTCGAATCCGCCTTCGCGAAACGGGTGGCAGCGCGAGACGCGTCTCATCGCCAGCCAGGTTCCGCGGAGCGCGCCATGCGTGTCGAGCGCTTCGAGCGCGTAATGCGAGCACGAAGGATGATAACGACAGGTGGGGCCGCGCCACGGGCTGATGACAAGTTGGTAGGCGCGGATCAGCGCGCGGAGGACGGCTCGCATGTCGTTGCTACCTTTTGCCAGAGCGACTCAAGGCTCTCGCGGATACGGGTGGCCGGGGCTTCGCGGGCTGCCGCTCGCGCGCCGACGATGAGGTCGACTGCGGGCAGGCGGTGCTGGGCTTGCCGGAACGATTCGCGAATTATGCGACGAAGTCGATTGCGGGCGACGGCATTTCCGATCACGCGTGCGCCGATCGACAGACCGAGCCTCGGACAGTGGCCGCTGCCCGGGCGCACGATGACCGAAAAACAGGAATCACCGAGACGGCGACCGTCCCGGTAAGCGGCCTCGAAGTCGGACTTGCGCAATACCCGGCGCGACGGCGGGAAGCCCGACCGCAAGGGCCGGGTGTCAGCGTCCCGTATCAGGGGATCAGCTTCTTGCGGCCCTTGGCGCGGCGGCGGGCGAGAACTTTGCGCCCGTTGGCCGTAGCCATACGCGCGCGGAACCCGTGGGTTCGGGCTCGGCGGACCTTGCTGGGCTGGTACGTGCGTTTCATGGTGTCGTCACCGAAAAAAGGTCGCAGAGGGTAAGCAGGGGGTCGGGTGGTGTCAAGCCAAAAAGATATCCACAGGCCTGTTCGGCGGTATATTCTCCCCATCCCCTTGGTTAAACCCCTTGCCCCGAGCTTTCAGGGAGGCCGGCTTTCGCGTGGACGTGTCTATTTGGAACCGTTGTTCAGCAGCTCTCGAATCCGAGTTGCCCGACACCCAGTTCAACACCTGGGTTCGACCGCTTCAGGCGATCGAAAGCAAGGGTTCGTTGCGTCTGTTGGCGCCCAATCGGTTCGTGGTCGATTGGATCAACGCGAATTTGATCAGTCGCATCGGCGATCTCGCTCGCGCTCAATCAGCTGACGAGCCCGTCAGCGTCACGATCGAGGTCGGCGAAAAACCCGAGGCCGTGGCGGCGCAAGCCGATAGTATCGCGTCGCGCGACGTAGCTCGGACGCCCCGAAAACCCCACGTCGAAATTGTCGGTGGGCGCCTCAATCCGGATTTCACCTTCGATACTTTCGTCGTCGGCAAAAGCAATCAGCTGGCGAAAGCCGCTGCGCAGCAAGTGGCTGAAAATCCCGGGAAAGCGTACAACCCGCTGTTTATTTACGGCGGCGTGGGCCTCGGTAAAACGCATCTGATGCACGCCGTCGGACACGCGATCTTCGCGAAAAACCCGCAAGCGCGCATCGCCTACGTGCACTCAGAACGCTTCGTCAGCGATATGGTGAAAGCGCTCCAGCACAACCAGATGAACGATTTCAAAGCGGCGTATCGTTCTCTCGATGCGCTGCTGATCGACGACATCCAATTCTTTGCGGGGAAGGAGCGGTCGCAGGAAGAGTTCTTCCATACCTTCAACGCCCTGTTGGAGGGTCAGCAGCAGGTCATCCTGACCTGCGATCGGTATCCGAAGGAAGTTGAGGGCCTCGAGGAGCGCCTCAAATCACGATTTGGCTGGGGTTTGACCGTCGCCATCGAGCCGCCCGAACTCGAAACCTGCGCCGCGATTCTCATCAGCAAGGGGGAAGCAGCGGGCGTGACGCTTAGCCAAGAGGTGGTGTTGTTCATCGCCAAGCGCATCCGCTCCAACGTCCGCGAGCTTGAGGGGGCGCTACGCCGAGTGATCGCCAATTCGCGATTCACAGGGCAACCCATTACCCTCGATTTCACAAAAGAAGCCTTGCGAGACCTGCTCACGCTGCAAGCCAGGCTCATTACTATTGAAAACATCCAAAAGATCGTTGCGGATTACTTCAAGGTTCGGGTGGCGGACTTGTTATCGGAGCGCAGAAGTCGTTCGGTGGCGAGGCCAAGGCAGATCGCTATGGCGCTCGCCAAGGAGCTGACGAGCCACAGCCTTCCGGAGATTGGGGATGCGTTTGGTGGGCGCGATCACACCACCGTGTTGCATGCTTGCCGTCGCATCAAGGAACTGCGGGACTCCGAGCAACGCATCGCGGAAGATTATTCGAACCTGTTGAGAACCCTGACGAATTGATGTTGGTATCTTGTGGATGTTTTCGGCCGTGAAAATCATTCACAATCGCCTCACAGGAATGACGCGGGTTGTTCCGCAATCGGTGCACTGATAAGAATGGCGTAAGATGCTGAAAACCTCGAGATTTCCAGTGTTTTTCAGTTATCCACCGTGTTAATAATCTCTACAATCTTTCTTAAGATCTAAATAAAGAATTTATGAAACTCACAGCCAACCGCGAAGAGATCTTGGGTCCGGTTCAACACGTCATCGGTGTCGTCGAGCGACGCCAGACCATGCCGGTCTTGTCCAACGTGTTGCTGAGTGCGCGGAATAACCGCCTGAGTGTCACGGGAACCGACCTGGAGGTCGAGCTCGTCAGCTCGGTGGCGCTTAAAGTTCAATCCGCCGGCGACATCACCGTCCCAGGCCGAAAATTCCTCGACATCCTCCGCTCTCTCGCAGAAGGCTCGAACGTCACGCTGTCGGTGGAAAGCGATCGACTCGTCATTCGCGCCGGCCGCAGCCGCTTCACGCTTTCCACACTCCCAGCCGCCGAGTTTCCCGTCGTTGAAGAAATCAATGCGCAGCAGGTGCTCAAACTCCCGCAAGCAGAATTCCGAAAACTCATCGACAAAGTGCACTTCTCGATGGCGCAACAAGACGTGCGCTACTACCTCAACGGCATGCTGCTGGAGTCCGAGGGCGGCAAAGTCCGCGCCGTCGCCACCGACGGCCACCGTCTCGCGTTGTGCGAAGCCACGCTCAAGGAGCGGGTCACCGGCAAGCAGCAGGTCATCCTGCCCCGAAAGGGGGTCATGGAGCTTCAGCGGATGTTGGGAGCCGAGGGCGAGGTTGCATTGGAGATCGGAACCAACCATGTTCGCTGCGAGATCGGCGACGTTCGGTTCACTTCGAAGCTTATTGACGGCAGATTCCCGGAATATAGCCGGGTTATCCCGGCCAACGCCCATCGTATAATCGACGCAGATCGCGGATTTTTGAAGCAAAGTCTTACCAGAACAGCGATTTTGTCGAACGAAAAGTACCGAGGGATTCGTCTCAACGTGAAGCCCAACCTACTGACGTTGCAGGCACACAACCCCGAACAAGAAGAAGCCGAAGATCAGATCGAAGTGAGCTACTCGGGCGAAGAGATCGAAATCGGTTTCAACGTCACTTACCTGCTCGACGCGTTGTCGGCGATCGAGACAGATCGCGTCAATATCGCACTCACCGACTCGAATAGCAGTTGCCTGATTACCGCGGCCTCGCCCGACGGCACCAAATACGTCGTCATGCCGATGCGGCTCTGAGTGAAGGAATGTCTTTAGCGGAGCTCACGCTCGAAGATCTCCGCTGCATCGAAAAAGCCGAATTGGCATTCGGGCCCGGAACCAACCTGGTCTTCGGGGCGAACGGCGCTGGGAAGACCACCGTCCTGGAAGCGGTGTTCCTGTTGGGTCGCGGACGGTCTTTCCGCACCCGCCTCAATGAACGGCTCATCCAGCACGGAAAACCCTTAGGCCGCGCGGTCGGCGTGGTTCAAGCGCAACCCGGCCCGAGACGTCTCGGCATCGAAATCCGCCGTGGCTCGGATGCCAAAACCGGTACCGTTGGACGTCTCGATGGCGCAGACCTTCGGAGTTTTGCTGATTTGGCGGCCGCGTTCCCTGTTCAGGCTATGGATCCGGACGCTCATAAGCTGATCGAGGAGGGTTCGGCGCGCCGCAGACGGTGGCTGGACTGGGCGGTGTTCCACGTGGAACAAGGGTTCGCCACGAGCTGGGGGCGGTACCAGAAGGCACTTCAGCAGCGAAACGCGGCCCTGAGAGCAGGGAGATCCGAATTCACGGCCTGGGACCCTGAGCTCGCGCGTGAGGGAGAGGCGCTAACGGCGGCTCGGGAGCGGGTGGCCGTGGCGCTGGCCCCGTACTGGGAAGAAACCGCCGCCGAACTGACGGGGCTTCAGGTTTCGCTCGACTTTCAACCGGGCTGGGATCGGAGCAGTTCGCTCGGTGATGTTTTGGCGGCTTCGGCGGGCCGGGACCGAGAGAGGCGATCAACCAGTCTAGGCGCTCACCGGGCGGATCTCGCGCTTCGCATTCAAGGCAGAGCGGCTCGCGAGGTTTTGTCTCGGGGGCAACAGAAACTCGCGGCCGTCGCCCTGAATCTCTGTCAGCTCGAGTTCTTGCGGGCAGAACACGGACTGCGGCCCACGGTGTTGCTCGACGATCCGTCGGCCGAACTCGACCGCGAACGGCTAGGGCGATTCATCAGGCGAGTCGAGGCTTTGGAGACCCAGTTGATTGTTACCGCTCTCGATCGTGACACCCCGCTTTTCGGCCAGCCGGAAACCGTGTTTCACGTGGAACAGGGCAGGGTATTTCGGGTATGATTTCGCATCACATTACCGGGCCCACGCATGTCTGAATCAGACGTCTACGATTCCAGTAAAATCAAGGTCTTAAAGGGTCTCGACGCCGTTCGAAAACGCCCCGGAATGTACATCGGCGACACCGATGACGGGACCGGCCTTCACCACATGGTTTTCGAGGTCGTCGACAACTCGATCGACGAAGCTTTGGCAGGCCATTGTGACCGCATAGTGGTCAAGATTCACGCCGATGAATCGGTGACCGTCGAAGACAACGGACGCGGCATCCCGGTCGATATCCATGCCGAGGAAGGCCGATCCGCAGCCGAAGTCATCATGACTGTGCTGCACGCTGGCGGAAAATTCGACGATAGCTCGTACAAAGTCTCTGGTGGTTTGCACGGCGTCGGTGTTTCGGTGGTGAATGCGCTGTCGGATGTGTTGCAACTCACCATCCACCGCGACGGCAAGTTGCATACGCAGGAATATCGGCTGGGTGAGCCTGTTGCGCCCCTCGCGGTGGCGGGCACCACCGATCGCACGGGCACGAGTGTTCGCTTCAAACCAAGCCCGACCATTTTCACGAACATCCAGTTCAACTACGACATTCTCGTCAAGCGACTCAGAGAATTGTCATTCCTCAATTCCGGCGTTCGTATCGAGCTCATCGACGAGCGCGAAGACAAGCGCGACGTTTTCGAACACGAAGGTGGATTGCAGGCCTTCGTCGGTCATCTCAATCGTTCACGCCAACCGATTCACGACCATGTTTTCTGGTTTCGCACCCAAGAGGGCCCGATAGGCGTCGAAGTGGCGATGCAGTGGAACGACTCGTATCAGGAGTCGATGTTCTGCTACACCAACAACATTCCGCAAAAAGACGGCGGAACGCACCTTGCCGGTTTTCGCGCCGCACTAACGCGCACGCTCAATGATTACATCGAAAAGGAAGGCATCGCGAAGCGCGAAAAAGTGCCGACCACCGGCGACGATGCGCGCGAGGGCCTGACGGCGATCCTCTCGGTCAAGTTGCCAGACCCCAAGTTTTCTTCGCAGACCAAAGACAAGCTCGTCTCCTCCGAAGTGAAGGGCGTTGTCGAGACGGCTGTCGCGCAAAAGTTCTCGGAGTTTCTGCTCGAGAAGCCGCAGGAAGCGAAAGCGATTGCCGGAAAGATCATCGAGGCTGCGCGTGCGCGCGAGGCCGCGCGCAAAGCCCGCGAACTCACGCGTCGCAAAGGCGCGCTAGACATCGCGGGTTTGCCGGGCAAGCTCGCTGACTGTCAGGAGAAAGATCCTGCGTTGTCCGAACTCTTTATCGTCGAGGGCGACTCGGCAGGCGGCTCGGCCAAGCAAGGCCGCGATCGTCGTACGCAGGCGATCCTGCCGCTGAAGGGAAAGATCCTGAACGTCGAAAAGGCGCGCTTCGACAAGATGCTGTCCTCTGCCGAGGTTGGCACGTTGATCACGGCGCTCGGTTGCGGCATCGGTCGCGACGAATTCGATATCGATAAGCTCCGATATCACCGCATCATCATCATGACGGACGCAGACGTCGACGGCAGCCACATTCGCACGCTGCTGCTCACGTTCTTCTATCGTCAGTTGCCGTTGCTGATCGAGCGCGGCCACATCTATATCGCGCAGCCGCCGCTCTACAAAGTAAAGCGCGGCAAGCAGGAGATGTACGTCAAGGACGACGTCGAGCTCAACGCGATGTTGCTCAACGCTGCACTCGAAGACTCGGAGTTGCATCTCAACGCGTCGGCGCCGCCGCTGCGTGGCGCCGGTCTCGAGTCGCTCGCGCGTCAGTACGTCGAGGTGCAAGCCATCATCGAACGCTGGGCCCGACGTTACGATGCGCGCGTTCTCGAGCAGCTGCTTTATGTGCCCATTGTTTCGCGCAGCGACTTCGATCGTCCGGAATGGCTGACCGCTTGGGCGGATGATCTGGCGAGCCGCCTCAATGCGGTTTCTGATGGCAACGCCGTTTACCGCCTGCACTTCCAGCCGGCTGCGGGTGAGCAAGCGATTGCGCGCATCCATGTGTCGAAGGCCGAGCACGGCAGTCGTTTCGACAAATACCTCACGCGCGATTTCTTCGACTCTTCGGAGTATCAACGTATTGCCGCCCTCGCGAAAACGCTCGCCGGCATGATCGGCGAGGGCGCTTTCGTCCGCCGTGGCGAAGCGCGGCGCGAGGTCACCTCGTTCAAGCAGGCCATCGATTGGCTGTTCGATCACGCCAAACGCGGGCAATCCATCCAGCGCTACAAGGGCCTTGGTGAAATGAACCCGGAACAGCTCTGGGATACCACCATCAATCCCGAGACGCGCCGCCTCATGCAGGTGCGCATCGAGGATGCGGTAGCGGCCGACGAGGTCTTCACCACACTGATGGGTGACGAGGTTGAGCCGCGACGCGAGTTCATCGAAAAGAACGCGCTCGCCGTCGCGAACCTCGACGTCTAGGTCTGTTGGCTGCGTCGATCGACAGAGATCATGACGTCTGGCCAAACCATTCTTAGGTCCTTGCCCGTCGGCGAGCGGGTGGGCATCGCATTTTCCGGCGGCCTCGACACCAGCGCCGCGGTGCATTGGATGCGCGCGCGGGGTGCCAGGCCCTGCGCGTACACCGCAAATCTCGGTCAGCCCGACGAACCGGACTACGAAGCGATCCCGCGCAAGGCGCTCACGTTGGGCGCCGAGCACGCACGGCTCATCGATTGCCGTCATCAGTTAGTCGCCGCTGGACTCGCTGCCATACAGAGCGGCGCGTTTCACGTGTCGACGGCGGGGACGACGTATTTCAATACGACGCCCTTGGGGCGAGCGGTGACGGGTACGACTCTCGTTCTGGCCATGCGCGAGGATGGTGTCGATATCTGGGGCGACGGCAGCACGCATAAGGGCAACGACATCGAGCGGTTTTACCGCTATGGCTTGCTCGCCAACCCTGAGCTGCGCATCTACAAACCCTGGCTGGATTCCCGGTTCATCGCCGAGTTGGGCGGACGCCGAGAAATGTCGGCGTATCTGGCCGCCGCTGGGCTCGACTATCACATGAGCGCGGAGAAGGCGTATTCGACCGACTCGAATTTGCTCGGCGCCACTCACGAAGCAAAAGATCTGGAGCTGCTCAGTCGCGGCATCGGGATCGTCGAGCCGATCATGGGGCTCGCATATTGGCGCGACGACGTCGCGATTTCGCGAGAAACGGTGCGCGTACGTTTCGAGGATGGCAGACCGATCGCGCTCAATGGTCAAAGTTTTCCGGACGATCTCTCGCTCTTCGTAGAGGCTAATCGCATCGGTGGTCGACATGGTCTAGGCATGAGCGACCAGATCGAGAATCGCATCATTGAGGCCAAAAGTCGGGGTATTTACGAGGCCCCAGGCATGGCGCTGCTGTTCATCGCTTATGAGCGACTCGTCACCGCCATTCACAACGAAGACACGATCGAGCAATACCGCAACAATGGCCGCCGGATCGGCCGACTGTTGTATCAGGGCCGATGGTTCGATCCGCAGTGCCTCATGCTTCGCGAGAGCGCACAGCGCTGGATCGCGCGTGCGATCACGGGAGAGGTGACCCTCGAACTGCGACGCGGAAACGACTGGTCGATTCTCGACACGACCGGGCCGCAACTCAGTTATCACCCGGAGCGCCTCACCATGGAAAAAGGTGAGGGCATGTTCACCCCGGACGATCGCATCGGGCAGCTGACATTACGCAACATGGATATCGCCGATACCCGAGAAAAACTGCAGATGTACGGTGAGGCGGGTTTGATCGAGCGTGATCCGACGCGGCTCCCCTGAATTCTTTGACTTATTCCTGCATGGGCAGCAGCGCTTCGGCCAACCGCTGCTGCAACGCCATCGAGGGCAAGCCGGCGAGATCCCGCGGCACCTCCCGGACGATATGCTGCTGAGCCGACTTGGGCAGACGGCTGCGGACCTCCGCGAGAAATCGCGGTGCCGCCACGAGTACGAGACCGCGGCCATTACCCTCGCGGGCCGCCACCGTAATCCGCTCGGCCAGTTGCCGCGCGAATTGTTCGACAGCGTGCTGTTTGTGGCTGCGACGCGCATGCAGACTCGTCCGTCTGGCGCCGCCGCCGCCCTCGCCTCGACCTGCGCGCATGACGACGCTCCCGGGCGCATCGGCGCCGAGGTCGCGATCGTGTCGGGCGGTGAAGGAATTTTCGAGTGTTTCGAGCGCTCGCGGCGGCGCTCCAGACTGACTCAGTTCAAACACGGTGGCGTGCCGCGTGTCGGCGACGAAGACCATATAGCCGCTCACCGACGAGATCTCCGAGAAGAGGTGTGATCCATGACGGACAAGCTGTTCATCTCTGCGGACTCCTTGCTGGCGGACTCTTTCGAGCTCGCGGCGAAAGTGTTGGCGGGAGGCTATCGTCCCTCGTTCCTCGTCGCGCTCTGGCGTGGTGGCGCACCCATCGGCATCGCCGTGCAGGAGTGGCTCGAGTATCGCGGTTTGCGCACGGACCACATCACCGTGCGGACCTCGAGCTATACCGGCATCGATCAAACCGACAAGACAGTGCGTGTGCACGCGATGGACTATCTGGTGTCGAAAGTGACGAGCGAGGACCGATTGCTCCTCGTCGATGACGTCTTTGATTCCGGCCGAAGTATCGAGGCCGTACTCGGCGAGCTGCGACAGCGCTGCCCGAAAAACCACCCCAAAGAAATCAAAGTTGCGACGGTCTATTTCAAACCGTCACGCAATCGGAGCGCGCTGAAACCGGACTGGTATGTCCACTCCACCGATCGGTGGTTGGTGTTTCCTCACGAACTCGTCGGTCTGACGGAAGCAGAGATCGAAGTTCACAAGCCGAAGACGGCGCGCCTGTAATTTCGCCTGTTTTTAGACGGACTTGGATGACGGCGGTACGCGCAAGCCCCCGACGCGCGTGAACTGCGCGGCGAGCTCGAGTAGCCGAGCATCATCGAAACGCCTGGCGATGACCGTCATCCCGACGGGCATTCCCCGGACGAGACCCATCGGCAGTGTCACGCTCGGATAGCCTGCAATGGCTGCGGCGGAGCCGAGCGACGAGCTGCCGAGGTCACGCCGATCGCCGAGCACGGGATCGATCAGGCCGGCGGGACCTGCGCCAGGCGCAACGACGACATCCAAGTTGGGATCGCTGAACAAGACTTCGAGACCCTCGGTCTCGACGAGCCGACGCAGTTGCTGAACCGAGTCCAGATATTCGGGATCAGTGAGTGCGCCCTTGGCTTCGGCGAGCTCAAAAATTTCCTGACCGAAAAAGGGCAGTTCACGATCCGCCATTCGACGGTTGAAATCGATCAAAGCGCTTAGCGACCGAGCTTCCGCCATTCCTTTGGGCAAGGCCTCGAGGTAGGCGTTGAGAGAATGCTTGAACTCGAAGAGCAGAGCGGTGAACTCAGCCTGACCCGCTTGGCGTAGCCCGACCGGAAGCGGCGTGTCCGTCGTCACGGCGCCGCAGCTTCGCCAAATCTCGATCGCCCGTTGATAGAGGGCGCTGACTTCCGCTCGCGCAGACTCCGCAGCCGGCACGATGCCGACGCGCCAGTTTCCGTCACGCGCGACCGTGCGCGCGGAAGCTCGGCGTGGCGAATCGAAGATGACGTCGGCAATGAGTTTTGCCTCTTCAACCGTTCGCGCTATGGGCCCGGCGACATCTTGTCGCGGTGATAGTGGCACGATGCCGACACCGGGAACCACACCCAGAGAGGGCTTGAATCCCACCAATCCGTTCACGGATGCGGGCGAGAGAATCGAACCATCGGTCTCCGTTCCGATGCTTGCTGCAGCGAACGACAGCGCCGCAGCAGTCGCCGATCCTGAACTCGAGCCCGACGGATTACGCTTTGAATCGTAGGCGTTACCGGTTTGTCCGCCGACGGCGCTCCAGCCGCTGCTGGAAAACGTGGATCGAAAGTTGGCCCACTCGCTGAGATTCGTTTTTCCAAGAATGATGGCGCCCGCAGCACGAAGTCTCGCGACCAACGGTGCATCGACAGAATGGTAGGCGTTGGCGAGAGCGAGCGAACCCGCGGTCGTCGCCATCCGATCTGCTGTGGCGATGTTGTCCTTGATGAGCACGGGAATGCCATGAAGCGGTCCGCGAACGACGCCGCTACGACGCTCGGCATCCAGTGCTCGAGCGATCGTCAAGGCGTCCGGATTGAGCGCAAGCACTGAACGGTAGTTCGGGCCGGCTTGATCCAAAGCAGAGATTCGACGCAGGTAAGCGCCCACCAGCGCTGCGGAGGTGAGTCCAGCATCGAGATGGCGCTGCAGTTCGGTAATGCTGACTTCCGATGGATCGAAGTCCCTGGCGCGAGCGCGCTCTTCGGCATTTGCCAGAGTGTCGTGGGACGCCCATGCCGTGATGAGCGAGCCCGCGGTCGCTGAAGCCAAAAAATGACGGCGTTTCACTGCGGTGCTTCTCCCCGTATTCGCGCGATCGTCGATTCGATCCACGCTTGTGCTTCTTCATTGATCTCGCGCGGCTCGCGACCTGCGGCCTCGATGGGCGGACCCACGACAACCGTCACGGTACCCGGCCTTTTCATGAGACCGCGACGAGGCCAGTAGTAACCCGCGTCGTGCGCGACTGGCACGACTTTGCAGCCCGTGCGACTCGCCAGCAGCGCGCCACTCACGCCGTAACGATGCGTTTCCCCGGCAGCCACGCGGGTACCTTCCGGAAAAATGAGTACGGACAGACCTTCGGCGAGTCGGCTGCGTCCCTGGCCTACCACCTGATTGACGGCAGAGGTACCCGCGCCGCGCTTGACGTCGATCGAGCGCAGGAGCCGCAGCCCGAAACCGACGAAAGGGATATAGATGAGCTCGTGCTTGAACACGATGACCTTCGGCGGCCCGACCAAAAATTGACCGAAGGTTTCCCAAGCCGAGGAGTGCTTCCAATACGCGATATGGGGCTCGTCCGGAATGTTTTCCAACCCTTCGACGCGATAATCGAGCCGGCAGGTTATGCGCAGCACGTCAAAGATTCGTTCTGCATACCACTCGATGAGCGCGAACCGCCGGCGGTAGGACACGAAGCCACCGACGAGCAAGAAGAACGCCGCGTAGGCGAGCGTCCAGAGAAACAGGAAGGTCGTGAAGACGATGGAGCCCAGCGCCTGCACGGGGTGCGCTCAGCCGGGAAGTTTGGAGAAATCCGCGACGCCAGCGAACAGATCCCGTACTCGCGCGACCAGTGCGAGGCGGTTGGCGCGAAGCGCCGTATCCGGGTCGTTGACCATCACGTCGTTGAAGAAGGCGTCGATCGACGGCCGCAAGCCGGCGAGTTTAGCGAGAGCTTCGTCGTACTTCCGGGCACTGATATCCGCCGTCACCTTTGCAGCCACCGCATCGAGCGCCGCGTTGAGCGCCTTCTCGGCCTCGATGCGCAGCATCGAGGTCTCGATACGCGCGGACACTTCGCCTGCCGCGGATTTTTTGAGGATGTTGGCGATGCGTTTGTTGGCAGCTGCCAGACTCTCCGCTTCGGGGCGTTCGCGGAACTTGGCAAGCGCTTGCATCCGGAGATCGAAATCGACGGCACGCGTCGTTCCGGTGGCGAGCACCGCCTCGAACGACTCGGCGGGGTATGCAGCCTCGAGATAATGCGAGCGCATTCTTTCCTGAAGGTAGGCCAGCACTTCACCAGCGGTCTCGCTCGTTTTCGCGGGTTGCGCAGCCACGGCCTGGGCGACGAGCGCAGCGAGATCGAGGTCGAGCTGACGCTCGAGCACGATACGGAATACGCCGATCGCCGCACGTCGCAGCGCAAAAGGGTCTTTGGTGCCGCTCGGTTTCTGTCCGATCCCGAAAATACCCGCCAGGGTGTCGAGCTTGTCGGCGAGTGCGACGGTCACGCCCACGGCGTCGGCAGGCAGGGCATCGCCAGCGCCGCGCGGCAGATAGTGTTCGCGTACGGCTGCAGCGACGCGCGGATCTTCCCCGTCGGCCGCTGCGTAATATGCGCCCATCACACCCTGCAACTCCGGAAACTCTCCGACCATCGCGGAGAGCAAATCGCACTTCGATAGCGTGGCAGCGCGTGCGGCAAGTTTTGCATCGGCCTTTACGAGAGGCGCGATGTGGCGCGACAGCGTTTCGACGCGCTGGACTTTGTCGCCGAGCGAGCCGAGCTTGGCCTGAAACGTCACACCATCGAGCGCGGGGCGCCAGGCATCCAACGGATGACGACGGTCTTGCTCATGAAAGAACGCCGCATCGGCGAGCCGCGGCCTGACCACGCGCTCGTTGCCTTCGCGTACGCGCGCCGGCTCACGACTCTCGATATTGCTGACCGTGATGAAACGGTTCGTCAGCGCGCCTTTGCCGTTCTCCACGGCGAAGTAGCGCTGGTGTTCTTGTAGCGTGGAAAGAAGTACTTCGCGGGGCAGGGCGAGAAAACGCTCATCGAACAATCCCTCGATCGCGATGGGCCACTCGACGAGTGCAGTGACTTCGTCGAGCAGCGCATCATCGAGTATGGCTTGGCCGCCCAAGGCTTTCGCGAGGGCCAGCACTTGTTCGCGAATGCGTTCGCGACGCTCGGCGAAGCGGGCGATGACAAAGCCTTTGGAGCGCAATATTTCGGCGTAATCGGCAGGCGCATCGATCGCCAGGGGCTGGGGCGCGTGGAATCGATGACCGCGCGTCATGGCACCTGCTTCGGTATCGAGCACGCGCACCGGCAGCGTCTCTTTTCCGAAGCGCAGTACGACCCAATGGACGGGTCTTACGAACTCGGCATCGCCAGCACCCCAGCGCATGCGCTTGGGGATCGGCAGCGTATCGAGAGCCGCTTGCACGATTCCGGGTAACAGCGAGGCTGTTGTCACGCCGGGCTTGCTGCCTTCAAAGAAAAGAAACTCGCCCTTGCCTTCGGTGACTCGTCCAAGCTTCTCGAGCGCGATGCCGCAGCTGTCGGCAAACGCTGTGGCTGCGCGAGTCGGCGCGCCGGACTTGTCGAAGGCGGCGGAGACGGGCGGACCGCGTCGCTTGATCTGCTGTTCGGGTTGTACCTCAGCGAGCGCACGCACGAGCACGGCGAGGCGACGAGGTGCCGCATAGGAGACGAGGTCGCCGTGGCTCAAACCGGCACTGTCGAGTCCCGCGCGGATGCCATCGGCCAATGCGTGCTCGAGTTCGGGTAGGGCGAGCGGCGGTAGTTCTTCGGTGCCAAGCTCGAACAGAAAATCGCGGGCGCTCATGAAGACGCCCCGGTTTTGGAATACTTGGTCGATTGCGCCATCGGAAAACCGAGAGTCTCGCGGCTTTCGTAGTAGGCCTGAGCGACTCCCCTTGCGAGTGCGCGCACTCGCAGGATGAACCTTTGACGCTCGGTCACCGAGATCGCACGCCGAGCGTCGAGCAGATTAAAGGTATGCGAGGCCTTCAGCACTTGCTCGTAGGCCGGCAAAGCGAGCTTGGCTTCGAGCAACCGAACACACGCCGTCTCGTGCTCGTCGAAATGACGAAATAGCACGGCGGTATCGGCGTGTTCGAAGTTGTAGGCGGATTGCTCGACCTCGTTCTGGTGGTAAACGTCTCGGTAAGTGACACGACCCATCGGCCCGTCGGTCCAGACGATGTCGTAGACGCTGTCGACGCCCTGCAGATACATCGCCAGTCGCTCGAGTCCGTAGGTGATTTCGCCGGTGACCGGACGGCAATCAAGTCCGCCCACTTGCTGGAAGTAAGTGAACTGAGTGACTTCCATGCCGTTGAGCCACACTTCCCAGCCGAGGCCCCAAGCGCCGAGCGTCGGCGACTCCCAGTTGTCTTCGACGAAGCGGACGTCGTGCGTCAGTGGATCGAGACCCAGCATCTTCAAAGAGCCGACGTAACGATCGAGGATGTCGAGTGGCGAAGGCTTCAGCACGACCTGAAATTGGTAGTAGCGCTGCAGCCGGAAAGGATTGTCACCGTAGCGACCGTCGGTGGGGCGGCGCGACGGTTGAACGTACGCGGCACTCCACGGCTCGGGGCCGATCGAGCGCAAAAAAGTGGCGGTGTGGAACGTTCCGGCGCCCATTTCCATGTCGTAAGGCTGCAGAATGACGCAGCCCTGGTCCGACCAGTACTTTTGTAGCGCGAAAATCAGTTCCTGAAACGTGCGAGCCATGGCTCCCAGCGAGCGGTCATCGCCGCGATCGATCAAAGGGCGGTCAGTATACCGGGTGCGCCACCTCGCTCGATCCTCTAGCATCGACCGAACACAACGGGGGGCGAAAACATGACGACGGAACGCGCTCGCGATGACGGCGCAGTGAAGGTCGGGATCTGGGAGCTCGCCCCTGGGGTCCAGCGCTCCAATTTTTACGCACTGCTCGGCGTCGCCTTTTTCTCGATCGGCTTGCTCACGCTGGTCGGAAATCTTCGCCCCTATCTCTTCAACTCGATGCTCGGCATTCCCGACGATATCCAGGGACGCGTCAGCGGCGTCATGGATGTCATCAGCGAAATCCCCGCACTGCTGCTGTCGAGCGTGATTGGCGCTGCATCGGATCGGCTCGGTCGCCGAGTGCTCTACGGCATGGGCTTCGCCATTCTCGGCACGGGATATCTGCTCTTTCCGTTGGCCCAGTTCAATTGGACCCTCTACGCGATGATCTTCATCACGGCCTGCGGGTCCTGTCTGATTTCGGCGATGCTGGCGGCCGTCATCGCCGATTACCCGCGCGAGACATCCCGCGGAAAACTCGTTGGAATATGCTTTTTCCTGAATGGCTTGGGCGTCGCCACACTCGTGGGTCTGGCCACTCAACTGCCGAAGTTCTATCTGGGGCAGGGAATGGATGCCATCGAGGCGGGACGCGCGGCGTACTGGACCGTCGCAGCGATCTGCGCCATTCCGATGATCATCGTGCTGCGCGGCCTACCCCGCCAGTCTCCAGGGCAGATCACCGAACGGGAACCGATCTTGGCCACCTTGCGTATCGGTGTTGCTGCAGCACGTGATATCCGCGTTCGTTTGGCGTACGCCTCTGCCGCGGTATCTCGCGCTTCCCTGTCCATCATCAGCGCGTTCTTTTTTCTTTGGATGGTTCAAGCAGGCAAGCATCAAGGCATGACGCCGGCCGAGGCGCTTTCCGCGAGCAGCGGGATTTTCGTCGTCATCCAGATCACGGCGACGCTTTGGGCCGTGACGGTCATCACGTTCATCGATCGCGTGGATCGCGTGCTGTTCATGGCCGTGGCCTCGGCGCTCGCCAGCGGAAGCTATGTGTGGTTCGGCTTGCAGGACAATCCGTTCCAGCCCGCGATGTATGTCGCAGCCGTGTTTCTCGGCGTCGGTGAGATGAGCGGCATTCTTGCCTCGCAGTCGCTCATCGGTCAGGTGGCGCCTGAACGCGGGCGCGGCGCGGTGATCGGCGTCTTTACGCTCTGCGGATCGATGGGGATTTTTCTGGCGGCCGTGGTGGGCGGAACGCTGTTCGATTCCTGGCGCCCCTCGGCGCCCTACGTCGTGATGGGCTGCACGAGCGGCGTGTTGTGCGCGCTGGCCGTCTATACCTGGATCAAGACTCGAGCACGGGAAGCTGCACCCTAAATAAGCATATTTTTCTGATTTAGCACTAAAATAGTGCAAATATTTCCCATCAGCAGGGGATTCCGAACGCTAATGGCTTGATTCACCGATAAAACTGGCGCTCGGCACGAGAGCTGCATCATACTTGGGCGACCCAACCCCCATGGAGCGAACATGAGCAGCGCGAGTGACGTTATCAAGATGATCAAGGACCGAGATGTGAAGTGGGCCGACCTGCGCTTCACCGATACGCGAGGTAAGGAGCAACACGTCACGATCCCCGCCAAGCTCGTTGACGACGGTCTCTTCCGCGACGGCAAGATGTTCGACGGCTCCTCGATCGCCGGTTGGAAGGGCATCAACGAGTCGGACATGATCCTCATGCCCGAGGCTGCGACGGCAGTCCTCGATCCTTTCTTCGAAGAAGCAACGGTCAACATTCGTTGCGACGTCATCGAGCCCGCCACCATGCAGGGCTACGAGCGTGATCCTCGCTCCATCGGCAAGCGCGCCGAGGCTTATCTCAAGAGCACGGGTATCGCCGACGGCGCGATGTTCGGACCGGAAAACGAATTTTTCATTTTCGACAGCGTGCGTTGGAAGAACGAAATGCACGGCTGTTCGTACGACATCGACTCGGTGCAGGGAGCCTGGAACAGCAACACCCAGCTCGAAGGTGGCAACAAAGGCCATCGCCCTGGTGTTAAGGGCGGCTACTTCCCGGTCCCGCCGGTCGACGCGTATCAGGACATTCGTAACGCCATGTGCGGTGCCTGCGAAGAGCTCGGTCTCGTCATCGAAGTGCATCACCACGAAGTCGCGACCGGTGGCCAGTGTGAAATCGGCATCGGTGCGGGCGGTCTAGTCAAGAAAGCCGACGAAGTCCAAATCCTCAAATATGCGGTGCACAACGTCGCGCACGCCTATGGCAAGACCGCGACGTTCATGCCGAAGCCGCTGGTCGGTGACAACGGTTCGGGCATGCACGTCCACCAGTCGCTGCAGAAAGATGGCAAAGCGCTGTTCGCCGGAGACAAGTACGGCGGCCTTTCCGAAACGGCGCTCTACTACATCGGCGGCATCATCAAGCATGCCAAGGCACTCAACGCCTTCACGAACGCCGGCACCAACAGCTACAAGCGCCTCGTGCCGGGCTTCGAAGCGCCGGTCATGCTCGCCTACTCGGCGCGCAATCGTTCGGCGTCGATTCGTATTCCGTTTGTCTCGAATCCGAAGGGGCGCCGCATCGAAGTGCGTTTCCCGGACTCTTCCGCCAACCCGTACTTCGCTTTCGCGGCGATGATGATGGCCGGTCTCGACGGCATCCAGAACAAAATCCATCCGGGCGATCCGGCGGACAAAGATCTCTACGACCTCGAGCCCGAAGAGGCGAAGCACATTCCCACCGTGTGCCACTCGCTCGACATGGCGCTTGAGCATCTCGACAAGGATCGCGAGTTCCTGACTCGCGGCGGCGTATTTACCAATGACGTGATCGACGCCTACATCAATCTCAAGATGCAGGAAGTCACGCGTTATCGCATGAGCACGCACCCTGTCGAACTCGATCTGTACTACAGCTGCTGATTCGACAGCCCCAAGAACGAGCGGCGTGATGCGCGGCAACGACCATGGCGGTTGAGCGACTCTTCGAGAGTTTTGCTGCGCATCACGACCCCGCGGATCTGCTCGACGCCCTGACCACGGGCGTGGTGCTCCTCGACCCCGCGCTGGTGGTGTTGCACGCAAACGTGGCCGCCCAGGGCCTGATGGCGGTCGGACTCAATCAGGCGCGTGGCCGCGCGTTCTGCGACCTATTCACCGACGACGCAAACTTGCAGATCGCGCTGTTGCGCGCTCGCGATACCGGCGAGGTCGTGACCGAATGCGATCTCACGCTTCGCCCGATCAGCGCACCAAAAGATCTTCGGGTCGTCGATGTGACGGTGACGCCGGTCGACAGCCCGGTCGGCCCGCGAAGGGTGGTGCTCGAGCTTGCCGACGCGGAGCCACGTAACCGACTCAATCGTGATAACGCGCTGCGAGCGCGTCTCGAGAGCAGCCGAATGATGACTCGGCAACTGGCGCACGAAATCAAGAACCCGCTCGGTGGCGTACGTGGCGCGGCACAGTTGCTGGCGCGACAGTTGCCCGCCCCCGAGCTTCGCGAATACACGTCGGTCATCATCAATGAAACCGACCGACTCACGTCGCTGGTCGACACCATGCTAAGTCCAGCGCGGCCACCGCAGAAGATCGCGCTCAATGTTCACGAGGTTTGCGAACACGTTCATCGACTGCTCACCGCCGAAGCCACGTCGGGGGTTACCATCGAGCGTGATTACGATCCGAGCGTTCCCGAGGGACGTTTCGATCGCAACCAACTCGTTCAAGCGTTACTCAATCTGTCGCGTAATGCGCTGCAGGCCGTGGGCGAGTCGGGGCGCATCACGCTACGAACCCGCGCCTTGACCCAGACGCACATTGGTATCGTTCGTCATCGTCTCGCCGTACGCATCGACATCGTCGATAACGGTCCGGGCGTTCCTGAAGCAATCCGAGGGACGCTGTTCTATCCGCTCGTGACCGCACGACCCAATGGCACGGGACTCGGCCTTGCAGTGGCGCAGGAACTCATCAATCGCAATGGCGGCATCATCGAGTTCCAGAGTGAACCTGGGAATACCGTGTTCTCCGTCACGTTGCCGCTCGTGGCAGGCGATGCGACGACTTCCGGCGGCGGCGCATGAACGCGCGCCCCTTGCGGGTTTGGTTGGTGGATGACGACGCATCGATTCGTTGGGTACTCGAGCGCGCCCTCAAAGCGGGAGGCATGCTGACCCGCGCTTTTGAAGCCGCTGAACCTGCCCTCGAAGCCTTGCGCGCCGAAGTACCCGATGTCTTGTTGACGGATATCCGAATGCCGGGTCTTTCGGGCTTGGAGCTCGTTCGCAAGCTTCACGGTACGCGTCCGCAACTGCCGATCATCGTGATGACGGCTCACGCCGATCTCGATAACGCGGTGTCGGCGTATGAGAGCGGCGCGTTCGAGTATCTGCCGAAGCCGTTCGATATCGATCAAGTCGTCGATCTCGTCCGTCGCGCGGCACAGAGCACGCAGCGCAGCGCGAGCAGTGCGTCGGCCGACGGCCGTATGCCCGAATTGCTCGGCAAGGCGCCGGCGATGCAGCAGGTGTTTCGCGCCATCGGTCGACTGTCTCGGTCGGCCGTCACCGTGCTCATTACCGGCGAGTCCGGAACGGGCAAAGAATTAGTGGCTAGGGCGCTGCATGAACACAGCCCGCGCGCAGCCAAACCGTTCATCGCCCTCAACACTTCGGCCATTCCTTCGGAGTTGCTCGAGTCCGAATTATTTGGCCACGAAAAGGGATCATTCACCGGCGCCGACGCCTTGAGGCGGGGTCGTTTCGAACAGGCCGATGGCGGGACGCTGTTCCTCGATGAAATCGGCGACATGCCCACCTCGCTACAGACGCGGCTGTTACGGGTACTCGCGGAAGGTGAGTTCTATCGTGTCGGCGGTCAGACGCCGATCCGCGTCGATGTGCGGGTCATCGCCGCAACACACCAAAATCTCGAGGATCGGGTCGCCCGCGGCCTGTTCCGAGAAGATTTATTCCACCGTCTAAACGTCATTCGTATGGAGCTACCCCCGCTGCGGGCGCGGCGCGAGGATGTCGGCGATCTGATCCACCACTACCTGCGCGTTGCCGCGACCGAGCTTGGTGTCGAAGCGAAATCTTTGGCCCAAGATGCGAAAGCCGCGCTCGAGGCCTACGGCTGGCCGGGCAACGTTCGCGAACTCGTCAATCTTTGCAGGCGCCTCACGGTGCTCGCGCCGGGGAGCGAGATCCATATCGAGGACCTGCCGACCGAGGTGGCCGGGGCCAGTCTTGCGCAGGCGGGTGGAGACGGCTGGACTGCGGTGCTGACTCGCTGGGCCGAGGCGGAATCCTTGCGTGCCGATGCGGCGCCGCTACTCGATACGGCTTTGCCTGAATTCGAGCGTACCCTGATTCGCGTGGCGCTCGCGCATACTGGAGGCCATCGTCAGGATGCCGCCAAGCTCTTGGGTTGGGGCCGGAATACCTTGACCCGCAAGCTTCGCGAGCTCGGTATGGAAGACGGCGAACTCGACGCCGGAGACGAAGCCGCCGCCTGAGATGAGACATAATGCTGCGGATGGAAATGCTCGACCGCATGTATTTCGGTAATCCCCTGGGCGATTGGCTGTTCGCCGCTTCCGCATTCCTCGTCTGTTTCTTCGTTCTCCCTGCGATTCGTTTGTTCGTCGTCGCACGCTCGCGCAAGTGGGTCGGAGGCGAAGCCCCCGCCTGGATCAATCTCGTCCTGTTGCTCATCACGCGTACCCGACGCCTTTTCCTCGTCGTCGTCGCCATTTATTTCGCCGAGCGCTTTCTCGACTTACCGCAGCGCATCGAGAACATTTCGACCGCTCTCATCGTTCTGACGTTTTGGATCCAAGCGGCGTTGTGGGGTGCAGCGGCCGTCGAGTTTGCGCTGAAGCAACGCCAGGACCGCATGATCGCTGCGGGCGAGGTGAAGCAATCGGGCTCGATGAGCGTCTTGCTATTCGTGGCCCGCGTCGCGATTTTCGCGCTCGCCGTGCTGCTCGCGCTCGACAATCTCGGCGTCGATATCACGGCTCTCGTCGCGGGCCTAGGCATCGGCGGTATCGCAATCGCACTCGCCGTCCAAACCGTGCTCGGCGATCTGCTTGCATCGCTCTCCATTACCCTCGATAAACCGTTTCGGGTCGGTGATCTGCTGCGTATCGATGACATCGAGGGCGTCGTCGAGTTCATTGGTGTCCGCAGCACGCGGTTGCGCAGTATCAGTGGCGAGCAGGTGATCATCGCCAACGCGGACCTGCTCAAAAATCGTCTGCGAAATCTCGGGCGCATGCCCGAGCGTCGAATGTTGTTCCAACTCGGCGTGGCTTACGAAACCTCACCGGAAAAACTCTCCTCGGTCTCGGGTATCGTGCAGCGCGCCATCGAATCCGTCGAAGGCACACGATTCGAGTACTGTGCCATGCGAACGTTCGCCGAGTCGTCGCTCAACTTCGAGGTGGTGTATTTCGTGCCCGACTGGGATCAGGCTCGACTGCGGTTCATCACCATCAACGATGCAGTGAACCGCGCGATCCATGCGGCATTCGCAGCCGAGGGAATCGTCTTTGCGTATCCGACGCGGAGCGTAATCGTCAGGCAGTAAGGCGCAGCGTACCGACGAGATCGGTCACGTTGCTCATCGAGTGAT
This sequence comes from Gammaproteobacteria bacterium, assembly GCA_046080445.1. GTDB lineage: Bacteria > Pseudomonadota > Gammaproteobacteria > Steroidobacterales > Steroidobacteraceae > UBA964. Next base: position 29,175 of record JBJTUA010000050.1, read on the forward strand.
CGGCCAGATACGTCGCAATGCCTGCATTTATTTTTTTGCAAGTCATGGGATCGTAGAACAGCGACGTGCCAATTCCGATCGCGCTCGCGCCGGCAATGATGAATTCGATGGCATCGGTTGCGTTGGTGATGCCTCCCTGACCGATGATGGGCACGTTATGACGACGGGCGACGTCATACACCTGATGTACCTTTAGCAAGGCGATGGGCTTTATCGCGGGCCCCGATAGGCCACCCTGCACGTTGCCGATGACCGGCCGCCGGGTTTTTGCATCGATGGCCATTCCCATGATGGTGTTGATGACCGAGAGCCCGTCGCTACCGGCCTCGATGCAGAGGCGAGCGTTTTCTTTGATGTCGGTCTGGTTCGGAGAGAGTTTGGTGATGATCGGTTTTTTGGTCACCGCACGACAGGCGGCGACGACTCGCGCCGACATCTCCGGATAATTTCCGAACGCGACCCCGCCTTCCTTGACGTTCGGGCAGGAGATGTTGATTTCGATGGCATCGATCGGAGAGTCTTCGAAGCGCCGGGTGACCTCTGCGTATTCTTCGATCGTCGAGCCCGAGACATTGGCGATGAATCGCGTCTCGTTGAAGTCGAGCGTCGGCAAAATGTTGCGCACTACATGATCGGTGCCCGGGTTCTGCAGTCCAATCGCGTTCAGCATCCCCATCGGGGTTTCATAGACGCGGTGGGACGGGTTCCCGAGCCTCGGCTCCAGCGTCGTACCCTTCAGCACTACAGCGCCGCAGTCGGCGTTCGAAAAACCCTCTACCCGCGTGTATTCCTCGCCGAAACCCACACACCCCGAAAGCAGGACGATGGGAGAGGGAAAATCCATCCCGAGGAAACGGTAGCGCAGGGATTCGGGGACGGCAGGGGGCATGCACTGATTATAGACGGCACCGGCGTTGCTACCATGCACGTCATGTTCCGTATCGTTTTGTTCGAACCCGAGATTCCGCCGAACACCGGAAACGTGATTCGCCTCTGCGCCAATACCGGCTCGGAGCTGCATCTCGTCAAACCGCTGGGGTTCGATCTCGATCGTCGCTCGGTTCGCCGCGCCGGCCTCGATTACCGTTGGATGGCGGCTGTTCACGTTCACGCGGACTTCCAGGCCTGCCGACAGGCGCTCGGAATGCCGGGCCGATGGTTCGGGATCGAGACGGGCGGCGCGCGACGTTACGATGAAGTCGATTGGCGATCCGGCGACGTCATGCTGTTCGGCTCGGAGCGACGAGGCTTGCCAGCGGATATTCTGACCACTCTGCGCGAGGAGTCAGGCGAGGGGGCGATCGTCAGTATCCCGATGCGCGAAGGAAATCGCAGTCTCAATCTTTCCAACGCCGTCAGTCTCGTGACCTACGAGGCTTGGCGGCAGAACGGCTTCGGAAACGACGGCGCTACTCGCTGAACTCGGCTTTGATGGGTCGGGACATCAGCGCTTTGACGACGTCTCGCGCCGGTACGCCCTCGTAAAGCAGGCGGTAAATACCTTCGCAGATCGGCATTTCGACCCGCTCCCGCGCAGCAACCCGATGTACGGCCTGTGCGGCGAGATAGCCCTCGACGACCTGGCCGATTTCATTGAGCGCTTGGTCGACGCTCTTGCCCGCGGCTAGCAACAGGCCGAAACGACGATTACGCGATTGGTCATCGGTGCAGGTGAGTACTAGGTCACCGAGTCCGGCGAGTCCCATGAAGGTTTCGCGCTGTGCTCCGAGCGCCACGCCGAGCCGCGTCATTTCGACCAAGCCTCGGGTGATGAGAGCGACGCGGGTATTCGCACCGAAACCGAGGCCATCGGCAAGACCCGCGCCGACTGCCAGGACGTTCTTGGTGGCACCGCCCACCTCGACGCCGACGATATCGGTTGAGGTGTAGGCGCGAAAATTCGTGGCCGAGAGGCTGCGGGCGAGCGCATTCGCGAAGCTTTCGTCGGCGGAGGCGACAGTCATCGCCGTGGGAAGGCCCGCGCCGACTTCGCGCGCGAACGTGGGGCCCGAAAGCACGGCGAAGGAGCGACCCTCGCCGAGCACCTGACGGGCCACTTGATGCGGCAGCAAACCGGTATCGAGTTCGAACCCTTTGGTCGCCCAAGCAAGCCGGACATCACCAACCAGCAGGGGCGCGATTTCTTTGAGGAGCCCGCGCAGGGCGTGGCTCGGCACAGCGATCAGGATTTCGCCGGCACCGTCCAGCGCTTCGTGAATTCCGCGCACGACCGAAAGATTTTCGGGGAAGGGCGCATCGGGCAGATAACGCTCATTGCAGTGCGCTTTTGCCATGACCGCTTGCTGCGTGACATCGCGACCCCAGAGGCGAGTCGGATGCCCCGCACGAGCGAACTGGATAGCCAGCGCCGTACCCCAGGATCCAGCGCCGAGAACGGCCAGCGGTGCGGCCGTGTCGCTCATGCTCGTCAGCTGTTCAGGTTCGGCGCCGAATTCTGCGCCTGCTGTGCTGCCGCGTCGGCCAGAGAGCGAGCGTAGAGGACGTCGAAGTTGACCGGCGGCAGCAGTAATTGCGGGAAACCGCCTTGCGAGACGAGATTCGCGATGTTGGCGCGTGCATAGGGGAAGAGCACCGAAGGCGCGATGGCCGCGATGGCGCGGCGGTGTTCTTCATCGTCGAGATTGCGAACGCCGAACAGGCCCGCCTGCTTCACCTCGACGAGAAACGCCGTCGACTCACCGAGCTTCGCCGTGATGCTGACCGTCAACACGACTTCGCGCAGCTCCGGAGAAATGGCCTCGGACGCGGTGTTGAGATCGAGGCCGATTTGCGGATTCCAAGGCCCTTCGATACGCGGGCCTTTCGGCGCCTCGAAGGAGCAGTCCTTCAGATACACCGACTGCAGCGAAAATTCCGGAGCGGTTGCTTCGGCGCCGGGAGGAGTGGCGCCGTCGGCGCGCGGATCTAGATCAGCCATGTCGAGAAGCCTCTGTGATTTCTTTGATGAGGATCGAGGGGGGAGTCAGCCTGCGAGGAGCGGATCGAGACCGCCTTTCGCGTTCAGGGCGTGCAGGTCGTCGCATCCGCCCACATGCCGTTCGCCGATGAAGATTTGCGGAACGGTATGGCGACCGCTACGCGTCATCATCTGTTGGCGAAGTGCAGGATCGCGGTCGACGTCGATGATCTCGAGATCGGCCTGCTTGCTTTCGAGTAAGTCGCGGGCACGGGCGCAGTAAGGGCACCATGCCGTGGCGTACATCAACACTTTTGCGGCCATGGTCAGGATTTTCCCTCGCCCGTTGCGAGCGGAAGATTTTCGCTGCGCCAACCTTCGACGCCGCCCTTGAGGTTGAACACCTGCTTGAAGCCTTGGCGAGTGAGCACCCGCGCCGCGGCCGCGCCGGTGGAGCCCGACTCGCAATACACGACGACGTTCTTTTCCCTGAACTTCTTGAGGGTATCGCCGGCGGTGAGCATGTCTGCGGAGTCCATGCGTCGGGAGCCGCCGATATGTCCGGCAGCGAAGGTTTCCGGCTTGCGCAGATCGATGATGAGCGCCCCCTGGTTTTGCAGGCGGATCAGATCCTGCGGGGAGACGCCGGCGTAGGCGTCGCGACGTGCCCGAACCTCGAACACGATCACGAGTACTGCGGCAACGACCGCCAGCGAGACGAGCCAAGGGTGGTTCGCGATGTATTCGGGCAACTTTTCCATCGGCGGGATTATACAATTTGGTCCGATGCGCGGACGGATAACTCGTTGGATTCCGGTTTTGATTTCGGCGGTGCTGCTGTCCTCGGCGGTGGCGCAGGATGCCGCCCGTGCCGAGGCAGAATTACGGCAGTTGCGGACGGAAATCGAGCGCATCCGGGGCCAGGTCGCTAAGGACGCCGCCGAGCGGGACCGCCTCACCCGGGCGCTGCGCACGGCAGAGACCGCAGCGAATCGGGCGAGAGGGGAGCTCGATCGGCTGCGCGGAGAGCGACGCACGCGTGAACAGCGGCGTGCCGACCTCGCCGACCAGAAAAGACAGCGCGAGGAAGAGCTCGCTCGTGAACGCGCCGAGCTTTCCGCCCAGATTCGTGCGGCCTACCTCATCGGGCGTGACGAACCGCTCAAGATGTTCCTCAATCAAGAGGACCCAAGCCGCGCAGAACGAATGTTTTCGTACTACGGTTACTTTGGGCGAGCCAGAGCCGAACAACTCTCCGCCATAGAAGAAAATCTGCGTGAGATCGTCGCGCTCGATGCCAGCCTCGAAACCGAGCGCGAGCGTATTCTTCGCCTCGAGCAAGAACAAAAAGACGAAGTGTCGAGACTCGATAAAGCGCGCGCCGAGCGTGGACAGGTGCTGGCCAGCTTGACGGCCGAGGCGCGGGCGCGAACCGCCAGTCTGCAGCGATTGCAACGCGAGCAGGCCGCCCTCGAAAAACTGCTGCGCGAGCTGCGCCGAGTGGCGCCGCAGTTTCCCTCGGATAGCCGCAGTCCTTTTGCAGGCATGCGCGGTAAGTTGACCTGGCCGACCACCGGACGCCTCGAAGCTCGCTTCGGTCAAACGCGAGCGGGTACCGTGAAATGGGATGGCGTCGTGATCGCTGCATCACGAGGCACGCCGGTGAAATCGATCTACCGCGGTCGCGTGGTCTATGCCGATTGGCTCGCTGGGCTCGGTTTACTCATGATTATCGATCACGGTGGTGGCTTCCTCAGTCTTTACGGACACAACGAACAATTGTTCCGTGCGGTAGGCGATCAAGTCGCTGCGGGCGACACCATCGCCGGTGTCGGTGACTCCGGCGGCCGTGCCCAACCCGGGCTTTACTTTGAAATCCGTCAGGCCGCCCGACCGCTCGATCCTGCGCCCTGGTTCAAAGACAAGCAGCCCTGAACGGCAAGCCTGTAAAATCCAGGTCGATGACGTCCCCTCGAGTTCTGTTGCTGTCGGGTGTGGTCGCCGGGCTCGTGGCCGGCGTCGTGATTGCGCGCTGGGCATTCGTCAAAGATTCGGCCGCGCCCGTCACGGCTACGCCCATCACCGCGCCTGCCAACGCTGTTTCGCCGAATGGCGCGGCCTCGATGTTGTCGAGCCAGCTTTCCGTCGCTGAAGCGCGACGTCTCGCCGAAGTTCTTTCGCAGGTGCGCCGCGAGTACGTCGACGAAGTGCCTGGCGATAAGCTGGTCGATAGTGCGGTGCGCGGCGTGTTGTCGGGTCTCGATGCACACTCTGCGTATCTCGACCGCCGCGAGTTTGAGGATATTCGTCGCGGCGCTGCCGGTAACTATCCCGGCATCGGCATCGAAGTATCTGCCGAGAATGGGTTCATCAAGGTTCAACGACCGCTCGAAGATTCGCCGGCTTCTCGAGCTGGAATACGGGCGGGCGATGTCATCCTGCGTATCGACGGTGAGCCGGTCGGTGTCAACGTGGCCGATGCCATCGAGCAGATGCGCGGACCCGCTGGCTCGCTGGTTCGTTTGACGGTCCGCCGCGCAGCTCGCGACGAGCTGGTCGAAGTCGTCCTCGAGCGAGCACGCGTCGCGGTCCACAGCGTCACGGGAGCGAAACTCGATCCGCGTTACGCGTATTTGCGTATCGCCGCATTCAGTGACACGACGCCCGTCGATTTCGGACGCACCATCGAACGAATCCGCCGAGAGCAGCCGCAGCTGAAGGGGCTCGTCATCGATCTGCGCAACAATCCGGGCGGTGTTCTCGAGGGTGCCGTCGCAGTCGCCGATGCAATGCTCGACGAGGGCAACATCGTCGCCGCGCGCGGACGCGCAGCCGACGCAAAATTTCGGATGGACGCCGAACCCGGGCAGCTGCTTACAGGCATCGACATCGCAGTGCTGGTCAACGGTGCATCAGCGTCCGCCGCCGAAATCGTCGCTGGTGCGCTCAAAGATAATGGTCGCGCACTACTCGTCGGACGGCGAACCTACGGTAAAGGATCGGTACAGAGCGTCATTCCGCTCAGCAACGGCCACGCGATCAAGCTGACGACGTCTCGTTACGCGACGCCATCTGGCACTTATATCAATGAGCGAGGCATCGAGCCTGATGTATTGCTGCCTGGCCCGGATTCTGCTCCGACTGATCCGAGTGTCGACGACGAAGTACGCGCAGCGTTGCGTGAAATTCAGCGCCGCGCGCCGCGCGGCACCCGTACAGCTGAGGCCAAGCCTCCCCGTATCTCATGATCGAACTACTGCAGTTTTTCATTGATTTCATCCTGCATCTCGACACCCACCTCGTCGAGCTACTGCAGCAGTACGGCGTATGGCTCTACGCCATCTTGTTCGTGATCGTCTTTGCCGAAACGGGTCTCGTCGTCACACCCTGGCTACCGGGAGACTCGTTGCTTTTTGCCGTGGGCGCATTGGCGGCCATCGATACGAGTGGAACGCTGCACGCGCCGACAGTTGCTGCGCTACTGATCGTTGCCGCCATCCTGGGCAACAGCTGCAACTACGCAATTGGCAGAGCGATTGGACCACCGGCATTCAGCGGACGATATCGATTTCTCAAGGTGGACTACCTACGCCAGACCGAGGCTTACTTTGCCAAGCACGGCGGCAAGACCATCGTGCTTTCGCGCTTTCTGCCACTGCTGCGCACCTTCGCGCCCTTCGTCGCGGGTGTTGCACGCATGCAGTACTCGCGTTTCCAGATGTACAACGTGCTCGGCGCGATGTCGTGGGTCACCATTTTTTTGGGCGGTGGCTATTTGTTCGGCAACATACCGATCGTGCGCGACAACTTCGGGCTCGTCACGTTGACGATCATTTTCGGATCGCTGATCCCGGTGGCGATCATGGCGCTGCGGCGACGCAGCTAATCAAAGCATGCGGATCGCCCCGTAGATGCCGCCGATCAACAGAAAGAGCATGGGAACGGTGGAGAGCGCAAAGCCGAGGCTACGCTTTTCGGCGGCTTTGACGTAGCCGAAAAAGTAGAGGAGTCGGCCGACGATGAAGAGCGCGCCGAGCCCGCTCGCCCACACCGGATTGATCAGGAGGGCAAATGCCCAGAGCGCAGGAACAAAGATAATGAGCAACTCCAGCGTGTTCATCTGGGCGCGGTAGTACCGCTCGAAGTCGAGGTTGCCCGCGGTCGCCGGCGCCTTGACGCCGAACCGGTAGCGGGCGCGACCCACGGCGAGCGCGAAAATGAAGTACTCGAGCAAAGCGACCAGAGTGACGAGAAAAACGGGTGCGTAGTCGGTAGTCATGGGAACCCCCTTCGTAAACTGGGGTCAAGCATAACGCGATGACGGGATGCCGGGTGAGGAGTGCTGTAGATGACCGGATTTTTGCTGCGTACGGTGATTGCCGCGTTCGGTTTATGGGCCGCGACGCTTTGGGTGGACGGATTCGTCATCGATGAGCCTTCAACCTTGCTCATCGCAGCCCTGGTCCTGGGGCTCGTCAACGCCGTCGTACGCCCAATCATCATCGTGCTGACGCTGCCCATCAGCGTGATCACACTCGGATTTTTCCTGCTCGTGATCAATGCTGCCATGATCGGGCTCGTTGCAGCCATCGTCCCCGGGTTCGATGTGCTGAGTTTCGGCGATGCGCTGTGGGGAGCCGTCATCGTTAGTCTCACGGGGTGGATCGGCTCCTGGTTCGTGGGCTCACGCGGCCTCGATCTGCTGCGTCGCCGATGAGTTTGCGCATGCGTTTCGCCGCAATTTTTTCTTTGACCATCGCAACGGTCTTCGTGGCTGCGCCGCCGCTATCGGCGTCTGACCAACAGTTCACGGGGTACGCGCGCTCGCGAACCGACGGGCGATTGCTTTACGTCGAATCGCACCACGTGCGTCGCGCAGGTGAGATGGGCGAAGCACGAATCGTAATGTATCGCTGTTCGGCAGAGGGTCCCGCCTTTGCACGCAAAGAACTCACCTACGGGGCATCGCGCGAAACGCCCGAGTTCAACTTCACGGACGCGCGCAGCGGTTACAGCGAAGGATTGCGACGCACCGCTCAGGGTCCGCGAGTTTTTCAGCAGGACAATCCACGTAGCCCGCGGCGAGAAGCGAAGGTCTCGACAGACGTCGCCCTGGTTTCGGATGCGGGCTTCGATGAATTCGTCCGCAAACACTGGGCGGAACTCGAAGCGGGCAAAACGGTGAAATTTCCGTTTCTCATCCCGAGCCGCCTCGACTACCTCACCTTCAAAGTCAAAAAACATCATGAGACCAAGATAGAGGGCGCCGCGGTTAGCGTCATTCGTCTGAATCTCTCGGGCGTCTTCGGCTGGTTTCTGCCTTACATCGAGGTCTCTTATCGCAAGAGCGATCGCATGCTGAAGCGTTATGAGGGTCTTACGAACATACGCGGCGAAGACGGAGACAATCTCGTAGCCGTGATCGAGTTTCCGTCGCGCGAGCGCCGCAGCGGCGCGGAGAGTGATTTCGTCAAACTCCGGGCGGAGCCTCTGGTTCCGCGCTGCTGATTTTTGCTGCTGACGAACGCTGTGGCCAATTCACGAGTAGCGTTCCGCCGAGGATGACGATGGTCCCGGCAATTTGCAGCGGTCCGAGGCCTTCTTCGAGCACCCACCAAGCGAGCAACAGCGCGATCGCAGGATTCACGAACGCGTAGGTCGACAACTGCGCAGGCGTCACGTTCACCGATAGCCAGGCGTAAGCCGTGTAGGCGACACAGGAGCTGATGATCGTCATGTAGGCGAGCGCGGCGAGTCCGCCGGCATTCCAGCTCCACTGCGTGAGTTCGCTCGTGATCAATGCCGGAATGGTGAGCATGATGCCGCCGCAAAGCATCTGCAGCGCCGTGAATGTCATGAGATCGAGCGATGTGCCGGAATTTCGGATGTAAAACGTACCGAGCGACCAGCCAAAACATCCGACGAGCACGATGAGCGTCGGCCACGCGAGCGCCGCCGATGCCGTCTCGCCGCCTGGCCAAGCCACCAATACGGTTCCTGCGAATCCGGTTACCAGTCCGATCGCCACTCGCCCGCTGATCGATTGCGCTCGCGCGCCGAACATACCGAGGATCGGAATCCAGAACGACGAGGTCACGTTGAGCAATGCTGCAAGGTTGGATGGGATGACTTGCAACCCCCAAACGGCGGCGCCGTTCGAAACGAACACGGAAAAGAAGCCGACCACGATCAGACCGCGCCACTCCTTCATCGGTATGGTTGGCATCAGCGGTAGTCCGCGACGGCTTGCAAGGAGCCGAGCTACCACCCAGAGCAGCGCGCCGCCGATGAGAAAACGAACGGCGGCGAACAAAAAGGGCGGCAACAGATTGACGCCGATTTTCGTGACGACATATGTCGACCCCCAAACGAGGTAGACGATCGCGAAAGAGATGAGAACCTTCGTCTGTCGAGACGACGCGAGAGAATCGGTCACGCGGTATGGGTATCGGCTTGCGTCGCCGTCCGATACATCAACCAGCCGAGTAGCGCGAGAACGATCAGTCCTAGCCATTCACCGAAGTGCATCGATGAGGGCAGAGCAAGAATGTCTGCGCTACCCGAGGTGACGATGGGTACCGCAATCGCGATACCCATGAGTGCTTCGCCGGTGATCATGCCTGCCGCGAACAACAAGCCTTTGCGACCCCGACGCTCAAGATCAGCCTCGTCGCAACCCGCCTGGCGCATGCTGCGTTCGGCGAGAAAGCCGATGAGCCCACCGAGGAAGATCGGCGTCATCAACTCGATCGGAAGATAGATGCCGACGGCAACCGCCAGCACGGGTGTACGGAATGTGGAGCCGCGAGCCTTCAGGATTTCGTCGACGATGATGATACCGACGCCGATCGCGCCACCGACGGCGATCATTCCCCAAGGCAACTGACCACCGAACAGACCTTTGGAGACCGAGGCCATCAGCGTGGCTTGGGGAGCGAGCAGCGGATTCGGATGTTCTGCGGTGGGCACACCGATGCCATAGGCCTGCGCGAGCAGATTGAGCACCGGTGCCATGACGAGGGCACTGCTCACCGCACCGATGCCGAGCATGACCTGTTGGCGCCATGGCGTTGCGCCGACGATGTAGCCGCACTTCAGATCTTGCAGATTGTCGCCAGCGATGCAGGCCGCACAGCACACCACGGCGCCGATCATGATCGCCGCCACCGGACCGATGGCACTGTCACGCCCCATGAGCATAAGGAGCACCACGGCGGAGAACAAAATGGTCGCAATGGTGATCCCCGATACGGGATTGTTCGATGAGCCTACGAGACCCGCCATGTAGGCGGAGACCGAACAAAATAAAAATCCGGTGATGATCATGATGATGGTCATTGGCAGGCTGACACCGAGTGAACCGACGATGGTTTCGTAGAGCGCCCACAGCGGCAGCGTGAAGAGCACGATGCCGATCAATACCGATTTCATGGGTAGGTCTTGTTCGGTATGCGCAATCACCTGACCCGCCGCGCTCGCTCGCGCTGCAGCAAGACCACTGCGCACGCCTGAGGCGAGTGAGTGACGTAGCGAGATCAGCGCCCAGACGCCACCGACCAGCATGGCACCTACGCCGAGATAACGAATTTGCTTCGACCAGATGAGGCCGGCCAGATCTTCCGCCGGCAAACCTGCAGCAGCCTGTGCGAGCTCCGCGTTACCCGGTAGTACGTTGGCCACGTAATAGGGAATAGCGATGTTCCAAGAAATCATGGCGCCCGCGAGCGCGACGATGCCCACGTTGAGGCCGACGATGTAACCAACCGCGAGCAATGCAGGCGAGAGATTGGTACCGACGAACCCGAGATACTTGCCGAAGAATCCTGCGCTCGCAGCAGTGTCGGGAATGAGTCTCAAGCCACTGCCTGCGGCGAGCTTTGCGAACGCACCACCAAGCGCCGAGATACCCAGGATGCGAATACCCTGCGAGGGGTTTTCACCGGCCTTCAAGACCTCTGCTGCGGCCTGGCCTTCGGGGAAGGCGAGTTTCTGCTCGACGATCAAGGCGCGACGCAGCGGCACCGAAAACAGCACGCCGAGAATGCCGCCGAGACCTGCGATGGCGAGCACCCATGAGTATTGGAAGTCTTTCCAGAAGCCGAGGATGACGAGCGCGGGAATGGTGAAGATCACACCCGAGGCGATGGATGATCCAGCGGATGCGCCCGTCTGCACGATGTTGTTCTCGAGAATGCCGCCGCCTCCGAAGAGGCGGAGCACGGCCATCGAGACCACGGCTGCAGGAATCGCCGATGCGATGGTCATGCCTGCGAACAGTCCGAGATAGGTGTTCGCAGCCGCGAGGACCATCGCTAGGATGATGGCGAGAAGGATGGCGCGCGGCGTCAGCTGCGGGGGCAGTGCCTGCGCGCCGCCACTCACTTGCTGTCTCCCGCGAGTTTCTTGAGCCACGGCGATCCGAGTATCAGCACGAGACCCGCGCCGCCGGCGATGAAGCACATCTGCAAGAACTGCGGTGGCATGGCTGCCGCATCACCCGATCCGACGTGACCACCGATGAGTCCCGCCAGCGCATTGCCTACGGCAGCGCCCAAGAACCATGTTCCCATCATCTGGCCCACGTATCGCTTCGGCGAAAGTTTGGTGACGTTGGACAAACCGACGGGCGAGAGGCAGAGCTCACCGAAGGTATGCAGCAGATAAGTCAGCAACAACCAAGTCGGTGCGACTTTGTCGCCGGACGAGACGACGAGCTGCGCCGCCCACATCATGACGAGGAAACCGACGCCGACCAACACGAGCGCGAGACCGAATTTCGCAGGTGAAGACGGGTCGAGATTGCGACGACCGAGCGCAACCCACATCCATGCAAAGAATGGCGCGAAGATGACGACGAAAATCGGATTCGCGGATTGGTACCACGCAGCCGGATGCTCGCCGTCTGCAAAGAGATTGCCGAGCCACGAGCGGTCCGTGTAGTCCTGAGCGAAAAGATTGAAGGTCGTCGCGGCTTGCTCGAAGCCCGCCCAGAAGAGCGCAGCGCAGAGGAAGAACAACGCGATCAAGCCGACACGCTTTTTCTCGTCGCTGTCGAGGCCGCCAGCGCTCAACACCACGGCAAAGAAAAGGAAACCGACGGCGACCATGCCGCCTGCAAACAGCTGAGCGAGGCCGGTGATGGTGATGGGGATGACACCCGAGTAAAGCAGCGCCGTCACGATGACGACGATCGCCGCGCCGATCCCGACACCACGCCAGCCCCGCGCACGCTCGGCGTCCGTCAGGTTAGCGGGAGCAAGCCCGGCATCGCCGAGATATTTCTCGGTCATGCGATATTGCAGGACGCCGATCAGCATTGCGGCACCGGCGCAGGCGAAGCCCGCCCGCCAATTCCACGACTCGCCGATGGTACCGGCGATGAACGGTGCGATGAGTGCACCAAGATTGATGCCCATGTAGAAGATGGAGAAGCCGGCATCACGTCGCGCACCGGGCTGACCTTCATAAAGGCCGCCGACGATCGCCGAGATATTGGGCTTCAGCAGGCCCACGCCGATCACGATGGTGGCGAGCCCGAGATAAAACACCGAAGGGCCGGTCGGGATCGCGAGCAGGAAGTTGCCGATCGCGATGATGACGCCGCCCCAATACACCGCCCGCCGCTGGCCGATCAGGCGATCGGCGATCCAGCCGCCAGGCAACGAGAAAAGAAACACGGCACCCGTGTAGAGCCCGTAGATCGAGCCGGCGGTTTCGCGATCCATGCCGAAGCCCGGGTTCGCGCCATCGGTTGCCGCGACCAGAAACAACACGAGCAAGGCGCGCATGCCGTAATAGGTGAATCGCTCAAAGAATTCGGTCATGAAGAGTGTCGCGAGACCACGCGGATGACCGAGAAAAGTCTTGTCGTTATCCATGTCTTACCCCCCTCTGATGATCGTTGAGAGCCGTCATGCGGGCTGCCGCATTCGGTTCATGAGTCGCGCCATCGCGAGCCCCCCCTCGTACAACAGGTACATGGGGACTGCCATGATGGTTTGTGAAATGGCATCCGGCGGCGTGAGTATCGCAGCGATGACGAAAATACCGATGAGTACGTAGCCGCGTATCTCGGCCAGCTTGTCGACCTTCACGAGGCCGGTGAGCACCAGCAGCACGACGACGACGGGCACTTCAAACGCCAGACCGAAACACAGGAACATCGTCAGCACGAAGTCCATGTAACTCGTGATGTCGGTCATCATGGTGACGCCCGCGGGCGTAGTACTCGCAAAAAACTGGAACATCACCGGGAATACGGCGAAATAAGCGAAGGCGATGCCGACATAAAAAAGAATGATCGACGAAATGAGCAGCGGCAGCGCGAATCGTTTTTCGTGCCGGTACAGACCGGGCGCAATGAACGCCCATACCTGGTAAAGCACGAATGGCATCGCCGCGAACAGCGCAACAAAGAACGCCAACTTGAACGGCGTCATGAACGGCGAAATCACGCTCGTGGCGATGAGCGAGGCACCTTTGGGCAGTTGATCGATCAGCGGCTGAGCGACAAAAGTAAAAACTTCGTTCGAAAAGAATGCGAAGGGTACGAACGCCACAATCACCGCAAGAAAGGCGCGCAGCAATCGATCGCGCAGCTCGAGCAGGTGCGAGATCAGCGTGCCTTCGGCGAGTTGCTCAGGTTCTTGGCTCATTCGGCGTCGAGGCGTGATCCGCAGCGGCAGCGTGATCTGGCGCGGCAGGAGGTGTGGTGGCGTCGGTGTCGGGTGTTGCCACAGGGGCCGGCGGTGGCGCACCACGCTGCCGACCGATTTCCGCTGTTTCGTCCTCCAGCTGCTCGCGGAATTGGCGCGCCATCGCGCGGGCGCGACCCATCCAACGCCCGATCTGACCGACCACTTTGGGGAGTTTTTCCGGGCCGAGCACGAGGAGTGCGAGACCCATGATCAACAGCAATTCGCTGAAGCCGACTTCGAACATGGTTCGTCAGGCCCGCGACCGGCGGGCTCTCTCAGCCGTTACGGTTGGAGGATTTGTTGTCGGTCGAGGAGGCTTTGGACGACTCAGGGAAATCGGCGTCCGTCGCCTCTTGCTTGATTTGCTTGAGGCTTTCTTCGGCATCGCCTTCATTCAAACCCTTCTTGAAGCCTTTTACCGCAGCACCGAGATCGGAGCCGATCGTACGCAGCTTCTTCGCGCCGAATACCAGCAAGACCACCAGCAGGATGATGATCAACTCGCGCATTCCGATTCCCATAACGACCTCTGCAGCCCGCGTGACTGTTCGATTTGGACAAGCCTGATGTTAGACGGTTTCCGGGGTTTGCAGCCAGAACGTCACCGGCCCGTCGTTGGTCAGGGACACTTTCATGTCGGCGCCGAACTTTCCTGTGGCGATCACCGGGTGGGCTCTGCGGGCGAGCGCACAAAGGTGGTCGAACAAACGCTCTGCCTGTTCGGGAGGTGCTGCGGTGCTGAACCCGGGCCGATTTCCCTTCCGAGTATCGGCCGCGAGGGTGAATTGCGGTACGAGAAGCAGGGCGCCGCCGGTCTCTGCGAGCGAAAGGTTCATGCGTCCCTCCGCATCGCCAAAGACGCGATAGGCGAGCAGCCGCTCGAGCAACCGCTGGGCGGTCTGCTCGTCATCGGCGGGCCGAACGCCGACCAGAGCCAATAAACCCGGTCCAATCGCGCCGATGCGCTCGCCGGCGACGGTAACGCTGGCTTCGGTGACGCGTTGGATGAGGGCGATCATGCGACCTACGTGGTGGCAATTCGGGCGGCGAAACCTTAACATCGCGCCCAGTTTTTCGCATGAATTGACTGGTTTCGGGGGTTACGGTGTCGAAGTTCCTCGTGGCGCTTTTCTTGGTCGTGGCATGGTCCGTTCCGTCTGCGCATGCGCAATCCGCCGGCAATGCCGAGCGAGGCGCGAAGCTCGCGTACACCTGCCTGGGCTGCCACGGCATCCCGAACTACCGAAACCCCAAGCCGCACTACCGCGTGCCCAAGCTGCGAGGCCAGCACCCGGAATATCTCGTGCTGGCGCTTCAGGCCTACCGTAGCGGTGAGCGTAGTCACGCCACCATGCACGCCAACGCCTCAGGCTGGACCGATCAAGATCTCGCCGACATGGCGGCGTTCCTTGCCGGCCCGACGGTCACAGCGGCCGCTGCGCCGAAGCCGGTGGGCAAAGCGCCTGAGGCCGCGCAGACCTGTGTCGCCTGTCATGGTGTCGATGGCGTCGGCATTACGCCGCAGTACCCGACACTCGCCGGCCAGCACGCCGACTACATTCAGCGTGCGCTGACCGATTACAAGACCGGTGGTCGCAAGAATCCCATCATGGCGGGCTTTGCGAGCGCGCTGTCGGCTGCCGACATGCTCGCCATCGCGGAGTACTACTCGGCCCAGCGGCCGGGTCTCGATACCGCCAAGCGACCGATCCCCGCCAACGCCAAGCGCTGACGGGTCTGTCGCATCGTTAAGGTGCGGCGAGTCGTTCGAGGAAAGTCACCGCAGTCTTCAGATAGAAGTCGCGATTCGCTTTCTTTCGGAAGCCATGACCTTCGTCCTTGGCCGCGAGATACCACACCTCGCCACCGCGCTCGCGAATCTTCGCCACCAGCTGCTCGCTCTCCGAAGCGGGAACGCGCGGATCGTTGAGTCCTTGCACCACGAGCAAGGGTCGTCGAATCATCGACGCCTTTTCGAGCGGCGAGATTCGACGAAGGAATGCGCGCATCGAGGGATTTCGTTCGTCTCCGTACTCCACACGTCTTAGATCGCGGCGATAGCCCGAGGTGTTGGTGAGGAAGGTGACGAAATTGCTGATGCCGACGACGTCGATGCCTCCACGCAGACGATCGCCATAAGCGATGAGTGAGGCGAGCACCATGTAGCCGCCGTAGGACCCGCCCATCACGACCACTCGATCGGCGTCGAGATCCGGCTGCGCCGCGATCCAGACGAGCAGGGCGCCAATATCGCGGACGGAGTCCTCGCGGAGCCGGCCGTTGTCGAGCATCGTGAAACTGCGACCGTAACCCGTCGATCCGCGCACGTTCGGTTGAATGACCGCGTAGCCCAATTCATTGACCAAGTACTGTGCGAACGGACTGTAGCCGGGCCTCGACTGGCCTTCGGGCCCTCCGTGAATATCGATGACGACCGGGTGTCGGCCTGTCTTCGCCGGTTTTTGGATGAGCGCTGGAATACGTCGCGGGGTACGACCAACGCGATCCCAAGTGGGATAGCGGAAGACTTCCGTGGCGACGAGTTTGGTCGGATCGATGAGTCCGGTTTCGCTGCGAGTCCAGCGAGTCGCTTCAGCTTTTTCGATGTCGTAGGTCCACGCATCGCGCGGGGACTGCGACGACTCGATGCTCATGCCCAACGTTTTTCCCTGCCGATCGAAGCGCACATTGGAAATGATTCCGGTGGGCAAACCGGCAGGACGCCACGTACGCCCGGCACCGAGGTCGCTCACGAAGAACTCGCTGAAGCCATCGACATTCGCGACATAGGCGAGCCATCGTCCGTCTGCACTGACTTCGAAGTCGTCGACATCCCAAGAAAGCTCCGACGTCAGTGTTCGCAAAAGACCACTCGCCAGATCAACGTAACGGATTTGGCGAAATTCACCGCCGAGATCGGCCGTCAACCAAACGCCTTGACCATCTGCAGAAAATTTCGCGCTGCCGATCCCGGTCTGCGGCGCGGGTTTTGCCGGATCGCCCGAGAGCGGTACGCGCGTGAACGCGCCAGTTGCAATTTCCGCCACATAAAGTGCTGCGTCCGTGACGGAAGAAAAATCGAGCAGCAACAATCTTTGACCATCGGGCGACCAGTCGAGCGGCGTCCAAGTCTGACCTTGCGAGGCCACGACGAGTCGGGGCGCGGCATTGCCTTCGATCTCGACGATGTAGACATCCTGGTTGGTGTCGTTGCGGGCGTTGCTCTGGAAGGCGACCCGCCGTCCGTCGCGGGACCACAGGGCACCGCCCTGTCTCGATCGACCATCGGTCAGCAGACGGATCTCTCGGGTGTCGAGATTCTGCAGATACAACTGTGTGTTTTCGTTGCCCCCACGATCACGAGCGAATAAAAAAGTTCGCGCATCGGGCGCTGGGTTCGCGTTCGCGCCACCGGCAGGATCGATATCGAATGTCAGCTGCGTGCGAGCAGCGCCCGGGCGAGCGACGTGATGCACTTGATCGGCGTCACCGAAGCGCGTGGTGATGAGGATGCTGCCGTCCGGCATGAAGTCCTGAAAATTCGCGCTGCGTCCGGCGAGCCAACCATCCAGCGTTTCGAGGGCGCGTGCCGAATGAGGCGGAATGCCATCCAGTACGAGATTGCCTCGGGTCTCGCGAACCGGGGACTGGGCGTGCGCCGCGCCGGCCAGAAGAGAGAGGCTGGCGGCGAAGAGGGTGAGGACGAGCGGAAATCGTGCGGTGTAAGGTTTGATCATGTCTGATATGTTGCCCGAGCTTTCTGTCTACTCCAATGCCGCCGCGGAGGGCGGACGATGATCACCCACCGATACGCACACGGCATTCACGCCATCGACGCCGAATATTTGATGCCTCTGTTCGATGCCGTCCATCTCGTCGTCGAAGAGGGTCGCGCCGCCTTCATCGATTGCGGTACCACGCATTCAGTTCCCGCCATGCTCGCGGCGCTCGATGAGACGGGCATCAAGCGTGAGCAGGTCGACTGGCTGTTGCTGACGCATGTGCACCTCGATCATGCGGGCGGCGCCGGTCAGCTGATACGCGCGCTACCGAATGCTCGTGCCGTCGTCCATCCGCGCGGGGCTCCGCACATGGTCGATCCGCGAAAGCTCATCGATGCTTCGATCGTGGTCTATGGGCGCGAGCTCTACGATCGGCTGTACGGTGAGATCTTGCCCATCGAACCGTCGAGAGTCGTTGCCACGAGCGAAGGCCAGCGTTTCTCGCTTGGAAAGCGGGAATTCGAGATTCTGCACACCCCGGGTCATGCGCTGCATCACCAGGCTTTCTTTGATCACGTTAGCCGCACGGTATTCACCGGCGATACGCTCGGGCTGTCGTATCGGGTGTTCGATGTTGATGGACGTGCGTTTGCGGTACCGACGACAAGCCCCTCACAGTTCGATCCCGAGCAGCTCGTCGACTCTATTCGACGCATTCTCGCGCGACGCCCGGAGGCGGCGTTTCTCACGCACTACGCCCGCATCGATGATCTCGATCGTATCGGCAGTAATCTCATTCGTCTGATCGAGGCTCACGTCGCCACGGCTCTCGCGCACGCAGGCGAACCCGCCGAGCGCGCACGTCCCGCCATCCGCGCTGCGCTCAAAGATCTATTCGTTCGCGAACTGCGCGACTTCGGTAGTCAAGCCGACGATGCCACCATCGAACACTGGCTGGGCGGAGACCTCGACCTCAATACGGATGGCCTGCTCGCCTGGCTCGCGCGTCGAACGCGCGCCTGAACAAGGAATTCCTGATCATGAAAAAAACCTTCAAAGGATTTCGCATCCACGAAATCGACAAAAAAATCGTCGCGCGATTCGATCAACTGACGATCGATGATCTCGGGCCGGGCGAGGTCGTCGTGCGAGTGCTCTATTCCGACATCAACTACAAAGATGCACTGGCGGCGACAGGCGCCGGAAAAATCCTGCGTAAATACCCTCTCGTCGGCGGCATCGATCTAGCCGGAGTCGTCGAGTCATCGAGCGATGTCCGATACAAAGCCGGAGATCACGTGCTCGTCACGGGCTGTGGACTTTCCGAAGTCCAAGATGGTGGTTATGCCGAATACGCCAGGCTCAACGGCGAGTGGGTGATTCCCTTGCCGCCGGGGTTCGGTGCTTTCAAAGCCATGTCGTTGGGAACGGCGGGTTTCACGGCGGCACTCGCCATCCACCGCATGGAGCACAACGGCCAAACGCCGGCGAAAGGACCGATCGTCGTGACCGGCGCAACGGGCGGTGTCGGCAGCATCGCCATCGATATGCTCGCGGGTCGCGGCTATGAGGTTATTGCCGTGAGTAGCAAACCCGAGGCCGCCGACTACTTGAAATCGCTCGGAGCCTCAAAAGTTCTTTTGCGTAACGAGATCGACTACGGCAAGCGACCGATCGAGACGGCCTGTTTCGGTGGTGCCATCGATAACGTCGGCGGCGACATGCTCACTTGGCTGACGCGCACGGTCGACACTTGGGGAAACATTGCGAGCATCGGTCTTGCCGGTAGCGCCGAACTTCACACGACGGTCATCCCGTTCATCATTCGCGGCGTCAATCTGCTTGGCATCAATTCGTCGGCTACGCTTCGCGACCTGCGGCTGGTCGTCTGGAATCGCATCGCGACCGATCTCAAGCCGCGGCATCTCGAGCGTATTGCCACTCGCACCATTGCGTTCGACGAACTTCCCGGTGCCTTCGATGCGTACATGAAGGGCACGGTGACGGGCAGAACGATCGTCAAGATCGGCGCTTGAGTCTAGAGATGCTCATCGACGACGCAGCATCGCTCGGTGTGACGCTCGATGAGCGTGCGGCACGTCGATTGCTGACGCTGCTCGATGAGCTCGCGCGCTGGAACAAAACCTACAACCTCACGGCCATCGGCGATCGGCAGGACATGATCGTCAGGCACTTGCTCGACAGTCTCGCGATTGCGCTTTTCCTTGAAGGTTCACGCATCATCGACGTCGGCACCGGTGCGGGCTTCCCCGGATTGCCGCTCGCCATCGCCGATCCGCATCGACAGTTCACGCTGCTCGATTCCAACGGCAAGAAGGTGCGTTTCGTGGCGCATGCCGCACGCACACTGGAACTCGGCAACGTCCAGACCGTTCATGCCCGCGCCGAAAGTCACGCACCGGCGACCGTTTATGACACGGTCGTGACTCGCGCCTTCGCGCCGCTGCCCGAGCTGGTCGAAAAAGTCGCTGGGCTGTGTGGACCTCGAACTCGCGTACTGGCCATGAAAGGACGGCGCCAGGAGGCAGAACGCGAGGGGCTGCCGTCGGTGTGGCAAATCGAGGACGACCGCGACCTCACGATCCCGGGGCTGGCCGAGGCACGTCACGTCGTCGTCCTGCGCCGGATGGCGTGACGACGCTTGCGTTAGACTCCTCGCCATGGCCCGCATCATCGCCGTCGCCAACCAAAAAGGCGGCGTCGGCAAGACCACTACTGCAGTCAATCTCGCCGCGTCGCTTGCCGTGACGCGTCGTCGAGTGTTGCTCGTCGATCTCGATCCTCAGGGTAATGCGACGATGGGCTGCGGTATCGAGAAGACGTCGCTCACTCGCGGCGTAGGCGATGTACTCACCGGAGATTGCACAGCACGCGACGCCATCGTCACGCTCGAGTCGCCAGTGATGTCGCTGCTTCCGTCCAACCAAGACCTCACGGCAGCTGAGGTTCAGTTGTTGTCGATGCAGGTCGGGCGAGAGACTCGGCTGCGCAACGCGCTGAAGTCCGTACGCGAGCATTTTGACGTCGTGCTCATCGACTGCCCGCCATCGCTGAACATGTTGACCGTCAACGCCTTGGTGGCTGCCGACGGAGTCTTGGTGCCGATGCAGTGCGAGTACTACGCGCTCGAAGGCCTCACCGCGTTGCTGTCGACCATCGAGCAGATTCGTGAAGCCGTCAATCCCAATCTTCAGGTTGAAGGGGTGCTGCGCACGATGTTCGATCCGCGAAACAACCTCGCAAATGAGGTCAGCGCGCAGTTGCTCGAGCATTTTGGCGACAAAGTATTCAGTACCATCGTTCCGCGTAACGTACGTCTTGCGGAGGCGCCCTCTTTCGGAAAGCCTGCGCTGCTGCACGACAAAGATTCTCGCGGGGCTCTCGCTTACCTCGCCCTTGCCGGTGAAATGATCGGACGCGGCGGAGTGCCGATGGCGGCACCCTCGACGAGCTGAGCATGTTGATCGAGCCGCGTCGTGCGGCCCCGGGTGCGGTACTGCGCTGGTCGCGGCAGGCCATCGATCTGCTGCGTCGAGGCTTGGGCTTTTGGTCCGCGCTTTCTTTATTGATGTGTCTTTGGATGTTCGTCGGACATCGCTTGCCACTGTTGAGCGGCATCCTTGCGCTCGTTGCACTGCTCTCCTGCATGCTGATCGCCTCACATCTCGACCGCAGCGGCCGCATTTCGCTCGCGGAGGCTCTGGAAATGCTGAGATCTCGATTACGGGCCATCCTGATCTTCGCCGCCATCATCACCGTGGCCGGCGCGCTCGTCTGGGTGTTGCTGCTCGCGAAGCCCGGCGTCGCGTGGTGGAATATCCTCTACACGGAGCGTAATTCGGTCGATGTGCTCTCGGCTGACGGCTTCGTCGCCCTGCGCCAAATCTTCGTGTACTCCGCCTTCGCGCTCGGCCTCAGTTACTTTGGCCTCAATCTCCCGGGCCTCACTTCCTTCTTCCAGTTCCTCTGCATGACCCTGCTCGATCTGCCCTTCCGCGACGCCTGGCGACTCGCGGCAGCCGGGCAGATCAGTAACCTTGGCGCCATGTTGGGCGTCGCCCTGCTGTTCGTGCTCTTGCCCGCTGTTTTCGCCTTGGTGTTGCCGCCTTTGGTCCCCGTGCTTTATTGCTTCTTTGGGGCTCTGGGGTACGTCGCCTTTCGGGAGATTTTTCTGGGCGTCAGTGAAAACCAACCCCGAGAGGTGGCGGCGATGGCCGGGGCGACTCCGCTATCATCCCGGGCATGAATCAAAAGAAGCCCGTCCTCGGTCGCGGTCTTGATGCACTGCTCGGACAGATGAGTGCCAGTCGGGCGTCGACGGGCACCCCGGCACTGCCGGGAGACGAGCTGGCGAAACTCCCCCTCGACCAGTTGCAGCGGGGTCGATACCAGCCGCGCGTCGACATGCGCGAAGAAGCGCTTGAGGACCTCGCCAGTTCGATCCGTGCTCAGGGCGTCGTGCAGCCCATCGTCGTGAGGCCGATCGAGATGCCCGGGGCTGCGCCCGGCTCGGCGCCCAGTCGCTACGAAATCATCGCCGGTGAACGACGTTGGCGAGCTGCGAAAATGGCGGGCCTCGAAACCATTCCGGCAGTGATCCGGCGGGTCCCCGACGAGAGCGCCATCGCCATGGCGCTGATCGAAAACATCCAACGCGAGAACCTCAATCCGCTCGAAGAGGCCCGAGCCCTCGATCGTCTGATCCGCGAGTTCGAGGTGACCCATCAGCAGGCGGCCGACGCCGTGGGTCGGTCTCGTGCCGCGGTCAGCAACCTGCTGCGCCTGCTCGAGTTGCCTGCCGAGGTCGCCGAACTGGTCGATCGTCGCCAGATCGAGATGGGCCACGCCCGTGCCTTGCTCGGTTTGACGCAAAAGCGTCAGCAAGTTGAAGTGGGTCAATTGGTTTCGAAAAAGGGTCTATCAGTTCGCGAAACCGAAGCATTGGTTCGCCGGCTGAACAATCCGCCGAAAAAAGATGACGGAATGGATCGCGATTTTGGGTCCGGAGCCCCCAGCGCAGCGACGGATGCCAACGTTCGCGAGCTCGAAAACAGGCTCTCCGAAACCTTAGGCGCCGATGTCAAAATCGAATCGATCGGCAAAGGCGGCAAGGGTCGGCTCGTGATCGCATACCACTCGCTCGACGAACTCGACGGTATTCTTTCGCACATTTATTGATGCCCTGAAGACTCGCCCCTATAATCCGGGCGTCTTCGCGGCGGGACGGGATTTTTTTGGTCGCGCGCAAGAAACAGCGAAGCCACTTGCCGTTCTGTACAGGTCGCGACAAGTAGGTCTTTTTGTTGTCCAACGGACTGGTGGCCCATGATCGTCTCGAGCGATCCGCAGATGCGCAGACTCGCCGGACGGATTCTCCTCTGGCAGGCCCTGGTGACCGTCGCGCTCGCTGCACTCGTTGCAGCCTTCGCGGGCGGCAAGGCGAGTGGGGTGTCGGCCTTGACCGGCGGCCTCATTGGCTTTATCGCGAATCTGTACATGACTTTGGCGGCGTTGCGCCCTGCGCGCACCGCCCGCTCCGCGTTGGGTTGGCTGCTGGCTGGCCAGTTCGTGAAGGTGCTGCTGACCGTCGGGATGTTTCTCGCGGTGGCGCAGCGCAAAGATGTGGTGTGGCCTGCGGTG
>JBJTUA010000051.1:0-37208 GCA_046080445.1 Gammaproteobacteria bacterium
TAATGGCAGCGGGATCTCGACCTTCAGCGAGGTGTTTACGTAACTGATCCCTGCCTTCTCGGGCCTCGGCGAGCGAAATGAGCGGGTACTCGCCAAGAGAGAGAAGTTTTTCTTTCTTCGCGTACTGGTACTTAACTCGCCAATGCTTCGACCCATTGGGAGAAACGAGAAGGTACAGCCCTCGCGTATCGAAGAGCTTCCGAGGCTTTGCGGAGGGTTTGACGCTTCGGACGGCGCGATCAGTGAGGCTCATTGGGGTAGCGCTCCAAGGGGTAAGGTTCCTACCCCAAAAACTACCCCGACTCGATGCCGGATGTCACGGGATCTTGGCGCACCGTGATGAACTAAACCGTTACAAAATTCAAAGCGTTAGCGCTTAATTTGAACTCCGCCGGTCCTTGGCGGAGCGTCAATTGGTGGAGGCGGCGGGAATCGAACCCGCGTCCGCAAGCCCTAGACTTCAGGATCTACGCGCGTAGCTCTCTCATTGGATCTCGCCTTGCGCTACCCGAGGAGCAGGGAAGACGCTCAGCCAGCGGACGGTGACTCTTAACGGAACTGCCCCGTCGCACGGCAGTCCGCGATCTCATGAGCGCGTCCCCTGATTCGGTGTCATGAGCACCAGCCGGTCAGAGGTTAGGCGGGATTAAGCCGCCAGAGCGTAGTTGTCGTCGTTGGCAACTGTAGTTTGCAGCAAAGTTTTACGAGGTTCACTGCACCTCGGCACGCCCCTGAAGGTTCGCAACCCACGTCGAAGCCGGTCGCCCCCTTCAAAGCATTGTGTGGAGTCTACCTGAACCGGAAAGTTCCCGCCGAAGCACGCTTGACCGACACTACCCGCGTCGCAGCAGTCGCGCCTTGTCGCGTGCCCAGTCGCGGTCTTTCTCGGTGGCGCGTTTGTCGTGCGCTTGTTTGCCCTTGGCGAGCCCGATGCGCAGCTTCGCCTTGCCGCGTTGCCAATACAGCTCGAGCGGCACGATGGTGTAACCCTTGCGCTCTACAGCACCCACCAGATGCGAGATCTCGCGTTTGTTGAGCAGCAGCTTTCGGGTGCGGGTCGGCTCGGCGATGACATGGGTAGAGGTGGTCTTGAGCGGCGAGAGGTGAGCACCGGTGAGAAACACCTCGCCGTTACGCAGAAAGACATAGGCCTCAGTGATCTGTGCCTTGCCGGCACGCAGGGCTTTCACTTCCCAACCTTCGAGTACGAGACCCGCCTCAAAGCGCTCTTCGATGAAATAGTCGAATCGCGCACGGCGATTTTCCGCGATGACGCGCGGCCCCTCCGAGGCTTTGCTCGGGGCCGATTTTGCAGAGGGCGGTTGGGTGGGTCGCGTCACGGCGGTTGTTTCCTCGGGTGGCATTCTACGCGCCGGAGCAGGGCGCGCGTCGGAGCTCGGCGTAGAATGTGCCGCATGCGTGAGGTTACCCGTTCAGCGCTCGTACCCCTGTCGGCCGAGAAGCTCTACGAGCTCATCATCGATATCGACCGATACCCTGAGTTCGTTCCGGGCTGTACGCGGGCGCGCATCGAAGAGCGGGCCGACAACGAGGTGGTCGCCACGCTCGGGGTGCAGCGGGGCGGACTCGACACCGAGTTCACCACGCGCAATACGCTCGAGCCTGGGCGCTCGGTCACCATGCGACTCGTCCGCGGACCTTTCCGGGCGCTCGAGGGGATCTGGACGCTCAAGCCTTTGGGCGAGGCCGGTTGCGAGGTGACGCTGCGGCTACGATTTGAATTCGCAAACCGGGTCGCCGGCATGATGCTTGCGCCCATTTTTGAAGACACAGCCCGGTCACTCGTCGATGCGTTCGTGGCTCGGGCGCGCGCTCAATGATTCGGTGCGCGTTCGCCGCGGCGCTCCCCGCGTGGCAGGGCGAGTTGTCGTTGCAAGTGGTTGAAGGTGCCTCGGTGGAGCAGGTGTTGCAGCAGGCGCGTGAAACGCTGCAGCAGCGCGGCGTGACCGTTGATGAGCATTTTTGGTCGCAGGCGCCGGTCGGAATCTTTGGCGAGCGATGCGAGCGCAGTCGCGTCGTGGTCGTAGGTGATCGCGTGGAAATCTACCGACCGTTAACGGTCGATCCGAAAGCGGCTCGACGCGAGCGTGCGCGCCATGCTCAAACAGACAAGGGAAGAAATCCGCTGACCGCCAAACCGCGACGCGGCGGTTAGTTGCGCAGCCTTCAGGTCGTCGGCGTTGCAGGCGTTGCAGCAGTTGCAGGCGAGGCGCTGGCGTCAGCCGGTACTTCGGTCGGCGCGCCGGCGTTCTCGATGCGGCTGACTTTGTCGTCGGTGAAGTAGATCGTGAGGCGCTGACGCACCGTCGCTGACCCGTCGTTCAGGTTGAGGTCGTAGAGGTAATCCCAGCGGTCGCGATTGAAGGCGTCCGGCAACATCGGCGTGCCGAGCAAAAACCGCACCTGCGCACGCGTCATGCCTTCCTTGACCTGGACGACCTGACGGGCGTCGAGGTAATTGCCCTGCTGGACGACCATCCGGTAGACGCAGCCGTTGAGCAGCAGTGTGCAACCGAGCAAGAGGGCCCCGAGCAGCGAGATGGCTGGTGAGCGTGTAGTGGAATGAACCATAATCGGCATTCTAACCGAAAGAGCGAACGTCATCGTGGAAGGCAACGATCTGCGCAAGGCAGGACTCAAGGTGACGCTCCCCCGCGTCAAGATCCTCGAGATCCTCGAAAATAGCCTCAACCGGCATTTGTCGGCGGAGGACATCTACCGTCGCCTGGTCGACTTGCGTGAGGACATCGGGCTCGCCACGGTTTACCGCGTGTTGACGCAGTTCGAATCGGCGGGGCTCGTCACGCGTCATCACTTTGCCGATGGCATGGCGGTGTTCGAGCTCAACGCTGGACCCCATCACGATCACATCCTGTGTCTCGACTGCGGCCACGTCGAAGAGTTTGTGGACGGCGGCATCGAGGAGCGTCAGAACGCGGTCGCCGAGCGACTCGGGTTCTCGATCAGCGAGCACGCCCTCGTGATTTACGGGCATTGCCGGCGGACGAGCTGCCCGCATCGCGAGAAGAAGAACGCCGACTGAGTTTGGCGCCGCTGTCGAGCATTTCGGCGGCATGCTCGCGGGCCTTGCCGGTGATGGAGACGCCACCGAGCATGCGGGCAATTTCTTCGATGCGTGAGTCGCTCTCGAGCTTGGTGACCTGAGTGCGCGTGGTGCGACCGTCGGTAATCTTTGATACCCGCAGGTGTTGATTGCCGAGCGCTGCGACCTGCGGCAGGTGCGTGACGCACAGCACCTGAGCGGACGAACCTAAAGCGGCGAGTTCTCGCCCCACGATTTCGGCCACGGCCCCGCCGACGCCTGAGTCGACTTCGTCGAACACCATGCAGCCGCCCGAGGCGAGATCTTTGATGCGCCCGGCAAGCGCCACCTGTACCGCGAGCGACAGACGCGAGAGTTCGCCGCCCGAGGCGACTTTGCCGATCGGTCGCGGCGGTTGCCCCGCGTTGGCCGACACAAGAAACGCCGTCTCCTCGAGGCCGTTTGATGAGGTGCCGCCGTCGGGGTTTTCGGTCGGGTTGAGTTCGATATCGAAGCGTCCGCCGATCATGCCGAGCTTCTGCATGCGGGCGCTGATTTCAGTGGCGAGATCTGTGGCGGCCTTGCGCCGCTGACGCGACAGGCGTTTGGCGGCTTCACGCCACGCCTCGATCGCCGCGTTCACCTGCGCGCAGAGAGTCGAGAGATTGGCGTCGATTTTTTCGAGGCAGGAGAGTTCGTCGGCGAGCTCTTCGCTTTTGGCCGGCAGTTCGTCGGGCGTGCAGCGGTGCTTGCGCGCGAGCGACTCAACGGTCGCGAGGCGTTGCTCGAGATCTTCTTGGCGTTGCGGATCAGCTTCGATGGCATCGAGATAGCGGGTGAGTTCTTGGGCGCCGTCGGCGATGCGGATCGCGGCTTCCTCGAGCGCGGGGAGCAAGGACTCGAGCTTGGGGTCGAGTGAAGCGCCTTGACGCAGCACGGCAAGTGCGCGCGACACGCCGTGATGGGCGTTGTTGTCTTCTGCGTCGTAGAGTAAGTCGAGTGCACCGCGAGCCGCTTCGGCGAGGCGACCTGAATTGGCGAGACGGTTGCGTTCCTCGGCGAGCGCTTGGAGTTCACCCGGCTTGAGCGAAAGTGCAGCGAGTTCGCTCGTTTGGTGTCGCAGCAGATCGAGGCGGGCGTCGCGATCGCGTGCGGCGGCTTCGAGGGATTCGAGTGCAGCGGAGTGCTGAACACGCTCGCGATGCAGGCGCGTGACATCTTCGGCCAAGGTGTCGTGACCGCCGAAGGCGTCGAGAAGTTCGCGTTGGGCGCTGCTTTTGACGAGGCTTTGGAATTCGTGCTGGCCGTGGATTTCGGCGAGCGACTCACCCACGGTGCGCAGAATTTGCAGGGGTACTTGTTGCCCATTGAGATAGGCGCGTGATTTTCCTTCGCGCGTGAGCACCCGGCCGACGACGAGTTCGTCGTCGGCCTCGATGCTTTGCTCTTCGAGAATGGCGAGCAGTCCTTTGGGGGCGGTTGCGATATCGAAGGTGGCCGTGATCTCGGCGCGCTCGGCACCGTGGCGGATGGATTCGGCGCCACCGCGACCGCCGACGGCCAGTTGCAGCGCATCGACCAAAATGGATTTACCCGCGCCCGTTTCGCCGGTGAGCACGGTGAGTCCCCGCGCGAAGTCGACTTCGACGGCGTCGATGATCGCGAAGTCTCTGATGTGCAGGTGAGAGAGCATGGGATCGGCGCGCGTTATCTTTGAGTCTCGAAGCTGCGGCGGCCCCAGTTGAGCTTGCTGCGCAGCAATCGGTAGTAGTCGTAACCTTCGGGGTGCAGCAGCGTGATGCGCGCACCTGCAGTATGGATGACTAACATGTCGCCCGGATTGAGCGGCGCGAGCGAGCGACCGTCGCAGGCGACCTCGGCCGAGGAGTCGGGGCGATCGATGAGTCTGATCTCGATGACGGATCGCGAGGACACGACGATGGGTCGGTCCGAGAGGGTGTGCGGACAGATGGGCGTGACCACGACCACATCGAGTGAGGGGTCGACGATCGGGCCGCCGCAGGAGAGGGCGTACGCCGTGGAGCCGGTTGCACTCGCCACGACGAGACCATCGCCGCCGTGGCTGTTGACGAAACGCCCGTCGATCCAGGTTTCGAAGTCGATAAGATGACCGCTTTGCCTTTTTTGCAGCACGACATCGTTGAGTGCGAGACCGCGGACGACCGAGCCCGAAGCCGATTTGATCTCGGCGCTGAGCAGCGGCCTTTGATCGCGTGAGCATTGACCGGCGAGGGCGGCATCGACCGAGGCGAGCATGTCTTCGGGCATGACGTCAGTGAGAAAGCCGAGACGACCACGATTGACGCCGATCAGTGGCGTGCCGCGTTCGGCGACGAGTCCGGCGGCGTAGAGCAGGGTGCCGTCGCCACCAATGGCAATGACGAGATCGGCTTCGCTGACGAGTGCGGATTCGCTTAGGAAGCGCGCCTGTACGCCGGGGAGTTTGTCGCGCTCGTCTTCGGCGGCCAGCGCCTCGAGGCCGCGGGCAGCCAGGTAGCTTGCGATGAGTGCGGCACTCTCGGCGACGCGGGCGTCGGCAAAACGGGTGACGAGGGCGCAGCGGCGGAGATCAGGCATGGGGCGGGTCCGAGGAAAACCTGCGCCGTTTTATCACGTCCCTTGACGCAGTAAAGGTCATGTCGTTAGTTTTTCGTCATGGCCCATGAATACGAACTGCTGAACGATCGCGCCCAGCAGTTGCTGCGGGTTCTGGTCGAGAGTTATATCCGCGAGGGGCAGCCGGTGGGTTCCCGGGCCTTGTCGCGCGACTCCGGGCTGCAGCTGTCTTCGGCCACCATCCGCAACGTCATGGCCGACCTCGAAGAGCTCGGCTTCGTCGCCTCCCCGCATACCTCGGCCGGGCGCATCCCGACCGATCGGGGTTACCGGTTCTTCGTCGATACGCTGCTGCGCTCGCGGCCGTTGGACGATGCCGCCATCGCCGAGGTGCGTCGTCGTCTCGACATGGGGGGCACGGACGACCCCAAAGCCTTGGTCGCGAACGCTTCGCAATTGCTCTCGAGCGTGACCCGTCTGGCGGGTGTGGTGACCGTGCCGCGACCGGCGGTCGCGTCGATTACCCAAATCGAGTTTGTCGGTCTCTCTGAAAACCGAGTGCTCGTCGTGCTCGTATTCAACGACCGCGAGGTGCAGAACCGTATCATCCATCTCTCGCGTCACCACACGCCCGAGGAGCTGCGCCGCGCGGCTCAATACCTCAACGAGCAGCTCATCGGCCGCTCGGCTGAGACGGCTCGTCTGGAGATCCTGCGCCAGCTCCAGGAAGCGCGCGAGCACATGAACTCGCTGATGCTCGATGCCATCACCATGGCACAACAGGTGTTTGAGCAGGGTGGGACGCCGCAGGCGTCGGGCCTCGACTACATCGTCGCCGGCGAAACCAATCTCATGGGCGCCGCCCAGCTCACGAGTGTCGAGAAACTGAAGCGCCTATTCGAGGCCTTCAATGAAAAGCGCGACTTCCTGCATCTGCTCGACCAGAGCCTGCATGCCGAGGGAGTGCAGATTTTCATTGGCAAAGAATCGGGGTATCAGATGCTCGATGACTGCAGCGTCATTACGGCACCCTACAGCGCCGAAGATGGGGTGATGGGGGTCATCGGCGTCATTGGCCCGACCCGCATGGCGTACGAGCGCGTAATCCCCATTGTTGATGTGACGGCGCGACTGCTGGGCTCTGCGCTCAACGTCCGACGCTGACCCCGGTCCCTCGCGACCCCCGGCTCGACGCGAACTCCGGTTCGACGCAACCTCCCCTTGATTTGAGGCCAATTCGCCCCAGATCACCCTTAAGGGCGATGCCGGGACCTGCTCGGTGACTGCCCGGATTGGCTGTGTTAAACCACTGTTTTGGAAGGATTTTAAATGGGTGAAAACCCGCAAAACGAGTCGCTGAACCCGGTTGGCTCGGCGTCGGATCCGGTATCGGACCTCGAGCGTCTGCAGCACGACCTGGCCGCCGCTGAAGCTCAGGCGCAGGCGGCGCGTGACCAGGCCCTGCGTGCCCTCGCCGAGCTCGAGAACGTTCGCAAGCGGGCGCAACGCGATGTCGAGAACGCGCATCGCTACGCGCTCGAAAAATTTGCGCAAGAACTGCTTCCCGTAAAAGACGGGCTCGATCTGGCGATCGAGAACGCCGGGCGTGCCGATGCGGCAGCGCTTATCGAAGGGCAGGCCGCCACCCAGCGCCTGTTGGCCAAGGCGCTCGAGCGCGGCGGCATCGTCGAGCTCAACCCGCTCGGCGAACCGTTCGATGCCAACCTGCACGAAGCCATGGCCGCGCAGCCGTCCGCGACGGCTGAGCCAAATTCGGTACTCGCTGTCGTGCAGCGCGGCTACACCCTGAACGGACGCCTGCTGCGACCGGCGCGCGTGATCGTCGCTCGCGCGCCCGGCTGAAGTATCGCAACGCATTGAAATCGCTCACCGCTATCCCCACTTAATCGACCAACGGAAACCATCGCGACGGCCAGGCCGTCTCGGAGAGACATCATGGGCAAAGTTATCGGCATCGACCTCGGTACCACCAACTCCTGCGTCGCCATCATGGAAGGCGGCAAGCCGCGCGTCATCGAGAACAGCGAAGGGGATCGCACCACGCCGTCCATCGTCGCGTTCACCAAGGACGACGAAGTGCTGGTCGGGCAGTCAGCCAAGCGCCAGGCGGTGACCAATCCGCAAAACACGCTCTACGCGGTTAAGCGCCTCATCGGTCGTCGCTTCGACGAGAAGATCGTGCAGAAGGACATCGACATGGTGCCCTACAAGATCGTGAAGGCCGACAACGGCGACGCGTGGATCGAAGCGCAGGGCAAGAAGATGGCGCCGCCCGAAGTGTCGGCGCGCGTGCTCATGAAAATGAAGAAGACCGCCGAGGATTTCCTCGGCGAAGAAGTGACCGAAGCGGTGGTCACGGTCCCGGCGTACTTCAATGATTCGCAGCGCCAGGCGACGAAGGATGCCGGCCGCATCGCCGGTCTCGACGTCAAACGCATCATCAACGAGCCGACGGCTGCGGCGCTCGCCTACGGCCTCGACAAGTCGGGCGGTGATCGCAAGATTGCGGTGTACGACTTGGGTGGCGGCACCTTCGACGTGTCCATCATCGAGATCGCCGAAGTCGACGGGGAGCGCCAGTTTGAGGTGCTCTCGACGAACGGCGACACCTTCCTCGGCGGCGAAGACTTCGATCTGCGCATCATCAATTTCCTGGCCGACGAGTTTTTGAAAGAGTCGGGCGTCGACGTGCGCAAAGATCCTCTCGCCATGCAGCGCCTGAAGGAAGCCGCTGAGAAGGCGAAGATCGAGCTCTCCTCGAGTCAGCAGACCGACATCAACCTCCCGTACATCACCATGGATGCCACGGGACCGAAGCATCTCGCCGTGAAGCTCACGCGCGCGAAGCTCGAGTCGCTGGTCGAAGATCTCGTCAAGCGCACCATCGAGCCTTGCAAGGTGGCGCTCAAAGATGCCGGTCTCTCGGCCGCTGAAGTGTCTGAGGTCATCCTCGTCGGTGGCCAGACGCGCATGCCGCTCGTGCAGAAGCACGTCAAAGATTTCTTCGGCAAAGAGCCGCGCAAGGACGTGAACCCCGACGAAGCCGTCGCGGTCGGTGCGGCCATTCAGGGTGGCGTGCTCGCGGGCGACGTCAAGGACGTACTGCTGCTCGACGTGACGCCGCTGTCGCTCGGTCTCGAGACGCTCGGCGGGGTGATGACCAAGCTCATCGAGAAGAACACCACGATTCCGACCAAGCACTCCCAGGTGTTCTCGACGGCCGACGACAACCAGACGGCGGTCACCATCCACGTGTTGCAGGGCGAGCGCGAACGCGCGATCGACAACAAATCGCTCGGGAAGTTTGACCTGTCGGACATTCCGGCAGCGCGTCGCGGTACGCCGCAGATCGAAGTCACCTTCGACATCGAAGCGAACGGCATCCTCAATGTGTCGGCCAAGGACAAGGCGACCGGCAAGGAGCAGCGCATCGTCATAAAGGCCTCCTCAGGACTCTCCGAAGAGGAAATCAAGCGCATGGTGAACGATGCCGAGGCGCATGCGGACGAAGACCGCAAGTTCCGCGAGCTCGTCGAGGTGCGCAATCGTGCCGATGCCATGGTCCACTCGGTCGAGCAGTCGCTCAAAGATTTGGGTGAGAAGGTCGCCACCGAAGATCGTCTGAAGGCTGAGAGCGCGCTCAACGATTTGAAGGCCGTTCTCAAGGACGACGACAAGGACAAGATCGAGAAGAAACTCGAGGCGTTGATGCAGGCTTCGACCAGCATTGCGCAGCAGGCTTACGCGCAAGCCGGCGGTGCCGAGGGTGCCGCGGCGGGTGAAGCCGAGCAGACGGGCGGTGAGAAAGGTCGCGAGGATGTGCTCGATGCTGAGTTCGAGGAAGTGAAGGACAAGGACGACGGCCGCAAGCCGTCCTGATCCCCGCTTCAACATGGCCAAGCGCGACTACTACAAGGTCCTGGATGTTCCGAGGAATGCCTCGGAGGCTGACATCAAGAAGGCCTACCGTCGGCTGGCCATGAAGTACCACCCGGATCGTAATCCGGGCGACAAAGAAGCGGAGGGGAGCTTCAAAGAGGCGAAGGAAGCCTACGAAGTTCTCACCGACGAACAGAAACGCGCCATCTACGATCAGCACGGCCATGATGGCATCGATGCTGCGCGGCAGGGCGGTGGTGCAGGTGGCTTTGGTGGCGGTGACTTCGGCGATATCTTTGGCGAAGTCTTCGGCGATATCTTTGGTGGCGGTCGCCGCGGTGGCCGCTCGCAGGTGTTTCGCGGTGCGGATCTGCGTTACGAGCTCGAACTCGAGTTGCCTCAGGCCGTATTCGGTTACACCACCGAGATCGAAATCCCGCGGCTCATGGAATGCGAAACCTGCCACGGCTCGGGCGCAGCCAAGGGGCACACCCCGACGACCTGCGATCAATGCCAAGGCTCGGGGCAGATGCGTATCTCGCAAGGGTTCTTCCAGTTGCAGCAACCCTGCAATCGCTGTCGCGGCACGGGTCGCATCATTCGCAATCCTTGCGACACCTGCCTCGGGCAGGGTCGCGTACGTCGCACGCGCAAGCTTTCGGTGAAAGTGCCGGCCGGCGTCTCGACCGGCGATCGTATTCGTCTCGGTGGTGAAGGTGAGGCGGGCCGTAACGGTGGCCCTGCGGGCGATCTCTACATCGAAATGAACGTCAAACCGCACCCGATCTTCGAGCGCGAGGGAGACGATCTGTCCTGCGAGGTGCCGGTCAGCTTTGCCACCGCCGTGCTCGGCGGAGCGGTGAAGGTGCCCACGCTCGAAGGGGATGTGTCGCTCAAGATTCCGGCCGAGACCCAGTCGGGCCGCGTTTTTCGCCTGCGCGACAAGGGTGTCAAACCGGTACGCGGCGGCGACCGGGGCGATCTCTTCTGTCGTGTTGTGGTAGAAACGCCAGTGAACCTGTCGAGCGAGCAGCGCGAGTTGCTGAAGCAGTTCGATGAGTCGCTGCGTAGCGACGGACGCGGTCACACGCCCCGCGAGGAAGGGTTCTTCGAAGGCGTGAAACGATTTTTCGCCGGCAACTGATTCGCGGCGAGTTCGGAGACTGTAATGCGCGTGGTCATCGTCGGCGCCGCAGGACGTATGGGCTGCGCCATTCGCGAGGAGCTTAGGTGTTCTCGCGAGATGTCGTTGGTCGGCGCCATCGATCGCGATGCTGACCCGGCGTGCGGCATCACGTCCGACCTCGATGCGGTACTCCGCAATGCCGACGTCATGATCGACTTTTCATCGCCTGCCTCGACTGCCGCCAATGTGGCCGCGTGTGCGCGGCATGGCGTGGCGGCACTCGTAGGCACGACGGGTCTCGGTGAAGACGCTGAACGCGCAGCGAGTGCCGCGGCCGAGCGAGTTCCCGTCCTCATCGCCGCCAACACCAGTCTCGGCGTGACCTTGCTTACGGAGCTCGTCAGGGCGGCGGCGCGTGCGCTGCCTGCGGACTTCGACATCGAGATCACCGAGGGTCATCATCGCCACAAGAAAGATGCGCCTTCGGGAACCGCGCTCGCCTTGGGGCGTGCCGCGGCCGAGGGTCGTGGTAAGGACTTCGAATCCGTTCGCGCTCAGCCACGCGAGGGTGAGGCGCCGCGTCGAGCCGGCGAGATCGGGTTTTCCGTCATTCGGGCAGGGGACTTGGTCGGCGAACATACGGTGCTCTTCGTCGGAGCCGGGGAGCGGGTGACCCTGGGGCATCAAGCCACCGACCGGACCCTCTTTGCGCGGGGAGCCCTGAAGGCGGCCTCTTGGCTGGTCGGGCGGGCGCCCGGCCGCTACCGGATGGTCGACGTAATCGGTTTAAAAACAATCGGTTAGAGCGTTCTCTGCGGTAATTTTCGATATCGTAAAAAGGTCGTTCCGGACCTGTTTTCCCCGCCGAAATTCATGGACAGAAGGGGGGGTAAAAACATAAAATTTCCTTCTAATCCGATAGGCGGGTTAGTCCGTGCAGGGCGGGAGGCGTTCGTAAGAGTGCCTCCCGCTTTGTTCATGCGAACCCGGCTGCAGCGTCGGAGAATTGCACAAGCAGCAACGGGTGGTATCAGTGTTCGATGCAGTGTTAGCGCTGGCTGACGGAACCCTCTTCCGCGGCCGCTCAATTGGCGCGGCAGGCAATACCTCCGGAGAGGTCGTTTTCAATACGGCACTGACCGGGTATCAGGAAATCCTTTCCGACCCGTCCTACTCCAAACAAATCGTCACCCTTACGTATCCGCATATCGGCAATGTGGGTACCAACGCCGACGACATGGAGTCCGCGCTCGCCTATGCGGCCGGCCTCGTCATCCGCGATCTGCCTCCGCGTGCGAGCAACTTTCGCATGCAGGAGACGCTGCCGCAGTTCCTCGCCCGACAGGGTGTCGTCGCCATCGCCGATATCGATACGCGCCGTTTGACGCGCATCCTCCGCGAGGGGGGTGCGCAATCGGGCTGCATCGTCACGGGCAAGGCGGGCGATTCCGTCGAGACACTCAAGCGCGAGGCGCTTGCCGGGGCGCGTGCCTTCCCAGGCTTGAAGGGCATGGACCTCGCCAAGGTGGTCTCGACCCATCAACGCTACGAGTGGACGCAGGGCAGCAGCTTCGATGCGCCGCCACCGCGTGGGACCGATCACCGGCCGTTTCGCGTCGTCGCCTACGACTATGGCGTGAAGTACAACATCCTGCGGCTGCTCATCGATGCGGGCTGCGACGTGACGGTCGTTCCTGCGCAGACGAGTGCCGCGGAGGTGCTCGCGCTATCGCCTGAAGGGGTGTTTCTGTCGAACGGACCCGGAGATCCGGAGCCTTGCGATTACGCCATCGCGGCGATTGGTGAAATTCTCGAGCGCAATGTGCCGATCTTCGGCATCTGTCTTGGGCACCAGTTGCTCGGCCTTGCGAGCGGGGCGCGCACCGTGAAGATGAAGTTTGGTCACCACGGGGCCAATCACCCCGTACAAGATCTGCAAACGGGTCGCGTGCTCATCACCTCGCAAAATCATGGCTTCGCCATCGACGAGGCGAGTTTGCCGAAGCATCTCGTGGCGACCCACCGCTCGCTATTCGACGGCACGCTGCAGGGCGTGGCGCGTACCGATCGCGATGCGTTCAGTTTCCAAGGACATCCGGAGGCCAGTCCCGGTCCCCGTGATGTCAAATATTTGTTCGAACGATTCACCGCCGCGATGCAGCGGCGGCGGACCCGCTGAGTCGCGCCATGCCAAAGAGAACAGACCTTCAAAGTATTTTGATCATCGGCGCAGGGCCCATCGTCATCGGTCAAGCCTGCGAATTCGATTACTCCGGGGCGCAGGCCTGCAAGGCACTGCGCGAAGAGGGCTATCGGGTCATTCTCGTCAATTCCAATCCGGCGACGATCATGACCGACCCGGAGATGGCGGACGTCACGTACATCGAGCCCATTCATTGGCGCACGATCGCCCGCATCATCGAAAAAGAGCGGCCTGACGCGCTGCTGCCCACCATGGGGGGTCAGACGGCGCTCAACACCGCACTCGATCTCGTGCGAGAAGGCGTGCTCGAGAAGTTCGGCGTCGAGCTCATCGGCGCCTCGCGTGATGCCATCGACATGGCGGAAGATCGCGAACTCTTCCGCAACGCCATGCGCGAGATCGGTCTCGAATCGGCGCGTGCGGCGGTTGCGCACAGTCTCGAGGAGGCCCTCGCCATTCAGGCGCCGCTCGGGTATCCCTGCGTCATTCGTCCCTCGTTCACGCTCGGGGGTTCGGGCGGTGGCATTGCCTACAACCGCGAAGAATTCGAGACGATCGTCGCGCGGGGTCTCGATGCCTCACCGACCAACGAAGTGCTCGTCGAGGAGTCGGTTCTCGGTTGGAAAGAGTTCGAGATGGAAGTCGTCCGTGACCGTGCGGACAACTGCATCATCATCTGCTCGATCGAAAACCTCGATCCGATGGGCGTGCACACCGGCGACTCGATCACGGTTGCACCCGCGCAGACCCTCACGGACAAAGAATATCAGCGCATGCGCGACGCCTCGATTGCGGTGCTGCGCAAGATCGGCGTCGACACGGGCGGTTCGAACGTGCAGTTCGCAATCAATCCGGACGACGGCCGCCTCATCGTCATCGAAATGAATCCGCGCGTGTCGCGCTCGTCGGCACTCGCGTCGAAGGCAACCGGATTTCCGATCGCCAAGATCGCCGCGAAGCTTGCGGTCGGCTACACGCTCGACGAACTGCGCAACGACATCACGGGCGGTGCGACGCCGGCCTCGTTCGAGCCGACCATCGATTACGTCGTCACCAAAATTCCGCGTTTCACGTTCGAAAAATTCCGCGGAGCCAACGACCGCCTCACGACCCAGATGAAGTCGGTGGGCGAGGTGATGGCGATCGGTCGCAGCTTTCAGGAGTCTTTGCAGAAAGCCCTGCGGGGTCTCGAGACGGGTCTCGATGGGCTCACGCCCATCACGCGTTTGCCGCTCAACGAAGAGTCGCAGAGTGCGCTTGCGCATAACTTGCGTATGCCAGGACCCGATCGTCTTCTCCAGGTGGCCGATGCGTTCCGCGCCGGCTGGGCGTTCGAGCGCATTCACGGGTTGAGTCGTATCGATCCGTGGTTCGTCGCGCAGATCGGCGAGATCATCGACACCGAAAACGCGCTGCAGCGCGAGGGTTTCGCGGGCCTCTCCGCCGAACGCATGCGTCAACTCAAGCGCAAAGGCTTCTCGGATAACCGCATTGCAAAGCTCGTCGCGCGGAGCGAGGCCGATGTGCGCGGGCTGCGTCGCAAGCTCGGCGTGCGTCCCGTCTACAAGCGCGTCGACACTTGCGCGGCCGAGTTCTCCACGTCGACCGCCTACCTCTACTCGACCTACGAAGAAGAGTGCGAAGCTGCGCCGACGTCGCGTCGGAAGATCATGATTTTGGGCGGCGGCCCGAACCGTATCGGTCAGGGCATCGAGTTCGACTATTGCTGTGTGCACGCGGCCTTGGCGCTGCGCGAAGACGGGTTCGAGACCATCATGGTCAACTGCAACCCGGAGACCGTCTCGACCGACTACGACACCTCTGATCGTTTGTACTTCGAGCCGCTGACGCTCGAAGACGTGCTCGAAATCATTGATCTCGAAAAACCCGAAGGGGTGATCGTTCAGTACGGCGGTCAAACGCCGCTCAAACTGTGTCGTGCGCTCGAGAAAGAGGGTGCGCCGATCATCGGGACGTCGCCGGACTCCATCGATGTGGCCGAGGACCGCGAGCGGTTTCAACAGCTCGTTCAGGCGCTCGGTCTCAAACAGCCCGCGAATGCCACGGCACGTACCGAAACTCAAGCGTTGACGCTCGCGAAGCAAGTGGGTTTCCCGCTTGTCGTTCGTCCGTCGTACGTACTCGGCGGTCGTGCGATGGAAATCGTCTTCAACGAGGACGATCTCAAGACTTACATGACCGACGCCGTCCGCGTCTCGAACGAGAGTCCCGTGCTGCTCGATCGTTTCCTCGACGATGCGATCGAGGTCGATGTCGATGCGGTGTGCGACGGTACGCGCGTCTTGATCGGCGGCATCATGGAGCACGTCGAGCAAGCGGGCGTGCACTCCGGCGATTCGGGTTGCTCCCTACCTCCGAACAGTCTCTCGAAGGCCATTCAAGACGAACTGCGAGAGCAGACGCGCAAACTTGCGCTTGGGCTCAATGTCGTCGGCCTCATGAATATTCAGTTCGCAATCCAGAACGGCACGATTTTCGTTCTCGAAGTGAACCCGCGTGCCTCGCGGACGGCGCCGTTCGTATCGAAGGCCATCGGGCTGCCGCTCGCCAAAGTTGGAGCTCGCGTCATGACGGGACGTACGCTCGAAGCGCTCGGTGCGACCCGCGAACGCGTGCCGCCTTACTTTGCGGTCAAAGAAGCCGTGTTCCCGTTCGTGAAGTTTCCTGAAGCCGATCCCATCCTCGGCCCGGAAATGAAATCCACGGGCGAGGTGATGGGTACCGGTCGCAGTTTTGGTGAGGCCTACGCCAAAGCACAGGCGGCCTCGGGCGTCGTGCTGCCGCGTTCAGGCCGGTGCTTCGTGAGCGTGCGGGAGCGCGACAAGCCTGGGGTGGTCGAGTTGGCGCGTCGGCTGAATTCGAGGGGCTTCGATCTGGTGGCGACGGAGGGCACGGCCCGGGTCATCCGCGAGGCCGGTCTTCCCGTACGCGTGGTCAACAAAGTTCGGGAAGGCCGACCGCACTGCGTCGACATGATCAAAAATAACGAGATCGTCCTGATCGTCAACACGACCGAAGGTAAGCAGGCGGTCAGCGAATCCCACTCGATCCGGCGCGAGGCCGTCCAGCGTCGGGTGACGTACTACACCACTCTTGCCGCCGCGCTCGCGACCTGCGACGCTCTCGACTCGCTAGACCAGGTCGACGTCAACCGGCTGCAGGATCTCCACCAGGAAGTCCGCGCCTAAGCCGGATTTCTTTTGAGGAATATTTTGAGGAGGAGATCGCGTGAAGCGTAATCCCATGACCGCCCGTGGCGCCGAAATGCTGCGGACTGAACTCAAGCGTCTCAAGTCGGAAGATCGCCCGAACGTCATCAAGGCGATCGCCGAAGCCCGCAGCCACGGCGACCTTTCCGAGAATGCCGAGTACCACGCTGCGCGCGAGCAGCAGGGGTTCATCGAGGGGCGCATCGCCGAAATCGAATCCAAGTTGTCGACGGCCGATATCATCGACGTCGCCCAACTCACGAATAACGGCAAGGTGGTGTTCGGCTCCACGGTCGAGCTCGAGGGCGAAGACGACGGCAAGTCCGTGACCTACACCATCGTCGGTGAAGACGAGGCGGACATCCGCGCTGCACGAATCGCCGTAACGTCGCCGATTGCGCGCGCGCTCATCGGCAAGTCCGAAGGTGACGTCGTCGAGGTGGCCGCACCGGGCGGCAAGCGCAGTTACGAAATCGTCTCGGTACGCTACGAGTGAGTGTGAGCGCTCGCTAGTCGGGCAGCACGTTAGTCGGGCAGCACGATCTTCGGCAGGTCGGCGCGCTTTTTGTACAGCGTCGCCACATGACCAATTCGACCGACCAGAACGCTGTCGGTATCTTTGGCGAGGTTCTCGAGGGCCGCATCCCGAGCCTCCCGTTCCGCGCCCGTCATCCGAACCTTAATGAGCTCGTGGTCATGCAGAGCCCGGCGCGTCTCGGCGACCACTCCCTCGCTGACCCCGGCATTGCCGACCAGGATGACCGGCTTCAGGGGGTGGGCGAGCCCACGGAGGTAGCGGCGCTGCTTGTCGTTGAGTGTCATGGGGCGCAATTGTAAGCCCGGATCGTCCGTCGCATCGGGCCGTTCCTGCCTTGAAGAGGGGGGGGCGAGGCCTCATCTACGTCCCGTTGGGGTCAGAACTTAAGGTTCGAGGGTAGGGTCCAACGGCTGGTCGGGCAGCACCCGATGGTGTAGGTTGACGGTTTGGCGCAACGGAATGCGCCCGGTGAGGATTGAGCATGAACGACCTGATGAAGAACTTCGTGGTTTGGGCCCTTATCGCCGTGGCGGTACTGGTCCTGTTCAGTCAATTCGTGCCGCGGTCCGCACCGGTTTCCGAGGTGAGCTACTCCTCCTTCCTCGAAGAAGTCCGCAACGGCCGCATCGATAGCGTGGTGCTGCAGGGCGACACCATCAGCGGCGTTCGCAAAGACAAGTCGACGTTCGAGCTCTACAACCCCGAGACCGACAACACGGCGCTCATCGGTTCGCTCGCCAAGTCCAACGTGTCCATCGTCGGTCGCGCGCCGAAGCAACCGAACTTCCTCGCGCAACTCGTGCTGCAGTTGGCGCCGGCCTTGTTGCTCATTCTCGTGTTCGTCTGGATGCTCAGGCAGATGCAGGGCGGCTCGGGCGGGCGCGGCGCCATGTCTTTTGGCAAGAGTCGCGCGCGGCTACTGAGCGAAGATCAGGTCGCCGTGACGTTCGCCGATGTGGCGGGTGTCGATGAAGCCAAGCAAGAGGTCGGCGAGATCGTCGACTTCCTCAAAGATCCCTCCAAGTTCCAAAAGCTCGGCGGCAAAATTCCGCGCGGCGTGTTGATGGTCGGTAGCCCAGGCACCGGCAAGACGCTGCTGGCTCGCGCCATTGCCGGCGAAGCGAAAGTACCGTTCTTCACCATCTCGGGTTCCGACTTCGTCGAAATGTTCGTCGGCGTCGGTGCCTCGCGTGTGCGTGACATGTTCGAGCAGGCGAAGAAGCATGCGCCGTGCATCATTTTCATCGACGAAATCGATGCGGTCGGTCGTCATCGTGGTGCCGGTCTCGGCGGTGGTCACGACGAGCGTGAACAAACGCTGAACCAGTTGCTGGTCGAGATGGACGGCTTCGAAGGCAGCGAGGGCATCATCGTCATCGCCGCGACCAACCGCCCCGACGTGCTCGATCCGGCGCTGCTGCGTCCGGGCCGTTTCGATCGCCAAGTCGTCGTACCGTTACCCGATGTGCGCGGGCGCGAGCAGATCCTCAAAGTTCACATGCGCAAGGTACCCATCGCCGACGACGTGAAGCCGGCGCTGATCGCGCGCGGAACGCCGGGGTTCTCGGGCGCCGATCTCGCCAACCTCGTCAACGAGGCGGCGCTGTTTGCGGCCCGTGCCAATCGCCGTGTAGTCGGCATGGATGAGTTCGAGCGCGCCAAGGACAAAATCATGATGGGTGCCGAGCGGCGCTCCATGGTGATGACCGAGCAAGAAAAACGCATGACGGCGTACCACGAAGCGGGTCACGCCATCGTCGGCATCACGGTGCCCGAGCACGATCCGGTCTACAAAGTCACCATCATTCCCCGTGGCCGTGCGCTCGGCGTGACGCAGTTCTTGCCGGAGCAAGATCGCTACTCGATGAGCAAGCGACGTATCGAGAGTGGGATCGCCACACTCTTTGGCGGTCGTATCGCCGAGGAGTTGATCTTTGGCGCCGACTCGGTCACCACGGGCGCTTCGAACGACATCGAGCGGGCCACCGATCTCGCACGCAACATGGTCACGAAGTGGGGCTTGTCGGACAAGCTGGGTCCTCTTACGTATTCCGAAGAGTCGGGCGAGGTGTTTCTCGGCCGCTCGGTCACGCAAACCAAGCAAGTGTCGGATGAGACGGCGCACGCCATCGACCAGGAAGTGCGGCGCGTCATCCAGAGCAATTACGAAAAAGCGCGCGACATCCTTACCACGAACCTCGACAAGCTGCATGCCATGGCCGAGGCGCTCGTGAAGTTCGAGACCATCGACGAGAGCCAGATCAAAGAAATCAT
Source organism: Gammaproteobacteria bacterium (assembly GCA_046080445.1). Taxonomy (GTDB): domain Bacteria; phylum Pseudomonadota; class Gammaproteobacteria; order Steroidobacterales; family Steroidobacteraceae; genus UBA964. Next base: position 18,913 of record JBJTUA010000051.1, read on the forward strand.
GGCTGGACTGCCGCCGACTGCGCCTGCGGGTTGGGACGACTCCGTGTCGGGCGGGCCCAAGGGTGGTGCGCAGGGCGGTGAATCACGACCCGCGCCGCAGCCGGACATCGGATCGCCGGCCGGCGAGGGCAGCGCGAGCTGATTGCCTCGTTCGTCGCGTGCCTCTGAGCTGCGAGTGCGACTGAGCCGCACGTGCGCCTGAATTGCGCAGGGCGCGAGCTCGACCTCACCACACCCGTGGTCATGGGCGTGCTCAATGTTACGCCCGACTCCTTCTCTGATGGCGGACGCTACATCAGTTTTTCTGCGGCGCTCGATCACGCGCAGCAGATGATCTCCGCCGGAGCGACGCTCATCGACGTCGGGGGGGAGTCCACCCGACCGGGAGCCGAGCCGGTTTCGACCGACGAAGAAAAACGGCGCGTCATTCCTATCATCGAAGCGCTGGTGGCCCAAGGCGCGCTCGTTTCGATCGACACCAGTAAGCCCGAAGTCATTCGTGCCGCGCTCCACGCCGGGGCGCAGATGGTCAACGACGTGCGCGCGCTGCGTTCGCCGGGAGCGCTCGAAGCCGCCGTCGAGGGGTCTGCGGCCATATGTCTGATGCATATGCAGGGTGATCCCACCGACATGCAGCGCTCGCCCACGTATCGGAATGTGGTGGATGAGGTGGCGGCGTTTCTCGTCGAGCGGGTCGCGGCCTGCCTGCAGGCGGGAGTGGGTCGTGATCGATTGCTGGTCGATCCGGGGTTCGGATTTGGCAAGACGGTCGAACACAACCTTGAATTGCTGCGGGGGCTCCCGCGAATCATGACGGCGACCGGGGTGCCGGTGCTGGCCGGGCTATCCCGAAAATCCATGCTGGCGGCGCTGACGGGACGGCGGGTGAATGAGCGGTTGGCTGGCAGCCTTGCGCTCGCCTTCGCGGCACTCGACGGTGGAGCGCGTATCATTCGCTGTCACGACGTGGCCGAAACCTGCGACGTCGTCAAAGTTTGGGCTGCAGTACGCGGCCGCGGAGGGATGGCGTGACCAGGCAGTATTTCGGCACCGACGGTGTACGTGGAAAGGTGGGAGACCCACCGCTGACCGTCGATTTCGTTTTGAATCTTGCCAGCGCTGCGGCGCGGGTCATGGCTCCGGAAGGCGGCAGCGTCCTCATCGGCAAGGACACGCGCTTGTCGGGCTACATGTTCGAGGCGGCGCTCGAGGCGGGGTTCGTCGCGGCGGGCGTGGATGCGATGCTCATCGGTCCGTTGCCGACGCCCGGCATCGCGTACATGACGCGACACTTCGGCTGCAAATTCGGCGTCGTCATCAGTGCTTCGCATAATCCGTATCACGACAACGGCATCAAATTTTTTGATGCTCAGGGCAGTAAGCTCTCCGACGAAGACGAGGCGCGTATCGAGGCGGAGCTTGCCAAGCCGCCGGTGACGCGTGAATCCAAATTGCTCGGTCGCGCGAGCCGCGTCGACAAATTACGCAAGGCATATCAGGACTTCTGTATCGGCACGATGCCGAAAGGTATTTCGCTGTCGGGGATGAAGATCGTCATCGACTGTGCGCACGGTGCAGGCTACAAAGTTGCGCCGCGCATCCTGACCGACCTCGGCGCAGAGATCGTGCCGCTCGGCTGCTCACCAAACGGTCGCAACATCAACCAAGGCTGTGGCTCCACGTCGCCGGAACTGTTGCAGCTCACGGTGCCCGGCGTTCGCGCCACCGTCGGCATCGCACTCGATGGCGACGGCGATCGACTGGTGATGGTCGATCACCTCGGTCGCAAGGTCGACGGCGATCAACTGCTGTACGTCATTGCCGCGCACCGACAGGCGACCGGTCAGCTGAAGGGTCCCGTCGTCGGCACGCTCATGACCAATTACGGACTCGAGCGCGCGCTACGCGAGCGCGGCATCGAGTTTCATCGTGCGGCAGTGGGCGATCGTTACGTGCTCGCAAAACTTCGCGAAACCGGTGGCGTGTTGGGCGGCGAAACCTCAGGTCATTTGCTGACGCTCGATTACACCACCACGGGCGATGCCATGGTCGCGGCTCTGCAAGTGCTCGCCATCATGTGCGAGACCCGTCGACCGCTCGCAGAGCTGACTGCGGATCTCGCGCTGCTGCCGCAGACCCTCATCAACGTGAAGGTCGCTCGCCGCTTCAATCTGCTCGAGGTGCCCGCGGTGCGTGAGGTACTCGAAAAAGTCGAGCAGCAGTTGTCCGGTCGCGGTCGCGCCGTGTTGCGCGCATCAGGAACGGAAGCGCTCATCCGCGTCATGATCGAGGCCGAAGATGCGGGCGAAGCGCAGGCGCTCGCCAACCAACTGGCCGACGCCGTGCGCGCAGCAGCCTGAGGGACGAGACCATGACACGAACGCCGGTCGTCGCAGGCAACTGGAAAATGCACGGCTCGAGAGCCGCCAATACGTCGTTGGTTGCGGGCATGCTGTCGGGACTGGCGCCTCGTGCCTCGAGGCGCGCGGATGTTGTGGTGTGTCCGCCCTTCGTCTACCTCGCGGAGTTGTCCTCATCGCTGCAGGGTGCGGGCGTCGGACTCGGTGCGCAGGATGTATGCGCCGAAGCCGGGCAGGGGGCGTTCACGGGAGAAGTCGCTGCGACGATGTTGCAGGAGGTCGGCTGCACGCACGTCATCATCGGCCATTCCGAGCGGCGCGCGCTGTACGCGGAGACCGACGAACTTGTTGGCCGCAAAACCCTGACCGCCTTGGCGGCAGGTCTCACCCCCATCGTCTGTGTAGGGGAGTTGCTGGAAGAGCGGGATTCCGGCCGCACCCACGAGGTCGTGGGGCGCCAACTTTCGGCGGTCCTGCAAGCCCTTGAAGCGGGCCCGACCGGACTTGCGGGGCTCGACCGGTGCATCCTGGCCTACGAGCCGGTTTGGGCGATCGGGACCGGGCGGACAGCCACCCCGGAACAGGCGCAGGACGTCCATGCCTTCATCCGTGGTCTGATCGCATCTCGGGATGGTAGAATTGGCGGCTCGGTTAGGGTCCTCTACGGAGGCAGCGTCAAACCCGGCAATGCCCGCGAGCTATTCGGGAGGCCGGACGTCGATGGAGGTCTCATTGGTGGGGCCTCGCTCAAGGCCGAAAATTTCGTCGCGATTGTCGCGGCGGCCCAGTAAGGATCGGAAAGACTCTCATGTTGTTGACGGCGCTGACCATCATCCAAGTGTTCTCTTCGCTCGCGATCGTCGCGCTGGTGCTGCTGCAGCGTGGGCGGGGTGCGGACGCGGGTGCGGGCTTTGGTGCCGGCGCGTCGGGCAGCGTCTTCGGCGCGCGCGGTGCAACCACTGGTCTTTCGCGCACCACCGCGGTGCTCGCGGCCGTCTTCATGATCAACAGTCTCGCGCTCGCGTGGTTGGGTACGCGACCGAACACAGCCAAGACGGAGACCCTGCTCGGTGAGCAGGCTTCGCAGACTGCGCCAGCGACGGCGCCTGCGCCGGCGGTGCCGCCGGCTCCCGTCGAAATTCCGGCGCCGGAGCCCGTTACACCGGCTCAGTAAGCATCGATCGAAATCGCGGACGTGGTGGAATTGGTAGACACACTAGCTTGAGGGGCTAGCGCCGCAAGGTATGGGAGTTCGAGTCTCCCCGTCCGCACCAAACTCGATCAGCATCCTGCTACAATTCGCGCGCTTTGAGCACGGGGGTGCGTAACCGATGGTTACGTTCGTGCAAGGGCGCTAACGAATGCTGTCGAACTATCTTCCTGCACTCATATTCCTTGGCGTGGCTTCGGGCCTCGCCGCTCTGTTGCTGGTCCTCGGCAGCGGTTTCGGTCGATATTTCTCGCGCGCCCCCCAAGACGCCGAAAAACTCTCTGCGTACGAGTGCGGCTTTGAAGCCTTCGAAGACACGCGCATGAAATTCGACGTGCGTTACTACCTCGTCGCCATCTTGTTCATCGTCTTCGATCTCGAAATCGCATTCCTCTTCCCATGGGCGGTCTCGCTCGACTCGATCGGCGGGTTCGGTCTGATCTCGATGGCGATTTTTCTCACCATCCTGATCGTCGGATTCATCTACGAGTGGAAAAAAGGAGCACTCGAGTGGGACTGACGGACGAGGCGCCTTCCCACGAGTTCGCGCAGCGCGGCTTCGTCACGACCCAGGTCGACAACCTCGTCAACTGGGCTCGAACCGGTTCGCTTTGGCCGATGACGTTCGGGCTCGCTTGTTGTGCGGTCGAAATGATGCACGCCGGCGCCTCGCGCTATGACCTCGATCGTTTCGGCGTGGTCTTTCGTCCGAGTCCGCGACAGGCAGACGTCATGATCGTCGCGGGGACCTTAGTCAACAAAATGGCTCCGGCGCTGCGCAAGGTGTACGACCAGATGGCCGAGCCGCGTTGGGTGATTTCGATGGGCTCCTGCGCCAATGGCGGCGGCTACTACCATTATTCGTACGCCGTCGTACGTGGCTGTGATCGCATCGTGCCCGTCGACGTTTATGTACCCGGTTGTCCGCCAACGGCGGAGGCCTTGCTCTACGGCATCATCCAACTGCAGAAAAAAATCGCTCGTACGAGCTCCGTGGTGAATCCGTGACGGCGCTTGCGTGGACAGAAGCGCTGTCTGCGGTGCTCGGTGATTCCGCGCGTCGTGTCGAGTCGCTTCCCGATGAAGTCACGCTCGAGTGCGAAGCGCCACATCTGCTCGCCGTCGCCACGGCGCTGCGCGATCATCCGCAACTCGGCTTCGATACCTTGGTCGATTTGTGCGGCGTCGACTATCTGCACTACGGGAAGTCCGAGTGGAAAACGTTCTCGGCGACCGGTTCGGGCTTTTCGCGGGGTGTCGATCGCCGCGGTGCCGCGGAAGTATCGCAGCCGGGGCGACGGTTCGCGGTAGTCAGTCATTTACTGTCCGTCCGGCTCAATCGACGGATTCGGTTGCGCGTGTTTTGTCTCGACGACGACGAGCCGATGGTCGATTCTCTCGTCAGGATCTGGGCTGCCGCCAATTGGTTCGAGCGCGAAGCGTTCGACCTGTTCGGCATTCTGTTCAAAGGTCACCCGGATCTGCGTCGCTTGCTTACCGATTACGGGTTCATCGGCCACCCGTTCCGCAAAGATTTTCCGCTGATCGGTAACGTCGAAGTGCGTTACGACCCGCAGAAACAGCGGGTCGTTTATGAGCCGGTGAGTATCGAGTCGCGCACACTCGTCCCGCGGGTGATCCGTCACGACAACCGTTACGACCCCGCGCTAGTGGGGCGGCCGGAAAACGAGTCGAAGGCGTCAGGCTGAGCTCATGGCGGAGATTCAGTCCTACACCATGAATTTCGGGCCGCAGCATCCTGCGGCGCACGGCGTGTTGCGTCTCGTGCTCGAGCTCGACGGTGAAGTCATCCAAAAAGCCGATCCGCACATCGGTTTGCTGCATCGCGCCACCGAAAAACTCGCCGAGTCGAAACCGTTCAATCAGTCGATCGGTTACATGGATCGACTCGATTACGTGTCGATGATGTGCAACGAGCACGCCTACGTGTTGGCCATCGAGCGACTGGTCGGCGTCACGCCGCCGATTCGTGCCCAGTACATCCGCGTGATGTTCGATGAAATCACGCGCATCCTGAACCACCTCATGTGGCTGGGTGCGCACGGTCTTGATATCGGCGCCATGACCGTGTTTCTGCTCGCGTTCAAAGAGCGCGAAGATCTCATGGATTGCTACGAGGCCGTCTCCGGCACGCGCATGCATGCTACCTACTATCGGCCGGGCGGCGTTCATCGCGATCTGCCGCAAGAGATGCCGCGTTATCAGGCGTCGCGATGGCGCACGCAGAAAGAAGCCGATCGGCTGAACGAAGCGCGTAGCGCCGGCATGCTGGGTTTCATCGAGGCATTCACCCGGCGTTTCCCGAAGGCCATTGACGAGTACGAAACCCTGCTCACCGACAACCGTATTTGGAAGCAGCGCACCGTCAACATAGGTGTGGTGAGCCCCGAGCGTGCGATGCAGCTTGGGTTTTCGGGTCCCATGCTGCGCGGCTCAGGCATCGCCTGGGACCTTCGCAAGAAGCAACCGTACGAGGTCTACGAAAAGCTCGACTTCGACATTCCGGTGGGCGTGAACGGCGACTGCTACGACCGTTACCTCGTGCGCATCGAAGAGCTCCGTCAGTCCAATCGCATCGTGGCGCAGTGCGTCGAGTGGCTGAAGAAGAATCCGGGCCCCGTGATGTTGGCTGATGCGAAAGTACGTCCGCCGCGTCGCGAAGACATGAAGGGTGACATGGAATCGCTGATCCATCACTTCAAGTTGATGACCGAGGGTTACTGCGTGCCCGAAGGGGAAACCTACGCCGCAGTCGAAGCCCCCAAGGGTGAGTTCGGTATTTATTTGGTGAGCGATGGCGCGAACAAGCCGTACCGTCTCAAGTGTCGCGCTCCAGGATTTCCCCATCTCGCCTCACTTGAAGAGATGGTGACGGGGCACATGCTCGCCGACGTCGTCGCGGTCATCGGTACCCAGGACATCGTCTTCGGAGAAATTGACCGATGAGTGCTGCGACGAATCGTGTGCCCACGAGTGATGGGCAGTTCTTCGAGCCCGGCAGCGGCGATAAAGTTGCGTTGCTCACCGAACATACCCTTCACGAGATCGACGGTTGGATTTCGCGTTTCCCGTCCGGTCGGCAGCGTTCGGCCACGCTGTCGGCGCTGCGATTCGTGCAGGAGCAGAACAACGGCTTCCTGACACCGGAGCTCATGGATGCGGTGGCGCAATATCTCAAGCTGCCGTCCATTCAGGTGTATGAGGTCGCGACCTTCTACTCGATGTTCGAGACGCATCCCTGCGGACGTCATCACGTGAGCGTGTGCACCAACATCAGCTGCTGGCTCAACGGCGCAGAAGACATCCTCGCGCACTGCGAGCGCAAGCTCGGTATCAAGGTGGGCGAGAGCACGCCCGATCAAAGAATTTTCCTGAAACAGGAAGAAGAGTGCCTCGCGGCCTGTACCGGGGCGCCCATGATGATGGTCGATCACGTTTTTCACGAGCATCTGACGCCGGCGAAAGTCGACGAGATTCTCGACGGTCTGAAGTGAGTCACTCGACATGAGCAACGCATTGCAAACCTGGCGTGACCGCATGAATCTCGTGGTGTTCGAGTCGCTCGCAACAGAGCGCTCCTGGACACTCGACAGCTATCTCAAAATCGGTGGCTACTCCTCCTGGAAAAAAATCCTCGCGGGCGAGTTGACGCGGGAGCAGGTCATCGATGCGGTCAAGGCGAGCGGTCTGCGCGGACGCGGCGGCGCAGGGTTTCCGACCGGCACCAAGTGGAGCTTCATGCCGCGTAACGCGATGATGCAGAAATACGCGGTCTGCAACTCGGACGAAAGCGAGCCGGGTACCTGTCACGATCGCGATATTCTTCGCTTCAATCCGCACTCTCTCGTAGAAGGTATGGCCATCGGCGGTTACGCGATGGGTGCGACGGTAGGCTACAACTACATTCGCGGCGAGTTTCTTGGCGAGCCTGTTCCACGTTTCGAAGCGGCGGTCAAAGAGGCCTATGACGCAGGGTTGCTCGGCAAGAACGTGCAAGGGTCGGGCATCGACTTCGACCTCTACACGTTTGTCGGAGCCGGTGCGTACATCTGCGGTGAAGAAACCGCCTTGCTCGAATCGCTCGAGGGCAAGCAAGGCAAGCCGCGATTCAAGCCGCCGTTCCCGGCTGCGTTTGGTCTTTATGGTCAGCCGACGACCATCAACAACACGCAGAGCTACGCCTCGGTGCCGACCATTCTGCGCAAGGGGCCGGAGTGGTTCTCCAAGCTCGGTACGACCAACGCGGGCGGCACGGTGATTTTCTCGGTGTCGGGTCACGTCGAAAAACCCGGCAACTACGAACTGCCTCTCGGCATTCCGTTCCGCGATCTGCTGGAGATCGCCGGCGGTGTCCGGGGTGGTCGCAAACTCAAAGCCGTCATTCCGGGCGGATCGTCCGTGAAGGTGGTGCCCGCCGACGTCATGATGGGCGTGAACATGGACTACGACTCGCTGCGAGCCGTGGGTTCCTCGGTTGGCTCTGCAGCCGTCATCGTGATGGACGAGACCACCTGCATGGTGCGAGCGCTCGAGCGCATTTCACGATTCTACAAGTCTGAATCCTGCGGACAGTGCACGCCCTGTCGCGAGGGAACGGGTTGGCTCAATCGCGTGCTGAAGCGAATCGTCGCGGGTCAAGGACGAATGGACGATCTGCAATTGCTGGTCGACGTGGCCAATCGAATTGAAGGGCACACCATTTGCGCGCTCGGCGATGCCGCCGCTTGGCCGGTGCAGAGCTTCCTTCAGAAATTCCGTCACGAGTTCGAATACATGATCCAGCACGGGGGGCGCAGCCTCGTGGATGGACAACGGGAGGCGGCTTAAGCCGCGCGCGAGAGGACATGGCAGCGAATCCGCAAGACGACCTGATCAACGTTGAAGTTGACGGTACGCCCGTCAAGGCGCGCAAGGGCGCGATGATCATCCATGTCACTGATCAGCACGGCGCGTATGTGCCGCGCTTCTGTTACCACGACAAGCTGCCGGTCGCGGCGAACTGTCGCATGTGTCTCGTCGAAGTCGAAAAAGCGCCGAAGCCGCTGCCTGCCTGTGCGACGCCGGTCGCCGCGGGCATGAAGATCTTCACGCGCTCCAAGGCGGCCATCGGTGCCCAAAAGGCAACGATGGAATTTTTGCTCATCAACCATCCGCTCGATTGCCCGATCTGCGATCAGGGCGGCGAGTGCGAGCTGCAAGACTTGGCGCTCGGTTTCGGGCGCGACATTTCGCGCTTCACCGAACGCAAGCGCGTCGTCAAAGATAAAAACCTGGGGCCGCTTGTCTCGACGGACATGACGCGCTGCATCCACTGCACGCGCTGCGTTCGGTTCGGTCAGGATATCGCGGGTATTCCAGAGCTCGGCACCACCGGGCGCGGTGAGAACATGGAAATCGGCACTTGGATCGAGCGCAGTGTCGATCACGAGTTGTCGGGCAACATCATCGACCTCTGCCCCGTGGGCGCGCTCAATTCCAAGCCGTTTCGGTACCAAGGCCGATCGTGGGAAATGACACAGGTGCCGTTCGTGGCGCCGCACGATGGCATGGGCTCCAACGTTTTCGGGCACGTGCTCCGCGGAAAACTCAAACGTGTCGTGCCGCGTGCCAACGACGACATCAACGAAACCTGGATCGCTGATCGTGATCGCTTCAGCTACGAAGGGGTGTTGTCATCGGACCGATTAACCAAGCCCATGCTGCGCGAAGGCGGTCATTGGCGCGAAGTCGAGTGGGACGAGGCGTTGTCCGCTGCGGCCCGCGGTTTGCGCGCCTCCGGCGCTGCGACGGGAACACTCGTACACCCCTCGTGCACGACCGAGGAAATGCATCTCGCCGCACGCCTGACTCGAGATCTCGGATCGCAACACATCGATCATCGACTGCGCACGCGCGATTTCCGTGATCATTCTGCTGATCCGCTGCGACCCTCGTTCGGTCTCTCCGTCGCAGACGTCGAGACCTTGTCGGGTGTGCTCGTGGTGGGGTCCAACCTGCGCTCCGAGTTGCCGATCCTTGCGCATCGGTTGCGCAAGGCGGTGGTCCGCGCGCGTGCGAAGGTCGCGTTCGTCGACTCGCGGGTTCGTGAGTATCGCTTTCCGATCGAGACGCAGATCGCTCGCTTGCCCTCGGAGTGGGTGCATGAGCTCGCGGGTATTCTCGCGGCCGTGTGCGAATTGACGGGGACCCAACCTGGCGAGGCCTACTCCAGTGTGCTCCGCGGTGTGACGGCAACGACGGCGCAGCGCGTCGCGGCCGCCGCGCTCTGTCAGGGAAGTTCGCGAGCGGTGTGGCTGGGTGCGATGGCGCTTCGGCATCCGGCAGCAGTCGATTTGCGATCCGTCGCCTCCGAAATCGCCCGCATCAGTGGCGCCTCGTTCGCCATGTTCGCCGAAGGGGCGAATGCGGCAGGTGCGTGGCTGGCTGGCGTCGTGCCGCATCGTCAGGCCGGCGGCGTGGCGGTTGCTGAAGCACCCGGACTCGATGCCCGCGGCATGCTCGAAAACGCTCAGCGTGCGTATCTTTTGGTGGGCGCGATAGAGCCTGCGGCCGACATGGCGGATCCCGCGCTCGCGGCGCGCGCGCTCGGCTCAGCGGCCTGCGTCGTGGCGGTGACGCCGTTTGTCACGGACGAAATCAAAAAATTCGCGCATGTGCTGTTGCCGATGGGTACGTTCGCCGAGACGTCGGGTACGTACGTCAATCTCGAAGGTCGTTGGCAGAGTCAGACGGGGTTGTCGAAGCCCGCCGGAGAGGCGCGTCCCGGCTGGAAGATTCTCAGAGTTTTGGGTAATCAGATGGAGCTCGCGGGTTTCGATTACCAGAGTTCCGAAGAGGTGCGTGACGAGTTGTCGCGAACCGTGGCTGAGCGCGCCGGTGCTGCTGCGCCGATCACGCTCGTCACCGAGCACGTTCCAGCCATCGCGGCTATTGCCGGATCCGCTGATCTCGATCTGGGTTCGCTCGACGTGCCGATGTATGCCATCGATGCCGTACTACGCAGAAGCCCGGCATTGCAGCAGACCACCATCGCGTTGACCTCGAAGTCGGGGAGGTCGATGTGATCGCCGAGTTCGTTGCGCGATGGGCAGCGATGCCGGAGTACCTTCGGGCGTCGGTGTGGATTCTCATCGTGACGGTCGCCGTCATTCTCTCGGTGGCGTTCACCACGCTCTGGGAGCGCAAAGTCATCGGCTGGATCCAGTTGCGCAAGGGTCCGAATCGCGTCGGCAGCATTTTCGGTCTCGTGCCGGGCATCTTTCAGCCCTTCGCCGACGTCATCAAGCTGCTGCTCAAAGAGGTTATCGTTCCGTCGACCTCGAACAAGTGGTTGTTCCGCGTCGCGCCTGCGATCACGCTGATTCCGGCGTTTGCGGCCTGGGCGGTGATGCCCCTCGATCCCAATCTCGTCATCGCCGACATCGACGCGGGTCTCCTCTACATCCTTTCTTTGACCTCGGTCGGTGTCTATGGGGTCATCCTCGCCGGCTGGGCCGCTAACTCGAAGTATGCGTTCCTCGGCGCGATGCGCTCGGCTGCGCAGGTGGTCGCCTATGAAATCGCCATGGGGTTCGCACTCGTCGGCGTCGTCATGGCGGCGGGTACCCTCAATCTCGGCGATATCGTTCGTGCGCAAGCGGGCGGTGTCGGCAACTGGTTCTTCATTTGGCTGTTCCCGCTGTTCGTTGTCTACTTGATCGCGGGCGTCGCCGAAACCAACCGTGCACCGTTTGACGTGGCGGAGGGTGAGTCGGAAATCGTCGCCGGATTCCATGTCGAGTATTCAGGCATTGCCTTCGCGCTGTTCTTCCTCGCCGAATACGCGAACATGATCCTCATCTCGACGCTGACGGCGGTGTTCTTCCTCGGAGGCTGGATGAGTCCCTTCGATGGGCTTTTGGCGGCGGACCATCCACTCGCTGCGCCCGGATTCCATTGGCTGTTCCTGAAGCTCTTTTTCTTCCTGACCTGCTTTATGTGGTATCGCGCGACCTTCCCGCGTTATCGCTACGACCAGATCATGCGTCTTGGTTGGAAGGTGTTGATTCCGGTGACCTTGGTGTGGATCGGCGTTGAAGGGTTCATGGTTTGGTTTGGCGTCGGGCCTTGGAGCAACTGAGATGGTACTGCGCAGTATCGCCAAAACGTTTTTGTTGACTGAGTTGCTCGCGGGTCTTTCGCTGACCGCGCGTACGCTGTTTCGCAAAAAGGTCACGGTCAACTATCCCGAAGAAAAGACCCCGCAGTCGCCGCGCTTCCGTGGGCTGCATGCGCTACGTCGATATCAGAACGGCGAAGAGCGTTGCATTGCCTGCAAGTTGTGCGAAGCAGTCTGTCCGGCGCTTGCGATCACGATCGAGTCGGATGTGGCCGCCGACGGGACGCGACGAACGACGCGTTACGACATCGATCTTTTCAAATGCATTTACTGCGGTTTTTGTGAGGAGGCTTGCCCAGTCGACGCCATCGTCGAGACCCGCATCCACGAGTACCACATGGAAAATCGCGGGGAGAACATCATGACCAAGGACAAGCTGCTCGCCGTGGGCGATCGGTATGCCGCACTCATCGACGCCGACAAGGCGGCCGATGCGCGCTACCGGTAAGCGTGGCGACTGAGGGGAGGAATTCGGGTGTTCGTTGAGATGCTCTTTTACGGTTTTTCGGCGATCCTGCTCGCTGCAGCGCTGGGTGTCATTACCACACGCAACCCGGTCTACTCGGCCTTGTGTCTCGTGCTCGCGTTCTTCACGAGCGCAGCGCTGTGGTTGCTCATCGAAGCGGAATTCCTCGCCATCGTGCTGGTGCTCGTTTACGTCGGCGCAGTCATGGTGCTGTTCCTGTTCGTCGTGATGATGCTCGACATCAAGATCGAGGGGGTCAAACAGGGGTTCACCCGCTATGCATGGCTCGGCTGGGTGGTGTCACTGATCGTGATTGGTCAAATGATTGCGGTGTTCTACGCCAAGAACTTCGGTATCGACGCGACGATCGGTCCGGTGCGGCATGCGGTGGACCACAGCAACACCCGCGAACTTGGCGAAGTGCTGTACACGCAATACGTGTATCCCTTCGAACTTGCCGCCGTGCTGCTGCTCGTCGCCATCGTCGCGGCCATCGCGCTCACCATGCGTCGGCGTCCCGGGCTGAAGCCGCAGGATGTCGCCAAGCAGGTGGCGGTACGCCGTGAGGATCGGGTGCGCCTCGTGAAAGACGTCAGCCGTGAAGGCGGGGAGGATCCGCGATGATCACTCTGCAGCACATGCTCACGCTCTCCGGCATTTTGTTTGCGCTGTCGGTCGCTGGCATTTTCCTCAATCGTAAGAACGTCATCCTGCTGCTGATGTGCATCGAGCTCATGCTGCTCGCCGTGAACTTCAGCTTTGTCTCCTTCTCGCGTTTTTTGGGAGATCTCGACGGCCAAGTATTCGTTTTTTTCGTGCTGACGGTTGCCGCCGCAGAATCGGCGATCGGACTCGCCATTCTTGTAGTGCTGTTCCGCGAACGACGCAGCATCAATGTCGAAGATCTCGACACCATGAAGGGATGAGCGAGTAATGGGTGACGTGAGCTCCACTTTGGCGTCGATGGATCCGCGAGTGCTGCTGGCGATTCCGCTGCTGCCGCTTGCGGCTGCGCTCGTAGCGGGATTGTTCGGCAAGCTCATCGGTCGTACGGCTGCGCACGTCATCACCATCGCGGCGGTCGGTGCGAGCTTCGTGTTGTCGGCGCGGGTGGCCTGGCAGCTCATCACGGGCGAGGTCGGTGTGTTCAACGAGTCGGTGTACACCTGGCTCGTGAGCGACGGCATCCGCATGGAAGTGGGCTTCCTCGTCGATCAATTGTCGGTGTTGATGATGTGCGTGGTGACCTTCGTGTCGTTCTGTGTACACGTCTACACCATTGGTTACATGCACGACGATCCGGGTTATCAGCGGTTCTTCTCGTACATCTCACTGTTCACTTTCGCGATGCTCATGCTCGTGATGTCGAACAACTTCATGCAACTCTTTTTCGGTTGGGAAGCGGTGGGCGTCGTGTCCTACCTGCTCATCGGCTTCTGGTATACGAAACCGAGCGCGATCTTCGCGAATCTAAAAGCCTTTCTGGTCAACCGCGTCGGTGACTTCGGGTTCGTTCTCGGTATTGCAGCCGTTGTCTACTACACCGGCTCACTCGATTACCGCGACGCCTTCGCTGCAGCGCCGGCGCTCGCCGAAGTGGGCTACGCACTCACGGATAGCGGGTCGGTTTCGGCCATCACGCTCATTTGTATCCTGCTGTTCATCGGGGCGATGGGTAAGTCGGCGCAGGTACCGCTGCACGTCTGGCTACCCGATTCCATGGAAGGCCCGACGCCCATCTCGGCGCTGATCCACGCCGCGACGATGGTGACCGCGGGTATCTTCATGGTGGCGCGATTCTCACCCTTGTTCGAGCACTCTGAGGCGGCGCTGTCGTTCGTGTTGGTTGTCGGCGCCACAACGGCGCTCTTCATGGGTTTCTTGGGTATCGTCAACAACGACATCAAGCGCGTGGTGGCGTATTCGACGCTCTCGCAGCTCGGTTACATGACCGTGGCGCTCGGCGCGTCAGCCTATGGCGCGGCTATTTTCCACCTCATGACGCATGCTTTCTTCAAGGCGCTGCTGTTCCTGGCGGCAGGTTCAGTGATCATCGGCATGCATCACGAGCAGGACATGCGCAAGATGGGCGGACTCGCGAAGGTCATGCCGATTACCGCAGCCACCTGCTGGATCGGTGCGCTCGCCCTGATCGGCACGCCATTCCTGTCGGGCTTTTACTCCAAAGATTTCATCATCGAGGCCGTACACGAATCGAACCGTTGGGGCGCGACGTACGCCTACTGGTGTGTATTGTTCGGCGTGTTCGTCACGGCGTTCTATACGTTCCGCATGGTATTCATGACCTTCCACGGAGCGCCACGTTGGGCGCAGGGGCACGAAGAGCACGGGCATGATGATCACGGCCACGATGATCACGGCCATGGCCACGGTGGCGGGACCCCGCATGAGAGTCCCTGGGTGGTGACGCTGCCCTTGGTGCTGCTGGCCATTCCTTCGCTCGTGATTGGCTTTCTCACGGTTCAGCCTGTGCTGTTCGGTGGATTTTTCGGCGAGGCGATTCAGGTGCTTCCCGAAAACGACGTGCTGCGCGAACTCGCGGTGCACTTTCATGACCCGGTCTCGTTTGCGTTGGCAGCATTCAAGCATCCGCCATTGTGGTTAGCGTTCTTTGGCGTCGCGGCGGCGTGGTTCCTGTATTTGAAGATCCCGTCGACCGCTGATCGTTTGGCGTCGCTGTTCGCGCCGATCCGTCCGCTACTCGACAACAAGTATTACTTCGACTGGTTCAATGAAAAGGTGCTCGCGGCGGGCAGTCGCGGACTCGGTCGCGTGTTCTGGAAGGCGGGCGATCAAGCGGTCATCGACGGTGCTCTGGTCAATGGTTCCGCTCACCTCGTTGGCGCTGTGGCTGGCGTGGTCCGCAAAGTACAGACCGGTTACCTCTACTCTTACGCGTTCTGGATGATGATCGGGTTGGCTGCGCTGCTTGCGTGGTTCCTGTTCAGCGCCTGACCCACGACGAGAATTCCCATGCAGGCTGCCTTGCTCTCCACACTGATTTGGCTTCCGATCCTCGGCGGTGTCGCCGTGTTGGCGCTAGGCGATCGCCGGGTGAGCCTTGCGCGTTGGGTGGCGTTGGCGACCTCGATTGTGACGCTGATGTTGTCGGTTCCGCTTTACACGGGGTTCGACACGACCACCGCGGCGTTCCAGTTCGTCGAGCAGTTGCCGTGGATTCCGGCCTTCAATGCCACCTATTACCTAGGCGTCGATGGCATCTCGTTGCCACTCGTATTGCTCACGACGTTTGTGACGGTGCCGGTCGTAATCGCCGGCTGGACCGTGATTACGGAGCGGCCCGCACAATACTTTGCTGCGTTCCTGATCATGGAAGGGCTGATGGTCGGCGTGTTCTCGGCACTCGACGGTCTGCTGTTCTATTTCTTCTGGGAAGCGATGTTGATACCGATGTTCCTCATCATCGGCATTTGGGGTGGTCCGCGCCGGGTCTACGCGACCCTCAAGTTTTTTCTCTATACCTTCCTCGGTTCGGTGTTGATGCTCGTCGCCCTCATCTACATGTACCTGCAGGCGGGCAGCTATGAAATCGTCGCGCTGCAGGAACTGCCGCTTGGGTTCAATGAGCAGTTCTGGATCTTCCTCGCGTTCTTCGCGGCGTTCGCCGTAAAAATTCCGATGTTCCCGGTTCACACCTGGCTGCCCGATGCGCACGTGGAGGCGCCGACCGGCGGCTCGGTCGTGCTGGCGGCCATCATGTTGAAGATGGGGGGCTATGGCTTCTTGCGGTTTGCGCTGCCCATTGCCCCCGATGCCGCTCGCGAACTCGACATGCTCATCATCGTGCTCTCGCTCGTCGCGGTCGTGTACATCGGGTTCGTCGCCCTCGTGCAAACCGACATGAAAAAGCTCATCGCGTATTCATCGATCGCGCACATGGGGTTCGTGACGCTCGGCTGCTTCCTCGTGTTCGATATCGAAAGCCGAACCGGCTCGCTGGCGGGTGCGGGAATGGGAATCGATGGCGCCATGGTGCAGATGGTCTCGCACGGCCTCATCTCCGCCGCGATGTTTCTTTGTGTCGGCGTCATGTACGACCGCGTGCATAGTCGCGAGATCAGCGCTTACGGCGGTGTCATCAATCGCATGCCGATCTTCGGTGCGTTCATGGTGCTCTTTGCGATGGCCAACTCCGGGCTCCCTGGCACGTCCGGGTTCGTCGGTGAGTTCCTCGTGATCATTGCGAGCTTCAAGGCGAATTTCTGGTACGCCTTCCTCGCTGCGACCACGCTCATTCTTGGTGCCGCCTATACGCTCTGGCTCGTCAAGCGCGTCATTTTCGGCCCTGTGGGTAATGAGCACGTTGCAGCGCTAGAGGACGTCAATGCCCGAGAGTTTTTGGTGCTCGCCGTACTTGCGGTGGGTGTGTTGTTGCTCGGCGTTTGGCCTGCACCCTTGCTCGAGGTGATGCAGCCTTCCGTTCAGCATCTGGTCGAGCAGATCGTCACCAGCAAGTTGCCCTGACATGACCCAAACTTTGACACTCGCCTCAATCCTGCCCGCATTGCCGGAGATCTACCTCACGGCGGCAATCTGCCTCGTGTTGCTCGTCGATGTGTTCGCCGGATCGGCGGGGCGACGTATTGCGCCGACGCTGACGCTGCTCGTCATCGCCGTATGCGCAGCGTTGACCTTGAGCTACGCGCAAGTACCGAGCGCCGTCGAAATTTTCTCTGGCATGTATCTGGCCGATCCGCTTGCGACGGTGCTCAAGCTGTTCACGATGCTGTTCGTTGCCGTGGCGCTGCTGTATTCGCGGCACTACCTTGACGCTCGCGGCATTCTGAAGGGGGAGTACTACGTGCTCGCACTCACGGCGATGCTCGGTATTTTCGTGATCATCTCCGCCGGTAGCCTGCTCACCTTGTACATCGGTATCGAGTTGCTGGCGTTGTCGCTTTACGCCTTGGTGGCTTTCGATCGCGATTCGGGAGTCGCAGCCGAATCGGCGATGAAGTATTTCGTGCTCGGCGCCATCGCTTCGGGCTGTCTGCTTTATGGCATGTCGCTCATCTACGGCATGACCGGAACGCTGCTCCTGGGTGAGCTGGCGGCGGCGCTGCAGGGTGAGCCGAGTCTCGGGCTCATCATGGGCGTGGTGTTCGTGGTGGTGGGCGTGGCGTTCAAGTTTGGCGCCGTGCCGTTCCATATGTGGGTTCCGGATGTTTATCACGGCGCCCCGACCTCGGTGACGTTGTTCATAGCGACCGCACCCAAGATCGCTTCCTTCGCATTGGCGTTCCGCTTGCTCTCCGGGGCCCTCGGAAATATTGAAGGCACCTGGATACAGATGCTGATGATCGTCGCGCTGTTGTCCGCAGTGCTCGGCAACGTGGTGGCGATCGCGCAGACCAACCTCAAGCGCATGCTCGCGTACTCAGCCATCGGTAACGTCGGGTTCATTTTGTTCGGGTTTGTGGCGGGCACGGAGCAGGGCTACGAGGCGGCGCTGTACTACACGATCGCTTACGTGCTGACGGCGCTCGGCGCGTTCGGCGTGATGCTGCTCGCAAGCAAAAAAGGCTTTGAGGCCGATGAGCTCGATCATTACAAAGGTTTGCATGCGCGCGATCCCATGCTCGCATTCATCATGATGGTGCTGATGTTCTCGCTCGCCGGCATTCCGCTGACCGTCGGCTTCCTCGCGAAGCTGCAGATCTTTCAGGCGCTGTGGGAGGCCGATCATCTGGCACTCGTCATCGCCGCGGCTCTCGTGTCGGTGATCGGGCTGTTCTACTACCTGCGCGTCGTGAAGATTCTTTATTTCGATGCGCCGGGCGATCTGCCGCGTCCCGAATCCCACGCGGGCGTGAGAGTGGCGCTCGGACTCAACGCCGCAGCAGTGGTGCTGCTCGGTGTGGTACCGCAGTCCTTGATCGAGCTCTGTGCGCGGGTTTTAGGCTGATTTTTTCAGCGAGTTGAGCTCTGCCTCCGAGCCCTGTACACTTCGCGCCCCTACTGGTGCGGGGTGGAGCAGTCTGGCAGCTCGTCGGGCTCATAACCCGAAGGTCGTAGGTTCAAATCCTACCCCCGCTACCA
>JBJTUA010000052.1:0-13510 GCA_046080445.1 Gammaproteobacteria bacterium
AGCGCGTTGATGATGGCCTCTTCCGTTGCCTGAACCGTGGCAAGAAAGACCGGATCGAGATCGTTGTTGCTGAGCGATTCAATGGTTGTCGTGCTGTTGAGGTTGGCGGCCTTGTTGCCGGTGCTGAAGGCAAGAAAAACATCACCGGAGCCGTTGCCGGCATAGCTGCCGTTGCGGGCAAGGCCGAGCGCGGCGCGTTTTGCCAGTCGCGCCAGTTGATGCGGCAGCAACGGTGCATCGGTGCCAACCACGATGATGATCGAACCGGTATCGCCGGCCGGTTTGTTGACCGCTGTACCAGCACCCGATTCACCGGCACCCGGTTCATCGTAGGCTTTGTCGGCAGTCAGGTGCTTGCCAACCGGCAAAAGAGGGGGGTGGGTCGCGCAAAACGGCGGCAATTCCTGCGGGATTCAACCCCCTAGGCACCCCGTTATCGCCCCCGTGCAACCATGCTGCGACCATGCCGTTACCTCGGGGTAACCATTGGGTAAAAGTGGCGGGGGATCGGTAGAGAAATTCTCTGCCTACTTGTTGACAGGTGTTCGTCAACAGTTGACCCGTAGTTGTCGCCAGATATTCGGAGCAGTACGCGAGGCTGGTGTCCAACACGCACGCGAGGGGGGGGGTACAGGGCCAGAGGCACCCCCCTGTACTGCTACGGTAAGACCCGCAGCAATTTTTTGATTTTTGACCATGCCGCTCGTCGCGGGATATGCAGCGCCAAACGCTGCTGATGGTCATTTTGGATACGCTTTCTGATCTAGCGTTACCGACATTGCAGCGCGGTGTATCCAAAAACTGCCACGAAGCTATCATATTAGCCACTCGTTTGGAGCGGCGAGTGCCAAGTCCGTGCGAGTAGACCACTACCGGGTGTAGCACCCGCGTCAATCGCGAATTTGTTCTGCTCAGACTCCTTAAAGTTTCTTGCCAATCGCGGAAAATACGAACGCAGTATTCGTCGCCGACTCTCAAAAAGATCATGGGGTTAGCGATCAGCAGCATTGAGGTAGTTGCGGACTCTGGTCAATAAACCACAGCGGATAAAACCGCCTGTTGGGTCGATTTGTTCACTGCCTCCGCTCTCCCCTTATCGCAGGGGTATCTTTCGTAGGAAAGTCGGGTAGCATTCCCCCGCTACCAACTCTCTCAAGCGACTCGAATGTCTCAGGGCCGCTCCGCAGCCCCCGAGTTCGCCATGACCCAGACTGATTCTCCGCCATCCGATGTGACCTTCGCCGACCTTGGACTACCCGAGTCCTTGGTGACGGCCTTGGCGGCAGTGGGCTACGAGTCGCCTTCGCCGATCCAGCGTCAGACCATTCCCGTGCTGCTCGAAGGTCACGACCTCATCGGCCAGGCGCAAACGGGTACCGGGAAGACGGCAGCCTTTGCGCTGCCGATGCTCGCCAAGATCGACGTGGCACTTCGTCAGCCGCAAGCCTTGGTACTGGTGCCGACGCGCGAGCTTGCCATTCAGGTGGCTGAGGCGTGTCAAAAATATGCCAGTCACCTGATCGGCTTGCATGTGCTGCCGATCTACGGCGGTCAAAGTTACAAGCCCCAGCTCGATGCGCTACGTCGCGGCGTGCATGTGGTGGTGGCTACGCCCGGACGAGTCATCGATCATTTGGATCGTGGCACCTTGAGCCTGAAGACCATTCGAACCGTCGTGCTCGATGAAGCCGACGAGATGCTGCAGATGGGCTTCGTCGACGCGATCGATCATATTTTGGGTCTCGTTCCTCCGGAGCGTCAGGTGGCGTTGTTCTCAGCGACGCTCCCCACGCCCATCAAACGGATCGCGCAAAAACATCTGAAAAGCCCGCGCGAGATTACGGTGCGCTCCAAGACGGCGACTGCCGCCAACATTCGTCAGCGCTATTGGCTCGTGTCGGGGATCCACAAGCTTGACGCGTTGACGCGCCTGCTCGAAGTGGAGCCCTTCGACGCGATGCTCGTGTTCGCGCGGACCAAGCAGTCGACCGCGGAGCTCGTCGAGAAGCTCGAAGCGCGAGGATTCTCTGCCGCAGCGCTCAATGGCGACATCCTGCAGGCGCAGCGTGAACGAACGATCGCCGCGCTGAAGTCGGGGAAGATCGATATCGTCGTCGCGACCGACGTCGCCGCGCGCGGCATCGATGTCGATCGCATTACCCACGTCGTCAACTTCGACGTGCCCTACGACAGTGAGTCGTACGTGCACCGCATCGGTCGCACGGGTCGTGCGGGGCGGTCGGGTGAGGCCATCTTGTTCATCTCGTCCCGCGAACGGAACATGCTTCGTATCATCGAGCGTGCAACTCGGCAGCCCATCGAGCCGATGAATTTGCCGAGCATTCAGGACGTCAACGCCAAGCGCGCTGAGAAGTTCAAAAAAGAACTGAGCGAAGTGATCAGCGCTCAAGAGCTCGGACCGTACCGCGGCGTGATCGAAGAATTCGTTCGCGAGAGCGGCGCCGACGTGTTCGACGTGGCCGCAGCACTCGCATCGCTCGCCAAGTCGGGTCGGTCATTGTTCATCACAAAACGCTCTGCGGAATCGAGCGAGGAGGGCGCTCGTGCGCCCGAGCACGCCCGGGACGATCGCGAAACGATCGAGCGCAAGACGGCGCGACCGCGTCGGCCGGAAGGTCCGCAGGCCATCTTTCGTCTCGAGGTGGGTCGGCGACACGGGGTACAGCCGGGCAATATCGTCGGCGCGCTGGCTCACGAGGGCGATCTCCACGGCAGTGAGATCAATGGCATCGATATCCGCGACGACCACTCGTTCGTCAGGCTCCCGGCGGAGATTCCCGAGCACGTGCTCAAGCATCTGGCCACGGTCGTCGTTCGTGGACGTCCGCTCGACATCCGGCTCGTCAAGGCTAACACGGGCCCCGGCAAGAAGCGTCGCTAGTCCATGTTGGGTGCGGCATAATCGCCGCATCGTCCTCTCAATGTCGGTGAGCTCACATGCTTAAGCCTTTGCTGTACGCAGCGCTGCTCGCGTTTGCTTTTCCTGCACTGGTCTCTGCGGAGACTGCCAAGCGTCCCATCACCCACGAAGATCTTTGGCTGATGAAGCGCGTCGGATCACCGTCGGTGAGTCCCAACGGACGGTGGGCGGTGTTTTCCGTCACCGAGGCCGCATACGACGAGAAAGAGCAGGTCTCCGATCTGTGGATTGTCTCCACGGAGACGTCCGCCCAGTCGACGCCGCGACGCCTGACCGGCACGGCCGGCGGCGAGAGCGGGGTCGACTGGAGTCCAGACGGTTCGCGTTTGGTGTTCTCGGCGCGTCGCGAGGGCGACGATACGGCGCAGCTTTATCTTCTCGACCTCGGCGCCGGTGGCGAGGCAATGCGCCTGACCAAACTTGTCAATGGCGCACGTACGCCTAAGTTTTCTCCCGATGGTCGTCGTATCGCATTCTCGAGTGCCGATTATCCGGGCGCGAAAAGCGAGGCGGACAACCGTCGCATCGAGACGGAGCGCAAAGCGCGAAAATGGAACGCGCGTATTTATGATGGTTTTCCGGTACGCAATTGGGATCGTTGGCTAGAGGATCGAAAACCTCGACTGCTTGTCATCGAGGTGCCCGAAGCCGGTTCGGCACCGGGCGAGCCGCGCGAATTGCTGCGTGACTCGGCGCTCGTCCGCGAGCCTGGATTCGCAGGGCGAGGCGGCGATGGTGGCGACTCCCTCGATGCAACCTGGACACCCGATGGCAAAGGTCTCGTGTTTGTCGCCGGAACCGATCGCCACACGGCTGCATACCGATTCACGTCTTCCAATATTTGGTTCGTCGCGCTTGCAGGTGGCGAGCCCTTGCGCCTGAGCGCGGACGAGAACTCTTGGTCGCAACCGACGTTCAGCCCTGACGGGAAGACGCTGGTGGTGGGCATCGATCGAACGAGCGACAAGGTCTACATGCCGACGGAGCTCGTGGCGCTCGATTGGACCGGTCCTGCAGCAGGGTCGGTGACTTTGTCGCATGGGCGCGAGATCACTCGCGGTCTCGATCGATCCGTGACCTCGTTCGTCATCACCCCAGACTCGCGGACGGTGTATTTCCTCGCCGAGGAGGCCGGGCACGAAAAGCTCTTCGAGACTCGACTCGCGAACGGCGGACCGCGATTGGTTTTCGATATGGGTGTCGGCGTGTACACGAATCTTGCGATTTCAGGCACTTCGCGTAAGCCCGTGCTCGTGGCCAACTTCGAAAGCGCCACTCAGCCGCCCGAGGTCGTACGTATCGACGTGACGAAGCGCACTCACGGCGCGCTCACGACGTTCAATGCCGCGCGAGTCGCGCCGCTCGATCTCGCTCCGGTACGGCATTTCTGGTTCACTAGCCGCCAGGGACGACGTATCCACAACATGCTGGTCGTGCCGCCGGGGTTCGATCCGTCAAAGAAATATCCGCTCTTCGTCGTGATCCACGGGGGTCCCCACACCATGTGGCGCGATCAATGGGTCATGCGCTGGAACTACCATCTGCTGGCGAAGCCCGGATATGTGGTGCTGCTCACCAACTACAGTGGATCAACAGGTTTCGGCGCAGCCTTCGCGCAGACCATTCAAGGGGATCCGCTGCGCTCAGCGGGTGCCGAAGTCAACGAGGCCGCCGATATCGCGCTCCGCGATTACCCGTTCATCGATGCCAGTCGTCAGTGCGCCGGCGGTGCCAGCTACGGCGGACACTTGGCCAATTGGCTGCAAGCGACTACGACGCGTTACCGCTGTCTGATCAGTCACGCAGGACTCATCAATCTCGAGTCTCAGTGGGGTACGAGCGATACGGTCTACGGGCGTGAGGTCAACAACGGCGGACCGGTCTGGGAGCAGGGGCCGGTTTGGCGTGAGCAAAATCCGATCCGTTACGCCGCCTCGTTCAAGACGCCGACGCTGGTGACGGTCGGTGAGCGGGACTTCCGCGTTCCGCTCAACAACTCGCTCGAGTACTGGACCGTGCTGCAGCGGCAACAGATTCCGAGTCGTCTGGTGGTGTTCCCGGACGAAAACCACTGGGTCCTGAAGGGCGAGAACAGTCGGCTCTTCTACCAGGAGATCCACGACTGGCTGGCCCGCTGGCTGCAGCCGGCAAAGCCACCAACGGGTAGCGAGCCCTGACCGAGGCTCCCCGGGGCGCCCCATGGCGTCCCCGGGGGGTTTCCTTTATGATTGACGTCCCTTGTGGCTCCTCGGGCTGTGAGGGAGGGTGGTTTCCCCGGGTTCGGGGTCGCCCAAGTGCTTGATCTGAAAGCCCCCCGAGGGGCTTTTGTTTTTGGGGCCCCTGGCCGGGGCGGGTATGGCAAGGAAGGGGCCCTCGTGGCCCTTTTTCATTCCCGCATCGTTTTGGGGCGAGTTGACCGGGGAAGGGTGAACGATGGCGACGGCAGCAGCAATTCGGGAAAAGCTCATCGGGCTCTTGGAGCCGCTTATCGAGCAACTCGGTTACGAGCTCGTCGACATCGAGTGGGTGACGATGCCGGGTTCGGGCGTGCTCCGAATCTTTCTCGATCAGCCGGTCACCCGAGGTGGGCATATCGGCGTCGAGGATTGCGAGTTGGTAAGCCGTGAAGTGTCGGCGCAACTCGATGTAGAGGATCCGATCAGCGGAGCCTACAACCTCGAGGTGTCGTCGCCCGGATTCGACCGCGTGCTGCGCAAGCCCGCTCATTTCGAGCGGTTCAAGGGCGCGCGAGTGTGGGTGGAGTTGAAGGTGCCGAGGGAAGGTCGTCGTCGTTATACGGGCGATCTCTCCGAGGTGGATGAGACGGGTTGCGTCCTGACGGTGGATGGGCAGCCCGTGAGAATCGGATTCGCCGCGATCGGTAAAGCGCGCCTCGTGGCGTGAGCGATCGGTCGGTGTTTCGCGTGCAAGGGGACAGAAGACGATGAGCAAGGAAATCATGATGGTCGTGGATGCCGTCTCCAACGAGAAGGGCGTCGACAAGGAAGTCATCTTCGAGGCGCTCGAGGCGGCCCTCGCGTCAGCGACTCGCAAGAAGCATGGCGAGGAATGGGACGTGCGCGTCGCGATCAACCGCAAGACCGGCGACTACGACACGTTCCGTCGCTGGAAAGTGTTCGCCGACGATTCGAAAGAGCTCGAGGTTCCTGATCGCGAGCTGCGTCTCGAGGATGCGCTCGACATCGACAAAAAAGCAGTCATCGGTGATTTCGTCGAGGAGCCGATGGAGTCGGTTTCGTTCGGTCGTATTGCCGCTCAGCAGGCGAAGCAGGTCATCGTGCAGAAAGTGCGCGAGGCCGAGCGCGCCCAGGTGGTCGATGCGTACAAGGATCGCGTTGGTCAGCTCGTGAGCGGCGTCGTCAAGCGCGTCGACCGCAATGGTATTTTCGTCGACCTCGGCGGCAACGCCGAAGGCTTTGTGTCGCGCTCGGACATGATCATGCGTGAACAAGTGAAGCCGCAAGATCGTATCAAGGCGTTTTTGAAGGAAGTGCGCTCGGAGCCCCGCGGTCCGCAGCTCTTCCTGACACGCTCGGCTCCGGAGTTTCTCATCGAGCTCTTCAAGCTCGAGGTGCCCGAAGTGGGGCAGGGTTTCATCCAGATTCTCGGTGCCGCCCGCGATCCGGGTATTCGCGCCAAGATCGCCGTCCGCAGTAACGATCCGCGCATCGACCCCGTCGGTGCCTGCGTCGGCATGCGCGGTTCACGCGTTCAGGCCGTTTCGAATGAAATCGCCGGCGAGCGCGTCGACATCATTCCGTTCGACGAGAACCCGGCGCAGTTCGTCATCAATGCCATGTCGCCGGCCGAGGTCATCTCGATCGTCGTCGACGAAGATTCGCACAGCATGGACATTGCGGTCTCCGAGGAGAAGCTGTCGCAGGCTATTGGTCGCGGCGGTCAAAATATTCGACTCGCGAGCCAGCTCACGGGCTGGGAGCTCAACGTCATGACCGAGTCTGACGCCGAAGCGAAGAGCGAGTCTGAGGCGCGCGCGCTGGTCGAGAACTTCATGAAGCAGCTCGATGTCGACGAGGACGTCGCCACGATTCTGGTTCAAGAAGGTTTCTCGACGGTCGAAGAAATTGCCTACGTGCCGCAGGGCGAGCTCAACGCGATCGAAGAGTTCAACGAAGATATCGTCAAAGAATTGCGTAGTCGCGCTCGCGACGTGTTGCTCACGCAGGCTATCGCGAGCGAGGAGAGTCTCGATTCGCAGTTGCCAGCGGACGATCTGCTGCTGCTCGAAGGCATGCAGCCTGATCTTGCTTTGGCGCTTGCCCGTCGTGGCGTGCGTACTCGCGAAGATCTTGCCGAGCAGGCCGTCGACGATCTTTTGGACATTCAGGGGCTCACGGCCGACGAGGCTGGCAAGCTCATCATGAAGGCCCGCGAACATTGGTTCGCTCCGGGTCACGGCTGAGTAGACCTCACAGGACGCTGATATGGCTGATGTAACGGTTGCCCAATTCGCTGAGGTGCTCAAGGTGCCGGTCGAGAAGCTGATCACTCAGCTTGCTCAAGCCGGCATCGAAGTCAGTGGGCCGAACGATCGCATCAGTGATGATGCGAAGCTGCTCTTGCTGACCCATCTGCGTCGCAGTCACGGTCAGGCAGAAGAGTCGGGTGCCGCCGCCGCGGCACCGCGAAAAATCACGCTGCAACGCAAGCAGCAGAGCGAAATCAAACTCGCCGGTGGCGCCGGTCGGGCGCGCACCGTCAACGTCGAAGTCCGCGTCAAGCGCACGTACGTCAAGCGCGACGTGCTCGAAGAGCAGGCGAAGGCTCAGGGGGAAGACTCCGAGAGCAAGCGTCGTGAGGCTGAGGAGGCCGCACGCGTCGAACGTGAGCGCCAGGAACATGAGCGTCGTGAGGCCGAGCGACTCGAGGCGGAAAACCGTCGTCGAATCGAGGAAGAGGCGGCCGCCAGGCGTGCCGCCGATGACGCCCGACGAGCCGCCGAACAGCGCGATCGCGATCAGGGCGATGCGGATAAATCGGGACGTGGCAAAGCGCCGGCTGCCGCGGAGCCGCGCGCGGTCGAAGCCCGACCTGGCAAGAGCGCAGGCTCCGACGCCGAACGCGACAAGCGCACGCGCTATGGTCGCGCGGAGCTGCACGTCAGCACCGATGCGAGCTCGCGCCTCAAGAAAAAGAAAAAGATGCGTGAGCGCAAGGCACCGGTCGGTATGGAGCAGCGCCATGGGTTCGAATTACCCACGGCGCCGGTCATTCGCGAAGTCGCTATCGGCGAGACCATTACGCCGCAAGAGCTCGCCCAGAAGATGGCGGTCAAGGCGACCGAAGTCATCAAGACCATGATGACCATGGGCGTCATGGCGACGATCAACCAGCCGATCGACCAGGACACGGCTGTGCTCGTCGTCGAGGAGATGGGCCACACCGCCAAGATCGTCAAAGAAAACCAACTCGACACAGACATCCAAGGCGCAAGCGGCGAGGCCGTCGAAGGTATGCCGCGTCCGCCGGTCGTCACCGTGATGGGTCACGTCGATCACGGCAAGACGTCGCTGCTCGATTACATCCGCAAGACTAAAGTGGCCTCGGGCGAAGCCGGCGGCATCACCCAGCACATCGGCGCGTATCACGTGCAGACGGCTAAGGGTGGCGTCACGTTCCTCGATACGCCGGGCCACGCGGCGTTCACCGCAATGCGTGCGCGCGGTGCGAAGGCGACCGACGTGGTCGTGCTCGTGGTGGCTGCCGACGACGGCGTGATGCCGCAGACCATCGAGGCCATTCAGCATGCGCGCGCCGCGGGCGTGCCTATCGTTGTGGCCGTCAACAAAATCGACAAGAGCTCGGCGGATCCGGATCGCGTGCGTACCGAACTGTCGAAGCAAGAAGTCATCCCCGAAGAGTGGGGTGGCGACACGATGTTCGTTAACGTGTCGGCGTTTACCGGGCAAGGTATCGACCAGCTGCTCGATGCGATTCTGCTGCAGGCGGAAGTGCTCGAGCTGCAGGCGCCGGTGCAAGGTCTCGCATCTGGAATCATCGTCGAGGCGAGTGTCGAAAAAGGCCGCGGCGCGACGGCAACGGTGCTCGTCAAGCGCGGCACGCTCAAGCTTGGCGACCCGATCATCGCCGGTCAGGAGTTCGGTCGTGTTCGTGCGATGTTCGATGAGACGGGCAAGAGCGTCGACGAGGCGAAGCCCTCGATGCCTGTGCTCGTGCTGGGTCTCTCCGGCGCGCCGAATGCCGGCGAGGAAATTCTGGCGGTCGAAAGCGAGCGCAAGGCCCGTGAAGTGGCGCTCTATCGTCAGGGCAAGTTCCGTGACGTGAAGCTCGCCAAGCAGGCGGCGGCCGTCGGCGATGTGTTCTCGCAGATGGCCGAGGACAAAGCCGGCGTCATCAGTGTGGTCATCAAGGCCGACGTACAAGGCAGTGCCGAAGCGTTGCGCGATTCGCTCACCAAGCTCTCCACTGAAGAAGTGCAGGTCAAGGTCGTGGCAAGCGGCGTCGGCGGAATCACCGCTTCGGACGTGCAGCTTGCTGCCGCGTCGAAGGCGATGGTCCTCGGCTTCAACGTTCGCGCCGATTCCGGTGCGCGTGAGGCGGTTAAAGAAACGGGCATCGACATCCGTTACTTTTCGATCATTTACGAAGCCATCGATGACATCAAGCAGCGCATGAGCGGGCTGCTCGCCCCCGAGATCAAAGAACAAATCGTCGGCACCGCGCAGGTTCGCGATGTGTTCCGCTCTAGCAAGTTCGGCGTCGTGGCGGGGTGTCTCGTCATCGAGGGCGCGGTCAAGCGTAACAATCCGATCCGTGTGCTGCGCGACAACGTCGTGATCTTCGAAGGCGCCCTCGAATCGCTGCGTCGCTTCAAGGACGACGTCGGCGAGGTTCGTGCGGGTACCGAATGCGGTATCGGGGTGAAGAACTACCAGGACGTTCGCGTCGGCGACCAGATCGAGTGCTACTCGCGCGTCGAAGTGGCCCGCGCGATCGCCTGATCGTCGGGCAGCAAGCGGCATTAGTGCGTGACGAGCAAGGCCCGACAGCAACGCGTCGAGTCCGAACTGCAGCGAGTGGTGGCTGAGCTCATTGCGCGGGAGATCAAAGATCCCCGCGTCGGCATGGTCACCATCACGGCGGTTCAGGTCGCACCCGACATGGGATCGGCTCGCGTGCTGTTTGTCCCCTTTGGCGACCGCCATACACCCGACGAAGTGGGTGAGGGTCTGCGACGGGCCGCAGGCTTCCTTCGTGGGGAAGTCGGACGCCGACTCGGTCTTCGTCATGCGCCGCGACTCGATTTCGAATTCGACGAGAGCATCGAGCGGGCCAACCGACTCACGCGTTTGATCGATCACGCGGTGCGCGGCGAGGGAGACGATCCCTCTTCGGGCGGCAGCTCCCGTTGACCGACGGCGTACTGCTGCTCGACAAGCCGCTCGGCTTGTCTTCGACCGCCGCTGGACTGCGCGTGCGTCGACTGCTCGGTGCCAGCAAAGCAGGGCACGTCGGCAGCCTCGATCCTCTCGCCACGGGTATGCTCCCGATCTGCATCGGCGAGGCGACCAAACTCGCGAGCGAAATCTTGGAGGGCGACAAGGTTTACCGATTTCGAATTGCGCTCGGTAGCCGAACTTCGACGGGTGACGCCGAGGGGGAAGTCACCGAGCAGCAGCCCGTTCCCGATCTCGATCGCGAAAAGGTGTTGCGCGTGCTTCCGGCGTTCCTCGGCGAGACTTCGCAAATCCCGCCGATGTACTCGGCGATCAAGCAAGGCGGGGTACCGCTCTATCGACGAGCGCGTGCGGGCGAAGTCGTCGAGCGTCCGCCCCGCCAGATCAGGATCGAGTCGCTCGAATTGCTTTCTTTGGCCGAGCGTCAGCTCGATTGCCGCGTGGTCTGCGGCAAGGGCACCTATGTGCGGGTTCTGGCCGAGGACATCGCCGCAGCGCTCGGTACGGTGGGGCACGTCACGGAGTTGCGTCGGGAGAGCGTCCAGCCGTTTTCTGCCGATCGCTTGGTCACCCTGGAGCAGATCGAATCGACCCGGGGCGTCAGTCTGCCGTGGGTCACTTTGGATGAGGCGGTCGCGCACTTGAAGCCCGTGGCCCTCGGGCCGGAGACGGCCAGACGGATGTCCCAGGGACAAGTGGTGGAGGCCCCAGACGCCCTGATATTGGCGCTGGGGGAGACCGTCAGGCTCCATGGTCCCGGATCGGTTTTCATGGGTCTTGGGAGGGTGGCCGCCCCCGGAAGGGTCGCCCCGAAGCGACTTGTGGCGGAAAAGGCCAGCGAGTACAATCCGCGCCCTTCAACACGACCGTAACTATCAAGATTTAAAAGGGTTTTTCAGAATGCCTCTTAGCACAGAGAAAAAGAGCGGAGTTGTTTCGCAGTTCCGCCGGGATCCCAAGGACACGGGCTCCCCTGAAGTTCAGATCGCGTTGCTCTCCGAGCGGATTTCCGGTCTCGGCCAGCACTTTTCCGCGCATGCGTCCGATCACTCGTCGCGCCGCGGGCTCGTGAAGTTGGTCAATCAGCGCCGCAAGCTCCTCGATTACCTGAAGGCCAGCCAGCCGCAGAAGTATCAGGAAGTCGTCGAGCGCCTCGGACTGCGCCGCTAAGCAGTCCTTTCGCAAAGGCCGCGCCTCGTTGAGCGCGGCCTTTTCGCGTACAGCTTTTATTCACGAGGTTTCCCGTGCCGGTATTCAAAAAGTCTTTTCAGTATGGTTCGCACACGATGACGCTCGAGACGGGGGAAATGGCCCGTCAGGCTAATGCCGCCGTCGTCGCATCGCTCGGTGACACGGTCGTGCTCTGCACGGCGGTCGCCGCCAAGAAAGCCGCGCCGGGTCGCGACTTTTTCCCGCTCACGGTCAACTACCAAGAGAAGTTCTACGCAGCGGGCCGAATCCCGGGTGGCTTCTTCAAGCGCGAAGGTCGCCCGACCGAAAAAGAGACGCTGACATCGCGTCTCATCGATCGCCCGATCCGTCCGCTGTTCCCGGATGGCTTCTACAACGAAGTCCAGGTCGTCACGACGGTCATCTCGATCGATCCTGAGATCGATGCGGACATTCCGGCGATGGTCGGCGCCTCGGCCGCGCTCGCTTTGTCGGGCGTGCCGTTCAGCGGCCCGATTGGTGCCGCGCGCGTGGGCTACAAGGACGGCAAGTACCTGCTGAACCCGACCGCCAAAGAAACCAAGACCTCCGAACTCAACCTCGTCGTCGCCGGCACCAAAGATGGCGTGATGATGGTCGAGTCCGAAGCCAACTGTCTTTCGGAAGAGGTCATGTTGGGCTCGGTCGTGTTCGGTCACGAGCAGATGCAGGTCGCCATCAAAGCGATCAACGAACTCGTTGTCGAATGCGGTAAGCCGCGTTGGGACTGGAAGCCGAATTCGGCGACTGCCGAGCTCGAGGGCGCTGTGCGCGCTGCGGCTCATGCCTCGCTCTCGGAGGCCTATCGCATCACCGAGAAGCAGGCGCGTTACACCCGCGTCGGTGAAATCAAGAAGGCGGTCACCGAGCAACTGACGGCAGGCGAGGCTCCGGCCTACACCGCCGAACAGATCGACGATCAGCTGTTCCGTCTCGAGAGCCACATCGTCCGCGAGCGCATCCTCAACGGTGAGCCGCGCATCGACGGTCGCGACTCCGTGACGGTTCGTCCCATCTCCATCAAGGTGGGCGTGACGCCGCGCACCCACGGCTCGGCTTTGTTCACGCGTGGCGAGACGCAGGCGCTCGTCGTCACGACGCTCGGCACGGGTCGCGACTCGCAGATCATCGACGCGCCGGAAGGCGAGCACCGCGAGCCGTTCATGCTGCATTACAACTTCCCGCCGTTCTCGGTGGGTGAGACGGGCATGATGTCGGGGCCGAAGCGTCGCGAAATCGGTCACGGAAACCTCGCGCGACGCGGTGTCGCGGCGGTCATGCCGGACATGGAAAAATTCCCCTACGTCATTCGCGTGGTGTCGGAGATTTTGGAATCGAACGGCTCATCGTCGATGGCCTCCGTGTGTGGCGCTTCGCTCGCCATGATGGACGCTGGCGTTCCGCTCAAGGCTCCGGTTGCCGGTGTGGCGATGGGTCTCGTGCTCGAGGGCAAGCGGTACAAGGTGCTCACCGACATCCTTGGTGACGAGGATCACCTCGGCGATATGGATTTCAAGGTTGCCGGTACGAAGGATGGTGTCACCACGCTGCAGATGGACATCAAGGTCGAGGGCATTACCCCCGAGATCATGAAGGTCGCTCTCGAGCAGGCGAAGGCGGGTCGATTGCACATTCTCGGCGAGATGGACAAAGTTATCTCGAAGCCGCGCGAGACGATGTCCGAGT
The DNA here is from genome assembly GCA_046080445.1 of Gammaproteobacteria bacterium. GTDB lineage: Bacteria > Pseudomonadota > Gammaproteobacteria > Steroidobacterales > Steroidobacteraceae > UBA964. Next base: position 13,297 of record JBJTUA010000052.1, read on the forward strand.
GGGCGCCGTCCATCATTACCCTCAAGATCGATCCGGAGAAGATTCGCGACGTCATCGGCAAGGGCGGTGCGGTGATCCGTCAGATCACCGAAGAGACCGGTACGACGATCGACATCGAGAACGACGGTACGGTCAAGATCGCTTCGGTCAACGGCGCTGCGGGTCGCGAGGCGCAGCGTCGCATCGAACTGATCACGGCCGACGTCGAAGTGGG
>JBJTUA010000053.1:0-97157 GCA_046080445.1 Gammaproteobacteria bacterium
CGCGGCGGGCTGGCGAATGGAGCCGCCCGTGTCCGTGGCGGTGGCCGCCGGTGCAATGCGTGCGGCCACCGACGCCGCAGATCCGCCCGACGAGCCGCCGGGAACCATTTGCGGATCCCAAGGGTTGCGAACCGGGCCGAAGTAGCTCGTTTCGTTCGAAGAGCCCATGGCGAACTCGTCCATGTTGAGCTTGCCCAACATCACGGTGCCAGCGGCGCGCAAGCCCGAGACGACGGTTGCGTCGTAGGGAGACACGAAGTTGCCGAGCATCTTCGAGCCGCAGGTAGTGAGGACGCCCTCGGTGCAGAAGATATCTTTGTGGGCGATGGGCACTCCCGTGAGGCGACCCGCCCGACCCGCCGCTCGCGCGGCATCGGCCTCGGCGGCCGCCTCGAGTGCCGATTCGCCTGTCACCGTAATGAAGGCATTGAGCGCGGGCTGGGCAGCCGCAATGCGCTCGAGGTAGGCACGCGTGAGCTCGACGCTCGAGAACTTGCCGGCGGCGAGGCCCTGGGCGAGCGCCGCCACCGTCGGAGCCGGAGCGCTCACTCGATCACCTTCGGAACGAGGTACAGACCCGCTTCGACCTGCGGCGCGTTGCGCTGGTAGGTCTCCCGGCGATCGGCCTCCAGAACCTCGTCGGGTCGCAGGCGCTGCGCAAGACCCGGCATGGGGTGCGCCATGGGCTCGATTCCGGCCGTCGGGGCGCGGTCAAGCTCGCCGACGAAGGCGAAGATCTTGGAAAGCGAGTCGACGTAAACCGGGATTTCGGCTTCCGTCAGCTCGAGGCGCGCAAGCCGCGCGATGTTTTCGATGTCTGCTCGGGAGAGGCTCATACGAGGCCTGAAATCATACCATCGTTGCCTTGTCGAAGGGCCTGCAGGTTGTTAAATTGCCAGCCTTTTCCCGGCCCATTCCCCCTACTCCGAGACCCGGCACCCCACGATGTTCAAACGTCTTCGCGGTTACTTCTCCAGTGACATCTCCATCGACCTCGGAACAGCCAACACGCTGATCTACGTTCGCGATCGGGGCATCGTCCTCAACGAGCCTTCGGTCGTCGCCGTTCAAGACGACTATGGTCGCGGTGGCAAGGTCATCGTGGCGGTCGGCGTCGAGGCCAAAAATATGCTCGGTCGAACCCCGGGCAATATCACGGCCGTTCGGCCGATGAAAGACGGCGTCATCGCTGACTTCACCTACACCGAGAAGATGCTGCAGTACTTCATCGCGAAGGTGCACGACAACCGTTTGCTCAAGCCCTCGCCCCGCGTGCTCGTGTGCGTGCCCGTCGGCTCCACTCAAGTCGAACGTCGCGCCATTCGCGAATCGGCAGAAGGCGCCGGTGCGCGTACGGTTGCCATCGTCAGTGAGCCCATGGCCGCGGCCGTCGGTGCCGGTCTGCCGGTTCAAGAAGCGCGCGGTTCGATGGTACTCGACATCGGCGGTGGCACTTCCGAAGTCGCCGTCATTTCTTTGAACGGCATCGTGTATGCACACTCCGCGCGCATCGGTGGCGACCGCTTCGACGAAGCCATCGTCAACTACGTGCGTCGCAACTACGGCATCCTCATCGGCGAAACTACGGCCGAGCGCATCAAAATCGAAATCGGCTCGGCTTACCCGGGTCAAACCGTGCGCGAAATCTCGGTCAAAGGTCGCAATCTCTCCGAGGGTGTGCCGCGTAGCTTCACGCTCAATAGCAACGAGATCCTCGAAGCACTGCAAGAGCCGCTGCAGGGCATCGTCGGTGCGGTCAAGCAAGCGCTCGAACAAACGCCGCCCGAGCTCGGCTCGGACGTCGCAGATCGCGGCATCGTCGTCACGGGTGGTGGTGCGTTGCTGCGCGACATCGACAAGCTCATCACCGAAGAAACTGGCGTGCCGGTCGTCATCGCCGAAGATCCGCTCACCTGCGTAGCCCGCGGCGGCGGTCGCATCCTCGAACTGATGGATGATCTCGGCCCCGGCAACTTCGGGCTTGAATAACGCGGCCACCAGCCGGAACATCATTCAACGCGGCACCCCGGCGGGACTGCGCTTCTTCGTCTACGCGACTCTCGCGCTGACCGTCATGTGGCTCGACCAGCGTGGCGGCTGGTTGGACACCGTGCGTTTCGGTCTCTCGGCCGTCGCCTATCCGCTGCGTATCGCACTCGAGTCCCCGGTCAAAGCCTGGGAATGGACGCGCGACAATTTCGCCGAGCGCAACGCGCTGCAAACCGAAAACAGTATCTTGCGCGCACGGGTTCGCGAACTCGAACTGCTCGCGATGCGGCGCACTGACCTCGAACGCGAGAACGCGGAACTGCGCAAACTGCAGACGTCGGTAGCCGATGTCGCTCAAAAGTGGATCAGCGCGCGCATCATCGCCACCGACAACACGCGCGCGCGACAGCGCTACACCGTCGACCGTGGTGCCGTGCATCAAATCACCAAGGGACAAACCGTGATTGCCGGCGGTGGACTCGTCGGCCAGGCGCTGCGAATCGGCCCTTGGAGTACGGAGATCATCCTGCTCTCCGATCCCGAGCATGCCGTACCGGTGCAAATCGTGAGAACCGGACAACGCACGCTCGCGCTCGGCACGGGTCGCGAGGGTGAGCTCATCCTGCCGCTGCTGCCCTTGCAAACGGATATCCGCGCCGGCGATCTGCTCGTCACCTCGGGTCTCGGCGGGGTATTTCCGGCGGGTTATCCCGTGGCGTCGGTCACGCGCGTGCGGCGTGATGGCGCTTCGCCGCTCGCACAAGTCGACGCGAAGATGACGGCCGCACTCGATCGCGATCGCCTCGTCGCGTTCATCTGGTTCGATACCGCCCACCCCTCGGCACCCGCGGAGGCCTCGCGATGATCGGCGCCACGGTTCGCGGTCGCTGGATGCTCTCGACGCTTGCGGCCTTCGTACTGCAAGTCGTGCCGCTGCCCTGGTGGCTCGCCGTCGTTCGTCCGCCGCTCTCGGTCATCACCGTGATCTTCTGGTCGTTGATCGCGCCGCGCATCGGCGGCATCGGGCTCGCCTTCCTCGTAGGGCTCGCGCTCGACATTTATCGCGGCGTCATCTTTGGTCAACACGCCTTGGCACTGTCGTTCGTCGCGTATGTCGCCATTCGACAGCATCTCCTGGTGCGCAACAAACCGATGTTTGAACAAACGCTGTTCGCCGCGAGCTTGTTGTTCGCCTTCGAGGCCATCACCTGGGCCATCGATGGGTGGACCGGTCACGCCACCGGCGGCTGGACGCGCTGGTTGCCCGTCCTCACTGGCGCCCTGCTGTGGCCGCTGACGTCGAGTTGGCAGGCGAGCGAAAATCGCGCTCGTCGCTGACGAGTCACCCACCTCGCACAGTCGGTCATGAGCACCCGCGGACGAATCAAAGATTTCTGGCGTGAGCAGCGCATCTTCGAGCGGCGCGCTGTTGCGGCCTCGGTGATCGTGAGTGCATTGGCCGTCGTGCTCTTCGGGCGACTGATTTGGCTGCAGGTCGTGCAGTACGACAAATACACCGATCTTGCCCAAGGCAATCGCGTGCGTATCGAGCCGCAGCCTGCCCCACGCGGCATCATCTATGACCGTCACGGCGCGATCCTCGCGGAGAACAAGCCGGCTTATCAGCTCGAGCTGATTCCGGAGGAAGTCCCGAATATCGAAGCGACGCTACGAGGACTCGTCGATATCGGTCTCATCGCCGAGGAAGATCGTGACGATGTTCGTCGCACGATACGTTCACGCCGACCCTTCGACAGCGTACCTATTCGACTCTTCCTCACTGACGAGGACATGGCGCGCTTCGCCGTCAAGAGACACGACTTCCCGGGCGTCGACATCCGAACGCGTCTTGCGCGTAGTTATCCGTATGGCGAACTCGCGGTGCACGCCCTCGGATACGTGGGCTCCATTTCAGAAGCCGATCTGGCACGTATCGATCGGGATCAATACGCGGGCAGCTCAACGATCGGCAAAGTGGGTGTTGAGGCTGCCTTCGAAAATGTGCTGCGCGGTCGAAACGGTCGACGAGAAATCATGGTCAACGCACGGGGTCGCTCGGTCGACAAGGCCGGCGGTCTCGAGGCCATGCGCGACACGATCCCAGGTGATCCGGGTAGCGATTTGCTGCTCACGCTGGATCTCGAGGTGCAACGCGTCGCCGAAGATCTGGTGCGCAATCAGCGTGCCGCCATCGTCGCGCTCGACCCCACCAACGGCGACGTCCTTGCGCTGGTCAGTCGACCCGGATTCGATCCGAACATGTTCGCGCGCGGACTCACGCGCGCCGAATTCCGCACGCTCAATGAAAGCCCGGATCGCCCGCTCTTCAATCGCGCCCTGCGAGGCACCTATCCGCCGGGATCGACCATCAAACCTGTCGTCGCCCTCGCCGGACTCACTTACGGCATCACTGAGCCGCTCAAGCCTCACTACTGCGTAGGCTTTTTTTCTTTGCCCGGCAGCAGTCATCGGTTTCGCGATTGGAAACCCAAAGGCCATGGCGCAGTCGACTTGCGGAGCGCGATCGCTCAATCTTGCGACACGTACTTCTACGACATGTCGACTCGGCTCGGCGTACGGCGTCTGCACGATTTCCTCTCGGAGTTCGGTCTCGGTGAGCCCACAGGCATCGATATCGGCGGCGAGAAGGCAGGCATCCTTCCCTCGCCCGAATGGAAGCAGCAGGCCTTCCGCAAACGCAGCGCTCAGGTTTGGTTTCCCGGTGAGACCGTGATCTTCAGCATCGGACAGGGCTACATGACGAGCACGCCGATGCAGCTGGCACACATGACGTCGATCCTTGCCACACGCGGTCAAAATTTTCAGCCCCGACTCGTTCGCGCATTGCGTGACCCCGAAACCCAAAAAGTGACTGAGCTCGCGCCGAAGCCCTTGCCGAAGCCGAATGCCGGCAAGCCGGAAGATTGGGATCGCGTGGTCGAGGGCATGGTGGCTGTCATGCAAGGGGGTACGGCCTCGCGCGCAGCCGCCGGCGCCCCGTATACCATTGCCGGTAAAACCGGCACGGCGCAGGTGTTCTCGGTCGCGCAGAACCAGCGTTATAACGAAGCGGCGATCTCGGAGCGCTTGCGTGACCACGCCTGGTTCGTGGCCTTCGCACCGGTCGAGGCCCCGAAAATAGCGATCGCAGTCATCGTCGAGAACGGTCGCAGCGGTAGCGGTACGGCGGCGCCGATTGCGCGTGCCATCATGGACGCGTATTTGCTGCGCAAGTTTCCGTCGCCGCAGAGCGGCTCGATGTCGAGCGGCGATACTTCGGAGGAATGATGCTGCGCGAATCGGTAGACAGCGCCACTCAAAGAACGCTGACGCGCACGGCGCAGCTGCTCGGCAGCCTGCGTCTCGATGGTCCCCTGCTCGCAGGGCTCGCCGCCATCGCCGTGTACGGCCAGTTCGTTTTGTACAGCACCTCCGGTGGCGACTGGGAATCGGTGTTTCGTGGCAGCACCCGTCTGGCCATCGGCGCCGTGCTGATGTTGGCGCTCGCGCAGTTACGCCCCGGCTTTCTGAGGCGGCTGACGCCGTGGCTCTATGTCATCGGGCTCGTGCTGCTCATCGTCGTCGATGCGATCGGCTACGTGGGCAAGGGCGCACAACGTTGGCTCGATATCGGATTCATTCGATTTCAACCGTCCGAGCTCATGAAGCTCGCCGTACCGATGACCTGCGCCTGGATCTTGCGTGAGCGACCGCTGCCGCCTGACCCGCGCACACTCGGTTTACTCACCGCCGTCATTTTGGTTCCGACCGCGCTCACCATCCTGCAACCGGATCTCGGAACGGGGTTGTTGATTTTAGTGGGCGGACTCATCGTGATCCTGCTCGCCGGATTACAGATCCGCTATATCGTCGCGCTCGGGCTCGGCGGTGTGGCAGCTGCCATCGTCGGATGGTCTTTTCTGCACGATTACCAACAGCAGCGGGTGCTGACGTTTTTGGATCCGCAGACCGATCCGCTCGGCTCGGGCTACCACATTATCCAATCCATCATCGCCATCGGCTCAGGCGGAATATTCGGCAAAGGCTATCTGCAGGGCTCGCAAGGTCAACTCGAGTTTCTGCCCGAGCGAACGACCGATTTCGTCTTTGCGGTGATCGGCGAGGAATTCGGCTTGGTGGGCGCGCTCGTCCTGATCGGCTTGTACGTATTCGTCGTGCTGCGAGCAATCTTCCTCGCCTCGCAAATGCGAGACACGTTCGCGCGCCTGTTATCCGGCAGCCTCGCAGCGACTTTTTTCGTTTATGTGTTCATCAATGCGGGCATGGTGAGCGGTCTGCTGCCCGTCGTCGGTGTGCCGCTGCCACTCGTGAGTTACGGCGGAACATCGATGGTGACCCTGCTGGCCGGCTTCGGTATGCTCATGTCGTTGTACGCCAACCGTAAACTCGCCGCCTGATGACAACCACCCACGGCGCCCGCCACGCCCGAGTATCCACCGCTATTCTGTTCACGCTGATTGCGCTGACCGCTTGCGTCGCGCCGCCCAAAAAAAACGCGCCCACTGTTAATCAGGCCGCCCAGCCAACCACCGTAGCGGCTGCGGGAACGCCATCAAGCGGCGCGGTCGCCGCGCCCGCACCGAGTGCGCCTGCGCCTCCAGCAGAGCCGACACCCTTCAACATGGAGCGCGAAGATATCCGTGCGTTCATCGAAGAGGTCTCAAAGAAAAACGGTATCGCCGAGCACGAAATTCGGGTGCTGCTCGCTCAGGGCATGTATCAGCCGCGCATCATCGCGGCGATGACTCGGCCTGCCGAGACCGTGCTGCGTTGGTGGGAATACAGCAACCGCCTCGTGACCCCGGAGCGTATTGCCCGTGGCGTCGAGTTTTCGAGAGAACATCGCGCGCGCCTCGATGCCGCTCACGAGAAAACGGGTGTCGCGCCCGCCTACATCGCTGCAATCATCGGCATCGAAACCAATTACGGTCGCAACAAGGGTTCGTGGCGGGTGCTCGATGCGCTCATGACACTGGGTTTCGATTATCCGCCGCGGGGCCGCTTTTTCCGTTCGGAACTCGAGCAGTTTCTGTTGCTCGTTCGCGAAGAGTCCCTCGACCCGCTCACCACGCTCGGCTCTTACGCCGGCGCCATGGGCGCGCCGCAGTTCATGCCCTCGAGTTATCGGCGCTTCGCGGTCAACGGCACGCTCGACGGCGCTACCGATCCACGACGCGATCTGTTCACGCAATGGGACGATGTCATTGGCAGCGTCGCCAATTATTTTTCGGTCCATGGTTGGGAGCGGGACGCCCCGGTTTTATTCGAGGGCGTGGCGAGCGCAGACACACTGACCACGGTGATGCCCACGCTCGAGCGTAAAAATCTCGATCTCAATCAGACAGCAGGCGGCGCGCGCGGTCTGGGATTCACTCTTCCGGATTCCGTCCCCGATGCCACGCGCGTGATTCTCGTTCCGGCCGAGCTCGCCGATCGTCCAGACATCCGCATTGGTCTGCGCAACTTTTTCGTCATCACGCGCTACAACCGCAGCATCTTGTACGCGATGGCCGTCAATGACCTCGCGTTAGCCATCGAAGCTGAGCTCGCGCGTACGCCAGCACCCGCGCCGGAGTCGGCGCCCGCCAGCGGCGGCGGCCCGACGCGGTGATGCGTCGAGTCGCTCTGCTTCTTGCGCTGAGCGCCCTGCTGTTACAGGGCTGTAGCCTGCTTCGCCGTACACCCGAGCCGAGCAGTCAACCGACCACCCATCTGCCCAAAGGGGCGCCGCGAGATCTCGATTCCATTCCCGATCCGGTTCCGCGCAAAGAACCGCGGAGCCGTTACGGCAACCCGGAAACCTACGAGGTGTTTGGTCGCACCTATCGCGTCCAGCGCAGCGCCAAAGGGCATGTCGAGCGCGGTGTGGCCTCGTGGTACGGACCGGGTTTTCATGCCGAGCGCACCTCGAGCGGCGAGCCCTACGACATGTACGCGATGACCGCCGCGCACAAGACGCTGCCCATCCCGGTTTATGCCCGGGTGACGAATCTCGAGAATGGGCGCTCGGTCGTGGTTCGCGTCAACGATCGAGGTCCGTTCGTGGGCGATCGCATTATCGATCTGTCTTATACCGCCGCTCACAAGCTCGACATGACTCGCAAAGGGACGGCCCTCGTCGAACTGCGGGTGATCGAACCCGGCGACGACTCACCGCCGCCTCCGCTCCCGCGCCCCGTCGTGACCGCCGGCACTCCAGGCTCGATCGCTCCGGCGGGCTCGGTCGTGGCCGCGACACCACCCGCGCCGGCCAGCCCGCAGGCTGCGATCGGCATTAGTTCACGATTTCTGCAGGCCGGCTCGTTCTCGGCGCGTGCCAACGCCGAAGCGATGCTGCAGCGTCTCGCCGACTCCGGGATCCGCAATGCACTCGTTCGCGAGGCGCTGATCGGCGATCGGACGGTGTACCGCGTGCAGGTTGGCCCGTTCGCGAGCGGCCTCGAAGCCGACGACATGATCGAGCGCCTGCGGATCGTCGGCATCCCCGATGCTCGTCCCGCGCACGAATAACGCGTTTACAATCTGCACCAGCGAGTACGCTCGCGATTGATCGTCCCGACTTTGCAGGAGTCCCATCTTGTCGTTCATGTCCCGCCTCTCCGTCGCCACTCTCGCCCTCCTGTCCTGCTTCGCCGCTCGCGTCGATGCGAACGTGCTGCCTGTCCCACCGCCGCCTGGCATCGAAGCCAAGTCGTGGATCCTTATCGATCAGGTGTCTGGTCGACGACTCGCGGGAAGCAACGAAGACCTCCGCGTTGAACCGGCCAGCATTACCAAAGTGATGACGGCCTACGTCGCCTTTCGGGCGCTCTCGGAAGGTCGCCTGAAACTTCAGGAAAGCGTCACCATCAGCGAACACGCGTGGCGCGCCGAAGGTTCGCGTACGTTTCTTCAGGTAGGCGACAAAGTACCCGTCGAAGTGTTACTGCAAGGCATGATCGTGCAATCAGGCAACGACGCAGCGATCGCCATCGCCGAGCGACTCGCCGGCTCGGAGCAAACCTTTGCGCGCATCATGACGGAACAGGCCAAGGCGCTCGGCATGACCAATTCGAGTTTCGCCAACGCCACGGGACTTCCCGATCCGGCCCTCTACACGACGGCCCGTGACATCTCGATCCTCGCGCGCGCCATGATTCGCGATTTTCCGCAGTACTACCGCTGGTACTCGCAGAAAGAGTTCGTCTGGAACAACATTCGTCAAGGAAATCGCAACGGCCTGCTCTATCAAGACCCGAGCGCCGACGGCATCAAGACCGGTCACACTGACAGCGCAGGCTACTGCCTCGTGAGTTCGGCGCAGCGCAATGGCACTCGCATGATCTCAGCAGTATTCGGTACCACTTCACCGAAGGTTCGCGAACAGGCGAGCGCCGCCTTGCTCAACTATGGTTTTGCGTTCTACGAAACCGTCACGCTACGCAAGGCCGGCGAGATGGTGCTGCAACCGCGCGTGTTCAAAGGCTCCGAGCAATACGTCGCCGTATCGCCGAAGGCCAATGTCGGCGTCACCGTCACGCGCGGCAATACGAGCAACTTGCGCGTAGCCACCTCGCTCAACGAACCGCTCGTTGCGCCGCTCAAGGCGGGCCAGACGGTGGGCGAGATCACCGTGTCGGATGGCAACACAGTCGTTCGTCGCGTACCGCTCGTGGTCAGCCGCGAGGTGCCTGCCGGCGGGATCTGGCCGCAGGCGCGAGACACGGTTTCACTCTGGTTCAGGTGATCTATGGGTGCCACTCTTCCGATCTGTTATCTCGACGGCGCGTGGCTGCCCATCGGCGAGGCGCGCATCTCGCCTCTCGATCGTAGTTTTCTCTTTGGTGATGGTGTGTACGAGGTCGTGCCCGTTTTTGCCGGCCGCCCGTTCCGATTCGTCGAACACTTCGATCGTCTCTCACGCAGCTGCAACGCTCTGCGCATGAAAGATCCTCACGACCAAAACGGGTGGCGAGCAATCGTCCGCGGCTTGATGGAGCGCAATGGCGGCGGCGACATGTATGTGTACGCGCAGGTCTCGCGAGGCGCGGATACCGGCCGTTCACACGCGCCGTTTCCGGATATTCCGCCCACGGTCTTCGGCTTTGCAGCGCCTCTACCTCGCCCCTCAGCCGAGCAGCTGGCAAGCGGCCTCTCCTGCGTGACGGCGCCCGACATTCGCTGGGGACGCTGCGACATCAAATCGGTGGCGCTACTTGGCAACGTGTTGCAGCGTCAACTCGGCTGCGATGCCGGTGCCGACGAAACCATCCTGCTGCGTGATGGCTGGATGATGGAAGCCACGGCTTCCACGGTGCACGTCGTCTCGAATGGGGTCATCGCGACGCCGCCCAATTCGAACGCCATTCTTCCGAGCACCACGCGCAGCGTGGTCGAGGAACTCGCTCAGCGTCTTGGTATTCCCTGCGAAACTCGCGCAGTCAAAGAATCGGAAATGCGACAGGCAGAGGAAGTTTGGATCGCCTCGGCCACCCGCAATGTCTCGGCCGTGACCCGCATCGACGGTCAGCCCGTCGGCTCCGGAAAGCCCGGCCCGCTGTGGTCGCGCATGTGGGAGGGTTTCAATACGCTGCAACGCGAACTCGCCGGACAGCCCTGGTAATCGGATCGCGCGGATGGCGGAGCAACACGATAACGGCGAACGCAGCGGCAATGGCGACGAGCACGCCGGGAGCCCCCTCGTCTTTCCGACCGACTATCCGATCAAGGTCGTCGGAAGAAGTGAGCGCAGCTTGCGGATGCGCATCGACGCCATCGTGCTGCAGCATGCGCCCGACCTGTCATCCGATCGCATCAGCGAACGAGCGAGCGGTGCCGGAAACTTCACTTCGATTACCTACGTGATCATCGCGCAGAGCCGCGAACAGGTGACGGCCCTCGTCGGCGCCCTGGTGGCAACCGAAGGCGTCTTGATGGTGATCTGAAAAGATCAGCGACCGATCAATGACAAGAATTCTCGCCGCGTATCTGCGTTTGTCTTGATCGTTCCGCGCAAAGCGGAAGTGACCGTCGCCGTGCCGGTATGGCGAACGCCTCGAGACTCCATGCACATGTGACGACACTCGATGACGACCGCCACACCGAGCGGTTGCAGATGAGTATCGAGCGCATCGGCAATCTGGTTGGTCAGTCGTTCCTGCACTTGCAGACGCCGCGCAAAAATTTCGACGAGGCGAGAAATTTTTGAGAGGCCGAGGATGCGCTGGTCGGGCACGTAGCCCACATGGGCTCTACCGAAGAACGGGGCGAGATGGTGCTCGCACAGCGAGTACACCGGGATGTCGCGCACGATGACCATCTCATCCACGCTCTGCGCGCCATCTTCGAACGACTTGAGAATATCTTCCGGTCGTTCCCGATAGCCGCGGGTGTACTCCTCCCAGGCTTTAAGAAAGCGCTCGGGCGTTTCGAGCAGGCCTTCACGATCAGGATCCTCGCCGATGTAGGCGAGCAAGCGACGGACGATTTCGATTTCTTTCTTTGAAGGAACCGGCTTTGGAGGTGTCATGGGGCAGTCCTCGACAACAGGCGTTGCAGCACATCGACCAGATCTGCGGCCACACGCTCCAGATCGTTTGGCGCACCGAGCGCAGCGAGCTGGGTCATCGCGAGCCCCTCATAGCCGCAGGGGTTGATACGTTGAAACGGCTCCAAGTTCATGTCGACGTTCAACGCGATGCCATGATAGCTCGCGCCGCGCCGTATCCGGATGCCGACGCTGGCGATTTTGGCGCCCTCCACATAGACACCCGGCGCCTTTGGCCGCGTAGTGGCCGAAACACCGTAGTTCGCCACACACTCGATCACCGATCGCTCGAGCGCGGTGACCAGATCGCGTACGCCCAGCCCTGCGCGTCGCAGATCGATGAGCGGATACACCACCACCTGTCCAGGACCGTGATAGGTCACCTGCCCGCCTCGATCTACCTTGACGACAGGAATGTCTCCGGCCGCCAGTACGTGGGCCGGATCGCCGTTCATTCCGAGCGTAAAGACGGGCTCGTGCTCGAGCACCCAAATTTCATCGCGGGTATCGGGGCCCCGCTCGTCGGTAAATCGTTGCATTGCCTGCCAGGTCGGCAGGTAGGCCACGCGCCCGAGCTTACGGACGAGTGCTGGCGTTGACGGCGAGAGCGGCATTGTCGAGTCCGGCGTTGTTGCCGGCGAGTGCCTGCTCGGCACGATAGCTCGAACGAACGAGCGGTCCCGAAACACATTCGCGGAATCCGCGTGCGAGGGCCCAGTTGCGATATTGGTCGAACTGCTCCGGCGTGATGAATCGCGCGACCGGCAAATGATGGGCCGTGGGCTGCAAGTACTGACCGAGCGTCACGAGATCGACGTCATGCGCGCGCAGATCGTCGAGGGCTTCGATGATTTCGTCATCGGTTTCACCGAGACCCAACATGAGGCTGGTCTTGGTGAGCACATCGGGTCGATGTCGCTTGGCATGAGCGAGGACGCGCAGCGTTTGCTCGTAGCCTGCGCGAGGATCGCGAACGGGATGCGTGAGCCGCCGTACGGTTTCGACGTTTTGCGCAAATACTTCGAGTCCAGAATCGACGACGGTTTCGACGTCGGACATCACCCCTTGGAAATCGGGCGTCAGCGCCTCGACGGCGGTCTGCGGCGAAATTTCTTTGATCGCGCGGACAGCTGCCGCGAAATGCGCTGCGCCACCATCGGCAAGGTCGTCGCGATTGACGGAGGTGAGCACGACGTAGCGCAATTTCATGAGCGCGACGGTGCGCGCCGTGTTGCGAGGCTCCTCGGGATCCAGCCAACCCCGCGGGTTGCCCGTATCGACGGCACAGAAACGACAAGCACGAGTACAGACCTCGCCCATCAGCATGATGGTCGCGGTACCGGCGTTCCAGCACTCGCCGATGTTCGGGCACTTCGCCTCTTCGCACACCGTCGCCAGCCGATGCTCGCGCACCGTGCGACGCACGAAATCGTAGTTCTCTCCGCTCGCGAGCGGAGCCTTCAACCAACGAGGTTTACCCCCCGGCACTCGAGTCGGGGCGGCGGCCGTGGCCTTGATGCCGTCGCGGATGGCCGAAAAGCCTTGCGAGGTGCGGTATTTCTCACCGCTGCGCACCGCCGGCACCGGCACGGTGATTTCGGCCGTATCTTCAGGGCGTTTCTTGCTCATGGGGACAAGTGTACGCGAGCCTCAGCCCGTCGCACCGCCGGCCAGCCGTTCGTCGAGTTCACGCAGTCGCTCGGGCGTGCCGATATCGAACCAAAGCCCCTGACACAGCCGACCGCGCAGACGCCCTGCGGCGGCCGCCTCAAGCAGCAGCGGCAGCAGCGGTCTTCGACCGGGCGCGTGTCCGGCAAAGAATTCCGGGCGATAAACGGCCAAGCCCGAAAAGGTGTAGCGGACGGATCCATCCGCCGCGATGTCAAAACCGCCCCCTTCGCGTGCGCGCAAGGCGAAGTCGCCACGCGGATGTTGCGGTGGATTCGGCACCAAGATCAGACAGCCGAGCGCGTGTTCATCGAGCGTGGGCAGTCGCGAAAAATCGAAGTCGGTCCAGATGTCACCGTTGACGACCAGAAACGGCTCCGAGCCGAGCAAGGGTAGCGCTTGGATGATGCCGCCTGCCGTCTCGAGCGCGCCTTCACGCTCGGCGCTGTATTGAATGCGAACGCCATAACGCTGCCCGTCTCCCAGCGCCTCGACGATGCGCTCACCCAGCCACGCGTGGTTGATGACGAGGTCACGGATACCCGCCCGAGCGAGCGCCGCCAGATGCCATTCGAGCAGCGAACGCGCACCGACCTCGAGTAAGGGCTTCGGTCGCTCATCGGTCAGCGGTCGCATACGCTCGCCGCGACCTGCTGCGAGAATCATCGCTCTCATCAGCCGCTGACCTCGCGCGCGCGAGCATTGGCTGCGGCAAGCCGCGGCACGATGCGCCGCTCGAGCCACAAACCGAATTCCCGTAATTCGAGATGACGGGCGGCGGCATCGCGCACGTAGTCGAGCGTCAGCGGCAAGTCATCGAGATACCCCGCTTTGCCATCGCGCCACCAAAGCCGCGCGAAGATGCCGAGAATCTTGATGTGACGCTGTACGCCGATGAGGTCGAACCCACGCAGGAACTCTCGATCGCTCGAGCCGGCAAGACCCGATGCCCCGCGAGTCAGCAAACTCTGTCGATAACCGAGTACGTAATGCTCGACCTCGGCACGTGACCACGCGATGTAACAATCTTTGAGAAAGGAGACGAGGTCATACCCCACGGGACCGGCGAGTGCATCCTGAAAATCGATGACGCCCGTCTCGTCCTGCGCCAGCAGCATCAAGTTGCGCGAGTGGTAATCGCGATGGACGAAAACCGTAGGCTGCGCCAACGCCTGCTCGATGAGCCAAAGAAAAGTTCGCTCGAGGAGCTCGAGTTCGGCGGGCGCTAACGTCAGCTGCAGGTGCCGACCGCAAAACCACTCGGGCATCAGCTCGAACTCTCGGCGCAGTGCTGCAGCATCGTAAGGCGGCAGCTCGCGAGCGGCCTCACGCCCGTCGATTTGAATGCGCGCTAACGTGTCGAGTGCAGCCCGATACAGCACGGGAGCGCGACCCGGCTTGCGCAGTTCCGGCAAAAAAGGCGTCGAACCGAGATCTTCGAGCAGGACGAAGCCCCTGCCGAGATCGACCGCATGTACCTCCGGAACATGTACCCCTGCCCCCTTCAGCAAGCTCGCCACCTTCAGGTAGGGGCCGATGTCTTCCCGATCGGGCGGCGCATCCATGACCACGCGAGTGCTGCCGTCGGGCAGCCAGGCACGGAAATAACGCCGAAAACTGGCGTCTGCCGAGGCCACCTCGACGCGAGACGCGCCGAGGCCCAGCTCGTGTGTGACCCAACGCGACAAAAGTTCTAATCGGGCGTCCGACAAGGGCTTGGTAATCCACGGTCGAGGAAGGGCGACCATTATAATGTCCGCCGCCATGATCCCGCCGCGTCGACTTGTCCGTTTCATCGCCTGCGCGGCATTGTTCGCGGGTAGTGCGCCCGCGCGGTCGGCGCCCGCGCAGACCGAACAGCTCGATCCTCCCCTGCGATGTCCTGCACCTTCGGCGGTGCGCGAAGCCCTCGCTCGTCGCAGTGCATTACCCGCAGCAGGACTTGCGCCGACTCTGCCGACGCAACCCAAGGAAATGGATGACGAGGTCGAAGTGGCGAGCGATGCCGCCACACTCGGCGTGACGGGCGATGCCGCCCTCAGCGGGCGCGTCGCGATTCGCCAAGGCAACCGGTCGCTGAGCGCCGAAGATGTGTCCTACGATGCAAAGGCGCGCGAGTTCACGATGCGAGGCGTATTGCGCTACGCCGATCCGGTGTTGCGCGTGGAAGGACGATCGGGTCGGTACGACCCCGCCGGCGGCGCCGCGTTCGACGACACACGTTTCGAGCTACCCGAACAACCGGCGCGCGGAGCCGCCGACTCACTCGAGCTCGGCGTCGATGGCAAGGTCACCTTGTCGAAGGTGTGGTTCACCACCTGCCCCGAGAGCACGCCCGACTGGCGCATTCGCGCGAGCCGCATCGAGCTCGATACTCGTGCGCGCAATGGCACGGGTCGCAATGCGGCCATCGAATTCAAGGGTGTACCGATTCTCTACCTCCCTTATTTGTCCTTCCCTCTCGGTGATCAAAGAAAAAGCGGTTTTCTCTTTCCGAATGTCGGCTACAGCTCTCGAGGCGGCGCGGAAGTCACCCTCCCTTACTACTTCAACCTCGCGCCGAACTACGATCTCACGCTCGAACCCACGGTCTACGGTCGGCGCGGCGTCGATCTCGGGACGAGTTTCCGCTACCTCACCACGCGTCATCGAGGCGAGCTGCGTCTCAATGCACTGCAATCGGACAGTCTGCGCAAGATCAACCGCAACTGGGTGAGATTCCGGCATCGCAGTGAGCTGCCTGCAAACTGGAGATTCGACATCGATGCGCAAAGCGTGAGCGATGCCGAATACTTCGAAGATTTCGCCTCCGGAACCGAAGGGACGAGCACCGCCTTTCTGCGACGTAGCGCGCGGCTTGGTTATCGCGACGAGCATTGGCATCTGCGCGCCGAGGCCGAACAGTTTCAGACCATCGATCGAGCACTCGATGTGCTCGATCGGCCTTATGCGCGCCTGCCACGCTTTCAAGCGAGCGGCGATTGGGTCACGAACGGGCCGCTCGCGATGCGCTTCGGCTTCGATGGCGAAGTCGTCAACTTCGATCGCGACGTGGGTGTAGAGGGCTGGCGTACCGACTTCGCACCCTGGGCGGGACTCGATTTCGGATCGCCCGCGTATTACCTGCGCCCGAGCGCCGGCTGGCGCTACACCCGGTACGACCTCGATCGTGTTGCCGCCCATGCAGAGGATCAGCTCTCGCGCTCGCTACCCTACGCCGCGCTAGACACCGGACTTCGACTCGAACGCAATGCCACTGAAAACTCACGCACACGGATGACGCTCGAGCCGCGACTGCTTTATCTTTGGACACCCTATCGAAATCAGGATCCATTACCGATCTTCGATACGGCACTGCCCGATCTCGATTTCGTGCAACTCTTTCGGACCTCGCGCTACGTCGGCCCGGACCGTATCGCCGATGCCAATCACGCAAGCATCGGCATTACCTCGCGCATCTTCGATCGCCAGTCGGGACGGCAATTGCTGTCAGCGACCGTCGGACAGACTTATCGATTCGAACGCCCGCGCGTACGACTCCCCGGAGAGCCCGTCGTCAGCGATGCGCGCACAGACCTCGTGGCGCAACTTGGAATATCGGCTTGGCAGAACTGGAACGTGAATCTCGGCGTGCAATGGGATAGCACGGAGAAAGAGCAGCAACGCAGCCACCTGCGACTGCAGTACCGACCGGATTCAGATCGCGCACTCAACTTCGCCTACCGCTTCCAACGCGACCGACTGGAGCAAGGCGAGGTGTCGGGCGCATGGCCCATCGGTCCCCGCTGGAATGCGTATGGTCGTTACGTCTACGACCTCAAGGATCGCAGCACACTCGATCGCTTCGCCGGAGTCGAATACAAGTCCTGCTGCTGGCGTTTGAGACTAGTGGGTCGTCGCTTCGTCTCGAGCCGAACTGGCGAGCGCGACACCGGGATCTACCTACAGCTGGAACTCAACGGTCTCGCCAGTGTCGGAAGTTCGGCCGATGCTTTCCTCGAGGAGGCAATTCGGGGATACTCGCCCGTCGGTCTAAGCCGCTGAGTTTTCAGGATTTTCGGAACCCAACATGACCCTTTCTTTGCGCCCTGCCCTCGCTACCCTCGCCGCCCTCGGTCTGACGACGCTCGTGGCCGCTACGCCTGCTTTGGCGCAGCGCTCGCTTTCTGATCGTGGCGCCATGCTCGATCGCGTCGCCGCCGTCGTGAACGACGGTGTGGTGCTGGCCAGCGAACTCGAGGAGCAAGTGGAAGTCATCACGGCTCGTCTGAAGGCTCAAGGCCTCGAGATGCCGCCGCCCGAAGTGCTGCGTCAGCAGGTGCTCGATCGCCTCATCCTGCAAGAAATTCAGATGCAGCGCGCGCAACGCGCAGGCATCAAAATCGGCGACGAATCGCTCAACCAGGCGCTCGCCGATGTCGCGCAGCGTAACGGCATCGCTCTCGCGCAACTTCCGACCGCCCTCACCGATCAGGGCATCGACTACGCGTCGTATCGTGAAAGCGTTCGTCGTGAGATGACGCTGCAAGTGCTGCAGCAGCGTGATGTCATCCAACGCATCAATGTATCGCCCCGTGAGCTCCAGCAATTCCTCGAGAAGCAAAAGTCTCGTCCGTCCGAGCTCAATGAATACAACCTCTCGCACATCCTCATCGCCGTACCTCAAGAAGCGACGCCCGCTCAGCTCGAGCAGGCCGAGCGTCGTGCACAAGATGTCTTCCAGCGCGCCAAGGGCGGCGAGGATTTCGCGAAGCTCGCCGTCGCCTACTCGAATAGCCAAACCGCGCTCGAGGGTGGCTCGCTCGGCTGGCGTCGTGGCCCCGAAATTCCGACCGTACTCGCCGATCTCGTGGTGGGCCTAAAGCCCGGCGAAATCAGCAATCCCCTGCGTACGCCGTCGGGTTATCACATCGTGCGTCTCAACGAAATCCGTGGCGCCGATCAGCAAGTGGTGATCGAGCAGACTCATGCGCGCCACATCCTGCTCAAGCCCACCGAAATTCAGGACGACGCCACGATTCAACAGCGTCTCATCGACGTGCGCGATCGCATCCTCAAGGGCGAGGACTTCTCGGTGCTCGCCAAGACGCTCTCCGAAGATCCGGGCTCGGCGGCCGACGGCGGCGATCTCGGCTGGACCGCTCCTGGCACGTTCGTACCCGAGTTCGACGCCGCCATCGGTCGCCTTACGCCCAACGAAATCAGCGAACCCTTCCGCACCCAGTTCGGCTGGCACATCGTGCAGCTGCTCGGACGCCGACAGTTCGACAACACCGAAGAGCTGCGTCGGCAGCGCGCTTTCATGCAGCTCCGAGAGAGCAAGGCAGACGAAGAAACCGAGCTCTGGCTGCGTCGGCTGCGCGATGAGGCGTATGTCGACATCAAGAGCTGAACGCCCGCGGATCATCATCAC
Organism: Gammaproteobacteria bacterium; assembly: GCA_046080445.1. Taxonomy (GTDB): domain Bacteria; phylum Pseudomonadota; class Gammaproteobacteria; order Steroidobacterales; family Steroidobacteraceae; genus UBA964. Next base: position 18,618 of record JBJTUA010000053.1, read on the forward strand.
CTCGGGTGAGCCAGCGGGCATCGGTCCCGAGCTCTGCGCACAACTGACGAGCGCCGATCTTCCGCCTTGCGAGTTGCATTGCCTCGTCGATCAATCTTTGCTCGAAGCGCGTGCGCCCGCCGGATCGAAGCTCGATCGATTGACGATCGTGCATCGACCGCTCGCCGTTTCCTCGGTCGCCGGCACACTCGATGGTCGTAACGCGGGCTATGTGGTGCGCCTGCTCGACGATGCGCTGGAGGGCGTGAAAAGCGGTGTCTATGACGCCATGGTCACCGCGCCCGTGCAAAAAAGCGTGATCGCTGCCTCGGGCGTGCCCTTCTCGGGTCACACCGAGTACCTCGCCGAACGCTGCAGCACACCCAAACCAGTGATGATGCTGGTGGCCGGCGAGCTTCGTGTTGCGCTTGCCACGACTCATCTGCCGCTGCGGCGTGTGCCCGAGGCGATCACGCAGCCACTCATACTGCAGATCTTGCGCATCATGCATGCCGATCTAAAAAATGCCTTCGGCATCAAAAGCCCTCGCATCGCCGTTTGCGGCCTCAATCCCCACGCCGGCGAGGCAGGACTACTCGGTGACGAGGAAATTCGGCAAATCAGTCCCGCCATCGAAGCCGCGCGTGCCGAGCGCATCGACGCCTTCGGGCCCATTCCCGCAGATACCGCGTTCGTGCCGCGCGAAATGTCCAAAGCCGACGCGTTCCTCGCGATGTTTCATGATCAAGGATTGCCCGTCCTCAAGCATGCGGGCTTCGGTCACGCCGTCAACGTGACGCTCGGCTTGCCGGTGATCCGAACGTCGGTGGATCACGGTACGGCGCTCCCGCTTGCCGGCACGGGAAGAGCCGATGTCGGTAGCCTGCGCGCGGCCGTCGAGCTTGCCGTCGATCTCGTTCATCGACGACGCGCGAGCCACTGAGTCCACGGTGGTCTTCGCGCGCAAACGCTTCGGTCAAAACTTTCTGCACGATCCGAGTGTGATCGCGCAGATCGTCGAGTCCATCCACCCGCAGCCCGGCGAGGCACTCGTTGAAATCGGACCGGGTCACGGCGCCTTGACCGAACCGCTCCTTGAACTCTGCGAAGCGCTGGATGCCATCGAAATCGATCGCGATCTCGCGGGTGAGTTACAACAAAGATTCGGCAGTCGTGAGCTGACGCTTCATGTGTGCGATGCGCTGAAATTCGATTTTGCGACGCTTGCCAAAGCGCGAGGCCAAAAGCTCCGCGTCATCGGCAATCTGCCATATAACGTGTCGACTCCCCTGCTCTTTCACTTGCTCGATCATCGCGCCTCCATCGCTGACCTTCACGTCATGCTGCAACGAGAGGTCATCGAACGTATTTGCGCGTCACCGGGCGGCGGAGACTACGGCAGGCTCACCGTGATGCTCGCGCCTTGGGTGATCGCCGAACACCTCTTCGATGTGGGTCCCGGCGCGTTCCGTCCGGCGCCGCAAGTCTGGTCGGCCGTTGCACGCCTGACCGTGCGCGAAACGCCTGCTTTTCCCGTCGATGCTCGCTACGCGCGCGTGGTAGCGGCCGCGTTCTCCCAGCGGCGAAAGACGCTGCGCAACGCACTGCGTACCCTGCTCGACGCCGAAGCCATTGCCGCCTGTGAGATCGATCCGGGTGCACGACCCGAGACCTTGTCGCCGGAGGAGTTCGGTCGACTTGCCAGCGCGGTACGTGAACCGCTAGCGTGAGCCCCATGCGCGCCGATCATCACCTCGACATCAAAATCGAAACGATCTATCTCGAAGCCCAGTCCGACCCGGAGAGTCAGCGTTATGTTTTCGGCTACACGGTGACCCTGCGCAACGAGGGCCGCGTGCCTCTGAAGCTTATGACGCGTCATTGGGTCATCACCGACAGCAACGGCAAAGTTCAGGAAGTCCGTGGCGCAGGCGTCGTCGGCGAACAACCGCACCTCGAACCCGGTCAAGGATTTCGTTATTCGAGCGGTGCCGTCATCGAAACTCCGGTCGGTACGATGCACGGTAGCTACCAGATGCGCGGTGATGACGGGTTCCAGTTCGATGCCCCCATCCCTGCATTCCGACTGGCAATGCCTGGAGTGGTGCACTGACCATGACTCGAATCGCAGTGGGTGACGTGCAGGGCTGCCTGCCCGAACTGCGACAACTGCTGAAACAGGTCAATTTCCGCAGTGATCGTGACGAAGTGTGGTTTGTTGGCGATCTCGTGAATCGCGGGCCAGACTCACTCGGCACGTTGCGCTTCGTCCGTGCCCTCGGTGACAACGCGCGCGTCGTCCTTGGCAATCACGATCTGCATTTGCTCGCCGTCGCCTATGGTGGCAGCCGAAAATTGAGAAACGACGATACCCTCGACGACATTCTCTCGGCGACCGATCGCGACACTCTGCTCGAGTGGCTCATCACACGACCGCTCGCGGTACGCGCGGAGTCCGATCTCATGGTGCATGCCGGGGTCGTGCCGCAATGGACAGCCGACGAGGTCATGACGCTCGCGGGCGAAGTCGAGCAGGCGCTGCGCACCGATCCCGCCAAACTGTTCGAGTCGATGTACGGCAATCGGCCCGATCGCTGGACCCACACGCTCGAAGGCGCCGATCGTTTGCGCTTCATCATCAATGTATTGACACGCTTGCGATACTGCCGCGCCGATAGGCGTATCGACCTCAAAATGAAAGGCGCACCGGGATCACAGGAAACCGGTTGGATGCCTTGGTTCGACGCTCCCGAGCGTCGAACGACGGGAGTCCGCGTGATCACGGGGCACTGGTCCACGCTCGGACTGGTCGACCGCCCCGATCTGCTCGCGCTCGATACCGGCTGTGTGTGGGGCGGCACGCTGACGGCGGCAGCCCTCGATTCCACCTCGCGCTGGTCACTGCCCTGCGGAGGCTATCAGCGCGTTAATATATCGTCCCCATCCGACGGGTGAACCCATGACGATCATCAAACAGCAGGATGTCATCGCGAGCGTTGCCGACGCCCTGCAGTACATTTCCTATTACCACCCGATGGACTACATCGAGTCGCTGGGTCGCGCTTACGAACTCGAAGAGTCGCCCGCGGCTCGCGATGCCATCGCACAAATTTTGACCAACTCGCGCATGTGCGCTGAGGGTCACCGCCCGATCTGCCAAGACACGGGAATCGTGGTCGCTTTTGTGAAGGTCGGCATGAATGTCCGCTGGGAAGCCACGCTCACGCTCACCGAGATGATCAACGAAGGCGTACGCCGCGCGTATCTCGACCCCGACAATACGCTGCGCGCCTCGATCGTGGCCGACCCGGCGTTCACTCGCAAAAACACACGCGACAACACCCCCGCCGTCGTGCACGTCGAGATGGTGCCCGGCGATACAATCGAAATCACTGTATCCGCCAAGGGCGGTGGCTCCGAGAACAAAGCAAAGTTCATCATGCTGAACCCGAGCGACTCCATCGTCGACTGGGTGCTCAAAACCGTGCCGACCATGGGTGCGGGTTGGTGTCCACCGGGTATGCTCGGCATCGGCATCGGCGGCTCCGCCGAAAAAGCCATGGTGCTCGCCAAAGAATCTTTGATGGATCCCATCGACATGGCCGAGCTCAAGGTTCGCGGTCCGCGCAACCCCATCGAAGAATTGCGCATCGAACTCCATGACAAAGTTAACGCGCTCGGTATCGGCGCGCAGGGTCTCGGCGGGCTCTCTACCGTGCTCGATGTGAAGATTCTCGATTATCCGACCCACGCCGCCTCGAAGCCGGTGGCGATGATCCCGAACTGCGCCGCGACGCGGCATGTTCACTTCACGCTCGATGGCTCGGGCCCCTCGAAACTCGCACCACCTGATCTGTCGCGCTGGCCCAAGGTCGACTGGAAGCCCTCGCCTGAGGCGCGTCGCGTCAATCTCGACACGCTCACGCCCCAAGAAGTCGCCTCCTGGAAACCCGGCGAGCGTCTTCTGCTCAACGGCAAAATGCTCACCGGTCGCGACGCGGCACACAAACGCATCGCCGATCTCTTCGCCAGCGGCAAGGGTCTTCCCGAGGGCGTCGACTTCCGCAATCGAGTGATCTACTACGTCGGACCCGTCGATCCGGTACGCGACGAAGTAGTGGGTCCGGCCGGTCCGACGACCGCGACTCGCATGGACAAGTTCACCGAGATGATGCTCGCCAACACCGGACTCATCGCGATGATCGGCAAAGCCGAGCGCGGTCCCGTCGGCATCGAAGCGATACGCAAGCACAAGGCAGCGTATCTCATGGCCGTCGGCGGCGCGGCGTACCTCGTGTCGAAGGCGATCAAATCCTCTCGCGTCGTCGCATTCGCCGAGCTCGGCATGGAAGCGATCTATGAATTCGACGTCAAAGATATGCCCGTGACAGTCGCCGTCGATTCGAACGGCACCTCAGTCCACCAAAGCGGTCCGGCGGAGTGGAGTCAGAAGATCGCCGCCGGGTCGATCAAGACGCGAGCGCGCTGATCGCTGTGACACACGAGCCGGTCAGCGGCGCTGCAGCGTAACGAAACTCGTCGTATACTGATTCCGCTCATCGGCGGGGTGTTCACTGCGAGCGATCTCCTGCCATACATCGGACGGCAGCGCTGGGAACGCGGTGTCACCGTCAACAGCCGCATGAACCTGCGTCAGCTCGATGAGCACCGCGCGCGGCAGAGCCAGTGCATAGATCTCTGCCCCACCGATGATCATGATTTCTTCGACCTCACCGGCCGCCTCGATGGCGGCGTCCAGACTACGGACCACGATGACGCCCGGTGACTCGACCGAGTAATCACTGCGCCGGGTCACGACGATGTTGGAGCGTCCCGGCAGCGGTCTGCCGAGCGATTCCCAGGTCTTGCGACCCATGATGACCGGACGCCCGAGCGTGCGTTGCTTGAAGCGACGCAGATCTTCAGAGAGCTTCCAGGGTAAACCACCCTCACGTCCGATCACCCCGTTATCGGCGACGGCGACGATCAGCGTGAGGAACGGTGCCCTGCCCGGCATCAGCGTCGCGAAGCCTTGGCGCGAGTCTTCGCGCTCTTCTTGGCCTGCTTCTTAGCTTGCTTCTTGGCCTTTTTCTTTTTGCGCGGATCTTTGGCTGGCCAAAGCATCGTCCCCCGGCACTTCGGCGAGCCACAGCGGCAGGCAAAGATTTCGTCGACGTTCGGCGGATCGTCTTTCTCACGACCGATCTCGTAGTCGTAACCCAGCTCTTCGCCCTTCTCGACGACTCGCGTCGTCTCGATGAATACGCGACGTTCCTGGATGACCGACTCGCAATTACCGTCGCAGGAATGGTTGATGAACCGCGCACCGTTTCCGCCGACACCGGCGTCGATCACCGTTTTCTTGTCGACGATAAACAGGAACGTATGGTTATCGTTCGGATCGTGATCGTCATAGCGCGCATCCGCTTCGGCATGAGTGATGCGGTCGCCGAGATACTCGATGACCCGCGTACCCTTCGGGATACGCTTGGCGGTAAACACGCCTTTGCCGTGAATTTTGGAATTGCGAACTTTGATCCAAGCGCTGGTGCGCATGGCGGATATCGGCACGAAGACTCTCCCAGGTTTAAGTCGGGTCAAACAGCCACCGGCGCTTTGATCGCCGGATGATGCTGATAATTCGCGAATTCGAAATCGTCGAACGTGTAGTCGAACAGTGACGGCGGTCGACGACGCATGACGAGCTTGGGCAAGGGATAAGGCTCACGCGAGAGCTGCAGATCGGCCTGCTCGAGGTGATTGAGATAAAGGTGACAGTCGCCGCCTGTCCAAACGAAATCCCCCACACCGAGATCGCACTGCTCAGCCATCATGTGGGTCAGCAAAGCGTACGAGGCGATGTTGAACGGAACGCCCAGGAAGATATCGGCGCTGCGCTGATACAGCTGACACGACAGACGTCCATCCGCCACATAAAACTGGAAGAACGCGTGACACGGCATGAGCGCCATCTTCGACAGCTCGCCGACGTTCCAGGCACTCACGATGATGCGACGCGAATCGGGCTGTGTGCGCAGTTGCTTGAGCACCTCGGAGATCTGATCGATCGAACCGCCATCAGGCGCGGGCCAGGAGCGCCACTGCTTGCCGTAGACCGGACCCAACTCGCCATTGGCATCGGCCCATTCGTCCCAGATCGTGACCCCATTCGCGCGCAGGTAGGCGGTGTTGGTTTCGCCACGCAGAAACCACAGCAGCTCGTGCACCACCGACTTCAAATGAATTTTTTTGGTCGTGACGAGCGGAAAGCCCTCGCGCAGATCGAAGCGCATCTGATGCCCGAACACCGATAGTGTTCCGGTGCCGGTTCGATCGGTCTTGTGCGCGCCGTGCTCACGCACATGGCGCATGAAGTCGTGATACTGCTTCATCGACTCACCGCGATGTCAGTCGAACGATTTCCCGACGCTTCGCCGCGACGATAAGCCAGGATCATCAGCGCGACGCCTGCCACGAGCATCGGCAGCGTCAGCACGTGGCCCATCGTGAGCCAACCACCGGCAAGGTAGCCGATGTGCGCATCGGGCAGTCGCCAGAACTCGACGGTGAGGCGGCCCAAGGCATACATGATAAGGAAAACACCCGAGGGCGCGAGGCGCGGTCGATCTTTGGACGTAAACCACCACAACACGGCCGCAAGCAGCAAGCCCTCGAGCGCAGCCTCGTAAAGTTGGGTCGGATGTCGGGCAACGCCGTCGACCATCATGGCCCAGGGCACCTCACCCGGCTTGCCCCATAACTCGCCGTTGATGAAGTTGCCGATGCGCACCGAAAAAATTCCGATCCCTGGCAGCGCTGCGGCGAAATCGAAAACATCGGCGATGTGTCGCTTGCGACGAATCGCGAAACCCGCCAGCGCGACGAGCACGCCAATGAGCCCGCCGTGGAACGACATGCCACCCTCGGTGATGCGCAGCGGATACCACGGGTCTTGTTGCCAGTAATCGAGGCCATAGAAAAAGACATACCCGATACGCCCGCCGAGAATGACGCCGAGCATGGCGTAGAAAAGAAAATCGTCGACGTCGACTGCGGTCCAGGTGGAACCGGGCTGCGCTGCACGACGACGGCCAAGCCACCATGCCGCCGCAAAAGCGACCAGATAAGTGAGGCCGTACCAGCGCACCTTGAGTGGGCCGATTTCGAGCGCGACGGGATCGAAGCCGGGGTAGTCGATCATCGGGCGATTTTAGCGGCTAGCTGCGGGTCACGCGGCAGAAAAATGCCTTGAGATACCGGGTCTCGGGAATGGCCGGATGGCGAGGATGGTCGGGCGACTGCCCGCCTTCGTGCAGCACCTGCACGAATCGGTCGACGTGTCGCGCCGCCCCCTGGATGGCCGCCAGCAGCTCGTCGGCGTCCAGGTGATGCGAGCACGAGCAGCTCACCAGCAGCCCGCCCGGCTCGAGAACACGCAGGGCCAACTGATTGAGCTTGCGATAAGCCGCCTGACCTTGCGGAATCTCCTTGCGTCGCTTGATGAAGGCCGGTGGATCGACGATCACCGCGTCGTACCGCTCCCCGGCCTCGGCCAGCGCCGCAAGCACATCGAAGGCATCACCACGATGCAGCACGGCAGTGAGCGAAGAATTGGCCGCGATGTTCCGCTCGGCGAACGCGAGCGCTGCGGCAGACGAATCGACGCAACCGACCTCGCGCGCACCGCAGGCTGCCGCTGTGACGGCCCATCCACCCGCGTAGCTGCAAACATCGAGCACGCGCGCGCCGGTCTTCAGGAAGCGCGGTAAAAGGCTGCGGTTGAAGCTCTGATCAAAGAACCAACCGGTTTTCTGTCCTCCGGCAAGCGCCACCGTGAAGGCGAGCTCGCGCCCTTCGGTGAGGCGCTCGATCACCGTGGCTTCGTCGGGTATCGAACCCCAAGCCGCCTCGACGACCTCGGGCAAGCCCTCGAGCTGGCGCGCACCCGAGTCGTTCTTCCAAAGTAGTGTCGCAGGCTGGAGCACTTCACGGATCGCTGACTCGACCTCGCCCCGTAGTCGCTCCATCCCGAGCGTGGCGATTTGACCGACGACGAGATCGCCGTAACGATCGAGCACGAGACCGGGCAAAGAATCGGATTCGCCAAACACCCAACGGTAATGCGGACTCGAGTACAGGCTGTCCCGCAGTGCCAGCGCCTGGCGAAGCCGTGCGGCGATCCAGCCTCGACCCAAACGCGACTCGGAATCGCGGGCCAGGATGCGCGCGGCGATCAAGGTTGCCGGGTTGAGATAGCCCACCCCCAAAACATGGTCGCGATCGCTGACGATGCGCACCTGAGCGCCCGGCTCGAAGCCGGCGAGCGGCGTCGCCTTCGTATCGATCTCATTGCTGAACACCCACAGGTGACCGGCGCGAAGTCGACGGTCTTCACCGCGACGCAGGCGCAACTCGGGCAAAGTCGAACTGGAGGAGGAAGACAAAGGATACGTCCCGGCGAATGAACCGCCGCGGAGTTTAGCGGATCGGCAGTTCGTCCCGGAGCGCGCGCTCGCGGCGTTCACTCATTTCGGTGTGCAGACCCTTGATGGCCGCAGAGCCGGTGGTCACGAAGAGGAACGGGAAAAGGCCGTGCAGGAGACAGGCGATTCCGCCAAACACCATTCGGAGCCCGAAACTGCTCGCCTGCCACAGGTGCCCGAAGTAGGTCTCGCCCACGGTGGCCGGGTGTTCGGTGAAAGCGCGCAGCCATTTCATGGAGATCAACGATATCCCTCGCAGCGCGCAACAGGGTTTCGAAGACATGGACAAAGGCGAACCGACGCGCAACAATGTTTCTTAACATCCCGTTACCAAGAACTTTTATTTCATGGATAAGCTGGACCGTAAAATCCTGGATTTACTTCAGAAAGATGCGAGCCTGACGGCCGCCGAAGTCGCCGAGCGCGTCGGGCTCTCGAAAGCCCCCTGTTGGCGTCGCATCCAGCGCCTGCGCGACAACGGCGTGATCCGCAGAACCGTTGCGTTGCTCGATGCGCGCGCACTCAACGTGGGTACGACGGTATTCGTCACTATCAAGGCGCCCAGTCATAGCGCAGCGTGGTACGAGCGATTTGCAAAAGTGATCCGTGATCTGCCGGAGGTCACCGAACTTCACCGCATGAGCGGTGACGTCGACTACCTGCTGCGCGTGGTGGTTCCCGATATCGAGGCTTACGACGCCGTCTACAAGCGCCTGATCGGCGCCCTCGAGATGCTCGATGTCAGCGCGAGCTTTTCGCTCGAGACCATCAAGTCGACGACGGCCCTGCCCCTGTCTTACGCCCGACTCGACTGATGCGTGCTCGAGGCGAGCGAAGCCCGCACCGCTTCGAGTAGCGCAGATTCGTGGCCCACGTCGAACATCGGTGCCGCATTCCAGTCGTAGGCCCAGGGATGCGCCACATCGAGCGGTGAAGGCTCGCCTCGATAGCGCGGGATGACGTGCGCGTGTAGCGCCGGCTCGAGATTGCCAAACATCGCATAATTGATGCGCAGAGCGCCCGTCGCGGCGAGCAAGGCATCGCCGAGGCGACCCATATCCGACAAAAAAAGATCGCGTGTGGGCGGCGTTAAATCATTGAGTGTAGGCACGACAGGGTCGGGTAACAGCAAGGCATAGCCGCGCAAAAACTGACGCTCGCCGAACACTGCCCAGCCCGATGGCATCTTGGCAATGAAGGTGGAATCGCGGCCTTCGCGCAAGGCCTCGACTCGTCGATGAATCGCCGTCGAACCCGCAGAGACGCTCATGTGGGGCTCCGAAAGATGAAATACACCGCGCCGAGTATGCAGAGACCCGCCCAAAGATAGTCGAGCTTGATCGGCTGTCGCATATAAAAAATGGCGAATGGCACGAACACTGCGAGCGTCACGACTTCTTGGACGATTTTCAGCTGTGCCAACGACAACTCGGTGTAACCGATGCGGTTGGCCGGAACCTGCAAGAGATACTCGAACAGCGCGATTCCCCAGCTTGCGAGTGCTGCGATCCACCACGGCTTATCGTTGAGATTTTTGAGGTGGGCATACCACGCGAACGTCATGAAGACGTTGGACAGCACGAGCAATCCTACGGTCGTTGCAATCACTGGCATGGATTCACTCCGTCTCGACGCCGAGCGCCCGCAAGGCGCGGACCGTCTCATGGTGGCTGGCATGGACGATGCCATGCCAGCCTCGTACGCGGACCGCCTCGATGTTTTCGAGACGATCATCGATGAACACGGTTTCGGCAGGCTTCAAGGAAAAACGCTGCTCAGTCTGCGCGTAGATGTCGGCATGAGGCTTCATGACGCCCGCCTCAAATGAGGTCACGACACCGTCGCCAAGCTCATGCAACCGAAACCGTCGCCGCAACTCGGCCCAGTGCAGATCGCCGACATTGGAGAGTAAATAAACCTGATATCGGCGACGCAGCCGCTTAGCGAGGTCGAACATTTTCGGCTGCGGATCGAACATATCGATCCACGCTGCGGCAACGAGCTCCGGTGACGGCCTTAGTGGCGCGAGCTTCACGATGTTCGACACTAGCCCTGCCCCGTCGAGTCTGCCGCTTTCGTGTTCGTGCAGGTCGATGCGGCTCGTGACCTGCTCGAGATGCTCCATCTCAGCGCCGTGGGCGCGAAGCAGCTGCAAGAGCGGCGTGGGCGCCAGATGCACCAACACCCAACCGATGTCGAAGATGACGTTTTTGACCGCGCGCTCAGACATGGCGCACGAGAACCGGGCGCCCCATCGAACCCGGAATCAGGGAGACCGCGAACGGTACGGCATCGCAGCGCGTACAAAGATCGAAATCCGTCTCGGGCGCCCAGTCCGCCTCGGGATCAAAAAATTTGGCGGCCGCCGGCGCACCTCGCAAACGATCGGACAAATTCGTAAAGGGAAGCGCATGTCCTTGCAGGGCGGCGATCATCGCTTCACGACAAAGGTCATCCTCCTCGCAACGCTCGCGGGCTTCGTGCCCCATGGCGATGATCGTGACGTCCTTTGGCGAAAGGGCGCGTACCGCGGCGATCGTGGCGGACAAATTGACGAAAGCGCCCGTGAACACATGACTGACGGCGCGCGAGGCCGCCATCAGGCCTTGGGTGCCTGCATGGGTCGTGTGAATGATGGTGCGGCCCGCTGGGTGGGCAGCGAGCACTTCCGAGGGGGAGTTGCCGCAATCGAAACCGGGCAGTCGCCGTGCGTGTCGCTCGCCGGTCAGCAGCCACTCGGGATGCTGAGCCTTGAGCTCACGCGCCTCCTCCACACCTTCGACAGGCACAATAAACGCAGCACCGGCCGCGAGTGCGAGTGCCTGCAGCGAACAGGCACGGAAGACGTCGATGACGATAGCCACCCCTCGAGCCGAGGCTGCACCCGCCACGAAGTCGGCGGCGTGAACTCGCATCAGTGATCGATCCGCATGACGCTACCGCGATCACCCGGGGTGAGATTCACCGACACCACCGTCGCACGCGGAAAGAAATTGAACTCCGAGGCGCTCGCCCAAGTGTAGGCGCCCATCGCGCGACCGACGATGAGATCGCCCTCATCGAGTTCGGGCAACAAAATGTTTTCGGTGATGACGTCGATGCTGTCGCAGGTCGGACCTGCGAGCACGGCCGGCTCTCGGTGCTTGCCGGTTTTCAAAGATTCGAGCGGGTAGCGCGCGTGATCGAACAGCTGCCCGCTATAGGAGCCATAGAGCCCATCGTCGAGGTAGTACCACCATCGGCCTTCGCGGCGCGCACGACCCATGACGCTCGCTACACCGATGGCACTCGGTCCTGCGATGTAACGCCCAGGCTCGGCAATGATGCGCACGCGCTTCGGCAGTTTGGCGAGTGCCGTACGGATGGGCTTGCAGAAATATCCAATAGTCGGCGCCCTCGAGGCGTAATCGATGGGAAATCCACCGCCGATATCGAGCGTGTCGCAGGGGCCGAGACGCTCGCGACGCGCTGCGGCCAGCAGCCGCGCGCACGCCTCGATGGCCTCGACGTGTTTGCCGGGATCGGGTGCCTGCGAGCCGACATGGAAAGACAAGCCACGTACTTTGACGCCAAGGTCTCGAGCACGCCTCGCAAGCGCCAGCAAAGATTCGGGGTCGCAACCGAACTTGCGCGACAGATCTGAGACCGCACCCGGACTACGGAACGAGACGCGCAGCAACACTTCGGCGGCCTCGGCATACGGCACGAACTTGCGCAGCTCGTCCGGGTTGTCGGCCACGAAAACTTTCACCCCACGCTTGAGCGCATCACGAATATCGGAATCGCGTTTGATGGGATGCGTATGGATGCAAAGATCGGGATCGACACCCATGCGCGCAACGAGCTCGACCTCGCCGGTGGTGGCGAGATCGAGGAACCCGCCCTCTTCGAGCACCGTTTTTACGACGGCCGGATGCGGTAACGGCTTGAGTGCGTAATGCAGATCGACACCCGGCAGGGCGCGATGCAATTCACGATATTGACGTCGCACACGCTCGCAATCGACGATCAACAGCGGCGAGCCGAATTCACCGACGAGACGTCGGATCTCTCGCGGCAGAAACGGATCGATCAACGAAGACTTTCGGCTCGGTCTCATCGGCAATGACTCGCTGTAGAGGGTCGGAGGAGGCTGCGGTCAAAGAAACGTGGCAGCGGCACGGGATAAACGGTCACGAACGGCATCCCACGGCGGGGACTCCGGCACGGCCTCGACGAGGATACGTGAGACGCCGAGCTTGTCGAGCCGGCGGAGCTCGGCGTACAAGGCTCGGCCGTAGGTCGCAGGGTCGCTTCCCTGCGGGCACGCCAGCGTCACCACTCGCTCGCCGCGCGCGTGCGCTGCCGCTTCGGCAGCCGTCAGGGTACCGGCACGCACGAGCTCCAGCGGCGTCTGCGGCGCGTAGTGCTGCATGGTGCTACCGGGTACGCGAGGCGACTCTGCGCCCGCACCCACCTCGATGGGATGGCCCAGCACGCCTTCGATTTCGGCGCGCGTAATGGCCCCTAGTCGCAGCAGCCGCGGCGTTGCGTCGACGAGCGCAACGATAGTCGATTCAAGACCGACCTCGCAGTCTCCTCCCTCGAGCACGAGCAATCCCTCGGGAAACTCCTCGCGTACATGTGCCGCGCGAGTCGGCGACACGCGTCCGTATCTATTGGCCGAGGGCGCAGCGATACCACTCCCGAAGGCGGCAAGCAGCGCGCGCGCCACCGGATGCGACGGCACACGAATCGCTACCGTGTTTTGACCGCCGGTGAGCACGTCGGAGACCTGCGACGAACGGGGCAATACGAGTGTCAGCGGTCCCGGCCAAAATCGACGCGCGAGTGTCAGCGCGGCGGACGGGATCTCGGCGACCCAATCTTTGAGCTCATCGATGGTGCCCACGTGCAAGATCAGCGGATGTGTCGCCGGTCGACCTTTGAGCGAATACACCTTGCGCAGGGCTTCGGCATTACGCGCATCGGCACCGAGGCCATAGACGGTCTCGGTCGGAAAGGCCACCAGATCACCCGCACGCAAGGCGGCGACCGCGGCCGCGATGTCGGGTGCGGCAGCACCGATTGGGGCGGACATGGCAGAAAGTTTAGCCGACCACCGACCACTCGCGCGCCAAATGCAGCACGCTGAGCGGCGCGGAACCCTCGGCCTTGTTGTTGACGATGACGAGGGCGTCCCGCCCCTGCCCCACAGCCTGTCGAAGGAGCGACAGAATGCGCTGCCGCGACTCGGCATCAGGCTCGGCCAGGCGGTCGAAAGGCGCGTACGTCGCGCGGGCTTCTTCGTAAGCTCGATCACGTCGCAGCAGCCAACGAATGACCAGCGGACCCTCACCGGTGTCGAAGGCGGCTTGCTCATCTACCTGGGGCATGCGCGGATGCGCGGCGAAGCCGTGCGCGACCCGATGACGCGCCAGCAGCTCGGCGAGATCCGGGCCGAGCATCGCCGCGTCACGCCACTCGATGGCATACCTCGCCTCTTTCGGCAGCGCGGACAGAAACTTATCGAGACGCTCGAGCAGCTCGCGACGATAACGGAGCACCCGATCGCCGAGCGGCGAAAACTGAAACAGGATGACGCCAAGCTTGTCACCGAGTAGACGCAGCGCAGGCTCAATGACGTTGCGCGAGGCATAGACGGGATCGAGGAAGATGTCCGGAACGCCTTGGAGATACTCCGGACGACGTGCGCTCTTGGGAAGCATCAACGCGGCATAGGCCTTGATCAAAAATCGAAAATCATCGCCGACGGCTTCAGTCATACGCTGCAAGGTCTTGTCGTCGAGTGGTCGGTAGTAGCTGCGGTCGACGCCGACGCTACGCAGCAAGGGATGTCGCGCATACGCAGCGAGTCCTTCACGAGAGAGCTTCGTCTCGTCGTAATCGCCGCCGTAGACAATGCCTTGCCATCCCGAGAAGGACCACGTCGAGGTCCCGAAACGCAGACTTGCGGGAATCTTCGTGGCGAGTGCCCGGACTTCATCGTCTACGGGCGCCGCAGCGACTTTGCTGCGCGCCGGCTTCTCGCCAAAGAAATCGACCTGTTCGCTCAAGCTCCGAGCGCGACGCCGAAGGCCTGTTGGTAGAGGCGCGCGAACTCTTCGCGACCGAAACGGTGATTTTGGGTTCCGTGATGGGCGATCTTGAGCGAGCCCATGAGCGAGGCGATACGACCGGTGGTCGGCCAATCGAGTCCGCGCTGCAAGCCGAACAAAAGACCGCCGCGATACGCGTCACCGCAGCCCGTGGGGTCAGCAATTTTTTCGGGTTTGACCGGCGGAATTTGATGGACGACACCGTCGGCGTGGATATGCGAACCCTCGGCGCCGCGGGTTACGATGAGCGCCTTCACCTTGCTCGCAATCGTCTCGAGCGACCATCCAGTGCGGTCGACCAGCAGGCTTGCCTCGTAATCATTGACCGCGACCCAAGTCGCTTGACCGATCATGGTACGCAGATCATCCGGTCCGAGCAGCGTCATCGCCTGACCCGGATCGAAGATGAAGGGGATACCGTGCGCGGCAAACTGTGCCGCATGGTCGAGCATACCGAGATGACTCTCGGGCGCGACGATGCCGAGGCGTACTCCGCCATCTTTCGGCACTTTGTTAACGTGCGCATGGTTCATCGCGCCCGGGTGGAAGGCCGTGATCTGGTTGTTGTCGGCGTCCGTCGTGATGTACGCCTGCGCGGTGTACTCGTCGTCGAGCTGGCGGATGTGATCGAGCGGCAAACCGTTGTCGATCATCCAGGCGCGATACGGTCCGAAATCCGAACCGACCGTTGCCATCACCTTGCCCTCGCCGCCGAGCAACTTGAGGTTGTAAGCGATGTTGCCGGCGCATCCGCCGAAATTGCGGCGCAGGCCTGGAACGAGGAAAGCCACATTCAGCATGTGGATGCGATCGGCGAGGATGTGATCTTTGAAATGCCCTTCGAAGACCATCACCGTGTCGTAAGCCACCGAACCGCAAATAAGTGCCGTCATGTCTTTCTCCGCAATCGATCGTCAGCGATCGAGCAATACCAGCGCCCAAACGACCGCGAGCATCGCGAAGGACGTGAAAACCGCCGCAGAACCTAAATCTTTGGCGAGCCCAGAGAGCTGATGACGCTCGAGGCCGATACGATCGACCGTTGCCTCGATACCGCTGTTGAGCAGCTCGACGATCAGAATGATGAAAATGGGACCGACGAGCAGTGCCCGCTCGATCCCGTTTTCCCCTAGCCACAAACCGAGCGGAAACAGCACGACACAGAGCGCGAGCTCCTGCCGGAAAGCTGCCTCCTCGCGAAACGCGCCAACATAACCCTTCCAGGTGTTGCCGAACGCGTTGACGAGCCGGACGAGTCCGGTCGGCTTGGGTCTGTCTGTTTTCATCAGGCTGCCGAGTCTACTGGTTTCCAAGTGAGCTCGAGTTGTTTGGCTGCACGAACGTCATCGAGACGCCGCACCGGCATGGTATACGGCGCGCCTTTCAGCTTCGTGGCATCACTCGACGCCTCGCCGAGGATCGTCACCATGGCCTCGATGAAGCCATCGAGCGTCTCGCGGCTCTCCGTCTCCGTCGGCTCGATGAGCAGACACTCGGGCACCAGCAAGGGGAAGTACGTGGTCGGCGCGTGGAAGCCGAAGTCGAGCAGTCGCTTCGCGATATCCATGGCCGTCACGTTGAGCTCCTTCGCTTGGCGCTTCATCGTGATGATGAACTCGTGGCTCGCACGTCGATTCGGGTAGGCCAAATCGAAGCCCGCAGAGCGCAGTCGCGCCATGACGTAGTTGGCATTGAGCGTGGCGAACTCGCCGACGCGGCTCATGCCCTCGCGGCCGAGCATGCGCATGTAGATGTACGCACGCAGCAGCACTCCCGCATTACCCATGAAGGCCGACAGGCGACCGATCGACTGCGGTCGATCCGTTTCGGTGAGCCAGCGATAGCCCTCACCCTCGCGACCGACCACCGGTACCGGCAGGAAAGGCTCGAGTCGGGCGCTCACACCCACTGCGCCGGCACCCGGACCACCACCGCCGTGCGGCGTCGAGAAGGTCTTGTGCAAGTTCATATGGATGACGTCGAAGCCCATGTCACCCGGGCGAACTTTGCCGAGGATGGCGTTGAGATTGGCACCATCGTAATAAAGCAGGCCACCGGCACCGTGAACGATGCGCGCGACCTCTTCGATCTTGCGCTCGAAGACGCCGAGCGTGGACGGGTTGGTGAGCATGATGCCCGCCGTATTCGGTCCCACCGCTTTTTTGAGCGCCTCGATATCGACGTCGCCTTCTGCATCGACCGGGATCTCGCGCACGATGCAACCGCACATGGTCGCCGTTGCGGGATTCGTGCCGTGAGCCGCCTCCGGAACGATGATCTCGTTGCGCGCCAAATCGCCACGCGCGCGGTGATAGGCACGGATCATCGCCACGCCCGCAAATTCGCCGTGCGCACCGGCCATGGGGTTGAGCGACACGGCTTTCATGCCGGTCACTTCTTTGAGCATCTCCTGCAGTTCGAACATGCACGAGAGGAAACCCTGACCCTGTGAATCGGGCGCGAGCGGATGCCGCGACAGAAATTCCGGCAGCATGGCGTACTGATTGCAGGCCTTCGGGTTGTACTTCATCGTGCACGAGCCGAGCGGATAGAAGTTCGTGTCGATCGAGAAGTTGAGCTGCGAAAGACGGGTGAAGTGACGAACGACGTCGAGCTCACTCGCCTCGGGCAGCATGGGTTTGCCCTGACGACGCAGCGCAGCAGGCACCGCATCCAAGGCCGCTTTCGAGGCCGATGCCACGGCACCGCACAACGCCGGCGGATGCTGAGCTTCGGCGCCGCGGCCATCGCGCGAATATTCGAAGATCGATTTTTCTAAGATTTGATTCATTACGTACTCCGGTGGCGTCCGCACTCAGGCGGCGCGCACAGCCTGCAACGCCGAGCCGAGCGCGTTGGCGTAGCGCTCGATATCGCCGTCGGTCTTGGTTTCGGTGGCGCAAACGAGGATGGCAGAACCGAGCTCCGGGTAATCACCCGACAGATCGACGCCGCCGAGAATGCCCTGCGACTCGAGCTCGCGCAGCACGGCAGCCGCCGGCCGATCGAGCAACAAGACGCTCTCGTGAAAGCGCGGCCCCGTGAAGGCCTGACGCACGCCACGCTGGCGACCGAGCGCTGTGACGAGCTGATGCGTGCACGCCATGCTCGTTTCAGCCACTTGTGCAAGCCCCGCCGGCCCGATGAGGCTCATGTAGATCGTCGCCGCCGTCATCAACAAGCCCTGGTTGGTGCAAATGTTGGACGTCGCCTTGCCACGACGAATGTGCTGCTCGCGCGCTTGCAGCGTGAGCGTGTAGCCGTGCCGACCTTCGAGATCGACCGTGCGACCGACGATACGACCCGGCATCGAGCGCACGTAGTCCATGCGCGTCGTCATGAAGCCGAAGTAGGGCCCACCCGAAGAGAGCGGCACGCCGAGCGGCTGCCCCTCGCCCACGCAGATGTCCGCGCCCTTGGTGCCCCACTCGCCCGGCGGCTTGAGCAGCGCAAGCGAGGTCGGGTTCACGGCAGCGATAACGAGCATGCCCTGCTCATGCGCCCAGTCGGTGAGCGCATCGACGTCTTCGAGCTGACCAAAGAAATTGGGCTGCTGAATGACCATCGCGGCAATGTCCTGATCCGCAAACGCCGCGAGCGCAGCGAAGTCGATGCAACCGGTCTCGCGCTGATACGGCACTGTCTCGAAGCGCAGACCCTGATTGCCCGCCGTACTGATGGCCACCCGGCGATAGTTGGGATTGACCGTCGAGGGCACGAGCACACGCAGACTCTTCGACTTGCGATGGGCGCGTACCGCCATGAGCGCGGCCTCGGCCACGGCGGAACCGCCGTCGTACAGCGACGCGTTCGAGACCTCCATGCCGGTCAGGCTGGAGATCATCGTCTGGTATTCGTGAATGAGCTGCAGCGTGCCTTGGCTCGCTTCGGCTTGATACGGTGTATACGCGCTGTAGTACTCGCCGCGCGTGGTGATCGCCCACACCGCCGAAGGAATGTGATGCTCGTAGGCACCCGCGCCGAGGAACGACAGCGGACGACCGTCTTGTCGTGCACGCTCGCTCATCAATCGACCGATCTCCATTTCGGAGAGACCTTCGGGAATGCCGGCGAGACCTTGAACGCGGAGGTTTTGCGGAATTTCGTCAAAGAGCTCTTCGATCGACTTCGCGCCGATCGTCGCGAGCATCTCGCGGACGTCCGCTTCGGTATGCGGAATGAAAGGCATGTCAGCCACCCTCCGCAGCGAGCACTGCCGAGTACGCGTCTGCCGAGAGCAAGCCCTCGAGCGCAGAGGCCGACGCCGGCTTCACGCGCATCATCCAACCTTTGCCGTAACAATCTTGGTTGATGAGTTCCGGCGTCGAGGCGAGCTCGGCGTTGCACTCGACCACGGTACCGGCGATGGGCGAATAGACATCCGATGCCGCCTTGACCGATTCGACGACGGCGCATGCGGCACCCGCCTCGAGTGCGCGTCCCGCCTCGGGGACTTCGACGAATACGAGATCACCGAGTGCGTGCTGCGCGTGATCGGTGATACCGATCTCGACGAGACCGCTCGGCAACACACGCACCCACTCGTGGCTCTTGGCGTATTTCAGATCAGCGATGACTTGGCTCATGGGAAGGCTCCTGGATAAGGAAATCGTGAAATCTTTGAAAATCAGAGCGTGATCAGCACACGTCCGTTACGGACGAAAGGCAGCTTGACCACGCGTGCCGGCAGCAACTTGCCGCGGATGTCGACCTGAACGGACGGACCGGTACCACTCGGCACCCGAGCAAAAGCGATGGATCGCTCGAGCGTGGGCGAGAACGTGCCGCTCGTCACTTCGCCCTCGCCCACACCGGGGACGACGACTTTTTGATGCGAGCGCAGCACACCCCGGTCTTCTAGCAACAGTCCGACGAGCTTGTGCGACGGTCCACCCGCCGCTTTGATATCCATGAGGGCCTGACGGCCCACAAAGTCGCGCGTCGCGGGCTCGAAGGCCACGGTCCATGTGAGACCCGACTCGAGAGGATGGCGGGTTTCGTCCATGTCGTTGCCGTAGAGATTCATGCCCGCCTCGAGGCGCAGCGTGTCGCGCGCGCCGAGTCCGCACGGTGCAACACCTGCCGCGACGAGAGCGCGCCAAGTCGCGGGCGCTTCCTCGATGGGCAACACCACTTCAAACCCGTCCTCGCCGGTGTAGCCGGTACGCGCGACGAACCACTCGCCGCACACGCGACCGTTGAACGGTTCGAGCGCCAAGGTCGCGTCACGATCTTGTGCATCGAGGAACGCGGCGACGATCGCACGGGCCTTCGGGCCCTGCACGGCGATCATGGCCAGATCGACACGCTCAATGATTTCGAGGTGCTGTGCAGACTCGCGTGCTTGGGCGCGCATCCAGGCGATGTCGGAGTCGCGCGTGCCGGCGTTGACGACCACCCGAAACCACTGCTCGTTCATGAAGTAGACGATGAGGTCGTCGATCACCCCGCCCTTCTCGTTGAGCATGCAGCTGTAGAGCGCCTTGCCCTCGACTCGAAGCTTGTCGACATCGTTGGCCAACAAATGGCGCAGGAACGCACGGCTGTCGCGTCCACGGATGTCGACGACGCACATGTGCGACACGTCGAACATGCCCGCATCGCGACGCACTCGGTGGTGCTCCTCGATTTGCGAGCCGTAATTGACTGGCATATCCCAGCCACCGAAATCGACCATTCGAGCACCCTGCTCGACATGCAGTCCATAAAGAGGTGTCTTGCGTCCCATGCCGTCTTCCTCGCATCCGTGAGGTCACCGCCCGACCAAAAAAAAGAGCGGCAAGAGCCCGATAGCCCCTGCCGCCCCTCTGTCCATGGACCTGAGAGATCGGGCTCGTCTGATCCTTGACGCGCCGCTCCCCTTCGGTGGACCGACCTCAGCCCGCGGGGCTTGGGTCGATCACTCTCCAGAATTCGCCTACGACCTGCCGTTCTTTTGCCTGAGCGTTTCCGGGCGGAAACTTGCGCCTTCGGCGCCCCACGGTAAGCCTGGGGTCTCTCCGGCGAGGTCGGGTTACGCGAACGAGGCGATAATAGCAGCGGCTGCGCCCCCGGGCGCGGAAAAATCGACCGTCGTAGACTGTCAACTCAAGGTTACCTGGAGATCCGTCCATGCAGAGTCGCCGTCCCGCCCTCGCGTTGCTCATCGCCCTGGTTTTTGTGGCCCTGACGCCTGGGATGACCGCGGCCTCGCCCGCCACCGACGCGGCGCTTCGGACGCTGTTCGATACGACCTGGCAGAAGGAGCTGGAGGCCGAGCCCCAGATGGCCAACTACCTCGGCGACAACCGATACAACGACCGGTGGACCGACATGTCCGGGCCGGCCATCGAACGACGGCATCAGCACGACCTGGCCACGCTCGCCGCGCTCCGGACCATCCCGCGTGCCTCACTCTCCGCGGCCGCCCAGCTCGATTACGACCTCTTCGAGCGCGAATACACCCAACGCCTCGCCACCTGGCCGTTCAAACCCCACCTCTACTCGATCAATCATCAAGGCGGCATTCAGACACTGCACGAAGTCACTGAGCTGTTGCAGTTCCGCACGGTCAAAGATTACGAGGATTGGATCGCGAGGCTCGAAGGCGTGGGTACGCTGATCGACCAGCACATCGCGCTGCTCGAGCAAGCCGCGCGTGAGGGGCGCACTCAGTCGCGCGTCATCATGCAGCGCATCCCGTCGCAGCTTGCCCTGCAGAACGTGGCCAAGCCCGAGCAAAGTCCGTTCTTTTCACCCTTCACGCGCTTTCCCGGAGAGTTCGACGCGGCAACCCGCGCACGGCTCACGGCAAAAGGCCGCAGCGCGATCGAGCGTGTGGTGTTGCCTGCTTACGCGCGCTTCACGAAAACCTTCAATGACATTTACTTGCCGGCAACGCGTGCGACGGTCGGCATTTCCGATACGCCGCAGGGACGTGAGTTCTATCGCGAGCGCATCGCGTACCACACGACGCTCAGCTCGCTGACGGCAGACGAAATCCACGAGATCGGTCTCGCCGAGGTGCGACGCATACGCGCCGAGATGATGGCTATCAAGGAAAAAGTGGGCTTCAAGGGCTCGCTGCAGGAGTTCTTCACCTTCCTGCGTACCGATCCGCAGTTCTACTACAAGTCCTCACAGGAACTTTTCGAGGGGTATCTCGCCGTCTCGAAACGTATCGACCCGAACCTCGTCCGCGTTTTCGGCAAGCTTCCGCGTACGCCCTATGGCGTACGGCCGATTCCGATGTCGAGCGCACCCAACACCACCACCGCGTACTACCAGGGGCCTGCTGCGGACGGCACACGTCCCGGTTTTTATTACGTGAATCTCTATCGACCGGAAGTGCGCCCCAAGTACGAGATGGAAGTGCTCTCCATTCACGAGGCGGTGCCGGGGCATCACCTGCAGATCGCGCTCGCCATGGAGCAGGCGGCGAAGCCTGATTTCCGCCGCAACGCGGGCTACACCGCTTACGTCGAGGGTTGGGCGCTCTACTCCGAAAGTCTCGGCGAGGAGCTCGGGCTCTATCAGGACCCCTACTCCAAGCTTGGTCAGCTGACCTACGACATGTGGCGTGCCGTACGGCTCGTCGTCGATACCGGCATGCACGCCAAAGGCTGGACCCGCGAGCAAGCGATCGCGTTCTTCATCGACAATGCCGCGAAGACCGAGGCGGACATCGTCAATGAAATCGACCGCTACATCTCCTGGCCCGGACAGGCGCTTGCCTACAAAATCGGTCAGCTGCGCATCCAGAATCTTCGGCGCGAAGCGGAAACCACGCTCGGCAGCCGCTTCAACGTCCGGACTTTCCACGATACCGTTCTCGAGACCGGCGCCGTACCGCTCGATCTCATGGAAAGTCACGTTCGCACCTGGATCGCCAAAGAAAAAGCACAGGACTCCTCACGATGATCACGCGAAGAAAAAGCATCGCTGCCGTCGTCGGCGGCGTGAAGGTGGGCGGCGGAGCGCCCATCGTCGTGCAGTCGATGACCAACACCGACACCGCCGATATCGAATCGACCGTCGCACAAGTCCGCTCGCTCGCGCGCGCAGGATCGGAGCTCGTTCGCGTGACGGTGAACACCGAGGAGGCGGCTGCGGCCGTGCCTCACATTCGCGACCGACTCGACCGCGAGGGCGTGAAGGTTCCGCTCATCGGCGACTTCCACTTCAACGGTCACAAGTTGCTCAAGGCGCACCCGGCTTGCGCCGAAGCACTCGCGAAGTACCGCATCAACCCGGGCAATGTCGGCCGCGGCAGCAAGCGCGATCCGCAGTTCGCCGAAATGATCGAGACGGCCTGTCAGTACCAGAAGCCGATTCGTATCGGCGTGAACTGGGGCAGCCTCGACTCCGACCTGCTGACCAAAATGATGGATGACAACAACGCGCTGCCAAATCCGCGGACGGCCAATGAAGTCATGCGTTCGGCGGTGGTGGAGTCCTGCCTGCAGAGCGCGCGTCGCGCCGAAGAACTCGGACAGCCGCACGAGGCGATCGTGCTCTCTGCCAAGGTGAGCGGCGTGCAGGATCTCATCGCCATCTATTCCGACCTCGCCGCACGCTGCGACTATCCCCTGCATGTTGGGCTCACCGAAGCCGGCATGGGCAGCAAGGGCATCGTCGCCTCGACCGCGGGCATCAGTGTGCTGCTGCAGCAAGGCATCGGCGATACGATTCGCGTATCCCTCACGCCGGAGCCCAACGGCGACCGAACGCTCGAGGTGATCGTCGCGCAGGAAATCTTGCAGACTATGGGCTTGCGCTCCTTCGTCCCGATGGTCATCGCTTGCCCGGGCTGCGGACGTACGACGAGCACCTACTTCCAGGAGCTCGCCAAATCGATCCAGTCGCACATTCGTCACCGCATGCCCGAGTGGCGCAAGGCCTACGACGGTGTCGAGATGATGAACGTCGCGGTGATGGGTTGCGTCGTCAACGGACCTGGCGAAAGCAAACACGCAAACATCGGCATCAGTCTGCCGGGTACGGGCGAACGTCCGGTGGCTCCGGTATACGAAGATGGCGAAAAGACCGTCACACTCAAGGGCGATCACATCGCCGAAGAATTCCAACAACTCGTGGAGGCCTATGTCGCGCGTAAATATCCGCGCCGCGATGGAGCCGCCGCATCGCAGACCTGAGGAACGATCATGAGCGACTCACTCACCGAAAAAAAATGCCTGCCTTGCGAAGGCGGCGTACCGCCACTTTCGAAAGCTGACTGCGAGCGCCTACTCGGACAGCTCGCGCCGGAATGGCGCCTCTCACCCGATGGTCGCGAGCTGCAACGCGAGTGGTCGTTCAAAGATTTTTATCGGACCATGAGTTTCGTCAACGCCGTGGCGCATGTCGCCAACAGTGAAGACCATCATCCGGATCTCGCCATCGGCTACAACTACTGCCGGCTGCGCTACAGCACGCATGCAGTGAACGGACTCACCGAAAACGACTTCATTTGCGCCGCGAAGCTCGATCGCCTCGGTTGAGCGTAATCGTCTAGCGTCGGGCGATGGCAGGCAAATCGCCTGCGAGCCCGAGCGCACGCTCGGCGAAGGGTCTTCGCAACACGGCGCTACGACCCACGAACCCGAGCCCGCGCTGCAGCCACTGCTCGGGGCCGTCGCCGCCAAAGGCCAGAAAGCGATTGAATAGATCCATCGCGAGGCTCATGACCTCGTTGTCACTCTTGCGCCAGCGCTCATAGCGACGCAGCACGCGCAGCGCACCCGGGTCCTCGCGTTCGCGCGACGCTTGGTCGAGCTGTTGCACCAGCGCAGCGGCATCGAGCAATCCGAGATTGACGCCCTGCCCCGCAAGCGGATGGACGATATGGGCGGCGTCGCCGACGAGCGCACAACGTTCACGCACGTAATGCGGCGCGCTGACCCGTCGCAAGGGAAAACTCCGCCGCTCGCTCGCCAAAGAAAGCGTGCCGAGCACGCCCGCACTCGCCGCCGTGAGCTCCGCGTTGAAGGCCGCTGTCTCGGCGGCGAGCAGTGCTTCGGCACGATCACGGGGTAGTGACCAAACAAGAGAGCTTTGTCCATTGGCGAGCGGCAACAACGCCAACGTCCCCTCGCCGAGAAAACGCTGCCAGGCCGTCGACTCGTGCGGTTTCTCGCTTACGAGGTTGGCGACGATGGCGAGCTGTCCGTACTCCTGCGCTTCGACGTCGAAGCCTGCGGCGCGCCGGACGACCGATCGGCCACCATCTGCGCCGACGACCAACCGCGTCGATACCGTACCGATCGAAGTCGACAACTCGACGCTGCGCTCGGTAAAGTGAAGATCGTGAACGAGCGCAGCGCGGGCCTGCCCACCCGCGCCGACGAAGGCCGTGAGCCCGGCGCGCTGCAGGGCTTCGTTGCTCGCGATATGCCCAAGATCCGGCTCACCCAACTCCGCCGCATCAAAAGTCAGCGAACCGTCGCCGCGGGGCTCGGCATCGCGCGGCCAGACATGCATACGCTCGTACGCGCAGAGTGCCGCGGGCGTTTTCAGTAAAGGCTCCCATGCACTGGAAGCCCTTAGAATGCGCTCGCTCGCCCGCGAGAGCGCGAAGACTCGAAGGTCCGTCGTAGGGGCGGGTGTCGCCAGATCGGGCAGTTCGCGCTCGAGTAACAACACCCGCGGCGAATGGGCACTCGGCCGCAACAAGGCGCCGAGCACTGCACCGACAGGACCCCCGCCCACGATGGCGATGTCGAAGTTCGTTTCCACGCTCACGACATCACTCCGAGGCCGCGTCCAAGACGCGGCGTGCGTCCCGCAAATCCCCAACTGAGTCGCGACAACGCCTGTTTGGCAGTCGGCGACAAATCGAAGAGCAGCAGGCCGAGATCGCGAAGCAACGGCACGCCGGGGCGAGTATCGCCAAAGAGCTTCACGAGCCCGTCGGTGAATCGCGTGACGCCCTCACGATCAGCCGAGCGACGTGAGGCGAACTCCTGCAGCACTGGTGCGGCTCCGACATCGGCAGCAGGTCCGTCACGACGAACGACTTCGGCGAGCAACTCGGCGAGCGTCGCCGCATCGCGCAGGCCAAGATTGAACCCTTGACCCGCCACAGGGTGCAGACCCTGCGCCGCATTGCCAATGAGCACGACGCGTTGACCGGTCAGTGTCTCGGCACGCGACAGGCGCAGCGGATACGCATTGCGCTTACCGACCGAGAGCAGACTGCCGATGCGCCAACCGAATTCGCCTTGGAGCGCAGCGAGATAATCTTTGTCCGACACGGCCAGTACGCGCTCGGCGGCTTCGGGTGCAAGCGTCCACACCACGCCATACGCACCATCGAAAAGCGGCAGCACCGCGAACGGACCCTGCGCCGTGAAGCGCTCGTAAGCGGTACCGTCGGCCGGGCGTGAGCTGCGCACGTGGCTCACGATGGCGACCTGTCGATAATCTTCGATCGATGCCTCAAGACCTGCTGCCGCGCGTACTTTGGAGTCGGCACCATCGGCTGCCACCACGAGGCGCGCTCGTAGCGGCGAAGCGGTAGGTTCGGTCGCGAGTTCGACGTTCTGCTCGTGCAGCACCACGCCCGTGCATTTCGCCGGCATGCGCAGATCGAGGTTCGGCAGATCGACTATCGCCGATCGCAACGCCGTACCCAGTACTCGATTGGTTAACACGTAACCGAACGCATCGATGCCGTGCTCACTCGCTTCGAGGCGAGCAAAGCCGAATCGTCCTGCATCGGAGACATGGATGCGGCGGATGGGCGCAGCCTTCGAGGCCACCTGAGACCAAATGCCGAGCGCCTCGAAGCTGCGACGCGTGCCATTACCCAAAGCCGTCGTTCGATCGTCGAAACTCGGTTGGGCCTGGGCATCGGGGGCCACACCCTCGATGAGCGCAGTCTTGAGTCCCGTCGGAGCGAGCGCCAGCGCGAGGCTCGCGCCGACCAATCCACCGCCGACGATGGCGACATCGACCTCCGACGCGCTCACGCTGCCGCCATCAAAGTTTCGATCGATGACGGATCTTTGGCTACGCCATGCGTCAGCACTTCGTGCCCCTCGCGCGTGACGAGCACATCGTCCTCGATACGGATGCCGATATTGCGAAACTCCGGCGGAATACCGCGCGTGCCCGGAGGAATGTAGAGTCCCGGCTCGATGGTGAGCACCATGCCGGGCTCGAGCTGTCGCCACGCCTCGCCGATTTTGTAGTCACCGACGTCGTGCACGTCCATGCCGAGCCAATGGCCGGTCTTGTGCATGTAGAACTTGCGATACGCCATCGACTTGATAAGCGAGGGCACGCGTCCCTTGAGCAGTCCGAGGCGGACCATGCCCGCCGTGAGCACCTGTACCGCCACATCATGCGGGCGATTCCAATCATTGCCGGGATGTACCGCATCGATCGCGGCGAGATTGGCTTCGAGAACCACTTCGTACGCCGCGCGCTGCGCCGGCGAGAAACGCCCATTGACCGGGAAGGTGCGCGTGATGTCCGACGCGTAGCAGTCATACTCGCAGCCCGCGTCGATCAGCAGCAATTCGCCATCGCGCAGCGCCGAGGCGTTTTCGCGGTAATGCAGGATGCAACCATTGGCGCCGCCACCGACGATCGGCAAATAGGAAATGTCGGCTCGCGCCCGATGGAACTCGTGAAGGATTTCGGCTGCGACTTCGTACTCGTAGCGTCCAGGCTCGCAAAAGCGCATCGCCCGAACATGCGCCCGCGCAGCAATCCGCGCCGCCTCACGCATTTGTTCGATCTCGCCGCGACTTTTATACAGCCGCATGTCGTGCAGCACGTGTTCGAGCGCGACCATCTCGTGCGGCGCATGTCGTCCCTGCTTCGCCTGAGCACGCAGTCCATTCACCCAGCCCACGACACGCTGATCGAACTCGCGGTTGACGCCGACGGTATAAAAGATTTTCTCCCGCCCCTCCATGAGGCCCGGGAGAATTTCGTCGATGTCGCCGATCGGAAACGCATCATCGGCACCGAAGTCCCGCCGCGCACCACTCGGACCGGCGCGCCTTCCGTCCCAGGTCTCGCGGTGTGGATCCCGATCACGAACGAACAGCAGATATTCCCCTTGGGGTCGTCCAGGAATGAGCACCGCCACCGACTCAGGTTCCGGGAACCCGGTGAGGTAATGGAAATTGCTGTCTTGTCGGTACGCGTACTCGACGTCGTTATTGCGCAGATGAACGGGGGCGGCGGGAATGATGGCGATCGAGCCTCGACCCATGGTCTTCATGAGATGGCGCCGTCGCCGAGCAAACTCGTCGCGACCGATCGGGGGCGTTTTTGCAGGCGACGAAACGGCTGCGGAGACGGCCGCC
Source organism: Gammaproteobacteria bacterium (assembly GCA_046080445.1). Classification (GTDB taxonomy): domain Bacteria; phylum Pseudomonadota; class Gammaproteobacteria; order Steroidobacterales; family Steroidobacteraceae; genus UBA964. The sequence continues at coordinate 46,476 of JBJTUA010000053.1, forward strand.
ACCCTCGGCGCCGAAGTGCTACGCGACGATTTAGTGGATCGAGGGCGGCTTGTCATCCGCATCACTCCCCGCGGCTGCGGCTTCGCGAACTCCGGCCAACTCGTCATGCAGCAACTGGACGCCGATACGTACGAACTCGACCAGCTCGGAGTACGCCTGCTCGTTGTCTTCCATCGACTCGTCTGCGTCAACGTCGATGCGCGTCATGGCCGTCATGTCACGAACGATCTCCCCCACCTGCTCCGGTAGCTGTTCGATGTCGGGGATGGGATTCGAGCCGAGACCGTAGAGAAAGCCCTGGCACCATTGACTAAGCGCTGTCGCGCGGGCGGTCACAGGCTCGTCGTCATCGGGTAACAAGAGCTGAAACTCGAGCTGACCTGACTCGAGTGCGTGCCGGGTCCATTCGTAGACGGTGAGCATGGGGGTCTCGGCCGCGCCGGCCACCCCGTCGGGGAAGACCTCGCGCAGCCAGTCTTGGAAGGTGACGCCCGAGCCCGAACAAAGCGCCCCGGCCAGGGTGCCGTGAGCCTCGGGTAGGTCGGTGAGCGCCCGTGTTCCGGCGAGTTGACGTTCGAGATCCCGGAAGTCAGGTGCTGACATGGACGAAATTATGCCAAAGACCGGGCTCGCGCATTGATCGGAACCGTTTGCAGCCTATAATTTTGCGCATGAGCGACAAAGCCAGCGACAAAATCTCCCTCGACTCCGAAATTCGCCGCCTCGAAAAGCAGGTGGACGAACTTCTCGATTCGCTCGGAGCCCTGCGTGAGGAAAACCGGGCGCTGCGTCAGCGTCAGGAGAGCCTCTCGAGCGAGCGCGCGTCACTCATGCAGCGCAATGAGCAAGTGCGCACCCGCGTCGAGGCCATGATCGGGCGTCTCAAGACCTTGGAGCACGGGGCTTGAGCCCGGCCGAAAAAGACGCCTCTCGCGTCAGCATTCGCATCCTCGAGCGGGAATACCTCATCGCGTGCCCGCCGAGCGAACGCACCGCCCTGCTAGATGCCGCCGAGCTCCTCAACGACAAGATGCGCGAAATCCGCGACTCCGGAAAAATCGTCGGTCTCGACCGCATCGCCGTCATGGCCGCCCTCAATCTCGCCAACGAACTGCTGAAGTCGCAGACCAAAGACCGTCGAGGAGACTCCGAGGCCGGTACGCGGGTACGTGCGTTGCGCGAACGCATCGACGGCGCGCTCAAGCGCAGTCGCCAGCTCGATATCTGAAGTCCGTCCTCTTCCGCATACTCATGCGAGAGGACCTGGTGTAGAGTGCCATGGCGTCACCTGCGGTGTTCGACAGTGAATCGGGATACCTCTCGACCCTAAGTTTGAACGCCCAGGGGCATCATGACTTGCTGTCAGCACTGTGCATGTCCGCCCTCGAGCGGAAAGCCTTACCTGACGTAGTCCGCCCCACTTGTTGCTCTGTGTCGAGAGCAACGGTTCGCACCGGCACAGGCGGGTGACGTCTCTTCTTCCTGTCGGAGAGCCCGAGTGACCGACCGTCGCTCATTGCGCAAATCTTTGCGCGCAGCGCGCGGGGGGCTCTCCCCTCTCGAGCGGCGCCACGCGGCCGAGCGCATCGCTGCTCTCGTTGCAAAAACGCTCTGGCTCAAACCCGGTATCCGAGTCGCGCTCTACGCCGCGCTGCCCGAAGAAATCGCGACCTCGCCGCTTATCGCACTCGCTGCACGACGCCGCGCAGAGATCTTCCTGCCGCGTATCGAAAACGATCGTGCCCGCCGCATGACGTTCGCCCCACCCGGCCCACATCGTCGATACAACCGCTACGGTATTCCTGAACCCGACACCACCGAACGCATTGCACCCCAGGCACTGCAGATCGTTTTCGTACCCCTGGTCGGCTTCGATGCGCGAGGCAATCGTCTTGGCATGGGGGCAGGATTCTATGACCGGGCGCTCGCCTTTCGTCGTCACCGTCGCCACTGGTTTGGACCACGCCTGATCGGCATCGCGCACTCCTGCCAGCAGATCGAAGCCCTCGACCCGCTACCTTCGGACATTCCTCTCGACGCTGTCGTGACCGAGCGCGAGATCCTTGTTTTTCGCGGAGAAAATCGATGAATCATTGGCTCATGAAAACCGAACCTTCTACCTTCAGCATCGACGATCTGGCCAAGGCGCCCAAGCGCACCACCTGCTGGGACGGTGTACGCAACTATCAGGTCCGCAACATGCTGCGTGACCAATTCGCGGTCGGCGATATCGCTTTCATGTACCACTCGAGTTGCGAGGTTCCGGGTGTCGTCGGCGTGATGAAGGTGGTGAGCAAGGGCTACCCTGACTCCACTGCTTTTGATCGGAAGCATGCGCACTACGACCCCGACTCAAACCCCAAAGAACCGCGTTGGTACATGGTTGATGTGCGTCTCGAGCAGCGTTTTCCCAGGGTGATTTCGCTCGATGAACTTCGCACGCATGCGAACGGTAAGTTGCGCGAGCTGCCGATTCTCAAACGTGGCAATCGACTTTCGATCACGCCAGTGAGTGCTTCGGAGTGGCGATTCATCTGCTCGCTTGCAACGTCGTGAAGCTTTCCGCAAGACCCCCTTGCTTGTTTTTTACAATCGCGTGTATATACTCACCCTCGGACTAACCCGTAACTGGAGAAACATCATGGCCAAGGCCAAGAAGAAGGCTAAGAAGAAAGCCGCCAAGAAGAAGTAAGATCTTCGTGATCTTTGGCGGGTGAGGATGCAAATCCCGCCCGCCACTTCTGGATAAAACCGAGGATGCCCGCGCAAGCGGGCATCCTCGTTTCAGGAGTCCGAAACGCCTGTTTTTTCCGTGGAGAATGCCGATGAACGAAGCAGTGAACGGAAAGCTCGCCGCAGCGCGTGCCGCGTTGCAATACCTCGAAGAGGACATGATCGTCGGCGTAGGCACCGGCTCGACGGTCAACCTTTTCATTGATGAACTTGCAGCCCGTCGCGAACGGATCCGCGGAGCTGTATCCAGTTCGGAAGCGTCTACCGCGAGACTGCGAGCAGCGGGTATCGAGGTGCTCGAGCTCAATCGGACGGGTGACCTTCCCCTCTACGTGGACGGCGCCGACGAGACCGATGGCCATCGTCGACTCATCAAAGGCGGCGGGGCTGCACTCACCCGCGAGAAAATCGTCGCTGCCGCCTCACGAAAATTCGTGTGCATCGTCGACGAGTCAAAAGTGGTCGATGTGCTCGGGCGATTCCCTCTGCCGGTCGAGGTGATTCCGATGGCGCGCTCCTACGTGGCGCGGCAACTCGTGAGGCTCGGGGGTCAGCCGGTCTGGCGCGAAAACGTCACGACCGACAACGGTAATCAGATCCTCGATGTGCATGGCTTACGCATCCTCGATCCACCCGCACTCGAGACGGCCATCAACGCCATTGCGGGCGTCGTGACTTGCGGTCTGTTTGCCCACCGACCCGCCGACGTGGTGTTGATCGGTGGACCGAACGGCGTCCGCCGACTCGGCTGAAAAAGCCCGATCCCGAAAACAAGAAGGCCCGCATCGCTGCGGGCCTTTTTGTTTGGCTGGGGGACTAGGATTCGAACCTAGGTAAACGGAGTCAGAGTCCGTTGTCCTACCGCTAGACGATCCCCCAAAAACCGGTGGCCGTGACGGCAGTCCGTGTTGACCAATATATCAGCGCTTCGAGTACTGCGGACCACGACGCGCCTTGCGGCGGCCGACCTTCTTGCGCTCGACTTCGCGGGCGTCGCGGGTCACGAACCCGGCAGCACGGAGCGGGCTGCGCAGCGTTTCGTCGAACTCGATCAGCGCGCGGGTGATGCCGTGACGGATCGCACCGGCCTGACCGGTGATGCCGCCGCCGGCGACGGTGACGTCCACATCGAAACGACCGATGAGACCCGTGAGCTCGAGCGGCTGACGGACGATCATGCGACCGGTCTCACGACCGAAGAAATTCTCGATCGAGCGGGCGTTGATGGTGATCTTGCCGGTGCCCGGCTTCAGGAAAACACGCGCGGAAGAGGTCTTGCGCCGGCCGGTGCCGTAATTGGTGGAGGGCATCTTGAAGGTACCTGCGGGATCGATCGATTAGATGTTGAGGGGCTTCGGCTGCTGCGCCGAGTGCGGGTGCTTGTCGCCCGCGAACACATGCAACTTGCGGAACATGCTGCGACCGAGCACGGTCTTCGGCAGCATGCCTTTGACGGCGATCTGCAGCACGCGCTCCGGATGTTCTTTGAGGAGCTTGCCGAGCGCGATCGACTTGATGCCGCCGATGGCGCCGGTGTGGTGGTAGTAGATCTTGTCGGTCATCTTCGCACCGGTGACGCGGACCTGCTCGGCGTTGACGACGACGATGTGATCGCCCATGTCGACGTGTGGGCTGTAGTCAGCCTTGTGCTTGCCCTTTAGGCGCAGCGCAATTTCCGAGGCGAGACGGCCCAGGGTTTTGCCCTTGGCGTCAACGAGATACCAGTCGCCGCGAACAGTCGCGGGCTTCGCAAAAACAGTGCTCATCTGAGGTCTCCGGCTGCGGCTGACCTGGCCTCCCATGGAGGGGGTCCCGCCAGTCCCTAAAAGGGCGCGAGAGTGTACTTAAGCCGACCCCGCTTTGCAAAACCCCCCCTCCCACCCGGGGTCGGACCCCCTCGAGCTGGGGCCGACCCCTCCAGGCAGCCCCCCCATGGCCGATAAGGGGGTCATGCGGAAGCCGACCCCCCAGCCCCGACCGGAAATAAACCCTCGTTTGAGGGCCGGACACCCTCAAGTTGGGGCACGGGAGGTTGTAATAATATGTGCCATGAGCATTGATACCCCACTCGACCACCTCCTCGTCAGCGTCGACCGCGCCTTGCGGTCCGTGTTCGCGACCCCGACGGCGGCTCGGCCCATCCCCAGGCCCGCCGACGTTGCCGCCGCCCACGATGCGTCGCTGAGCGAGGCGGAGCGTCGCGAATCGGCCAACCTCATGCGCGTCAACCACGCCGGCGAAGTCGCCGCCCAAGCCCTCTATCACGGGCAGGCGGTCTTCGCACGGCGACCAGAGGTCCGCGACATGCTGCTGCGGGCCGCTCGCGAGGAAGCCGACCACTTGGCCTGGTGCGACCAGCGCCTGCGCGAACTCGGTTCGCGCCCGAGTGTGCTCGGCCCGCTCTGGTATGCCGGATCCTTTGCTATTGGCGCAGCGGCCGCCGTGGTGAGCGATACGGTCAGCCTCGGCTTCGTCAGCGAAACCGAGAAACAGGTGGAAGGCCACATCGACTCGCACCTCGACAAACTGCCGGCTGGCGACGAACGCAGTCGAGCCGTGCTCGAACAGATGCGCGCTGATGAAGTCGCTCACGGTGCTGCGGCGCGAGACGCCGGCGGCGTCGATCTTCCACCTCCCGTGAAATCCGCGATGCACGCCACGGCGCGCGTCATGACTACGACCAGTTACTGGCTCTGATTCACGCGAGAGGTTGCCTCCATGAACTCACCCGCAATGAAGCCACGCGTCGCGACATCGCCGATGCAACGCTTTTTAGAGCAATGTCCACGGCGTGTGGTGCCCTCCGCGCACTCTGCTGGTTCGCTCGGGTGAGGCGCCGGATGCGCTGTTCTACGTGCTCTCCGGATCGGTCGAGGTGCTGATCGAAGACGAGCACGGCAAGGAACTGGTGCTCGCGTATCTCGGCAAGGGTGAATTCTTTGGTGAGATGGGACTGCTCGAAGCGACGCCCGGTCGAGGCGCGTACGTGCGTGCCCGCGGCCGTACCGAAATCGCCGAGATGGCGTACTCGCGCTTCCGTCAGGTCGCCGCCTCCGATCCGGTGCTCGCCCTCGAGCTCGCGGCGCAATTGGCGGCACGCCTCGAACGGGCGACCCGCAAGTTGCGCGACCTCGCATTCATCGACGTGGGCGGTCGCATCCTGCAGGCCCTCGGCGAACTTTGCGAACAGCCCGATGCGCTGACTCATCCGGAGGGCATGCAGATCCGCGTGTCGCGCCAGGAGCTCGCACGCCTCGTGGGCTGTTCGCGCGAAATGGCCGGGCGCGTGCTGCGCACGCTCGAAGAGCAAGGCACCTTGCGTGCCCGCGGGAAGACCGTGGTGATGCTCGGCGTGCGTCCGGCCCGACTACTCGCCGCGCAGGCGGGTGCTCAGCCGGCGGCGGCGATGGCCCCGCGCATGGCTCGCACCGTCGCAGCGTAATCGGCGCTGCCGAAGATCGCGGAGCCTGCCACGAAGGTGTCGGCACCGGCGGCCGCCACGGCACCGATGTTGTCGGCCTTGATGCCGCCGTCGACCTCGAGCCGAATGTCACGTCCCGATGCATCGATACGTCGACGGACTTCGCTAATCTTTGACAACGTCGACGGAATGAACTGCTGACCGGCGAAGCCCGGGTTCACCGACATGAGCAATACCATGTCGATTTTTTCGAGCGTGTGATCGAGCCAGTCGAGCGGCGTAGCCGGGTTGAGTACGAGGCCTGGCTTGCAGCCATGCTCGCGAATCAGCGCGATCGTTCGATCGACGTGTTCACTCGCCTCCGGATGGAAGGTGATCCAGGTCGCGCCGGCGCGCGCGAAATCCGGCACCAATCGGTCGACCGGCCTCACCATGAGATGCACGTCGATCGGCGCTTTGACGCCATGCTTGCGCAGTGCCTCGCAGACAAGCGGACCGATGGTGAGATTCGGTACGTAGTGGTTGTCCATCACGTCGAAATGAATGAGATCGGCACCCGCGGCAAGAACGGCATCGACCTCGGCACCCAATCGAGCGAAGTCCGCGGAGAGAATGGAAGGCGCAATCCAGGCTGCGCGGGCACGGTCGGTCACGATTGATCTCCTAGGGACTCGCGAATCAAATTGTAGGCTTCGATGATGAGCTGAGTCTGTTGCTGGGCAAAGTCGAGCATCGACTCAGGCAAACCATTGGCCTTCAGCTTATCCGGATGATGGCGGGAAAGCTGCCTGCGATACGAACGAGTGATCTCCACCATGGCCTCACCGGGCAACACGCCGAGCACCTGATAAGCCTCCTGCAACGTCATGCGTACGATGGTCGGTCGGGCGCGCTCTTGCGAGCCCGTCTTTCCCGAACGCCCCGTCTCGGCGCGCGCGCCGCCTACGCCACCAGTTTGTCGCGACGAACTCTCGGGCTCCGCCGTGCTGTCGGCAGGACGATTCCAGTCGGCCGCATCGCCGCGATTGCCCCGTGCGCGATGACGGATGCGCAGCACCGCCTCGACCTGCGCAAACTCCAAGCCGCCGACGCCGAGCATCGCCGCCATTTTGTTGAGCAGCGGTCGCGCCGGTCCCTGCAAGTCGCTGCCGCCAATCGCCGCACGAATCTGAATCTCGAGGAAGGTTCGCAGCAAGTCGGGACGGCCAGCGCAAACGCGACGCAGCGCCATCACCGCGCGCTCTTCGCCGTACTCCTCGAGCTTGCCGGAGTTGAAATGGGCGATCGCATGGGCCACTTGCAGATCATCGAGTGCGAAGTCCTTCATCACGGCGCGGGCCGCACGGATGTCGCTTTCAGAGACACGACCGTCGCACTTGGCGACTTTCCCCATCACTTCGAAGGTGGTCTGAAAAAATTGCGCCGACACGGCCTTCGGGTCTTCGACCGATGGGCCCTCGTCCGTCTCCGTGGTCGTCTCCGCGTCCACCGCAAACGGATCGGTATCTTCGACGTGGTAGATCTTGCTCGCTCGATCTGGGCGAGGCGGTGCCGGCGACGCGACGCCCGACTTCGGCGGTTTGGTCCGCGGCGGGCGGTCAGGCTCGTCAGACCGTGAGGAGGGCCCTGCGAGCCGGTCGTCGACGAGGTGCCCCGCAAGCACGCCAAGGGCTGCACCCACGGGGCCAGCCACCAGCAGACCCAAGGCACCGCCTACGAGTTTCCCGCCCCACTCCATGCTGCAATACTAGCAACCCCCTGCAGTGGGCCGGAAACAGCGAGAATCCGAAGTGAACGAGATCCGGACGGTGCACACCACAGCCCTGAGGCATATGCGCCGCCTGCACACGGGCAAGGTACGCGATATCTATGAAATCGATGCTGGCCACATGCTCATCGTCACCACCGATCGACTCTCGGCTTTCGACGTCGTCTTGCCCGACCCCATTCCGCACAAGGGGCATGTGCTCACCGAGATTTCGGAGTTTTGGTTTCGTCACACGACGACCATCGTGCCCAACCAGCTCACCCACCTCAGCCTCGATACCCTGCCGCTCGATCCCGACGAGCGCGCCATGCTTGCCGGGCGCGCCATCATCGTGCGTCGACTGAAAGCGCTACCGATCGAGGCCGTCGTGCGCGGCTATCTCATTGGCTCGGGCTGGAAGGACTATCAGCGCACCGGCGCCGTCTGCGGCATTTCTTTGCCGAAGGGGCTGCAGCTGGCCGAACGGCTTCCGCAACCGCTCTTCACACCGGCGAGCAAGGCACCCGCCGGCCAGCACGACGAGAATATCAGCTTCGCAGACGTCGAAGCACTCGTCGGTTCGACGCTCGCTGCCCAAGTACGCGACACGTCGCTCGCGCTCTACGACTTCGCAGCCGCCCATGCACGCCAGCGCGGCATCATCATCGCGGATACCAAGTTCGAATTCGGAGTCGATGAAGCCGGACGTCTGGTGCTCATCGACGAAGTGCTGACGCCCGACTCTTCGCGCTTCTGGCCCGCAGATACCTATCGAGTCGGCATCAGTCCGCCGTCGTTCGACAAGCAGTTCGTACGCGACTATCTGGAAACGCTGGACTGGAACAAAAAAGCGCCGGGGCCAACCCTGCCCCCAGAGATCATCACCAAGACCAGCGAAAAATATCGTGAAGCGCTGACGCGCCTCACTGGCCCGCGATCGTAAATCCGTCGACGAGCACAGAGCCCGTGCGGATGCCGCCGCGCAGATCGATGTCGCCGCCGATCGCGGAAATTTGTCGATAGAGTTCTTTGAGATTGCCGGCGATGGTGATCTCGTGAACGGGATACGCGATCTCGCCGTTCTCCACCCAAAAACCGGTCGCACCGCGAGAGTAATCGCCGGTCACGCCGTTCACGCCTTGCCCCATGAGTTCGGTGACGAGCAAGCCGCGCCCCATTTGTTTGAGTAGCGCACGCTGATCGGGCGCACCCTGCGACGGATCGACGAGCAAATTGTGCAGGCCGCCTGCATTGCCGGTACTTTTGAGGCCGAGCTTGCGTGCGCTGTAACTGCCAAGCAGATAACCCTCGACGATGCCATCGTGAACGAGCTCACGATCGTGCGTACGCACGCCCTCGCCATCCCAATTTGCACTCGCAAACGCCTTCGGCAGTCGCGGTCGCTCGTGCATCTGCACCCACGACGGAAACACTTGCTGACCCGCAGCACCGAGCAGAAAACTCGCCTTGCGATACTGCGCGCCGCCGCGAATGGCACCAATGAAATGCCCGATGAATCCGCGCGCGACTTCCGGCGCGAACACGACCGGTGACTTCCCCGTCGGCAGACGTCTCGCGCCGAGTCTCGCTATGGCACGCTCGGCGGCGCGGCGACCAATGATCGTGCCCGCTTCGAGATCGGCGGGGTCGCGCGCCGAGGAGTACCAGTAGTCGCGTTGCATATCCTCGCCCGCCTGAGCGAGCAACACGCAGCTCAAAGAATGACTCGAGGCGCAGTCGCCCGCCAAGAAGCCATGACTGTTGCCGTACACCCGTACGCCGCGCTGACTGCCGACGCTCGCGCCCTCCGAGTTGCCGAGACGCGAGTCGACGGCGAGCCCCGCCGCCTCGCACGCTCGTGCGAGCTCCACCGCGGCATCGGGCGTGACGTCCCAAGGGAAGTCGAGCTGCAGATCGGGAAAATCGGTGGCCAACAGTTCCGGGTCTGCGAGACCCGCGCAGTCATCGAGCGCCGTGTGACGGGCGATGGCGCAGGCCTTCGCCACCGTCTCCCGCACCGAAGTCTCCGACAGGTCGGCCGTACTGGCCGAGCCCTTGCGGGTGCCGAAATAAACGGTCACGCCCAGCGCGCGATCGCGCTGGTATTCGACCGTCTCGACCTCGCCGAGCCGCACCGTGACGCTGAGCCCCTTCGACAAACTGGCGTCCGCTTCGGCCTGGGAGGCGCCCGCCTTGCGGGCCTCCGCCAAGGTCAGTGCCACGACGGATTCGAGCTCGGGGATGCGGGAGGGATCAACTTGCTGCGACATGAGGCAGAATTGTAGCGGTGTCCCGATATCCCAGATACACGAAACCGTACGAGCCCGAGGTAGACGATACCGAGGCGCTCGACGAACGCCCGAGCAAAAGCTCGCGCAAGCGTGCAGCGCATGCGGCGCAGGCCCTCGGCGAGCGACTGATTGCGCTCAAGGAATCGGATCTCATTCGACTGCCCCTGCCTGAAAACCTGCTCGATGCCGTCCGCGAGGCGCGGCGGATCAAGGCACGCGGCGGTCTCTCACGTCAAAAACAGTACATCGGCAAGCTGATGCGCGATCTCGACACGGCGGCGATCGAGGACGCTCTCGAGAACTTGCGCTGATTTTGACGGGGTTTTCCGCTATCATTGCTCGATGAAGCCCGTCGTCGGCATCGTCATGGGTTCGCGCTCCGACTGGGAGACGCTGCGCCCTGCAGCCGAGACTCTCGAAAAGCTCGGGGTGCCTCACGAAGTTCGCGTGGTCTCCGCGCACCGCACGCCCGACCTGCTCTTCGAATACGCCTCCACCGCCGAAACCCGTGGCATCAAAGTCATCATCGCGGGCGCTGGCGGCGCAGCCCACCTGCCCGGCATGCTGGCGGCTAAGACCACCCTGCCGGTGCTCGGTGTGCCCGTGCAATCGAAGGCCCTCAATGGCCTCGACTCGTTGCTCTCCATCGTTCAGATGCCGGCTGGCGTTCCCGTGCCCACCTTTGCCATCGGCGCAGCGGGTGCCACCAACGCCGCGCTTTCGGCAGCGGCGATCCTCGCACTTTCTGATCCGGCTCTCGGCAAGGCGCTCAAGGCGCAGCGCGAGGCGCAGACTGCGGCGGTGCTCGAGCATCCCGATCCGCGCAACGCCTGACGAGCGACGACCGATGACCATCGGCATCGTCGGCGGCGGACAGCTCGGGCGCATGATGGCGCTTGCAGGTTATCCGCTCGGTCTCGACTTTTTGTTCCTCGATCGCTCCGCAGACACACCGGCTGCGCAGGTCGCGCCGACGCTGGTTGGCGAGTTCACCGACAAAAAATTGCTGCGCGAACTCGCGCGACGTAGCGAAGTGCTCACGTTCGATTGGGAAAACGTCTCGATCGACAGTCTGCGTGCGCTCGGGCGCTCGGCTTCCATCGCCCCGCCGCTCGCTGCACTTGCCATGTCGCAAGATCGCATTGCCGAAAAAAAACTATTCGGCAAGCTCGAAATTCCGACCACTCGGTATGCGGCCGTCGACTCGCAGGCCTCGCTCGTGCGGGGCTTGCGCGATGTGGGCCTGCCGGGCGTGCTCAAAACCCGTCGGCTTGGGTACGACGGCAAAGGCCAGGCGGTCGTACGCAGCATCGAGGATGCGTGGCTCGCGTTCGAGCGACTGCGAGGCGCCCCGCTCATCTACGAAGAATTCATCCCCTTCGATGACGAGGTGTCGATCATCGGCGCACGCAATCGACACGGCGAGACCGTGATCTATCCGCTCAATCGCAATCTGCATCGCGATGGCATCCTGCGCTTGACGCGCGCGCCTTGGGGCGCGCCGGCTCTACAACGTCGTGCCGCGCGTCATTTGCGAACCGTACTCGAGCATTTCCGCTATGAGGGCGTGCTCAACATCGAATTCTTTGTTCGTGGCGGGCATCTGCTCGCCAACGAAACGGCGCCGCGCGTCCACAACTCGGGACACTGGACGATCGAGGGCGCCGCGACGAGCCAGTTCGAAAACCATCTGCGCGCCATTTTGGGCTTGCCACTCGGTGCGACGACTGCGCGCGGTCATGCTGCGATGATCAATCTCATCGGACGTCTGCCCTCACGAGACGCCTTCATCGGCGAAGACGACCTGCATTGGCATGATTACGGCAAGACGGCACGCGAAGGTCGAAAGGTCGGTCACCTGACCGTGCTCGAAACCACTGCAGCGCGACGCGATGTGCGTGCCCGTCGCCTGTTGCGACGCATCGATCCTGCGAGCGTGCGCTAATTTTTTGACTTAGCCGGTGCCACCGACCGTCAGTTCGTCGATGCGCAGCGTCGGCTGCCCGACGCCTACCGGCACGCTCTGCCCTTCCTTTCCGCAGGTGCCGACGCCGTCATCGAGCTTGAGATCATTGCCGACCATCGATACGCGGGTGAGCACGTCGGGTCCGTTGCCGATCAGCGTCGCACCTTTGATGGGCGCGCCGATGCGGCCTTTCTCGATGAGATAGGCCTCGCTCGCCGAAAAAACGAACTTGCCGGATGTGATGTCCACCTGGCCCCCACCGAAATTCACGGCGTAGATGCCGCGATCGACCGAGGCGATTATCGCCTGCGGGTCGTGCGGACCCGGACGCATGTAGGTGTTGGTCATGCGCGGCAGGGTCATGTGCGCGAAAGATTCGCGTCGTCCGTTGCCGGTGGATTGCGTACCCATCAGACGTGCATTCATCTTGTCTTGTAGATAACCCTTGAGCACCCCGTTTTCGATGAGCGTGGTGCAGCGCGTGGGCGTACCCTCGTCGTCGATGTTGAGTGATCCTCGTCGAGACGAAAGCGTGCCGTCGTCCACGACCGTGCAATGCTCGGAAGCCACACGCTCACCGACGCGATTGCTGAACGCCGACGTTCCCTTGCGATTGAAGTCGCCCTCGAGTCCATGACCGATGGCTTCGTGCAACAAGATGCCGGGCCAACCCGCGCCCAAGACGACCGTCATCGCTCCTGCAGGAGCGGGGATGGCATCGAGATTAACCATGGCTTGTCGCGCGGCTTCACGACCCAGAGCAAGCGGTCGATCGCCCGCGACAAGCTCAGCGAGCGCGTAACGTCCGCCCATGCCGGCGAACCCTACTTCGCGACGACCGTCACGCTCGGCGATGACCGACACATTGAACCTCACGAGCGGACGAACATCCGCGGCGAGCGTGCCGTCGGCATCGGCGAGCAAGACCACGTCGAATACCGTCGACACCGACGCCATGACCTGCACGATGCGCGGGTCGAGACGACGCGTCTCACGATCGACGCGCTCGAGCCAGCGCACCTTGTCGTCATCCGACAGCGAGCCCTGCGGATCGATGGCCGGATAAAGGGTGTGACCTGCACTGCGACGCAGCACGGGCACGCGCCCGTCGCCGCCCGCCACGGCAATGGCACGCGCGGCGATGGCCGCCTCTTCGAGTGCCGCCGGAAGAATTTCGTCCGAATAGGCGAAGCCTGTTTTCTCGCCGGACAAGGCACGCACGCCGACGCCCTGTTCGATGCTCGCACTGCCGTCTTTGACGATGCCATCCTCGAGCGACCACGACTCATCTCGAGAAAACTGGAAATACACGTCGGCGGCATCGATGGACGAGGCGCGTACGAGGCCGAGTGCTCGCGAGATATGGCCTTCGTCGAGGCCCGCGGGCGTCAGGATAAGTTCGCGCGCCAAAGAAAATGCGTCGGTCGTATGGGTCGTTGAGGTCATAATTTGGATCGAAGTATTTTAATCAAAGACGACGATGAGAAAGCGCCGGAAAGGCCTCGCGGACACGACGCTGCGCATCGAGGTCGAACCGCGCCGTCACAATGCCCTCGCCCTGCGGCAATCGGCTGAGTATCTCACCCCAGTGGTCGACGATCAGCGAATCGCCATAGGTCTCGCGGCCGCTCGGATGAACGCCGCTCTGTCCCGGGGCTACGACGAAGGCGAGATTCTCCACAGCTCGCGCTCGCAGCAAGAGCTCCCAGTGCGCGCGGCCCGTCGGCACCGTGAATGCCGCTGGCACCACCAGCCACTGCGCGCCCTCGGCCGCCATGCGCCGGTAGAGCTCAGGGAAACGGACGTCGTAGCACACGGACAGTCCCACGCGTCCTGCGGGCGTCTCGACGGTGACGACTCGATCTCCGGGACGGATGTTCGTCGATTCACGATGCGACTCGTCACGTCCCGGTACGTCGACGTCGAACAGATGGATCTTGTCGTAACGCGCGACTCTCTTGCCGTCGGCATCGAACACCAGCGAGGCGGCAGCGACTCGCCGCTCACCCTCGATCCGCACGGGCAAGGTGCCGGCGATGATCCAGAGTTTCAGTGAGGCGGCAAGCTTCGCGATGGCGTCCTGCACGAACCCGCGACCTTCGTCTTCGGCGACCTTGAGTTTGTCGCCATCGCGCAAACCCATGAACGCGAAGTTCTCGGGGAGCACCGCGACGCAGGCACCCGCTTCGGCAGCAGCTCTGAGCCAGCGATCGGCGACCGCGACGTTCGCGGCCACGTCTGGGCCTGAAGTCATTTGTACAGCGGCGACAATCGGCTTCACGGCGTGGCCTCAAACCAAGACGACATCGTAGCGATCGATTTCATAGAGCGACTCCGCCTGCAAGCGTATCGGTCGTCCCACGCTGCCCTCGAGCTCCGCGAGCACGGTGGATTCATCTCCGAGCAGACGCTCGACGACGTCCTGATGCGCAAGTACCAGCAATTCGCGGCTCGCGAACTGCCGCGCCTGTCGCAGCAATTCACGGAAGATATCTTGGCAGACGGTTTCGACCGAGCGGATCGAGCCTCGCCCTTCACAGGTCGGGCAGCTCTCGCACAGCAGATGCTCGAGACTCTCGCGCGTACGCTTGCGCGTCATCTCGACGAGACCGAGCGGCGAAATCGGCGCCACCTGCGTCTGCGCATGATCGGCCGCGAGCGCTTGTTCGAGCGCCGCAAGCACCTGACTACGATGCGACTCATCATGCATGTCGATGAAGTCGATGATGATGATGCCGCCTAGATTGCGCAGTCGTAGCTGCCTCGCGATCGAAACGGCAGCCTCGAGATTGGTACGGAAAATCGTGTCTTCGAGATTTCGATGTCCGACGAAACCGCCCGTGTTGACGTCGATCGTCGTCATCGACTCGGTTTGGTCGATGACGAGATAACCACCCGACTTCAGAGCGACCTTCCGCTCGAGCGCACGATTGATCTCCTCTTCAACGCCGTGCAGATCGAAGATCGGGCGGGGCCCGCCGTGCAACTCGAGTCGAAACATCTGTGAGGTAACGAAATCTTTGACGAACTGCTGCATGCGCGAAAGCTCGTCGACGTCATCCACCAGCACCCGCTCCACTCCCCGACCGAGTTCGTCGCGCAGAATGCGCAACGCCAACGGCAGATCTTCGTGGACGAGCTCGCCAGGCGATGCACGCAACCCGCGTTCCTGCACATGCGACCAGAGTCTTCCGAGGTAAGCGAAATCCGCGGCGAGTAGCGACGAGTCCACGCCCTCGGCGGCTGTTCTCACAATGTATCCGCCCGCGTGACCCTCACCGACGAGGGTTTGCATGGCCTCGCGCAACCGCTGGCGCTCCGTTTCGTCTTCGATGCGCGATGAGATACCGATCCCCCGACCCCGTGGCATGAACACGAGATATCGCGAGGGCAAAGAAATGAAGGTCGTGAGGCGCGCGCCCTTGGCGCCCATGGGATCTTTGACGATCTGTACGATAATGTCGTCGCCCGGATTGATCAGCCGACGAATATCGATCGATTCCTCGGCCGGGGGCGAAGGCAAACCCGACGGACCGCCCGAGGTACCGACTGCCGCAACGCTTTGTGCGTCGAAACGCGCATCGGCGCTGACGATATCGTTGACGTGAAGAAAGGCGCTGCGCGCGAGACCCACTTCGATGAAGGCCGCCTGCATGCCCGGCAGAACGCGCGTCACCCGACCTTTGTAGATGTTGCCGACGATTCCGCGCCGACTCGCCCGCTCGACGAAAACCTCCTGCAGCACCCCGCCCTCAAGCAGGGCGGCGCGGGTTTCACGCGGCGCGGCGTTGATGAGGATTTCTGCGCTCATGCTTCAGGGTGCCATACGGACACGCCGACTGCGACGAGCAATTGGGCCGTTTCGGCAAGCGGCAATCCCATCACGCCCGAGTAGCTGCCAGCGATGTGCTCGATGAAGACTGCGCCGTAACCCTGGATCGCGTATCCGCCAGCTTTGTCACGCGGCTCGCCGGTTGCCCAATATCTTCGGACTTCGTCGGCCGTCACAACTCGAAACCGCACCCGTGTACAGGAGAGGCGGGAGCGCGTGCCGGTATCGGAGACCAGCGCTACCGCCGAGAGCACCTCGTGCTCCCGACCTGAGAGGCGGGCGAAGGTCGTCAGCAACGCCGCTTCGTCAACAGGCTTGCCGAGTACGAGTCCGTCCACGGTCACGGTGGTGTCGGCGCCGAGTACGGGCAGGGTTTCGAGGCCCGCCTGACGTCTCGACTGCCAGACCCACTCGGCCTTCGATCGCGCCAAACGCTCGACGTATTCCGCAGGCGGCTCGCCCGGATGCTCGTCTTCGTCGAGATCGGCCGGCTGCACCACATACGTCACGCCAATCTGTCGCAACAACTCGCCGCGGCGCGGCGACGCGGAAGCCAAACAAATGGAGGCGGAGTCAGTCATGCCGAAACTCAGTCACGATGATACGGGTGACCCTGCGAGAGGGAGAACGCCCGGTAGAGCTGCTCGATCAGCATGACGCGTGCAAGTCCATGCGGCAAAGTCATTTTCGACAGCGACCAACTCTCGGCGGCTTTAGCTCGGACCGCAGCCGAATGTCCATCTGCTCCACCGATGAGCAGCGCGAGATCGGGCGACGATGACGCGATGTTTTCGAGTCGCAAGGCAAGCTCACGAGTGCTCAAAGATTTTCCGGTTTCATCGAGCAGAATCACCCGCTCCCGCTCGCGCAGAGCGGCGAGCACACGCTCGCCTTCACGCTCGATTGCGGCATCGGCGGAGCGTCCACCGGTACGGGTGACGGCCTCGAGCTCGACGAGCTCTAGGCGCCACGGCGCACGAAAGCGCTTGAGATAATCGGCAACCGCCTCATCCACCCATGCGGGCTGACGCGAGCCGACTGTGATGATTCGCAGACGCATCGACGCACCTGCCCGTTGATCAGTGAGGAATCAGCCGCGCGCGGCGGATGCTCGCTTACCGCCTACGCCGGAATTGCGAGGCGCCGAGCTGCGTGACTCCCAGAGGTGCTCGAGCTGATAAAACTCGCGAGTGCGCGGCAGCATGATGTGGACCATGACATCGGGCAGATCGACGAGTACCCACTCGCCCTGCTGCTCGCCCTCGACGCCGAGTGGGCGCTGACCTGACGCTTTGGCCATCTGCACGACGCGATCGGCAATGGAGCGCAGGTGACGATCGGAGGTGCCGCTCGCGATGACCATGAAATCGGCGACATCGCTCATACCGCGCACATCGAGCACCTTCACGTCGACAGCCTTCATGTCGGACAGCGCGGCTTCGACGGTACGTAGCGCCGGCGGCAGGCTGCGCGATTTTCGACCCGAAGCCGTGCTGGCGACGGTCGCCGGAGCCTTGCGGGGTTTTGCAACTTTGCGGACGACGGCTTTCTTGGCGGGCTTGCGGGCAGAGGAGCGGGGTTTATTCATGCGGGCGAGCATAACATCCCGAATTGATGATGATCGTTCGGACGGGATCCGGAACCAAGAATCTCGGGTCGTCGCCCGAGACCAGCAGTTCGCGCAAATCCGTGGAAGACACCTCGAGCGGCGTGACCTTGCGCACATGGATCCCGCCGCACGGCGAGGCATGCAGCGACGACACTTGCGGCATCGCTCGCTCCGCCAGCAACGCCGAAAGAGGTCCCTCCGTCGGCGGCGGCCAACCCGGTCGATGCGCGACAACGAGATGCGCGTAATCAAAAATCTCCTGCCAGCGATGCCATTGCATGAAGCCGGCAAAGGCATCCATCCCGAGCAGCACGCAGATCGATCGTCCGGGATGCTCCTCGCGCAACTCGCGCAAGGTGTCGATCGTGCGGCTCACGCCACTGCGACGGGTCTCACGATCATCGAGCACGAATCCCGATTGTCCGGCGATGGCCACGCGAACCATCTCGAGTCGAAGCGCAGCCGAAGCGAGCGGCGGATCACGATGACCGGGATTTCCCACGGGAATCCACCGCACTTCGGCAAGCCGCAGCGCATGCATCAGCTCGTAGCCGGTGCGCAGGTGACCGACATGGATCGGGTCGAAAGTTCCGCCAAAGATTCCAAGCGGTGCAGAGACGACGACGCTCATGGCGTTTACTTGATGGGCCGGAGGCCGCAGCACTCCGCGCAGAGCAGCGTCATCTCGTCCCAAGGATCGCCGGCTAACCGCCCCTTGATCATGCGATCGGCGCGTAACGCGCGCGAGGCGAGGCGTGCGAACGGCATGCGTGCGGCTCTCGGGCGTGCACGATCGAGCGCAGCCAGATGTGACGGCGAAAGCCGTGGACCGGGACGACGGGACGGATCATCACCGCGGCGCAGCGACCAAAGATTTCGAAGCTCGCGGGTGATTGACCAAAGCACGAGCGTGGGCTCCGTGCCCTCGCCTCTTAGCCCGGCGAGAATACGCAGGGCGCGTAAGCCGTCACCCGACACCACCGCTTCGCCAAGTCCGAACACGTCGTAACGTGCACTCGACGCCACAGCCTCGAGCACGGCAGTCGCATCGAGTCGCCCCGACGGGACGAGCAGTTTCAGTTTTTCGATTTCCTGTTTCGCAGCGAGCAGATTGCCTTCGACTCGTGAGGCCAGCAGTGCGAGGGCATCGTTCGTCGGTTCGAGCCCCGCGGCGCGCAAACGCTGCGCGAGCCAAGACTCGAGCTGGCGCGGACCAATCTCCCAGATCGGCAACCACGCGCCCTTCGATTCGATCGCTTTGACCCAAGCCGTGTTCTGCGTCGCCGGATCGAGTCGCGGCGTCACCACCAGCAACAAGGTTTCGGCTCCCGCGCTGTCGAGCATTTTTTGAAGCGCAGCGCCGCCTTCCTTGCCCGCCTTGCCGGAAAAGCGTAGCTCGACGATTCGACGATCACCGAACAACGACATCGACGACAACGAAGCTGAGATATCCGCCCAGTCGCCGCTGCGCTCCGGGAAGTGCACTTCGCGGTCGACGAAGCCTGCAGAACGGGCCGCCGCGCGAATCGCATCACACGCCTCGCCGACCAGCAGGTCCTCATCACCCGATACCAGGTAAGCGGGTGCGAGCTGGCTGCGCTGGACGGCCTGCTTCAGATGCACCGAAAGATTGTCGAGACTGAGCTTCATGGACGATGCCGATTATCCGCGACAAGGGACCGGGCGGCGGGGTCTGGTCTCACCTCTTACCCTGTTTTAAAGTATCATCTGTGCCGGCATGAGGGGCGTTATGCGTCAGTTTTTGCGAGCCTCGTTCGTAGTGGGCCTCGGCTTGATACTGCGGTCTGTCCCGGCGGATGCGTTCGAGCAGCACACGCACGAGCACGGTGCGGTGACCTTCAACGTCGCGATCGACGGGAATCTGCTGTCGGTCGAATTCGAGGCGCCAGCCATCAACGTACTCGGATTCGAAAAGTCCCCGCGCACCGACGCTGAGCGCCAAGCGGTCGCGGCGGCTGATGCCTGGCTCTCTGCAGGCCGCGACATCGCCGGCGTGCCGCGGGCTGCCGGTTGTCGATTGCAGTCCGTGACCTACGAGGCGCCCACGCTCGGCAGCGGTCACGCCGACTATCGTCCCCGTTACGCCTTTCGTTGCGATAACCCTGTCGCACTCGAGTGGGTCGAGCTCTGGGCGCTGCGTCGCCTTAAAAACGTCGAGAGCGCCGAGGTCAACGTCATCAGCGCCACGGTGCAGCGGCAGGAAACCCTCGCTCCCGGCAGCCTGCGGGTTTCGTTAAAGTAAGACGGTGACCGCACCGCTTTCCTCGAATTCGGTCGCCATCGAGGCGACCGATCTGCTCTTCGCCTGGCCCGGCAAGTCGCCGGTCATCGACATCGCCCACTTTTCCGTCGCGCGAGGCGAGCGTATTTTTTTGCGGGGCCCGAGCGGTGGCGGCAAGAGCACCTTGCTCGGACTGCTCGGCGGAGTGCTGACACCGGCCCGCGGCAGAGTGTGTTTGCTCGGCCAAGACATCACCGCACTTTCGGCAGGCGAGCGCGACCGCTTCAGGGGCGAGCATCTCGGATTCATTTTTCAGATGTTCAATCTCATCCCTTACCTCGGCGTGCTCGAAAACGTGCTGCTCCCGGCGCAGTTCTCTCCCGCTCGCGCAGCTCGCATACCGGGCGGCGATCTCGAGGCAGAGGGCCGCCGTCTGCTTGCCGCGCTTGGACTCGGATCGCCCGATTATCTGCAACGCCCCGTGACGGAGTTGTCGATCGGTCAGCAGCAGCGTGTGGCCGCAGCGCGAGCACTGCTTGGGCGGCCGGGCATCATCGTCGCGGACGAACCCACTTCCTCGCTCGACTACGATTCGCGTGAAGATTTTCTGCGCTTGCTCATGAACGAATGCCGGGCGCAGGAGAGCACCTTGCTCTTCGTGAGTCACGATACGTCACTCGGACCGTTGTTCGATCGAAATCTCTCGCTGAGGGAGATCAACCGCGCATGAAAACGCTGCAACTGGCTTTGCGATCGTTACGAAACCGCCGGACCACCGCGCTACTGACCATCTGTGCAATCGCCATCAGCGTCGCACTCTTGCTCGGTGTCCAAAAAATGCGCTCGGCCGCACGCGATGGCTTTGCCAACACGGTCTCCGGCGTCGATCTCATCGTGGGGGCGCGGTCGGGACAACTCAATCTTTTGCTCTATTCCGTATTCCGCGTGGGCGATGCGACGGCCAACGTCAGCTGGGAGAGCTACCAAAAAATCGCCAAGCATCCTGATGTCGCCTGGACCATCCCCATCTCGCTCGGCGATTCCCACCGTGGCTTTCGCGTCATGGGCACCAACGGTGATTACTTCAAACATTACCGGTTCGCCGGCGATCGCGAGATACGTTTCGCTGCCGGAAAGCCGTTCGAAGATTTGTATGAAGCCGTCCTCGGTGCCGACGTGGCGAAGCAACTCGGCTACTCCGTCGGTTCAAAAATAGTCATCGCGCACGGACTCGGAAACGTGAGCTTCGCCGAGCACGAAGACAAACCCTTCACCGTGGTCGGCGTCCTTAAGCGTACCGGCACACCGATCGATCGAACGGTACACATCAGCCTCGAGGCCATCACCGCCATTCACGTCGACTGGCAAAGCGGCATGCAAGCGCTGCCTGGCGCTCGCGTCGATGCGGACCAAGCCAGGGCGCTCAATCTCACGCCACCGTCCATCACTGCCTTCATGGTGGGCATGGAAAGCAAAGTGATGACCTTCACCATGCAAAGGGCCATCAATGAATACCGACAGGAGCCCCTGCTGGCCATCATCCCGGGTATGGCGCTCACGCAGCTTTGGAACCTCGTCGGAATCGCCGATACCGCGCTGATGATCGTCGCCGCCTTCGTCGTGCTCGCCGGCTTACTCGGTATGCTGACGGCGATCCTCACGAGTCTCAACGAACGTCGCCGCGAAATGGCCATCTTGCGCTCAGTCGGCGCACGGCCCCGACATGTGTTCACCCTGCTCATCGCCGAAGCGGGGATGCTCGCGAGCGCAGGCGTCACGGCAGGGGTCGCCCTGTGCTTCGGACTGATCTTCGCCGCGCGACCGCTACTCGAGCAGCGCTTCGGAATCTTTCTCGATCTCGGCGGTCTGACCCGCTACGATTTCGGCATTCTGGGGGCGATCATCGGTACCGCGTTGCTGATGGGGGCCTTGCCCGCCTGGCGCGCCTACCGGAATACCCTGAACGATGGCTTGACCATCCGTGTCTAGACAATCTCTTCAAAGGCTCACATGACCGACTCAAAGATTTTTATGGCGCTGCTCTTGTCGACGCTGCTGCTCGGCACTCACGGTGAAGCTCAGGGCATCACTCCGCCGGCTGTCGGCACACCTGTTCCCGAGCGAGCCAAAAAACCCGCGACGCCAGCCGGCGTAGCGCGCGAAATCGATTGGGACGAACTGTTGCCGCCCGATGCGCGCTCGCGCTTCGCGGGAGGCCCGCCGCCGCCCACGCACGACTATCTCGGTGAAGGCGGCATGGCCGCCCAGCAAGTCATGGATTTCGCCATCAACAAAGCGCTCGATGGCTCCAACATCAAGATTCCGGGCTTCATCGTGCCACTCGATATTGGCAAGGACGGCCTCGTCTCGGAGTTTTTCCTGGTGCCCTATTTCGGCGCGTGCATCCACGTACCGCCGCCGCCGCCCAATCAGATTGTTTACGTACGCATGAGCAAAGGCATCGCGCTCGATTCGATCTACGAGGCGTACTGGATCACCGGCCGCATGAAGACCACCAACAAAACCACTCGCCTAGGCGCCTCGGCTTATCAGCTCGACGGCTCGAAGGTTGAGATTTACAAATACTGATCCCTCACAGGCACGCTCCATGCCTACGCTCTTCGAAAAAATCATCGCGCGACAAATTCCAGGCGACATCGTCCACCAGGACGAGCGCGTCACGGCCTTTCGCGACATCCACCCGCGAGCACCGGTGCACATCCTCATCGTGCCGAACAAACCGATCCCCACGGCGAACGACATCGCCGACAGCGACGAAGCCTTGATCGGTCACCTGTTCACGGTGGCCCGCGATCTCGCCAAACGCGAGGGGATCGCCGAGAGCGGATATCGCCTGATCATCAATTGCAACGAGCACGGCGGGCAGGAGGTTTACCACCTGCATGCACATTTGGTCGGCGGCGCTCCGCTTGGCCCCATGCTCAGCCGCGCCTGACCCGCAGCGGATCACCGAATCCCTCACCACGCCCCTCACGCAAGAGCCTCCATGCTTCGCGAACTCTATCCCGACATCGACGCCCGCCGCAGTGGCTGGCTACGTGTCTCCGACCTGCACGAAATTTATTGGGAAGAGAGTGGCAACCCTGCGGGTAAGCCCGTCGTATTTCTACATGGCGGCCCCGGCGGCGGCACTGATGCGCGCATGCGTCGTTTCTTTGATCCGAACCGTTATCGCATCGTGCTGTTCGACCAGCGCGGTTGCGGCAAGAGCCGCCCCTACGCGAGCCTCGTCGACAACACCACCTGGCACCTGGTCGCCGACATCGAACGACTGCGCGAACACCTCGGTATCGAGCGCTGGCAAGTGTTCGGCGGATCATGGGGTTCGACGCTCGCCCTCGCCTATGCGCAGCACCATCCCGAACGCGTCACCGAACTCGTACTGCGCGGCATCTTCCTCGTCCGTCCTTGGGAATTCCGCTGGTTCTACGAAACCTCGGACGGTACAGGCGCTCTTTACCCCGATCTCTACGAAGCGTTCGTCAAACCGATTCCGCTCGCCGAACGTGGCGAGCTCATGCAGGCCTACTACCGTCGCCTGACGAGCGAAGACCCCAAGGTGCGCCGCGACGCCGCGCGTGCATGGTCCGTTTGGGAAGGCGCCACGAGCTTCCTGCGTCTCAACCCAGACTACGTCGCCAAATTCGAAGAAGACGAAGTCGCCGACGCCTTTGCGCGCATCGAGTGTCACTACTTCATCAACGGCGGCTTTCTGCGTACACCGTCGCAGCTACTCGACGACGTGCCGAAGATTCGTCACCTGCCCTGCACCATCGTGCAAGGCCGTTACGACGTGGTCTGCCCCATGAAAAGTGCTTGGGACTTGCATCGCGCCTGGCCCGAGGCAGACCTGCGCATCATTGCCGACGCTGGGCACTCGGCCTTCGAGCCGGGGATCCTCAGCGAGCTGGTCGCGGCGACCGATCGCTACGCGACACGCTGACCGCATCGCAGGGTACCGCGTTCGTCGAGCAGGCCCCGGTTCTGCAACCATTGACGTGCATCGTCGGCATCGTCGCGGAACCAGCGCGACGCAGACCCCAACCTGAACGTGTAACCCCACTCGTCCATGTCGGACATGACCGTCTCGGCTCCGACGCCGGGCAGGCGATCACCCCAAAGAATTTGCAGGTAACACACGGCGTTCTCTTCGAATACGTCGCCACCGGCATCGCGATCGAGGCCCTGGCGACGCGCATCATCCATGCACACGAAATGTGCCGCCTCGTGCAACGCCGAGTGCAGCGGCGTATCCGGACGAATGAAAAGCTTGGCGCCGATGAGTCCCGCCTCACGCTCGCCCCAATACGACCCGGGAATGATCGCGCCTTCGGCGATCGACTCCACAGCAAGTCCGTAAGACTCGAGCAGCGCAGCGAGTGCTACGCGTAACGTCTCATCGATTGCTCTCATGGACGATTGCTCTCATGGGCGCCGCCGCGCGTTCAGCGCAAGCTCGATAGGCGTTGCAAGACGATGCCCGCGGCCTCCTCAGCCAGCGTTTCGCGCAACTGCTCGCGCTCACGCTCTTTGGCGAGAGACAGCCGCTCATCGAAGCTGAAGTCGCGGGTGACAAGGACGTCTTCGCTCGAGATTCGAACCTCCCCACGCACTTTCACCGAGAACCGAACGGCGTAGCTCAACTCGTACTCGCGTGGCAGGTTGCGCGCCGACACCGAGGCCACACGCTCTAACAACTCGTCGCGCTCGATCACGAGTACCGTCTCGCTGCCGGTCTCGACGCTGACCCCCGCATTGCGCAAATTGCGTTGCATAGCGTTGACGAAATCACTCTGACCGTCGGTCACCTGCAGTGTGACTCGCTGCAAGCCGCCGGTCATGGGCAATGCACCCTGAAGGCGAAATCCGCAACCCGCAACGAGCGCCATCATGGCCGCAAGAACGAATTTCCCTGTCCGCATCACACCACCACGTTGACGAGCTTTCGCGGCACGACCACGATTTTCTTTGGTGTGGCGTCGCCAATGAACCGCTTCACGGTCTCGTCCGCCAAGGCCGCGGATCGAATGGTCGCCTCGTCGGCATCGATCGCCACCGTGATCTGACCACGCAACTTACCATTGACCTGCACGACGAGCGTAAGTGCATCCTGACTGAGCGCATCCTGATCTGCGGCAGGCCATGACACGTCGATGATGGCCTCGCGATGACCGAGTGCTTTCCAGAGCTCGTGGCACACGTGCGGAATGATGGGCGAGAGGCCGATAACGGCGATCTCGAGAGCTTCCTGCACGACGGCCCGTCCTTGAGGACTGCGATCATCGAATCGGGAGACCGCGTTGAGCAACTCCATCACCGCGGCAACGGCGGTGTTGAAGGTCCGCCGGCGACCGATGTCGTCCGTCACTTTGACGAGCGCCTGATGCGCGGCACGACGGAGATCTTTTTGTGCCGCATTCAACGCCGATTTCTCGACTGGCGCCGCGCTGCCACCGCTCACATGCTGATAAACCGCCGTCCACAGTCGGCGAATGAAACGGAACGCGCCCTGCACGCCCTCGTCGGACCACTCGAGCGTTTGCTCAGGCGGCGCCGCGAACATCATGAAAAGTCGAGCCGTATCGGCCCCATATTTCTCGACCAGACTCTGCGGATCGACGCCATTGTTCTTCGACTTCGACATCGTCCCGAGGCCGTCGTAGTTCACCTCGAGTCGAGAAACATCGGCGCGGGTGGCGAACCAGCGCTTGACGCCGTCCTGCTCTTCTTCGTCGACGTCGAGCGGATTGAAATACGCCCGTCGACCTTCTGCCGGTTGATGCGAGTAGATGTGGTTCAACACCATGCCTTGCGTGAGCAGGTTGGCGAAGGGTTCACCTACGGTCACAAGACCGAGGTCACGCATGACCTTGGTCCAGAATCGCGAGTAGAGCAGATGCAAAATCGCATGCTCGATCCCGCCGATGTATTGATCGACCGGCAGCCAATATTTGACCCGCTCGTCGACCATGGCCTTGGCATTATCGGCCGAGGCGTAACGCAGGAAGTACCAGGACGAGTCGACGAAGGTGTCCATGGTGTCGGTCTCGCGGCGCGCCGGCTTGTCGCAAGTGGGGCAATCCACCTTCCAGAACGACGGTGTCTTGCCGAGCGGGTTACCGCTGCCATCCGGGACAAGATCTTCCGGCAGTACGACGGGCAACTGATCGTCGGGCACCGGGACCTCGCCGCAGTGCTCGCAATGAATAAGCGGAATCGGACAACCCCAATAGCGCTGTCGTGAAATGCCCCAATCGCGCAGACGAAACTGTACTCGCTTGCGGCCCAAGCCTTTCTTGTCGAGCGCGGTCGCGATCGCCGAGACGGCCGCTTTCGACTCGAGGCCCGAAAACTCGCCAGAACCGACGGTGATCCCGTACTCGCCATAAGACGCCTGCCAAGGTGCTTCGACCTTTTGCCACGACCCGTCGTGCGGGCGAACCACCGTGACGATATCGAGGCCATTCTTTGAGGCGAACTCAAAGTCGCGCTCGTCATGCGCCGGCACGCCCATCACGGCGCCCTCGCCGTAGCCCATGAGCACGTAGTTGGCGACCCAAACCTCGACCGGTTTTCCAGTGAAGGGGTGCAGGACGTGCACGCCCGTGCGGCGTCCTTTTTTTTCCATGGTGGCGACATCGGCTTCCATGGTGCTGCCGCGACGGCATTCGTCGATGAACGCTTGCAGGGCAGGATCGCGAGCGCCAGCGGCGAGTGCCAACGGATGTTCCGCGGCGATCGCCATGAAGGTGACACCGAAGAGCGTGTCGGCTCGCGTGGTGAATACTTTGAGCGACTCGCCCTCTTGGCCTGCCGCACGCAGCGCAGCACGGGCATCGTCTGCCAGCGGAAATGCGATTTCTGCGCCTTCGCTGCGGCCGATCCAATTGGCCTGCATCACCTTGACTCGCTCCGGCCAACCACCGAGCGTTGCGAGATCGCCGAGCAGCTCGTCGGCATAAGCGGTGATGTTGAGGTAGTACATCGGGATCTCGCGCTTCTCCACGAGCGCGCCCGTACGCCAGCCGCGGCCATCGATGACCTGCTCGTTGGCGAGCACGGTCTGATCGATCGGGTCCCAATTCACCACGCCGGTTTTTTTGTATGCCACGCCCTTTTCGCGCATCCGCAGAAAGAGCCACTGATTCCATCGGTAGTACGACGGATCGCAGGTCGCCACTTCACGCTCCCAATCGAGTGCAAAGCCAAGCGCCTGCAGCTGCTTCTTCATGTAGGCGATGTTGTCGCGCGTCCATTTGGCCGGCGCGACGCCATTGGCCATCGCCGCATTTTCGGCGGGCAGACCGAAGGCATCCCAGCCCATGGGCTGCAGCACGTTGCGACCCTGCATGCGCGCAAAGCGCGAGAGCACATCGCCGATGGTGTAGTTACGCACATGCCCCATGTGCAACCGACCCGACGGGTACGGAAACATGGATAGGCAGTAGAACTTCCCCTTGGATGGATCTTCGGTGGCCGCAAAGCTGCGCGCCCCGTTCCAGTATTGCTGCGCAGACCGCTCGACGGCGGCCGGCTCGTAACGCTCGTCCATATGGAAGCCCGTGCCCAGATTGATCGGGAGAAACCGCCTTTTTGGCGAGGGGCGATGGTACACGACCGCGCCCGGCACTGCAGCGCTGGGCGCGGTCGGGATCGGTACTCGGGGCAACGTTGCCCCCGAGAATTACTCGCCGCGAACGGGGATGAAGATCTGCGAGTTGCCGCGTTGCACGAGCAAGGCGACGGCCTTGCCCGCCTTCTCCACGGCCTCACGGAACTCTTTGACCGTCTTGACCGGACGCCCATTCACGTTGAGGACGAAGTCTCCACGCTGCACACCCGCATCGCGAGCAGCACCTTGCGCGCGAACGACGAGCACGCCTTCGGGCAAGGTTGCGCGACGCTCTTGTTGCTCAGCGGATGGATCGCGGGAATTGCCGCGACTGCGCTCTTCGGCAGTGAGATCGCGAACTACCAGACCGAGACGATCGGCGGCGCTCCCCTGCTCAGGCTTGCCGGTATCGGCCACCGTCGGACTCGGCGGCTCGAGCTCGGCGACACGTACCTTCACTGTACGCTTGGCGCGATCACGCCAAATTTCGAGCGTGACTTCGCTGCCGGGACGAATGGCACCGATGACCGTCGGCAATTCTTCGGAGCGTTCGATGAGGCGTCCGTTGGCTGACAGGATGATGTCGCCCTGACGAAGACCCGCCTTGTCCGCCGGACCGCCGTCCTCGACTCCACCGACGAGCGCGCCTCGCGGCCGATCGAGCCCGAAGCTCTCGGCGAGCGTCGCGTCGACCTGTTGTATGGCGACTCCGATCTTGCCGCGACTGACTCGACCCTTGGCGATGATCTGGTCGCGCACGCTCACGGCCACATCGATGGGAATGGCAAAAGAAATTCCCATGTAGCCGCCGGAACGACTGTAGATCTGCGAGTTGATACCGACGACCTCGCCCGACAAGTTGAAGAGCGGACCGCCCGAATTGCCCGGATTCACAGCGACGTCGGTCTGAATGAAGTTGACGTAGTTGGAATCGCCGCCCGGCAAGCCGCGCGCCGTTGCACTCACGATGCCGGCGGTGGCGGTGTTGTCGAAGCCGAACGGCGAACCGATGGCAAGCACCCACTCGCCCGGACGCAGCTTGGCAGGATCGCCGATGCGTACCACCGGAAGATTCTTCGCATCGATTTTAAGTACGGCAACGTCCGTCGGTTTGTCGAGACCCACGATACGCGCCGTAAACTCGCGTCGATCGGTGAGGCGGACCGTTACTTCTTCCGATTCCTCGACGACGTGAGCGTTGGTGAGGATGTAGCCATCGTTGCTGACGATGAACCCCGAGCCTTCGCCTCCCGGACGACGCATACCTTCGTCTTCACCGTCTCCCGGTGCGCCACCACGACCACCCGGCGCTCCCGGAATACCGAAGCGACGGAAAAATTCGAAGAACGGATCCTCGGGCGACATGCCAGGAACACCCGCGCGCACGCGCTTGCCCTTCGTCGAGATGTTGACGACCGCTGGTCCGTGCTGCTGCACGAGTGATGCGAAATCAGGCAATGCTACGCCCGGCGCAGGCGCAGCGGTCGCTGTCGCGGGCGGCGCTTGAGCGAGCGTGGCAAGCGCTGCGCTTTCGGCGTTGGAATTCTTTGGCTGACATGCCGTGAACACGAGCATGGCGAATGCCGCAACCAGCGTGCGGCGGACGAAGGGACGTCGGGACATGGTGATTACCCAATGCATGGACACGAAACTCCTAGACAGACTCGGCGCGCTAAAGTTCAGGTCGCGACGGCGCGGCGGCGCTCAGCCCACAGCGCGGTCAGCAAGCCGAGCACGACGAGCCATAAAAATGGCTGATTACCGAATCGTAGGTAGGGCGGAACGCCGCTGCGCGGGGTGATTGTGGCGCGGAGCACCGCCGGCTCGAAGTCCGGCGCACGCGCAACAAACTCGCCACGCGGCCCGATCACGGCGGATATTCCGTCGTTGGCGGCACGCACCAGAAAACGCTGCGCTTCGATGGCGCGCATGCGCGAGATCTGCAGGTGCTGGTGCCGTGCTGTCGATCGTCCGAACCATGCATCGTTCGTCACGTTGACGAGCGCCGTCGATTCGCGCGCCGAAACGATTTGCGAACTCGCGTAGGCGTCTTCGTAGCAAATGCTGGCCGAGAGCGAGAGCCCGGCGATCTGCAGCGGCGGCTGGTGCGCCGCGCCGCGAGAGAAATCGGAATACGGCAAATTCATCAACCGCATCCAACGCCGCACCGTCTCGGGAACGGGAAAGAACTCGCCGAAGGGGACAAGATGATGCTTGTTGTACCAAGCGAACTCCTTGCCGAGCGAGAGTAGAGAATTGAAGTACAAAGTCTGCGGCTCACCACGCGCGTTGGGTTCACCCGGCTCGGCACGAATGAGTCCGAGCAGCAAACTCGAACCCCGTTGTCGTGCCGTCTCCGATAGTTGGTTGATATACGGCACGATATTGTTGGCCAGATCAGGGGCCGCAGCCTCGGGCCAAACGATGAGCGGCGTGCCCAACGCGGAGAAAGTGAGATCGCGATAACGACGCAGACTCTCTTCACGATTATCAGCCAGCCATTTTTGATCTTGCGGAATCGCGCCTTGCACGATCGCTACATCAACGGGCTCGCCGACGGCCTGCGTCCACTCGATGCGCATCAAAAAAAAGCCCATGACCCATGGCAATGCCAAGACCGGAAGCACGATGCGCCACACGCCATGGCCGTCGATTCGCCACATGACGAGTGCTCCGGCCATCATCGCGAGCAACAGCGAAACGACATAGACGCCACCGATCGGCGCCCAGCCCGCCAACCAGGAATCGGTCTGCGAATAGCCGAGCGACAACCAACCGAAGCCCGAGAGAAACCAGCCACGAACCCACTCGAGCAGTGCCCAACCTGCAGGCAAGCCCGCGAGCCAACGTAGAGCGCCACGACTCGGCATGAATCGGTTGGCGAGATAACCGAGCACGGCGTGATAAAACGCCATCAGGGCGACGAGCGCCGCCATCAAGCTGAGGGCGAGCCAGATCGGTGCCTTGCCGAAGCCATTGATGCTGACGTAAAGCCAGTAAGTTCCCGAAGCGAAGGTGCCACAACCGAACGCAAAACCGAGCGAGGCGGCGCGCTGGGCCGAAACGCCCTGCCATAACCAGAACAACGCCGCCGGTGCGAGGATGGCGAGGGGCGAAAGCCCAAACGGTGCAAACGCGAGTGACAGCGCAGCGCCGAGTACGAGCGCTGCAAGATGGGCTGACCAAAACGCCGAGGGCGGGTTCACGACTCTTCGATGGGCGTGACGTCGTGGGGCGGAATGACCTTGAACGCATCGACCCGTCTGCGGTCGGCGCGCAGCACGCGAAACTCGATGTCGCTGATGACGACGGTTTCGCCGCGGCGCGGGAGTCGCCCGAACTGCTTCATGACGAGGCCCGCCACCGTATCGAACTCTTCGTCCGACAGCGACGTGCCGAAGTACTCGTTGAAATCGGCAATGGGCGTACCGCCGCGGACGACGAACTGACGCTCGGATTCTTTGCGGATGTTCTGGTCGTCTTCCACGTCGAACTCGTCGTCGATTTCGCCAACGATTTGCTCGAGCGCATCTTCGATGGTGACGAGCCCCGACACGCCACCGTACTCATCGACCACGATGGCCATGTGGTTACGATTGCGCCGAAATTCTTTGAGAAGAACGTTGACTCGTTTCGATTCGGGCACGACTACCGCCGGTCGCATGCACTCGCGGATGTCGAACTCCTGTTCACGTCCTGTTCCGGAGAGCCGCAGCACGTCTTTGGCGAGCAGAATGCCGACCACGTCGTCGCGATCGTCGTCGATGACCGGAAAGCGCGAATGTCCCGACTCCACGATGACGGGCAGCAATTTTTCGGACGAATCGTCACGATGCACGGCGACCATCTGCGCCCGTGGCACCATGATGTCGCGTACCTGCAGGTCGGCGACCGTGAGCACGCCCTCGAGCATTTGCAGTGCATCGGCGTCGATCAGACCACGGGACAAGGCCTG
The DNA here is from genome assembly GCA_046080445.1 of Gammaproteobacteria bacterium. Lineage (GTDB taxonomy): Bacteria > Pseudomonadota > Gammaproteobacteria > Steroidobacterales > Steroidobacteraceae > UBA964. The sequence continues at coordinate 77,905 of JBJTUA010000053.1, forward strand.
TCGCATGAGCTGCACGAGATCCTCTCGATCTTCCGCCTCACCCGAGAGAGCGCGGCCTAACTTGCGCATCCAGCTCATCGAACTGTAACGCGGATTGGTCATCGGGACTCCGAAACGGAATGAGGAATGCGGTAGGGATCGGGAATGCCGAACTCTGCGAGCACGCGACGTTCGCGACGCTCCATACGCTCGGCATCGTGCTCGCGTTCGTGATCGTACCCAAGCAAATGCAGTACGCCATGGACCACGAGATGCGCCCAGTGGTGATCGACGTCTTTGTCTTGCTGACGAGCCTCGCGGACGACGATGGGCGCACAGATGACGATATCGCCAAGCGATCGAGCGGCGCGGCCTCCCCGCGTGCCGGATGGCGCAGGAAACGACAGCACGTTGGTCGGGTAATCACGGCCTCGCCAGAGAAGATTGAGACGACGACCCTCGGCGGCACCGACCACGCGCAAGGCGACTTCTGCATTGCGCCCACGCGAACCTGCCGCTGCGCGCGCCCACTTTGAGAGACGCAGATTGGACGGCACGCCGCGACGAACGTTACTGCGGATCTCGATGAGCAGATGACGCGGGGTGCGGTTCATGAACCGTCGCCCTCGCGCGCTTCGTAGGCCTGGACGATGCGCTGCACGAGCGGATGTCTCACGACATCTCGCGCCTCGAAAAACTGGAAGCCGACGCCCTGTACATGGCGCAGGACCTCCAGCACGTGACGCAGACCCGAAAGCTTGCCAGCGGGCAGATCGGTCTGCGTCACGTCACCCGTCACGACGGCGCGCGAGCCAAAGCCGATGCGAGTGAGGAACATCTTCATTTGCTCGACCGTGGTGTTTTGCGCTTCGTCGAGGATGATGAAAGAGTCGTTGAGCGAGCGCCCGCGCATGAATGCCAACGGCGCGACTTCGATGACGTTACGTTCGATGAGCTTGGCGACCCGATCGAAGCCCATCATTTCGTAGAGCGCGTCGTACATGGGGCGAAGGTAGGGATCAACTTTCTGGGTGAGGTCGCCCGGCAAAAAACCGAGACGCTCCCCAGCTTCGACAGCCGGTCGAACGAGCACGATGCGACGGACTCGATCGGCTTGCAGCGCTTCGACCGCACAGGCGACGGCGAGATAGGTCTTGCCCGTACCGGCAGGTCCGACACCGAAGGTGAGGTCGTTGCGACGGATGCCGCGCAGGTATTCGCGCTGATTGGGTCCGCGTGCCCGAATAGTGCCGCGCAGCGTGCGCAACCCTGCCTCAGCCTCGTCGAGTTCATCGGTACCCGCTGCCGCATCGGCCACACCCGCCGCGGGCTGGGTTGCACCGCCCGTGGCGGACGCCGCGACGAGACCATCGTGGTCACGCAACGCCAGATGCACGGTCTCCGGCGTGACGTCTTCGGTGCGACTCAAGCGAAACAATTCGCGCAGCAATGACTCGGCCGCCGTGGCTTTGCCGCCCTGCACGCGAAAGGTACTGCCCCGTCGACGAACTCCGACGCCGAGACGCGACTCGATGAGTCGCAGGTTTTCGTCGAGCGGACCACAGAGATTGGCGAGTCGCTCGTTGTCAGGCGGCTCGAGCGAGAACTCGCGCAAGCCGATGGCGGGAGAATCAGCCACGGGACGCCTCGGCCGCGACGATGCGCCCGCGCAACGAGTGAGGCCTCGCCTCGGTGATCTCGACGTCAGCAAAACCACCGATGAGTCGCGAGGGGCCGGGGAAATTGACCCAACGATTGTCTTCGGTGCGGCCGGCGAGCTCGGAGTCGTCTTTACGCGAGGGTCGTTCGATGAGCACCCTCTGCACGCTACCGACCAGCGATGCACTGCGGGCGCGGGCGTTTTCTTCGAGGAGCGCCTGCAAGCGCGTGAGGCGTGCCTGCTTTTGGTCGTGCGGCACTTCGTCGGGGAGTGACGCAGCAGGCGTACCCGGACGGCGGCTGTAGAGAAAACTGAACGACTGATCGATGGTCAGATCGCGGACGAGATTCATCGTCGCTTCGAAATCTCGGTCTGTCTCACCCGGGAACCCGACGATGAAATCGGAGGTAACGGAAATGGTGGGTCTCACCTCGCGCAATTTACGGATGCTCGCCTTGAACTCGAGCGCCGTGTATCCCCGCTTCATGAGCGCGAGGATGCGGTCGGACCCCGACTGAACCGGTAAGTGCAGATGGTTGGCGAGCTTCGGAATGCTGGCGTACGCCTCGATCAGGCTGTCGTCGAACTCGAGCGGGTGCGAGGTGGTGAAACGGATGCGTTCGATGCCATCGATGGCTGCAACGTGATGCAGCAGCGTGGCCAGATCGACGATGGCGCCGTCCGACATGGCGCCGCGATACGCATTGACGTTTTGACCCAGTAGGGTGATTTCACGCACGCCTTGCGCCGCGAGGCGCGCCACTTCTTCGATGACGGAGTCGAGTGGCCGACTGATTTCGTCGCCGCGCGTATAAGGAACGACGCAAAAGCTGCAGTACTTGCTGCAGCCTTCCATGATGGAAACGAACGCAGTGGGCCCTTCTGCGCGGGGCGCAGGCAGATGATCGAATTTTTCGATTTCGGGAAAGCTGACATCGACGACCGCTCGCCCCTGCTGACGTAACTCCGAAATCATCTGCGGCAGCCGATGAACCGTTTGCGGACCGAAGACGAGATCGACTTGGGGTGCGGCCTTGACGAGCTGATCGCCCTCTTGGCTTGCGACACAACCCCCGACGCCGATGATGACGCCAGGGCGTAAATCTTTGAGTTGCTTCCACTCGCCGAGCAAAGAGAACACCTTCGACTCGGCCTTTTCACGAACCGAACAGGTGTTGACGAGCAGGATATCGGCTTCGGCAGGGTCGTCGGTGGCCTGCATGCCTGAGCTGGCTGCGAGTACGTCGCCCATTCGGGCAGAGTCGTACTCGTTCATTTGGCAACCGTAGGTCTTGATGTAGTACCGGGCGGTCGGAGATCTGGAATCGTCCATGAGTCAGGCGTGCATGCGTCGAGGCGCGGGCTCAGAAGGGAATGTCGTCGTCGAAGTCGTCTTTCTCGGTGCTGCTGCGAACCGGTTCGCCATCGGACTCACCACCCGAGGAACGACCACCGGAAGCACGACTCTCTCCACCCATACCGCGACCGCCGCCGAGCATTTGCATTTCATTGGCGACGATTTCGGTGGTGTAGCGATCATTACCGTTTTTGTCTTGCCACTTGCGGGTGCGCAACCGACCTTCGATGTAGACCTGCGAACCCTTGCGCAGGTACTCACCGGCGATTTCGGCCAGACGGCCGAACATGGCCACGCTGTGCCACTCGGTTTGTTCTTTCATTTCGCCGGACTGTTTGTCTTTCCAGCTTTCGGAGGTGGCGATGCGCAGGTTGCAGACCGTCATGCCCGAGGGCATGGCCTTGGTGTCCGGGTCTTGCCCGAGGTTGCCGACGATGATGACTTTGTTGATGCCACGCGCCATGTTGAACCCTTCCGTTGAGCGAACCCCTCAGCCGGCCTGCCGACAGCGGGCTCCAAGGACGAGGGGCGGTGAAAAGAACCCGCATTCTAATCGTCCCCCGCCCCTGCTGCACCGCGAAAATCACCCCAACGAGCCCAGAAACCGCTCTGGAACGCCTCCCTCGGAGGTACACTAACCGGCTGTTTTTCTTGAGTAATGCTGGTCCATGCAACCGATTCGGATACGCGGCGCCCGCACCCACAACCTGCGCAACCTGGATCTCGACATCCCCCGGGATCGGCTGGTCGTGGTTACAGGGCTGTCCGGGTCGGGCAAGTCCTCCCTCGCCTTCGACACGCTCTACGCGGAAGGCCAACGTCGTTACGTCGAATCGCTATCGGCTTACGCCCGTCAGTTTTTGTCGATGATGGACAAGCCCGATGTGGACCACATCGAGGGTTTGTCGCCCGCGATCGCCATCGAGCAAAAAGCGGCGTCCCACAATCCGCGCTCGACCGTCGGCACCGTCACTGAGATCTACGACTACCTGCGACTGCTATTCGCTCGCGCCGGACTGCCGCGCTGTCCCGATCACGATGTGGTGCTCGAAGCGCAGACCGTCAGCCAGATGGTCGATCAGGTGCTGCGACTCGGCGAGGGCACGGCCCTACTGGTGTTGGCGCCGCTCGTGCAGCAACGCAAGGGCGATCACGAGGCGGTGTTGCGCGATCTGCAGTCGCAGGGTTTCGTTCGCGCACGTATCGATGGGGCTGTCGTCGAACTCGAACAACCGCCCAAGCTCGATCCGCGGCGCAAACATGACATCGAGGCGGTGGTCGATCGGCTGCGCGTTCGAAGCGATGCCGCGCAGCGCTTGGCGGAGTCATTCGAAACTGCACTACGCCTGTCTGAGGGAACGGTACGAATCGAGCCCATGGAGACGTCGGGTGATACGAAAAGCGAACCCGGCGCGAGCCTGCTGTTCTCCAATCGCCATGCCTGCTCCAAATGCGGCTACGGTGTCCCGCTGCTCGAGCCGAAGATGTTCAGCTTCAATAGCCCCGCGGGAGCCTGCACGTCCTGCGATGGCCTTGGGCAGCAGGAATTCTTTGATCCGGCTCGAATCGTTGCCTTCCCGCATCTGTCGCTGGCGGGCGGGGCCGTGCGCGGCTGGGATCGACACAACGCTCACTATTTGCAGCTCATCAGTACGCTCGCGCGCCATTACGGCTTCGACATCGAAGAGCCCTGGCAGGAATTACCCGCCAAAACCCGCGATATCCTGCTCTACGGCAGCGGCGACGAAGAGATCGAATTCACTTACCCGCTCGCCAAGGGTCGCCAAACAAAGCGAACGCATCCCTTCGAGGGCATGCTGCGCAACATCGAACGGCGCTATCGCGAAACGGATTCTCCCGCCGTCAAAGAAGAACTCTCCCGTTATCAGGGATGGCGGTCCTGCCCCGACTGCGGCGGCTGCAGACTCAATCGCACCGCACGCCATGTGTTTGTCGCGGATCGTTCGCTGCCGCAAATTGCCGCGCTGCCGGTGGATGAGACTGCAAAATTCTTTGAGGCCATGGAACTCCCCGGCTGGCGCGGCGAAGTCGCGGGCAAGGTCGCACGCGAAGTCCTCGATCGACTACGCTTTCTGGTCGATGTAGGGCTCGGGTATCTCACGCTAGATCGCGGCGCCGATTCACTGTCGGGTGGCGAAGCGCAGCGCATTCGGCTGGCGAGTCAGATCGGATCGGGGCTTACCGGCGTGATGTACATCCTCGATGAACCATCGATCGGACTGCATCAGCGCGACAATTCCCGGCTACTCTCGACGCTGCAGCGACTACGCGATCTCGGCAATTCGGTCATCGTCGTCGAACACGACGAGGAGGCCATCCTTGCCGCCGATCACGTCATCGATCTGGGCCCGGGCGCCGGTGTACACGGCGGCCTGATCGTCGCGCAGGGCACGCCGAAGCAAGTGCGCTCGAACCCCGAGTCGCTGACGGGTCGATATCTCTCTGGCGATCTCAAGATCGCGGTCCCGGCTTTGCGTACGCCGCGACAACCCTCGCGTGCGTTGCGATTACTCGGCGCGTCCGGCAACAACCTCAAGAATCTCGACGTGGAAATTCCGCTCGGTCTTTTCACCTGCGTGACCGGCGTCTCAGGCTCCGGGAAAAGCACGCTGATCAACGACACGCTACTGCGACGCGCCGTGGCCGAACTTGGCGGCGGGCCGAATGACGCGGCGCCCTGCCGAACCTTGCAGGGGCTCGAGCATATCGATCGGGTAATCGACATCGACCAAAGCCCGCTCGGTCGCACGCCCCGCTCAAACCCCGCCACCTACACGGGTGTATTCACAGGGCTCCGCGAGCTGTTCGCACAGGTTCCCGAGGCGCGCAGCCGCGGCTACGACGCCGGGCGCTTCAGCTTCAACGTGAAGGGCGGACGTTGCGAGGCGTGCCAAGGCGACGGCGTGATGCGGGTGGAGATGCATTTTTTGCCCGATGTGTACGTGCCTTGCGACGTGTGCCGAGGCAAACGGTACAACCGCGAAACGCTGGAGATCGCGTATCGGGGGAAGAGCATTCACGACGTGCTCGACATGACGATCGAGGATGCCGCACGTTTCTTTCAAAGTATTCCCGCGGTGCAACCTAAGCTGCAGACGCTACTCGATGTTGGACTCGGTTATTTGCGGCTGGGTCAGAACGCAACCACACTTTCAGGTGGCGAAGCCCAGCGCGTAAAACTCGCAAGGGAGCTTGCCAAGCGCGCGACGGGGCGGACTCTATACGTGCTCGACGAACCGACCACCGGCCTGCATTTCCATGATGTGGCGCAACTGCTCGGGGTGCTGCAGCGGCTGCGCGATGAGGGCAATACCATCGTCGTCATCGAGCACAACCTCGATGTCATCAAGACGTCAGACTGGCTGATCGATCTCGGCCCCGAGGGTGGATCGGCGGGCGGCGAGATTATTGCGGTCGGTACGCCCGAGGAGGTCGCGAAAGTCGCTGCCTCGCACACCGGTCGCTATCTCGCGCCTCTGCTTAAAAAGCGCTGAACGATTTCGCCGCGCTCACGCTGCTCTTCGACGGCGCCCAGCGCATGACGCCCCGTCACCCTTCTCCAGAACGTGATAGCGCGAATATCGTTCGCGAGCGAACGAATTTCCCAAGCGCCACTGAAACGATCGAACAACAACCGCGCGGCCGAAGCGCCGACGCCGAGCGCACGTGATGGCGGAGCGATGTAGAACTCGAGTAGCACGTGGATCGAAGGTGCGTCGCATCGTTGAAGAACCGCAAAGCCGACTGACTCGCCATCGCGCTCGATCAAGATCACCTCTCGATCGGATCGCGACAACATCGCCATTGCGTTCGAGGCGGCAGCGGCAACATCCTCGGCAGAGGCGCCGATCTCGACGAGCCAAGAGGATTGCGCTCGCGCGAACCATTCGCGGCTGCGAGTGGAATGACGTACATCACGAAGAACGACAGGCATCAAAGAAAATTATGCGCAAAAAATAAAGAACCCGGGAGATGGCGAGCCATCGTCCCGGGTTCGTTTGGGAGCTCAGCGCTCCCAGCCAATTATTTCCGTGAGGAAATTACTTGGCGGCCTCGGCCGGAGCAGCCGGAGCGGCAGCGGCGTCAGCCGGAGCAGCCTCAGCAGGAGCAGCGGCATCGGCCGGAGCGGCTTCGGCCGGAGCCTCAGCAGCAGGAGCCTCGGCAGCCGGAGCAGCTTCGGCCGGAGCCTCAGCAGGCTTACCACCGCAAGCGGTCAGAGCGAGCGCAGCGAGAAGGGCGCTAAGAGCGAGCTTCGTCTTCATTTTTAAATTACCCCAAAAAGTAAAAGACAGATGTTGAACAAACAACCTAGCTAGTTTGTCTGGCGACCGAAATCGCGGCGAAATTGTATAGGCTTTTTACAGGTGTGGGAATGACCCACCTACCCCGGCCGTCTCGGGCTCGCACCCTCTCGTCGGTCTGGGACCGTACAATCCCGGGAAACCGATTCCGAACCGAGGGCCTGATGAATTCCAAGGACTTAAGCCTGCTCTACCCCCCTCACGTGACCGAGGTGGCCCGGCGAACCACCGAGGCGCTGAGCCGCAGCGGATTTGACGGGGTCATCCTGCAATCGGGCGAGGGGCTTGGATGGTTCCTGGACGACCAGCACTACCCGTATAAGGCGCATGCGCCCTTCAAATGGTGGGTACCGCTGCGGGATGCCCCGGGCTCTCTGCTGTATTTCCAGCCCGGCCAGCGCCCGAAGCTCGTATTTTTCGTGGCGACCGACTTCTGGTACCAGCCCGCCGAGCTGCCCAAAGGGGGGTGGGCCGATCATCTCGACGTCGTGGTCGTACATTCGGCCGATGAGACCCGCGCCGCCCTACCCCGGAACCTCGGCAAGACCGCCTGGATCGGCGACCCCCTCCCCGAGCTCGTGGCTTGGGGAATCGCGGCCATCAATCCTCCCGATCTCATCCGCCGCCTCGATTACGCCCGCGGCCGCAAGACGCCCTACGAAATTGCCTGCCTGGCCGAAGCCAACCGGATCGGTGCCCGCGGGCATCGGGCCGCTGAGCAATGCTTCAGGGCGGGCGGTTCGGAATACGACGTCCACCAGGCCTTCGTCGGTGCCTGCGGACAGCGGGAACAGGAGCTTCCGTACAACGCGATCGTCGCCATCAACGAAGCCGCTTCGGTACTGCACTACCAAGTACTGCGTCGAGACAAACCGGCGCGACATCGATCGCTACTGCTCGATGCCGGCGCAAGCTTCGCAGGGTATGGCAGCGACATCACGCGGACGAGCGTCGCCGATCCCGGCGATTTCTCAACGCTCGTGTCGAAGATGGACGCGGTTCAACTCGGTCTATGCGCACTCGCCAAGCCCGGCACGGATTGGCGAGACATTCACGTCGCCGCGGTCGAGCACATCACCGGCTTGTTGTGCGAGGCGGGCGTACTGCGTTGTAGCGCAGCGGAGGCACTGGAGTCCGGCGCTTCGCGGCTCTTTTTCCCGCACGGTATCGGCCATCTGCTTGGCCTTCAGGTGCACGACGTGGGCGGAACCTTGGCCGATGTCGAGGGCGGCACGCTGCCGAAGCCCCAACGCGATCCGGCACTGCGACTCACTCGCAAGTTGGAACCGGGGTTCGTCGTAACCATGGAGCCTGGGCTGTATTTCATTGAGGCGCTGCTCGGTCCCGCAAAAAACGGTCCGCATGCCAGCCGCATCGATTGGGCGCGAGTCGATGCGCTCAAGCCCTACGGCGGAATCCGGATCGAGGACAACCTCGTCATCACGGAGTCGGGCTGCGACAACCTCACGCGTGCGGCCTTCGGTCACGCCTGAGGTACGCAGTAACGCCGCCTTGCGGGTGCTCAGCGCGTCTTCAGTAAATCGCGGATTTCTTCGAGCAGCACTTCACTACGGGGCGGTGGCGCGGCAGTCGGCGGCGCGGCAAGCGCTGCCGCGGGCGCTTCAGCCTCGGGACGCTTAAGACGATTGATCGCCTTAATGGCCAAGAACAATGCCATCGCGATGACGGTGAAGTCGAACAGGGTCTGCAGGAACGCGCCCCATTTGAGGATGATCTCGCTACCGTCCGGTCCCACGCCGAGCGACGTGCCGAGCTGATTGAACGACACACTACCGACGGCTTTGCCGAGCACCGGCATCATCACATCGCCCACCAGCGAGGAAACAATCTTGCCGAAGGCCGCACCGATGACGACACCCACCGCAAGATCGATGACGTTGCCGCGCATCGCGAATTCACGAAATTCTTTGAGAATGCTCATCTTCAACTCCCGAAAACACGAAGACCGACGGCCACGGTGACCGTCGGTCCTCAGTGAATATCAGGCTGGGAGGTCGTCCCGCAACATCCGAGTGCTGCGAGCAGGGCCCAAGACGCCGTGCCCCGAGTTAGGCGGCAGCGGCTTTCCGAGCGCGCGGCTTGGCAGCCGTCTTCGCCTTGGCCTTGGCCTTCGACTTCTTGCCGTCGGTCGCGTCGTCCGTCGCGGCAGGCGCAGCGGCCCGATCGACCAACTGCATGAGCGCCATCGGCGCCGAGTCTCCAGCGCGCGGCATCATACGCAGAATGCGCGTGTAACCGCCGGCTCGCGCCTTGAAGCGCGGACCGAGGTCGCCGAAGAGCTTCTCGACCACCGCCGTATCGCGCAGTCGCGCGAACGCCAAACGGCGACGCGCTTCGCTATCGGTCTTGGCGAGCGTGATGAGCGGCTCGACCACGCGACGCAATTCTTTGGCCTTCGGCAGCGTGGTACGGATAGTCTCGTAACGCAACAGCGCAACGCTCATGTTGCGCATCAGCGCATGGCGATGCGGAGCATTTCGCGACAGTTGTCGCCCGGAAAGTCGATGACGCATAAAAAAACCTCGATGAATCAGTCGCGGGAGGCCGTCAACCGGCCGCCCTCGATCACATCAAACCGCTGCCGCGATCTTCGTCGTGGCGCAGACCCGCGGGCGGCCAGCCGTCGAGACGCATGCCGAGCATGAGCCCATGGCTCTGCAGCACTTCCTTGATCTCGGTGAGCGACTTCTTGCCCAGATTCGGCGTGCGCAGCAATTCCACTTCGGTCCGCTGCACGAGATCGCCGATGTAATGAATGTTCTCTGCCTTGAGGCAGTTGGCGCTGCGGACAGTGAGCTCGAGCTCGTCGACGGGGCGCAGCAGAATCGGATCGAACTGCGTCGCCTCGGACTTGCCCGCACCCTCTTCCTCACCCTGCAGATCGACGAATACGGAGAGCTGATCTTTGAGGATGCCACCGGCGCGACGGATGGCTTCTTCAGCATCGATCGTACCGTTGGTCTCGATGTCGAGAATGAGCTTGTCAAGGTCGGTGCGCTGCTCAACGCGAGCCGCATCGACCGAATAGGTGACGCGACGGATCGGGCTGAACGAGGCATCGAGTTGCAGGCGCCCGATCTGGCGGGTGGCCTCGTCGAAAGCCATGCGCTGCGAAGCCGGGCGATAGCCACGACCACGCTCGACACGCAACACCATGTTGAGTTCGCCGGCCTTCGTGAGGTTGGCGATCACGAGTTCCGGATTGACGACCTCGATGTCGTGGTCGGTCTGGATGTCACCCGCAGTGACCGGGCCAGGGCCTTTCTTTGAAAGACGCAGCTCGGCCGAGTCGCGGCTGTGCATGCGGATCGCAACCTGCTTGAGGTTGAGCAGAATGTCGACGACGTCCTCCTGGACGCCCTCGATGCTGGTGTACTCGTGGAGCACACCCTCGATCTCTGTCTCGGTGATAGCCGCGCCCGGCATGGACGACAGCAATACGCGGCGCAGCGCGTTGCCAAGCGTGTGGCCGAAGCCCCGCTCGAACGGCTCGATGACGACGCGGGCCTGACGGGGAGCCAACGGGCTCACCTTCACGACGCGCGGCTTGAGGAATTCGGTGACAGATCCTTGCATATTCAAACCCTCTTTCCTGTCTCGAGCATTACTTCGAGTACAACTCGACGACCAGGTTTTCGTTGATGTCCGGCAGGATTTCATCTCGCGCCGGCACCTGCTTGAAAACGCCCTTCATTTCTTTGTCGTTGACTTCGACCCACTCAGGCAGACCGACCTGCGTGGCGATCTGCATCGCGTTCTGGATGCGCAATTGCTTGCGCGCCTTCTCGCGGATCTGCACGACATCGCCCGCACGCATTTGGTAGGACGGAATCGTCACGACATCGCCGTTCACCTCGATGCCCTTGTGGCTGACGAGCTGACGCGCTTCCGAGCGCGTGGCGGCGAAGCCCATGCGATAGACGACGTTGTCGAGACGCGATTCGAGCAACTTGAGCAGGTTCTCACCCGTCGAACCGGAGCGGCGAGCCGCCTCGATGTAGTAGTTGGCAAACTGACGCTCGAGCACGCCGTACATGCGACGCAGCTTCTGCTTCTCGCGCAGCTGGCTGCCGTATTCCGACAAGCGCGACTTGCGCTCGCCCTTGATGCCGCCCGGCGGCACCTGAAGCTTGCACTTCGACTCGAGCGGCTTGACGCCACTCTTCAGGAAAAGATCGGTGCCCTCGCGGCGAGCGAGCTTGCACTTCGGACCAATATAACGGGCCATCTTTGATACCTCTTGCGACGCGGCGTCAGACGCGACGCTTCTTGGGCGGACGACAGCCGTTATGCGGAATCGGCGTGACGTCGAAAATGCTGGTGATCTTCAGACCGCAGTTGTTGAGTGCGCGAACCGCAGACTCGCGACCCGGACCGGGGCCGGCCACGCGCACTTCGACGTTGCGCAGTCCGTGCTCCTGGGCAGCGGTGCCCGCCTTCTCGGCGGCCACCTGAGCGGCGAACGGCGTCGACTTGCGCGAACCGCGAAAGCCACAACCACCCGAGGTCGCCCAGGACAGCGTGTTGCCCTGACGATCGGTGATCGTGATGATCGTGTTGTTGAACGACGCATGGATGTGCGCGATGCCGTCGAGCACGTTCTTGCGTGCCTTCTTCGGCTTCTTGGCGGCCGCCCCTGCGTTCTGTTGCTGCTTTTGTTCTGCCATGTGCTTGTGCCTGTTGAGCTAGCTGATGTGCCCGAAAACGATCAAGCCTTGCCCGGGGGCGCGTTGAGCTTGACGGCCTGCTTACGCGGGCCCTTGCGCGTGCGCGCATTCGTGCGCGTGCGCTGACCGCGGACCGGCAGACCCTTACGATGGCGCATGCCACGGTAGGTTCCGAGATCCATCAGACGTTTGATGTTCATCGAGACTTCGCGACGCAAGTCACCCTCGACGAGACCCTTGGCGATTTGCGCACGCAGCGCATTCACCTCGGACTCCGTGAGGTCTTTGACCTTGGTCGTCGGATCGACGCCTGCGGCTTCGCAGACGACGCGCGAACGACTCTTGCCCACACCGAAGATGTGAGTCAGACCGATGACAACGTGCTTGTTCATCGGGATGTTTATTCCGGCGATACGTGCCATGTTTGCTGCCCCGAAGCCGCAAAAAAGCGCGGCATTCTACTTAAATACCCTTGGTTCTCAACCCTGCCGCTGCTTGTGCCGCGGATCCTTGCAGATCACGTAGACGACACCGCGTCGCCGCACGATCTTGCAGTCCTTACAAATCTTTTTAACTGACGGACGAACTTTCATGAGCCTTACCCTTTAGTTCACTGCGGCGCGCCGCCGCGTCCATAGCCCATCAGGTTGGCCTGCTTCAGCAGACCCGGATACTGATGGGACATCAAATGCGCCTGCAGCTGAGCCATGAAATCCATGGCCACGACTACGACGATCAGCAGCGAAGTACCACCGAATACGAACGGCACTCCACCTTTGGAAATCATGAGTTCCGGAACGAGACACACCCCTGCGACATAGACAGCGCCCCACAGCGTGAGTCGCGTGAGTACCTTGTCGATGTAGTCGCCGGTCTGCTGGCCGGGACGAATTCCCGGAATGAAGGCGCCCGACTTCTTCAGGTTTTCTGAAGTCTCGCGCGCGTTGAAAACGAGTGCGGTGTAGAAGAAGCAGAAGAAAATGATCAGCACAGCGTACAGCACGAGATGCAACGGCTGGCCATAGCCCAGTGCAGCCGCCACGCTTTGCAGGATCTCTGCGGCACGGCCTTCGCCCGTTCCAAAGAATTGCGCGATCGTCGCCGGGAAGAGCAACAAGCTCGAGGCGAAGATCGGCGGGATCACGCCCGACATGTTGAGCTTGAACGGCAGGTGACTCGTCTGACCGGCGAGCACCCGACGCCCTACCTGGCGCTTAGCGTAGTGAACGGCGATGCGGCGCTGGGCGCGCTCGACGTACACGCACAAGGCGGTCACGCCAAGAACGAGAACGATCAAAACGAGCGCGAACACGCCCGACATTTCGCCGGTGTTGACCGACTCGATGGTGCGACCGATGGCGCTCGGCAGTCCCGCAATGATGCCGGCGAGAATGATCATGGAGATGCCGTTGCCGATGCCGCGCTCGGTGACTTGCTCACCAAGCCACATCAGGAACATCGTGCCCGTAGTCATGGTGATGGTCGCGACGAAGAGGAACGCCCAGCCGCCTGCGAGCACCATGCCGCCGTTCTGCAACGCCACGGCGGCGCCGAGCGATTGGAACACGGCGAGCACCACGGTGAAGTAACGCGTGATCTGCGTGATCTTGCGACGACCAGACTCACCTTCCTTGCGGTACTCCTCCCAAGGCGGATAGATCATCGAGGCCATCTGCACGATGATCGAGGCCGAGATGTACGGCATCACGCCCATCGCGAAGATGGACAAACGCTCCATCGCGCCGCCGGAGAACATGTTGACGATGCCGAGGATCGTGCCCTGATTCTCCTGGAAGAAACGGGCGACCTCAGCCGGGTTGATACCCGGAACCGGAATGAACGTACCAATGCGGTAGACGATCAGCGCGCCGATCAGGAACAGCAGGCGCGTGCGAACCTCGCCGAAACGCGTTGCGTCCGCGAGGGTTGCTGCCGGATTGCCTACACCTGATGCCACTTAATGATTACCGCTTGATCTCTGGATTTCTTTGAGGAGGACTCAGGCCTCGAGGCGACCACCCGCCGCTTCGATTGCCGCCTTCGCACCCTTCGTCGCGCCCACGCCCTTCAGCGTGACCGCTTTCTTGATCTCGCCCGACAACACGACTTTGACGACCTCGGTGTGCGCCGGAACGACATTGGCCGCCTTGAGCGCTGCCAAGTCGATCACTGCGGCACTGACCTTCGCGAGCTCGTCGAGACGAACTTCGGCGCGAGTCGCCTTCATGGCCGATCGGAAACCGACCTTCGGCATACGACGCTGCAGCGGCATCTGACCGCCTTCGAAGCCGACCTTGTGATAACCGCCCTTGCGAGCACGCTGTCCTTTGACGCCCCGACCGCAGGTCTTGCCCTGACCGGCCGATGCGCCGCGACCGACTCGCAGGCCCTTGCGCTTGGAACCCGCGGCGGGCTTGATGGTGTTGATACGCATCTCGTTACTCTCCTTGGACCGCGAGCAAATGACGCGCCGTGCGGATGAGTCCGCGGGTCTCCGGCGTGTCCGCCACGGTCACCGTCTGGTGCCGCTTGCGCAGGCCGAGCCCACGAACAGACTGCGCGATGTTCGCGATCTGGCCGTGAACGCTTTTCTTGAGCGTGACTTTCAGCTGCTTGGTCGCCATGACTGTTAACCCATGATCTCTTCGAGGGACTTGCCGCGCTTCGCAGCGATGTCTTCGGGCGAACGCACTGCGGCGAGCGCCTTGACGGTTGCGCGCACGACGTTGATCGCGTTACGCGAGCCGTAGCTCTTGGCGAGCACGTTACGAACGCCGGCGCACTCGAGCACTGCGCGCATGCCGCCGCCGGCGATGACGCCCGTACCGTCCGAAGCCGGCTGCATCAGCACGCGAGTGGCGCCGTGGCTGCCCTTCACTGCGTAGTGCAGCGTTTCGTTACGGAGCGAAACGTTGACCATATTCTTGCGCGCCGCGGCCATCGCCTTGGAAATCGCGACGGGAACTTCGCGCGCCTTGCCGAAACCGAAACCGACGCGGCCGGCGCCATCGCCCACCACGGTGAGAGCGGTGAAGCCGAACTGACGTCCGCCTTTGACGGTCTTGGAGGTGCGGTTTACGGCGACGAGCTTCTCGAGATACTCGTCCGTAGCCTGGGATTTTTCGACACGTGCCATAGGGGATGTCCTGCCTTAAAACTCTAGGCCGGCTTCACGCGCGGCCTCGGCCAGCGCCTTGACGCGACCGTGGTACATGAAACCCGCTCGATCGAACGCGACTCGCGAAATGCCAGCGGCCTTCGCGCGTTCGGCGATCGCCCGACCGACAGCCTTCGCCGCATCGACGTTGCCGGTGCCGGTGAGGCCGTTCGCGACGGCGTCCTGAACAGTGGAAGCCGCGACCAGCACTTTCGCGCCGCTCGCATCGAACACCTGCGCGTAGATATGACGCGGCGTGCGATGAATGGTGAGACGTGGCTGACCCAGTTCGCGAATCTTCGCGCGGGTTCGCACGGCACGGCGCTGACGCCGCTCTTTTTTGGTGATCTGCATTGCTCGATCCTCGTTCCGCGCGCTTACTTCTTCTTGCCTTCCTTGAGGGTGATCTGCTCGCCTGCGTAGCGAACACCTTTGCCCTTGTAGGGCTCGGGCGGACGCAGGTTGCGGATCTCGGCGGCCAACTGGCCCACGCGCTGCTTGTCCGTACCCTTGATGATGATTTCGGTCTGGCTCGGAGCCTCGCAAGTGATGCCTTCAGGCATGTCGACCACGACCGGGTGCGAGAAACCGAGCGTCAGGTTGAGGGCCTTGCCCTGCACTGCCGCGCGGTAACCGACGCCGACGAGCTCCAGCTTGCGCTCGTAACCCTTCGACACGCCGAGCACCGAGTTCGCAAGGTGAGCGCGCGTGGCGCCCGCCTGCATGCGATTGCTCGCGTCGTACTGCAACTCGAGATTCTTTTCGGTCTGCACGACTTTGACACCACCGTTGAGCGGCACCGACAAGGTGCCCTTCGCACCCTTCAGCGTGACCGCCTCCGTGGTGATCGTCGCAGTGACGCCCTGCGGCAGCGCAACCGGTTGTTTTGCTACACGACTCATGTTCCGTTCCTCAGGCGACGATGCACAGCACTTCGCCACCTTGTCCGATGGCGCGGGCCTGCTTGTCCGTCATGACACCCTTCGGGGTCGAGACGATCACAGTGCCCATGCCACCTAACACCTTCGGCAGCTCGTCCTTGCCGCGATAGATACGCAGGCCAGGTCGCGAGACACGCTCGAGGCGGTCGATGACGGGGCGTCCGTCGAAATATTTGAGCGCGATGGTGATCGTGCTCTTGCCGCCATCAGAGGCCGTGCGGAAATCCGCCACGTAACCCTCGTCCTTCAGCACTTTGAGAACCGCCTGCTTCAGACGCGACGAGCCGACGCTCACTTCGCTCTTACGGGCGAGTTGCGCGTTGCGGATGCGGGTCAGCAGATCGGCAATGGGATCGGTCATGCTCATATGGCGCGCGCTCCTACCAGCTCGCCTTCGACACGCCGGGCAGTTCGCCACGGCTTACGGTCTCGCGAATTTTCACTCGCGAAAGACCGAACTTGCGGTACACACCACGCGGACGCCCGGTGATGGCGCAGCGGCGACGGCCGCGACTCGGGCTGGCATCGCGCGGCATTTTCTGCAGCGCAACTTGCGCAGCAGCGCGATCTTCCGGCGACGTGCGCGGGCTGCGGATCGCTTCCTTCAGCTTCGCTCGCTTCGCGGCGTGTTTCTTGGCGGTCTCGGCGCGACGCTTTTCGCGCTCGACCATGCTCGTCTTGGCCATGTGCTTCGCTGCCCTATTACTTGCGGAACGGGAACTGGAAGGCTTCGAGCAGAGCTCGACCCGCCTTGTCGTCCTTCGCCGTGGTGGTGATGGTGATGTCCATGCCCCGGATCTGGTCGATCTGGTCGTACTGGATCTCGGGGAAGATGATTTGTTCTTTGACGCCCATGTTGTAGTTGCCACGGCCGTCGAACGAACGCGGCGACACGCCACGGAAGTCGCGGATACGCGGCATCGCGACGCTGATCAGACGATCGAGGAACTCGTACATGCGCTCGCCGCGCAGCGTGACTTTGCAACCGATCGCCAGACCCTCGCGGACCTTGAACGAAGCGATCGACTTGCGCGCTTGGCAGAGCACCGGCTTCTGACCGGTGATCTTGGCGAGATCACCCGCCGCAGCTTCGATGACTTTTTTGTCAGCGACCGCTTCGCCCACGCCCATGTTGACCGTGATCTTGAGGATCTTCGGTACTTCCATCGCGTTTTCGATGCCGAGGTCCTTGCGGAGCTGCGGCACGATCTTCTCGCGGTAAATGTGTTTGAGCCTTGCCATGTTGGGTTGCCCTGATGGATCGACGCTTACGCGTCGATCATTTCTCCGTTCGACTTGAAGAACCGGACGCGCTTGCCGTCGGCGAGGCGCTTCACGCCCACTCGATCAGCTTTCTGCGTCCCGGGGTTGAACAGCGCGATCTTCGACACGTGCAGCGGAGCTTCCTTTTCGAGGATGCCACCCGCTTTGTTCTGCTGCGGGTTGCCGCGCGTGTGACGCTTCACGCGATTGATGCTCTCGACAATGACAGTGTCGTCGTCGAGCACGCTCACCACGGCGCCCTTGCGACCTTTGTCGCGGCCCGAGATGACGATGACGTTGTCGCCTTTGCGGATCTTTCTCATGGCGATATTCCTCAGAGCACTTCCGGTGCCAGCGAAATGATCTTCATGAACTGCGCGTTACGCAGCTCACGAGTCACCGGTCCGAAGATGCGGGTGCCGATCGGCTCGAGCTTGTTGGTGAGCAGTACGGCAGCATTGCCGTCGAACTTGATGAGCGAACCATCGGCACGACGCACGCCATGACGGGTGCGCACGACGACGGCGTCGTACACCTCACCCTTCTTGACCTTGCCGCGCGGGATCGCGTCCTTGACGGAAACTTTGATGACGTCGCCCACGGCGGCGTAGCGACGGCGCGTACCGCCCATCACCTTGATGCACATGAGCGTCTTCGCGCCGCTGTTATCGGCCGCGTTGAGGATGGATTGCAGCTGGATCACGATGCACGCTCCACGACGGCAACCAACCGCCAGGACTTGCTACGCGACAGCGGACGGCACTCCGCGATCGTCACGGTGTCACCCTCGCGCGACTCGTTCGTCTCGTCGTGAGCAAGCAGCTTCGTGGTACGGCGGATGTACTTGCCGTAACGCGGATGCTTGACCAGACGCTCGACTTCGACGGCGATGGTCTTATTCATCTTGTTGCTGACCACGCGCCCGGTGAGGGTGCGCAGGCTCTTGGTTTCGGTGGCAGTTGCGGTAGTCATGGATTACTTCCCCGTCGCCTTCGCCGCAGCCGCCTGTTCGGCGAGCACGGTCTTGAGGCGCGCGATGTCCTTGCGAACGCGACCAAAGTCATTCGGCTTGACCGTCTGACCCGTGGCGCGCTGCATGCGCAGCGAGAACTGCTCACGCCGCAGCTTGAGAAGTTCTTCGTTGAGATCTTTGGCGGCCTTGCCGCGCATTTCTTTGGCGTTCATGTCAACGTACCTGTCGCTTCACGAACGAGGTGGTCACCGAGAGCTTGGCACCAGCCAAGCGGAACGCCTCGCGAGCGGTCTTCTCGTCCACCCCTTCCATTTCGAAGAGAACCTTGCCGGGCTTCACCTTGGCCACCCAGTACTCAACGTTACCCTTGCCCGCGCCCATGCGGACTTCGAGCGGCTTCTTCGAGATGGGGACGTCCGGGAAAACACGGATCCAGATCTGACCGCCACGCTTCACGTGACGAGCCATCGCACGACGCGCCGCTTCGATCTCGCGGGCCGTCATGCGCGCACGCTCGGTGGCCTTGAGACCGAAGTCGCCGAAGGCCACGGAGTTGCCACGCTGCGCGAGTCCGGCGTTGTCGCCCTTGAACTGCTTGCGGTACTTGGTTCGCTTGGGTTGCATCATGGGTGCAAATCCTCAGGTCCTGATCACGAGGCCGTCGCGGCCGCAGCCGGCGCAGCGTCAGTGGCAGGGTTGGCCGCAGCGTCACCTTCAACGGTCTTCGACAAATCTTCCTTGTCGAACACTTCACCCTTGAAGATCCAAACTTTGACGCCGATCACGCCGTAAGTGGTGCGGGCTTCGCCGAAGCCGTAGTCGATGTCGGCGCGGAACGTGTGCAGCGGAATGCGGCCTTCACGCGACCACTCGGTACGAGCGATTTCGGCACCGTTGAGACGGCCCGACAAAC
>JBJTUA010000054.1:0-38127 GCA_046080445.1 Gammaproteobacteria bacterium
CGAGCGCGGGCAAGAGCCTTGGCATCTCGGCGAGCGGCACATCGAATTCACGCGACTCGCCCACGTCAGCCGGACGCTCGACATCTACAGGTCGGTACCAGTCGGCCGGCATGGGGCGCGTATAATAGGGACCACTCCCCCTCGAGTCAAAACGATCCTGAGGTAAGCCGTTGTTTTCCGTGGCCGAAACCCCAGAGACCGCCCTCTGCCGACCCCTCCTGCTGGCTTCAGGCTCCCGTTACCGCCGCGACCTGCTCGCCCGCCTTGGGCTGCCCTTCGAGGTGGCTAGCCCGGAAATCGACGAGAGCCGCCAGGTCGGCGAAACGGCCGTGGCCCTCGCCGAGCGCCTGGCACTCGCCAAGGCTCGCGTGATCGCCGAGCGCTATCCAGAGGCCCTAGTGATCGGTTCGGACCAGGTCTGCGCCTTGGGGCCGGACTGCCTCGGCAAACCCGGCAGCGTCGACGGCAAAAAGGCCATGCTCGAACGTCTCTCCGGTCAAACCGTCACGTACCACACGGCCGTCGCCGTAGTCAGTTTCGAGGCCGGTGTTTGGCAGCAACATCGGGATGACACCCGCTGCCGCTTTCGCACGCTCACCCGATCCGAAATCGACGACTACGTCCGCCGTGAACCCGCGGCCGACTGCGCCGGCGGATTCAAGAGCGAAGGACTCGGGATTTCTTTGCTCGAGAGCATGGAAAGCTCAGACCCGACGGCGATCATCGGCCTGCCGATGATCTTCGTCGCCAAGGCCTTGCGTCCCTTCGTCGTCGTGACGACCCGCTAGAGAGCGCATCGATCACCTGCGCGAGCTCGGGCGGCAACGGCGCATTCACACTGAATTCCGTTCCCCGATCGGGCCAGACGAACGACAGACTCGAGGCATGCAAAAACATGCGTTCGAGGCCGTATTCCCGCATTTCTTTGTTGAACTCGGCGTCGCCGTACTTCGGGTCGCCCGCGACCGGATGACCCGCGTACGCCGCGTGTACGCGGATTTGGTGCGTACGTCCCGTGAGAATCGAAACCTCGAGCAATGAAGCGATACGCCCGAACCCTTGTACCGGACGGAAGTCGCTGGTCGCGCTTTTGCCCGAGGCCTGGACCTTCACGGTGCGTTCACCACCGACGCGCAAGTCGGTGCGCAGCGGCGCATCGATGCGTTTCTTGCCGAGCTGCCAACTGCCTTTGACGAGTGCGAGATAACGCTTCTCGAAACCCTCGCCCTCACGCAGACCGGCGTGCAACATGCGCAGCACCGCGGGCTTGCGCGCTACGAGCAACACGCCACTCGTATCGCGATCGAGGCGATGCACGAGCTCGAGCTTGTCGCTCTCGTCGGGTCGTGCGGCGCGCAGCGCCTCGATGACGCCGAAGCTGAGACCGCTGCCTCCGTGCACGGCGAGTCCAGCGGGTTTGTTGATCACGAGCAGTCGCTCGTCCTCGTGAAGAATGGCCCCGGTCACCGTGGCGAGGAGCGATGCAGGGACTCGGGAGCGGGCAGCGGGCCGAGGCGCCGCCGGAGTAGAGCCCGTCGCCAACGCAGGGCTCGCCTCCTGGGGCTCGAGCCGGACGGGGGGTAGCCGAACCTCGTCCCCGAGGACCAGGCGGGTATCGATTTCCGCCCGCTTGCCATTGACCCGGACCTCGCCCTTGCGAACGATGCGGAACAGCCGACTCCGCGCCACCTCGGGGTAGCGACGGGTCAGGAACCGATCCAACCGGCATCCAGCATCGTCCTCGCCGATCGTCACCCGACGAACGGCGGTTTGTTCAGACTTATTCGTAAGACCTTGTTTTTCCATGGGCTTTGTCATAGGATCCGTGGGTCGCGAGAGCGTATGCCCATGTTTGGCCCGCTTCCGCAGGCATTAGCGCGGCGCCCGCCCGCCGGAACAGCCTCTCAGCCAGACCGGAAGCGAGCGACGCATGTTAGTTGGTCCTCGGCGACGAGGCCATCGAATCCGGCCGACAGTCGCTGCGTCACCCGACGCGCCTTCGGTTGCCAGAGACCAAAAAGACAGCTGTAACGTGCTTCAATTTCTCGTCACGCTGCTCGCGCAATTCAGTGCATTGGTTCTGCCCGCACGCTCGAGGCCCCTGGCCCGTCGCGTGACGGTGTCCCCTTGGACGACCCCCGGAAGACTGTTGGCCCCAATCCGGAGTATTGGGTCCCATGAAAAGAATGTTGGTCAATGCGACGCAGCAGGAAGAGCTGCGCGTCGCCCTCGTTGACGGTCAGAAGCTTTACGACCTCTCAATCGAGCTTCCGTCCCGCGAACAGAAAAAAGCAAACGTCTACAAAGGGCGTATCGCCCGAATAGAGCCCTCGCTCGAAGCCTGCTTCGTCGACTACGGCGCTGAGCGCCACGGCTTCCTGCCCCTCAAGGAAATCTCCCGGGAGTACTTCCTCAAGAACCCCTCGGGTGGGCGCATCAACATGCGTGAGGTCCTGCAGGAAGGCCAGGACATCGTCGTACAGGTCGAAAAGGAAGAACGCGGCAACAAGGGTGCCGCCCTCACGACGTACATCTCGCTGGCAGGACGTTTCCTCGTCTTGATGCCGAACAACCCCCGTGCCGGTGGCGTCAGCCGCCGTATCGAGGGCGAAGACCGCGACCAGATGAAGAGCATCATGGATGCCCTCAACATCCCGGCTGGCATGGGCGCCATTGTGCGCACCGCCGGCGTCGGTCGCGCCACCGAGGAACTGCAATGGGATCTCGATAATTTAAAGATCCAGTGGGATGAAATCGTCAAGGCGGTGCTCGAGCGCCCCGCCCCGTTCCTCGTCTATCGCGAAAGCGATCCGGTCACGCGTTCCCTGCGCGATTATTTCTCGGACGACATCGGCGAAGTGCTCGTCGACGAGCCGAACGCTCACGCGATCGCCTCGGAGTACATGCAGCGCTTCATGCCGGCCGAAGGTGGCCGTCGCTTGAAGATGTACTCGGATGACATCCCCCTCTTCACGCGCTACCAAATCGAAAGTCAGATCGAGTCGGCTTACGCCCACAAGGTGCAGCTACCCTCGGGTGGCTCGATCGTCATCGACTACACCGAAGCGCTCGTCTCCATCGACATCAACTCTGCACGTGCCACGCGCGGCGGCGATATCGAAACCACGGCGACGAATACCAACCTCGAAGCCGCCGACGAAATTGCCAGACAGCTGCGTATCCGCGATATCGGCGGCTTGATCGTCATCGACTTCATCGACATGGAAGAACCGCGCAACCAGCGCGCCGTCGAGGATCGCCTGCGCGAGGCCATGAAAATGGATCGTGCGCGCATCCAGATCGGGCGTTTGTCGCGCTTTGGCCTGCTCGAGATGTCGCGTCAGCGTCTGCGCCCGTCGCTCAGCGACTCGAGCCACGAGGTGTGCCCGCGCTGCCAAGGAATCGGCAGCATCCGCACCGTCGAGTCGATGGCGCTCGCCATTCTGCGACTCGTCGGCGAGGAAGCGCGCAAAGATCGCACCTCCAAAGTCATCGTCGAAGTTCCGGTGGAAGTGGCCACCTACCTCATCAATGAAAAGCGCGAGTGGCTGCGCACGCTCGAAGACAAGAGCGATGTCGAACTGATCGTCATCCCGAATCTCAACATCGACACGCCGGAATATTCGATCCGTCGCGTGCGCGATGATGAAGCCGAGACCACCGAGTTCAAGCGTCTGTCGTACCAGATGCCGACGCCGGCGAAGGTTCCGGACGCGACGAGCACCCGCGAAAAGCAGGCGTCGCAGGAACCGGCCGCAGTGCCGACCTTCCTGCCGACCACCCCGGCACCGATCGTCGTGCATGCACCGGCTCCGGTCGCTGCAGCCCCGACAGCCGCCGCCGCAGCGGGTCCGCAACTGGGCATCTTCGTTCGCCTGTGGCGCTGGCTCTTCGGCGCACCGAAGCCCGTCGAACCCATGCGTGAATCACGTCACGATCGTGGTCGCGGACGTGACCGTGACCGCGACCGAGATCGAGGCGGCCGCGGACGTGATCGCCACGAACGCGAAGCCCGTGGCGGTGATCGCGGGGATCGCGGCCGGGATCGAAATCGAGACCGCGGACATCAACAAGGCAAGCCTCAAGAGACGAAGCCGGCGGCGCAAAACGAGCGTCGGAACGAGCGACAGGACGACGGCCAACGTCGCAGACGCGACGAAGGTCGCCGCGAGGAGTCACGTCGTGATGACGGCCGACGTCGCGATCGCAACGATCGTGGCCCGCGTGATGCGGAGCGTGCGGCTACGCCTGTACCTACGCAGGCGCTCGCTCAGGACGCTGCGGCTGCGCCTCTCGCACCAGCCTCTCAGGGCGGCGGTGAGCACGCTCAGGTGACGACGACTGAAGGTGCACCGAGCGCGGACGGTCTGCAGCCCCCTCGCGAGGGCGGCGCACGTCGTGGACGTCGCCGTGGTCGCCGTGGTCGACGCGGCGGCATGCGTGATCTGCCCCCGGGCAGCACCGATCAGGCCGTGACGGATTTCTCTGACGCCAGCGATGACGTGGGCGAGACGCCATCGTTCGACAGCCCGACCGCATCCGAGACATCGCCTCAGGGCGTATCGACCGACGCCGCGCCGACTAACGCGCCGGCACCGATCGATCTGCCGCCCTTGCCGCAAACCTCGGGCAGTATCAGCTGGACGGGGCTCAGCACTGCGCCTGCGGAAGCGGCGCCCGTAGAAGTCGCGCCAGTGGCCGTGACGCCTACTGAAGTCGCACCCGCTGAGGTTGCCCAGACTGAAACGTCGAAGGCAGCCGACGAGTCGGCGGCATCAGGCGAGAAGAAGGTCGTGTGGTCCTCGAGTCCGCCGGATCGCTACTCGAGTTTTGGTAGCTCCAACCGCCGCGACGATTACTGAAAGATAGGCCGCTCAGCGCATGCCCGCTGACCGCTCGATGGCGGCAGCGGCGCGCGCGAGATCTTCGACCGTATTGACGTCCGGTCCCGGTCGACACGTCGCCTCGCCCACCTGGATGCAGAGTCCGTGGGCAAGCGCCCTCAGCTGCTCCAATTTTTCAACTTGCTCGAGCGGCGTAGGCGCAACCGCTGCGAGCCGCCGCAGCGCACCGACTCGGTAGGCATAGATGCCAAGATGACGTCTCGCCACCGTAGGCAGTAGATCGAGACCATCGGGCCCCATCTGATCGCGAAACCAAGGGATCGGCGCACGACTGAAGTACAGCGCCCGACCCTGTAGATCGGTCACCACCTTCACGGCGTTCTGGTCAAAATATTCGTCGCGATGTTCGATAGGCGTTGCGAGTGTCGCCATGTCGGCTTCCGAATGATCGATGAGCAGCAGGGCCACCTGCTCGACGAGCTCAGCCGGCATCGAAGGCTCGTCGCCCTGCAAGTTGACCACGATGTCCTGATCGAGCCAGCCGCGACGGGCCGCCACTTCGGCAATCCGATCGGTACCGCTCGCGTGCTCGATGGCCGTCATCTCGACCGACGCGCCGAAAGACTCGGCCACGACGCGAATGCGCTCATCATCGGTGGCGATGATCACTTCGTCGGCTGAGCAGGCGAGCGCGCGATCGTGCACCCATGCCAGCATCGGCCGTCCCGCAATCGGGAGCAACGGCTTGCCAGGCAAGCGAGTCGAAGCGTAGCGGGCCGGAATGACGATACGGTACATATATTCTTTGAGACTCAGCGCTCGAGCAGCGGATCATCAGCCGCGAGCAACTTGGCCTCCTCCTCGAGCATGACCGGAATGCCGTCCTTGATCGGGAAAGCGAGTCGGTCTGCACGACACACCAGCACCTGCTGCTCGCGATGATGAACGAGCGGTCCTTTGCAGAGTGGGCAGGCCAGAATGTCGAGCAGTCGATGTTCCATGTCAGGCAGGCTCCGATTTTTTTGAGGCGAGACACAAGGTCTCGATGGCTTCGACCAGGCTGCGCGCGCCGTCGGGCAGTAGTCGCGTCGCCACCGGAATCTCCCAGCAGCGCGCATCGGCGAAGCCCCGGCATTTTACGGCATCTTTCGCGGTCATCAGCACTGGCCGGTCGTCCCCAAAGGCAAGATCGGCTGCCGTGTAGGCATGGTGATCGTCGAACGCATGTTCGATGGGCTCGACACCTGCGGCGCGCAGCAAGTCAAAGAATCTGGCCGGATGACCGATTCCCGCCACGGCATGAACCGTCTCGCCGCGCCAGCGCTCGAGACTCTGCCAAGCGAGCGGATCGGCTACCCCTCGAGCCGCCTCAGGAACGAGTTGCATCACGACCGTACCGGCGCGCCCTTGCCAAGGCGTCTTGCCGCCCGCCTCGTCGCCGTTGATCACCACCCAGTCGACGGACTCCAATCTTTGAGCAGACTCGCGCAAGGGACCGGCAGGCAGAAGACGCCCGTTGCCGAATCCGCGCCGAGCGTCGATGACCACCACTTCGAGATCGCGGGCGAGTGCGTAGTGCTGAAGTCCATCGTCACAAAGGATGACCTCTACACCGAGCGCCTCGAGCGCTCGAGCGCCCGCCGCACGATCCGCCGCGACCATCACCTCAACCGCCGGCGAGGTCGCGAGCATGAGAGGTTCATCGCCGACTTCGGCCGCTTGGGCGTCGCGCATGACGCGCGTGGGCGAGCGAACGGCAGAGCCATAACCGCGCGTCAGGATGCCGAGCTTGATCCCACGACTGCGCAGGAGTGTCGCCAGCGCGGCGACGAGCGGACTCTTGCCGGTACCGCCCACCGACAAATTGCCGATGACCACGACCGGCACCCGAGCGCGATAAGCACGCCGCCATCCGCTGCGAAACAAAAATCGGCGAGCGGCTGCGCCGAGCGCGAATAATCCGGAGAGCGGTGCGAGCAACAGAGCGCCCGTACGACCTTCGTACCACACACCCTCCAGCCATCGCGCAGTGGTACTCGACATCAGACCGCGAACTGCAACCGGTGGAGTTGTGCGTAGGTGCCGTTGCGGGCCATCAACTCGGCATGCGTACCCATCTCGACCACCCGCCCCTCGTGCATCACCACGATGAGATCGGCTTGCTCGATGGTGGAGAGTCGATGAGCGATAACGAGCGTCGTCCGTCCGCGTCGCAGCGTTGCGAGTGCCGCCTGAATACGACGTTCGGATTCGTTATCGAGCGCGCTCGTCGCCTCATCAAGCACGAGCACTGGCGCATTCTTGAGCAGCGCTCGCGCGATGGAGACGCGCTGTCGTTGTCCGCCCGAGAGCTGCGATCCGCGCTCACCCACGGGCGTATCGAGCCCTTGAGGCAACTCGGCGGCAAAGTCCATGACATAGGCGGCGGTGGCCGCGTCTTCGACTGCAGGCGATGTCGCCTCGGCGATATTGAAAGCGATATTGCGACGGATGCTGTCGTCGAACAGCACGATCTCCTGACTGACGAGACTCACTTGCCTGCGCACATCGGCACGTGGGTATTCGCGCAAATCGACACCATCGAGGAATACTCCACCGGTATCCGGATCGATGAACCGCGGTAAAAGATTGGCGAGCGTGCTTTTGCCGCTGCCCGACTTGCCGACGATCGCCACGGTCTGGCCGGGCTGAACTTTGAAGGTCACATTGGAAAGCACTTCGCCCTGAGCGCTCGAGTAACTGAAACCCACATCACGAAACTCGATTTCGCCACGCGCGCGTTCGAGCGCGCGGGTTCCGCCGGCATCCTCGACGGGCGTGTCGAGCACTTCGAATACGCTGGCGCCGGCCGCAATACCCTGCTGCAACGGCCCGAACACCTGCACGAGTCGACGCAGGGGCGCGGTCAACAGCAATAGCGCCGTCAGAAACGCCATGAACTCATCGACCCTCATTTCGGCACTGAACACTTGGCGGATCGACACGAACAGCACGCCGGCCAGGCCTAGCGAAGCAATGATCTGCACCACCGGGTTGGCGAGTGCCCGCGCTCCGATCAGGCGCATGTTGCTGTGACGATTGCGCTCGTTCGCATCGGCGAAGATCGCTTCTTCGTATTGCTCCGCGTTGAAGCTCTTGATGACCTTTTGCCCATCGAGCGCTTCTTTGGCGACACGCGTGAC
This sequence comes from Gammaproteobacteria bacterium, assembly GCA_046080445.1. Lineage (GTDB taxonomy): Bacteria > Pseudomonadota > Gammaproteobacteria > Steroidobacterales > Steroidobacteraceae > UBA964. The sequence goes on from JBJTUA010000054.1 coordinate 8,027, forward strand.
ATCACCCATCGACGCCTGAATGCGCGCGCTGTAGCGCCGGAACGATCGGTTGATGTGCTGGATCAAAAATGAAATCGGCGGCGCGAGAATGAGTACAAGCGCCGCGAGCTGCCAGTTGTACCAAAGCAGCATTCCGACGAGACCAATAATCGTGAGCGTGTCACGAATCAGCACCGTCACCGCGTTCGTCGTTGCTTCGGCGACGAGCTCGATGTTGTACGTGAGGGTCGACAGCAAACCACCGGAAGTGGCCGCCTCGAAATGACGCGTGGGCAATCGCAGGTAGTGCGCGAAGAGTTCGGCACGAAGCGCCTTGATGATCTGTCGTCCCACCCAACCCGGAAAATAATTGGAGACGTAGTCGCCGAGTCCGCGTGCAATGAAGAGCACCACGGCACCGAGCGGGATGGCCCAAAGGATGCGCGGGTCAGGCTTGACGAATGCACCGCCCAAGAAGCGCTGCACGAGATAGGCGAGCGCAGCGTCGGTGGCGGCAAAGAGCGCCATCCCGATCACGCCGATCAGGAACATGCCGATATGGGGACGGGCGTACCCCAGCAACCTGCGGTATACCTTGGAGGCGTCGGCGATTTCGACCGGCCGTTGGCTCAAGGGCTGGGCGTGTCCTGCATGGCGTCGGCAATGGCCGACGTAACTGGGCGGGAATGATACCGCCATAGGGGGTTCCCCTGCAGGAGGACCTGCGGCCGCCACCGCAGCGGCAAACCCTTGCGCAGACGCAGCGTCACGGCGCCCTCGGCCGCCGTCGCGACCACTCTTGTCGGATCGACGCGCCAATGCAGGGCCACACGAGCGAGGCGGTCCGGCGCCGCTTTGCCACCGGGGATCATGATCCACTGCGCATCGACCGCCTCGACGAATTGAGGTGTCGCGGCGGCCACCGCTCCGCGACGGGGCGTCACGACAACGGTCGAGCGTAGCGGCCTCTGTCCGGCCAACGCCTGGGTCGCGAATGCGGAAAATTCATCGGCATCGAGTCGATCGGCGATCAGGAAGGAGGGATCCCCGCCAAAATCGATGCGCAGCGCGCATGAACCTCCCGGTAAGCCGAAGGTCTCGAACTCGACACCCTCCCACTGCCATCGAGCGCCTCGCGCGCAGTCCTCCACGGGCCGATGGGCCCCCGGCCACGCGCCACCGCCGATGATCGAATGAACCGGCACGGCGGCCAGCAATCGGGCCGCACCTGCCGCACGCTGTGCATGCGAACCACTCAGCACGAGACGATCAACTTTTGAGACGCCGAGCGCCCGGAGCGCCGGCGCAACGAGTCGCTAGGCCGATCGTCCCTCGCTTTCGTAATGTTCTCCGGTGTCGTAGACGAGCGCGTGATGACGCGTTCGCACGATCAGCGACGTCCCTTCGCCCGCATCGAGCAGCGTGATCATCACTTCGCCCTCACCCGGCCGCTCGAGGCCTGACATCGGCAAGAAAGCTGCGGGACTCAGCTGAATAGCGGCATAAGGGTGCGCCGCCACGACCACGAGCAGAGGCCAGAGCCATTCGTGGACGCGCTCACCGACCCACCATAACGGCGCGGCCAAGGGTCGCGCGAATGCGCCAAGCAAACTGCCGAGTAACGCAACGGGGACCAGCACCAAAGAAAACACGGGGATCGCCGCAAAGTTGACGATCAGCCCCGCGAGCGAAAAACTCGAGAACCACACCAGGGTGATGGGCAACAGTGCGAGACTCACCCGCCACTGCGTACGCAGTGTTTCCATGAACCAGGCGCGCAGCCCCGAGCCCTGTGCGGCCTCGGTCGCAATGAGCGTGGCCATCGCCACAAAGGACAGCCAAAACCCCGACGATAACGGCGCGAAAGGATCGACGATGAGCACGGCGATGATGGCGAGGCCAAGTATGTCGAAACCTGAATGCACGCGACCAGTGAGCCTGAACATCCACCACACGGCGAGCATCACCACGGTGCGCTGCGCGGGGATGCCGAATCCCGCAATCGCGGCATACAGTGCAGCAGCCGGCACGCCGAGCGTCGCGACGAAGGTCTCGCGATCGAGCCGTCTGACCAACCACTGCAGTCTCGCCCATAGACGCCGCGCCAATGCAGCGACGACCCAACAGAAGAGCGTGACATGCATCCCTGAAATCGCGACGAGATGCGTCGTGCCGGTGTCGCTGAACACCTGCCACTGCTCTCGCGTCACCTCTCCCGTCGCACCTACCGAAAGACCCGCAAACAACGCCGACGCATCACGATCGACGACCGCCTCGCGTATTCGGCGCACCGTGCGCTCACGAACGGCGAGCAGACCGCCCGACTGCGCCGCTACCCGTCGATTGCCTGCGAACGGCAAAACGACCGCTCGCGCATGGACACGATCGCGAAAAAATTCTCGCTGCTCGTCGAAACCACCGGGATTGGTATTGGCGCGTGGCGAGCTCAACTGCAACAACACCCGCCATCGCTCGGCTGCACGCGGCACTTTTGAAGGATCGCGCCAACTCACTCGTGCACGCAGCGTTCGCTGCAGACGCGACGGCGATTCGATGTACAGCAATGCATCGAACTCGGCTCCGGCGCTCGTGCGACGCACGAGCGAGTCGATCTGCACCTCGGCGATGACCCGCTGACCCTCGTCGGCCGGCGACCAACGCTGCGCAAGCTGATCGAGCGCAAGAACCAAGGTGACGAAAGCGGCGAACGACGCGATCGCGAGCGCGACGAACGGAACGCGAAGGCGCGTGACCCGCGATACGCCGAAAGCCGCTATCGACAGCAGCAGTGTGGCGATGAAGATCGGCACATGAGGTCGCAGCGGACCGAAGAGGACCGCCATCACACCGAGTAACGTCGCAAGACCCGCAACAGTGCTGCTACAGTGGCGCCCCGCCATGCTTCGCAACACCATTCGTCAACTCGGACGACAGGCCCAAACGCTGCGCGACAGTTGGTTCGCGCGGCCTTTTGCGCATGTCTTCATCGACCCGCGGTTATGGTCGATGCAGCGCCGCAGCATCACGGCGGCGTTTGGCATTGGGCTCGCCATTTGCTTCATTCCGCTGCCGGTGCATATTCCGGTCGCTTTCATGCTGGCGATGCTCCTGCGGCTTAACGTGCCGACGTTGATCGGGACGGTGTTCATCGTGAATCCGATCACGGTCGTGCCGATCTATTACCTCGCCTATGTCACCGGCAGAATGGCGCTTGGACAGGCGCCGGGAAAATTCAGATTCGAACTCAGCTGGGACTGGCTGCAGAACGGGCTCGGACCGGTCTGGAAACCGTTTCTGCTCGGGTGCCTGATCTGTAGTGTGGTGTTCGGTCTGGCAGGATGGTTTTTGCTGGACCGGATCTGGCGCTCGCGCGTACTCAAGAAGTACCGCGAGCGGCGTCATCGCTCAAACGCCTGAACTGATGGGTTCGCCCGGATTCGGGCGACACGCTACTCGACGAGCCGACCTTCGGTCAGGGTGAGCACGCGATCCATGCGCGCAGCAAGCCGCGCATCGTGCGTGACAATCACGAGCGTCGTGCGTCGATCACGATTGAGCCGAAGCATCAACTCGAACACCTGCTCGGCGTTGCGCCCATCGAGGTTGCCGGTGGGTTCGTCAGCCAAGACGAGCGCGGGTTCGGTGACGAGCGCACGAGCGACCGCCGCACGCCGACGCTCGCCGCCCGAGAGTTGATGAGGGCGATGGGTGAGTCGCCCGCCGAGCCCCACCTCTTCGAGGATTGCGCTCGCCCGAGATTTCGCTTCGAGGGTCGGCATCCGACGTACGAGCAGCGGCATCGCCACGTTCTCGAGTGCGCTGAACTCCGCCAGCAAATGATGGAACTGATAAACGAAGCCGATGGTGCGATTCCGTAGCGCGCTGCGCTCGACTTCATTGAGGGCATGAAGATCGCGACCCTCGATACGCACACTGCCGAGCGTCGGTCGGTCGAGCCCGCCGAGAATTTGCAGCAGTGTGGTTTTACCCGAACCCGAAGCGCCGACGATTGCGACACACTCGCCGCGCCGCAAGCGCAGCTCGAGCCCATCGAGTACGCGCAGGGTCGACGTCCCTTCGCGAAACTCGCGTACGACCCCTTCTGCCTCGAGCACCACCTCACTCATGACGCAACGCCTCTGCGGGTTGGGTTCGCGACGCCCGCCAGGCCGGATAAAGCGTCGCGAGCGCACAGAGCGCGAAGGCCACGCCACAGACTCGGGCGACGTCCGTCCATTCCACGTAGGCAGGTAAATCGGTCATGAAATACACCTTCGCATCCATGAACTGTACGCCGAACACGTGCTCGATGCCGCGCACGATGGCCTCGATATTATCGGCGAGCACGATGCCGAGGGCCGCGCCCGCGAGCGTACCCACCAGACCGATCAGCACACCCTGCACCGCGAAGCTCTGCAGGATGTCCGCCGGCGTGGCGCCGAGCGTACGCAGCAAGGCGATGTCACCTTGTTTTTCTTTGACGATCATGACGAGTGTCGAGACGATGTTGAAGGCGGCAACGCCCACGATGATGAGCAGGATGACGAACATCATGCCTTTGGTGAGCTCGATCGATTGGAAAAAGTTGGCGTGGTTGCGTGTCCAGTCGCTCACGTAATAGCCGCCGCCGAGCGTGAGGGCAAGATCGCGAACCACCTCGGGAGCACGCACAGGATCTTCGAGCGCAAGGCGCACGCCCGTGACCTCGCTACCGAGCCGGTAAAGTCGTGCCGCGTCGTTGAGGTTCATGAGGGCAAGACCGCGATCGAACTCGTACATTCCCGACTCGAAGGTGCCGATGACCTCGACTCGACGCATGCGTGGCACCACCCCTTCAGGTGTGGCACTGCCCTCCGGGACGATAACGACAATCGCGTCGCCCCGCGCCACACCCAGCTCGCGCGCGAGCGTCGTACCGAGAATGATTTTCCAAGAGCCCGGGGTCAGATCCTCGATGCGCGCATCGCGCACCTGATGGGCGAGACCGGTCGCTTCACGCTCGAGTGCCGGATCGATGCCGCGTATCGCACTACCGAGGACGCGCGATCCGTGGGCGATCATGGCCTGGGCTTCGACGTACGGCACGGCCTGCCGAACGCCAGGCGCCTGGAGTGCCAGACGACGCACGCCCTGCCAATCGGGCAGCGACCCCTCGAGTCCCATCAGGGTGGCGTGAGAGGTCACCGACAAAATGCGCGAACGCAATTCGCGCTCGAAACCGTTCATCACCGACAGCACGACGACCAGCACGGCAACACCGAGCATGAGGCCTGCCATCGACATGAAGGCCACGAACGACACGAAACCTCGATGATGCGTCGAGCGCAGGTAACGCGTACCGACCATCCAACTCCAGGCATTGCCCGACATCACTCGTACCTCAAGGCTTCAGCCGGCGCGACGCGCGAGGCCCGAAGCGCGGGGTAGACGGTGGCGGCGGCCGTGACGAGCAGCGCGATGAGTCCGATCGTGATGACGTTTTCAGTGCGCAATTCGGCGGGGATACGCGTGACGTAGTACACGCTCGGATCCATGACCTGAAAACCAAAGGTGGACTCCATCACCGGCACGATATCGGCCACATTCATCGAGAGCACGACACCGAGTGCGACACCGAGTGCCACACCCGCCCAACCGATGACGAGCCCTTGCGTGAGAAATATGCCGAGCACACTGCGTGGCGAGGCGCCGAGCGTACGCAAAATGGCGATGTCGGTGCGCTTGTCCGTGACGACCATGACGAGCATCGCCACGATGTTGAACGCGGCGACTCCCACGATCAGCAACAAGATGATGGACATCATCCGCTTCTCGATTCGGATCGCGCGAAAGTAGTTGGAGTGATCCTGCGTCCAATCGCGTAGCGTGAGTCCGGCGCCCAGACGATCGCCGAATTGCTCATTGAGCCCCGGGGCCGACATCGGATCGTCGAGCTTCACGTGCAGACCGAAGGCGCGCGCATCATCGGCCGTGAGCGCGCGGACATCATCGAGATTCGCCAATGCCAGCGTACCGTCATGATCGTGCAGGCCGATCTCGAAAATTCCGCTCACCTCGAACTCTCGCAAGCGCGGCGCAGGCGCCCCACCCTCGGCCACGCCCGGGACGAGCAGCGTGACCCGATCGCCCACCGCCACACCGAGCAGGCGTGCGACCACACTGCCGAGTACGAGTCGATCTGATCCGGCGACGAGATCGTCGAGCTTGCCCTCGACCATGGCCGCGGCGGCAGCCGAGACCCCAGGTTCGAGTTCAGGGTCGATACCGCGCAGTTGCACAGGCAGCATCTCGGGAGAGCGCAGCGCGAGCGCCTGAATTTCGGCGTACGGCGCGACACCGCGCACGCGAGGGTCGGTGCGCAAGACCGCAAGCGCCCCCTGCCAGTCGTAATCGCCCGCCCGGGTCGGCTGCTGGGACCTCCCGTCCGCCTCGCCGGCAACGATGACCCGCGCATGACTCGAAAGCGCCAGCAAGCGGTCGCGCAGCTCGCCCTCGAAGCCGTTCATGACCGACAGCACCACGATGAGCGCAGCGACGCCCACTGCGACCCCGGCCAGCGAGACCCAGGTGATGAACGAGACGAAGAATTTCCGCGTTCGCGAGCGCACGTAGCGCAGACCGACGAACAGGGACACGGGCTGGAACATTCGGGCCTGATTTAACCATATCGAGACCCGCGCATCCCGGGGCTTGCCTCCCCGTCGCGCCTCTGTAAGCTTGCGCGCCCATGTCTCGGCTCCTTCGGCCCCCCATCCCCGATTCCGGGCGCCCGCAGGTGCACTGGAGCGGGCTGCATGGCAGCGCCACCGCGCTCGCCCTGGCCGAGGCGGCGGCGAGCGACGATAAGCCCTGGCTCGTCATCGAGCCCGACAATCGCAGCCTCGAGCGCCGTCGCGCCGAGTTGCAGTTTTTCGCCCCACCGGGCCTGCGACTGCTGACGCTGCCCGACTGGGAAGTGCTCCCCTACGACGTGTTTTCGCCGCATCCGGACATCACGAGCGATCGCCTGCTTGCGCTCGCCGAGCTGCCCACGCTGACTCGCGGCCTGGTCCTCGTCACGGTCAACACCCTGCTCCAGCGGCTCGCACCGCGCCAATACGTCTCGAGCCGCAGTTTCTCGCTGGCGGTGGGCGAGCGCCTCGCGCTCGAAGCCTTTCGGCTGCGCCTGACCGAGGCGGGCTATTCGTCGGTCAGTCAGGTCGCCGGACCAGGCGAATATGCGCTGCGCGGCTCGCTGCTCGATGTGTTTCCGATGGGGGCCGACGGCCCGTTACGCATCGATTTATTTGATGATGAGATCGAAGCCATACGTCGCTTCGATCCCGAGACGCAGCGCTCGCGCGAGTCGATCCCAGCCGTCCGACTGCTGCCGGCACGCGAGATGCCGCTCGATGCCGACGCGGTACGGGCCTTCCGTCGCCGCTATCGCACCCGCTTCGAGGGCGACCCCACCCGCAGTGCCATCTATCGCGGGGTGAGCGATGGCATCGCTCCCGCCGGTATCGAGTTCTACCTGCCGCTATTCTTTGACTCGACCGATACGCTCTTCGATTATCTGCCGACACGCACGCGGATCGCGGATCTTACGGGCAGTTTGGACGGCGCGATCGAGCGGGCCTGGCAATCGCTGCAGCAGCGCCACGACGATCGCTGCGGCGACATCGAACGACCGCTGCTGCGTCCCGCCGAACTTTTCATTGATCTCGAACAGGTCCGTGGCAGCCTCGCGCGGCACCCGCAAGTTGTGCTCGACACTTTCCGCAGCGAAGAGTCCTCGCCGGCTCGCCACGATTTCGGCGTCAAGTTACCGCCCGAACTTCGACTCGACCCGCGTGCCGAAAAACCGCTGGCGCCGCTGCAGAGCTTTCTGGCTCACCACGAAGGACGCGTACTGCTCGCTGCAGACTCTCCCGGTCGTCGTGAAGTGCTCAACGAACTGCTGCGCGGTGCCGGACTCAAGGCGACGGCTTGCGAGGGCTGGCAAGCCTTCGTGGCGAGCGATACTCGTCTCGCCCTGACTGTCGCACCGGAGCTCGCGGGCCTCATGCTCGCCGACCCGGCCCTCACTGTGCTGCCTGAATCGCAGCTCTTCGGAACCCGCGCGCGTCAGGAGCGACGGCGGCGAAAAATCACCGCCGATCCGAACGCGATCCTGCGTGACTTGCAAACCCTCACAGCCGGCGCACCCGTGGTCCACGAGGAGTACGGCGTCGGTCGATACGTGGGACTACAGAGCATGGAGGTCGGTGGTCAGAGCGGCGAGTTCCTCGTGCTCGAATACCGCGACGGCGATCGGCTCTACGTGCCCGTGCATTCTTTGCACTTCGTCAGCCGCTATTCGGGTGCGGCGCCCGAGTCGGCACCCTTGCACAAGCTCGGCACCGATCAATGGTCGCGAGCGCGCAAACGTGCCGCCGAAAAAGTACGTGACGTTGCCGCGGAGTTGCTCGATCTTTACGCGCGGCGCAAGGCGCGTCGGGCCAGCCCTCTGCCCTCGCGCGAGCTCGAGTATCAAAGTTTTGCCAATACCTTTCCGTTCGAGGAAACCGCAGATCAGGCCGAGGCCATCGACAAAGTCATCAAGGACCTCGCCTCTGAACAACCGATGGATCGCATCGTCTGTGGCGACGTGGGTTTCGGCAAAACCGAGGTCGCCATGCGTGCGGCCTTCGTCACCGTGCAAGCCGGCAAGCAGGTGGCCGTCCTCGTGCCGACCACGCTATTGGCCCAGCAGCACGCCGCGAACTTCGCCGATCGCTTCGCCGACTGGCCGGTACGCATCGAGTCGTTGTCTCGCTTTCGCTCGACGCGGGAGTCTTCGGCGGTGCTCGAAGGCATCGATAAAGGCTCTGTCGACATCGTCATCGCGACGCATCGACTGCTGCATGCGGATGCGCGCTTCAAAGATCTTGGACTCATCATCGTCGATGAAGAACATCGCTTCGGCGTCCGCGACAAAGAACGCCTCAAGGCACTGCGCGCCGAAGTGCATGTGCTCACGCTCACGGCGACACCCATTCCGCGGACGCTCAACATGGCGCTCGGTGGTCTGCGCGAACTCTCTCTGATCGCCACCCCGCCTGCCGAACGCCTTGCGATCAAGACCTTCGTGAGCGAATGGAGCGATGCGACCGTGCGCGAGGCGATCCTGCGTGAACTCCGTCGTGGCGGTCAGGTGTACTTCGTGCATAACGAAGTCAAAGACATCGGCAAGGTGGCCGACAAGCTTGCGACGCTCGTGCCGGAGGCCAGCATCCGCGTCGGTCACGGACAGATGCGCGAGCGCGAACTCGAACAGCTCATGGTCGACTTCTATCATCGGCGCTTCGACATTCTGGTGTGCACCACCATCATCGAAAGCGGTATCGACGTACCGAGCGCGAACACTATTCTTATCGACCGGGCCGACCGCTTTGGCCTCGCTCAGCTGCACCAGATACGCGGTCGCGTGGGACGATCGCACCATCAAGCCTACGCCTACCTCATGATTCCTTCGCGCAAGGCACTGGCCGGAGATGCACTCAAGCGACTCGAGGCGCTCGAGTCACTCGAAGATCTCGGCGCCGGATTCGTGCTGGCGACGCATGACCTCGAAATCCGTGGCGCCGGTGAGTTGCTCGGCGAGGAGCAGAGCGGCGAGATGACCGAAGTGGGCCTCACACTGTATCTCGACATGCTCGATCGGGCCGTCAAAGCCATGAAGGAAGGCAAGCATCTCGATCTCAACGCGCCTCTGGCGTCGCAATCGGAAATCGAGATACGCGTGCCGGCCTTGCTCCCCGAAGATTACGTCGGCGACGTTCATGTGCGGCTCGCTCTCTACAAACGCATCGCTGCGGCGGCTGACGATGCGGCGCTCGAAGAGCTCACCGCGGAGCTCGTCGACCGCTTCGGCGAGCTACCTCCTCAGACGCAAAATTTGCTGCGCAACGCCCGCTTACGACTCATTGCACGTCGTCTCGGCATTCGCCGCCTCGATTTCGGCGCCCATGGTGGCCATGTGCTGTTCGAGGCGGAAAACCAGATCGACCCGAAGGCCGTCATCCGCCTCATCCAAGATCGCTCGCGCGAATACCGCCTCGAGGGCACGCTCAAGCTTCGCGTATCGCGCGATCTTGACGATGAAGCCGAGCGATACGAGTTCGTCGCGCAGTTACTCGACAAGCTCCGCTAACATAGGCCCATGCACCGAATCTTTTTGATCCCCTGCCTGTTCCTGATCGCCCTTATCGGGGGGCCGACTGCGCTCGCCCAAGGCGTGGGCGCGGCCACGTATCACGTGGAGGTCATCGTCTTTCGAAACGCCGGCGCCCGCGAAGGCGAACCCGGTGCGGCACCCGCGCGCTCCGCATCAGGCGATGCGGCAACGGGCGCCACGCAAATGGCGCGCTATCTCGGCCCGCTGCCTGCCGCCAAATTGCAGTTGACCGGCGCGCGTCAAAAACTCGCCGCCTCAGGCTACCGCGTGCTCGCCCACACGGGCTGGACGCAGACCGCGAGCACTTGGGGTTCACGGGGTGGATTATCCGGCGAACAGCGTGGGTTACAGGTCCCCGGGCTCTCCGGCAATTTTTTGCTCGAGCGAGGATCGCTGCTGCACTTCGGCATGAACCTGCGTTACGCGCCCGAGGGCGGTGCCGCGCAGCAAATGAACGAGCTCCGACGCATTCGCTTCAATGAAAAGAATTATTACGATCACCCGGGCCTCGGCGTGATCGCCGTCGTCACGCCCGGCGGGCGATAACGCTCAAGCGAGCTTGAGGTCGGGCGGCGCCGCGCAGCGCTCGAGCGCCCGTTGCGCGGCGTTCCACTCGGGCGATTCGCGCAGCTTCCCGCTCGATACCGCCCCCTTCCCACGCAGTCTCACGCGTCGTAGCGCGGCAGCCGCATCGTCCGCCGGCTTCCAGCCCTCGAGGAGGGCGATGACGCTGTCGCGATGATTGCAGACCGGCAACACGTCGCACCCGGCTTCGAGCGCACGCTCGGCCCGCTCGATGATGCCGCCCACCGCAGCCGCACCGGCCATCGACAAATCGTCGGCAAAGACGACGCCCTGAAAACGCAGCTCGTTGCGCAGGTAGCCGCGGATCCAGCGGCGTGAGGCGCTCGCCGGCACTTCGTCGATTTGCGGATACAGCACATGGGCGACCATCACGCCCGCCAGGCCGTTGTCGATCAGCAGACGATACGGACGAACATCGGGCTCGAGATCGACCAAACTGCGCCGATCGATGGGTAAGGCGTGGTGCGAGTCAGCCACTACCGCACCATGTCCCGGAAAATGTTTTGCGGTTGCGACCATGCCTGCGGCGCGCATACCGTGCATATAGGCCACCGCAAGTTCGCCAACCACGGCTGCATCGGCGTGGAAGGCGCGATCACCGATCACCTCACTCACGCCGTAGTCGAGATCGACACACGGCGCAAAAGACAAATCGACGCCCGCTTCACGCAGCTCCGCTGCCATCAACCAACCGAGTTCGCGCGCGAGCGCAAGACCGCTTCTCGGCGAAGCGTCGTACTCGTGTCCGATCCGCCGCGCCGGCGGCAGGCGTGAAAAGCCCTCGCGGAAACGCTGTACGCGCCCGCCTTCGTGATCGACCCCAACGATGAGCGCAGGCGAACGCACGGCATGGATATCCGCAACGAGCTGTTGCAACTGCTCGGGATCGGCATAGTTGCGCGCGAAAAGAATGACGCTGCCGACGAGAGGATGCTGCAGCAGTTCGCGCTCGATGGGCTGCAGAACCGTGCCCTCTAGATCGATCATCAAAGGTCCGAGCGTCATCGGTCCACCTCCAGAACGGCTATCGACTCGACATGCGTAGTATGCGGAAACATGTCCACGACGCCAGCCGCAGCGAGCGTGTAACCATGCTCGGCACACAGCACGCCCACATCGCGCGCCAGCGTGCCCGGATGACAGGACACGTAGACCATCCGCGCGGCGCCGAGCCGAACGAGCCGCGGCAAGACCTCGATGGCACCGGCGCGCGGCGGATCGAGCAAGATACGATCGAACTGACCGACGAGTGCCGAGGAGCCCCCATCGGGTTCCGCCAAATTCGCGACGTGGAAACTCGCGTTGGTCAATTGGTTGAGTTCGGCATTGCGACGCGCACGCGCGACGAGGCCCGCCTCTCCCTCGATACCCACGACTTCTCGAACACGGCGCGCGATGGGCAGCGTGAAGTTGCCGAGTCCACAAAAAAGATCGAGCACCCGATGGGAGGAGTCGAGCTCGAGCAGCTCGAGGGCACGGCGCACCAGCGCCCGGTTCATCGCGCCGTTCACTTGAACGAAATCCGTCGGCCTGAACTCAAAGCGAAGATCCTCATCGGCCAAGCGATATTCGAGCGTGGTCGAGGAGCCGTCGAGCGAGATCACGCTGTCGAGACCGCCGGGCTGCAGACAAATTCGCACGCTGTGCACTCGACCAAACTCGAGGAGCCCCGCGCGATCCGCCTCGCTGAGCTCGGCCAAGTGACGAAATACCAAGAGCACGCCGTCATCACCCACCGCCGCTTCGATTTGCGGGATCGACGTACGCGCGTCGAGGGTCGTCAGGAGTTGCGACAGCGGAGTAATCAAACCATCGAGCGGTGCCGCCAACACCTCGCAGCGCTCGAGCGCAGCAATATAGGGTTTTTGACGCTCGCGAAAACCGACGAGCACCCGCTCACGTTTCGGTACCCACTTGGCGCCGAGACGCGCGCGACGACGGTAGTTCCAGACCGGCCCGGCGAGCGGCTCGAGCCAGCGCTCGGGCTCCACGCGGCCGATCCGCGACAACGACTCGGCGAGTTCCGACTGTTTGGCGGCAAGCTGCGCAGCGGGATCGAGGTGCTGCATGGCGCAGCCTCCACAAATCCCGAAGTGGGCGCATCGAGGTTCTACTCGCGTAGGCGACCGCTCAAGGACTTCGAGGAGCACCCCTTCGTCATGCTGACGATGTCGGCGCATCCGCTGGAACCTGATCCGTTCGCCCGGTAACGCACCCGGAACGAACGCGGTCTTCGTCCCGCGCAATACACCTTCGCCATCATGGTTGAGCGCCGCAACACAGCCTTCTTCAGGCGGGCCCGGCGGCTTCGCGCCGCGACTCACGTGAGAGGCTGCGGCCAGGCCGCGAGAAACTCTTTGAAGTGCGGCTCGCTCGATGCGGCGAGCAACTCCCGCACCTTCGACTCCTCCGCGGCAAGCTCGGTCGCATCGATGTGGCCGCGCATTAATTGATAGCGCAGATAGACGAGCCAAGTATTAAGGACGTCGGTTTCGCAGTACCGTCGAATGCCATCGAGATTGCCCGCTGCATAGGCATCCCACACCTTGTCACCCGAGAAGCCGAGCTTGCCCGGTAGCCCCAAGAGATACGCCATGTCAGAAAGACTCGCCTTAGCTCGCGGCTGATAGCTCGACAACACATCCATCAGGTCAGTGTGTCGCTCGTGATAGCGACTGAGGTAATTGTTGAAACGAAAACTTTGATCCTCGCCGCCGTTCTCCCAGTAACGCTGGGCCACGACGCGATGCTTGAGCGCTCGATAATGCAACACCGGCAGATCGAAGCCGCCTCCATTCCAGGAAACGAGCGTCGGCGTGTAGCGATCAACGCCCTCAAAGAAACGCGTGACGAGCTCGCGCTCGTCGGCGTCGAGATCTCCGAGGCTCCAGACTTTCAGGGTATCGCCGCGGCGCAGCGCGCAGGAAATAGCCACGATGCGGTGCTGCTCGTGGGGCAGGAACTCGCTGCCGCCGTGTTGCCGCGCATGCGCAAACATCGCCTTGGCAATTTGCCCATCTGACAAGCCCTCGAGCCCGAGTACGGTACGACCGAGCTCGAGGTCGGGAATGGTTTCGATATCGAAGACGAGTACGGTCATGAGCGCGCTGCCACCATGAGGGCCTTCATGTCGCGTACGGCCGCGGGCAGACCCACGAACACGGCACGACCGACGATAGCGTGGCCGATATTGAGTTCGACGATTTCCGCAATAGCCGCCACGGGCGTGACGTTGTCGTAATTGAGTCCGTGGCCGGCATGAACTTCGAGCCCCAGAGTCTTGGCGAGTCGCGCACCCGCTCGAAGCCGCTCGAGTTCGTGCGCCCGCTCCGCGCCGTGTGTCTCGCAGTAACGCCCCGTGTGCAACTCGATCACCGGCGCGCCGACCCTTGCCGTGGCCTCGATCTGCGCGGGCTCCGGATCAATGAAAAGCGCGACGCGGATGCCGGTCGCCGCAAGCAGCGCACAGCTCTCGCGCAAGCGACCGATCTGACCGACGACGTCGAGTCCGCCCTCTGTCGTGATTTCGGCTCGACGCTCGGGCACCAGACAGCAATCGGCCGGACGAATGCGACGCGCGATGGCGATCATCTCGTCGGTGACCGCCATTTCGAGATTCATCCGGGTTTTGAGTATCGGGCGTAGCGTCTCGACGTCGGCATCCTGGATGTGACGACGATCCTCGCGAAGATGCAGCGTGATGTTATCGGCGCCCGATTGCTCGGCGACGAGTGCGGCCTCCACAGGACTCGGCTCGAGGCCTCGCCTCGCCTGACGCAGCGTCGCCACGTGATCGATGTTGACGCCGAGTTCGATAGTCCCTGACATGACGGCTCAAGCCTCCTTGTTGCGACGTCGCCCAGCCACGGCTCGCGCCACGGCACGCGTCCGAAGGTCGCGACCCTCGAGCGCGTGATCGAGCGCCAGACGCAGAACACTGCGCGCCGTCTCGAGCACCGCCGGGTCGTCGTAGCGATCTTCCCCAATACCGAGCAGTTCGCGACCCCGGAACACCGTTCCAAGCACCGAACCCCCCGTCACCTCGGTAAAGCCCAGCTCGGGGTGGAAATGATAATACGCCTCGTCTTTGAGCACCTGACCCTCGCGGGCCTCGCTCCGAAACTCCACGCCATACCCGAGCAAGTCGAGCAGCTGCCGCTCGAAACGTCGCAGTACTGCGGCGATGGCCTCCCCCGCTCGCAAGCGATTGAGACTGTCGTGATAAAGATCGAAGACGGCAGGCTGAGGGTCGTGCCGAGTGGTGAGCTTGAGCACGAGTTCATTCAGATACCAGGCACTCAGCAAAGACGCTGCCGGCAGAGGACTCGCTCGATCGCCGCCTGCTTCGACCTGAGTCAGCTGGCCGGCATCGCCACTGCCGCTCCACGAGGCGAGCAACAAGCAGAACGGTTGCAGCAAAGAAGCCGAGCGCGATTTCGGACCGCGCACACCGCGTGCAAAGAGGGTCAGGCGGCCGTGATCGCGAGTCAACACATCGAGCATGCGGCTGGTATCACGCCACGGTCGGTGATGCAGCACGTACAGCGGCGCGAGATCGACCCGACGACCACCCTTGCCCATGCACCGTCACTCCAAACCGAGCGTACGCAGCGCCTGTGCGTTGTCGGCCCAGTTCTCGCGCACCTTCACCCAGAGCTCGAGATGGCAGCGACGGCCAAGCAGCGCAATGATTTCTCGACGCGAAGAGCTACCCACTCGCTTGAGGCGTGCACCGCCCGCACCGATGACGATGGGTTTCTGACCTTCACGATCGACCCAGATCACCGCGTGAATCACTTCGTGCTCGCTCCCCTGATCGACTTCACGCTCCATCCGCTCGATCTCGACGGCGATGCCGTAGGGGACTTCCTGATTGAGTTCGAGCGTGAGTTTCTCGCGAATGATTTCCGTGATGCGGAAGCGTAGATCGCGATCGGTGCGATCCGCCTCATCGAAAAGCTGCGGCGACTGCGGCAATTCGCGGCCAATGACCGAAACGAGTTCTTCCAAATTATCTTTGTGCGCTGCCGACACCGGCACGATGGCCTTGAAGGGATGACACTCGAAGAGCTGCTGGATGAAAGGCAGCAGACTCTCGCGGGGACGAGCGAGATCGGCTTTGCTGACCACGACAATAGTCGGTCGGCCGCTGTCGCGGATGCGCTGCATCACGGCCTCGTCTTCCTCGGTCCAGCGCAAGCCCTCGACCACGAAGACGACCAGATCCGCATCGACGAGTGCCGCCGCAGCCGTCCGATTCATCGCCCGATTGAGCGCGCGCTTGCCGCCTGCGTGCAGGCCGGGCGTATCGACGAACGCGATTTGCAATCCCGGGCGATTGACGAGCCCCATGATGCGATGCCGCGTGGTCTGCGGTCGCGGCGTGACGATCGAGAGCTTCTCTCCGACGAGCGCATTGAGCAACGTCGACTTGCCCACATTAGGTCGACCGACGAGCGCCGCAAACCCCGCTCTGAAATCTTTGTCTTCGGCTTCGGACATCATGATCGACCCTCGATTTTTTCGAGGACGCGTTGTGCAGCCTCTTGCTCGGCCTTTCGCCGACTGGAACCCTCACCGCTCGTCGCGGCTTCGAGCGCCGCCACTTCGCAACGCACCGTAAAGTGCTGCGCATGCGGCTCGCCCTCGACGCTCTCGACGACGTAGACCGGCAAGCCCAGCCCCCGCGACTGTAGCCACTCTTGCAGGCGCGTTTTCGGATCCTTGAGCGCGGAGGCCTGCGGCAACGCCTCGACGAGCGGCATCCACAAGCGATTGACCAACTCGCGCGCGGCGTCGAAACCACGATCGAGATACACGGCGCCGATCGTCGCCTCGAAGGCATCGGCGAGGATGGATTGTCGTCGGAAGCCGCCGGTCTTGAGCTCACCGGAACCGAGCTTCAGCTCCTCGCCGAGCCCGAGTCGATGAGCCAGCCCTGCCAGCGGCTCGGCGCTCACGAGACTTGCACGCAACCGACTGAGATCGCCCTCGTCGGCTTCGGGAAACCGCGAATACAGCAGCTCCGCCACCAGCATGTTGAGCACTGCATCACCCAAAAATTCGAGGCGTTCGTTGTTCCGACCTGCCGCACTGCGATGCGTGAGTGCGGCGGTGAACAGCGTAAGGTCCTTGGCGACATAGCCCAAGGACTGCTGCAACCAGCGCGCAGGCCAATCGGTGTGCTGCACGCTCACTCGATTCTCGTGAAGATCCGCGACCAGTTGGGACCGCCGCTGCGCTGCAGATCCCAGTTGAACCAAATGGCGCTCGCGCGACCCACCAGCAGCGACTCGTCGACGAAGCCCCAGACGCGACCGTCTGAGCTGTTGTCGCGATTGTCACCGACCATGAGGTACTGCCCTTCCGGCACGCGCATCACGCGATCACCGAGATCTGGATTGATACCGGCCGTTGCCTCATTGCAGATGTAGCCCTGCGGAATGCTGCGATTGCAGGACGGCAACGGCGGCACGGCCAGCATGTCCGAGCTCAGGCAGTGCAAGACCGCATGCGGTCGCCCGCTCAAGTTTTCCTCGGCGATCCGCATGTTTTGATAGCAGCCATCCTCATAGCGACCCTTCTGCACGAGCGGAACGGGCGTGCCGTTGATGATGAGCTGATCGTTGCGGACCTCGACGAGATCACCGGGCAGCCCCACCACGCGTTTGATGTAATTGACCGCTGGATCGAGCGGATGACGGAACACCGCGACGTCACCGCGCTCCGGCGCACCCACGCCGATCACCTTCTTGTTGACCACCGGAAGGCGCACGCCGTAGGCGTACTTGTTGACGAGAATGAAATCACCGTCGAGCAGTGTCGGCATCATCGAATCAGAAGGAATCCGGTACGGCTCATAGAAAAACGATCGCAGCACGAGCAGCACCGCCATCACCGGGAAGAAACTGCGGGCGTAGTCGACGGTACCGGGCAGTTCCAACGATTCTAGCGCTCGACCGGCCGCGCGCGCCGCCGCATGACGTCGCGGAGCGAGCACCCAATGGTCGATCGCCCACACGACACCCGATGCCACGGTGATCAAGATGAGCACCAAACTGAAATCCGCACGCTGCGCCGACATCAGCTGGAAGAACCACGCGATCACCAGAATGGGCAGTGCACCGTAGAGCAAACGCATGACCAGCGGATCGGGTGAAGGCTGTCCGTCCTTGAGCACGAGTTGGCGCTTTGGACGAACGAACCAGTCGTCGATCACGCACAGGATGGCGACAGGCACTGCAAGCAGTGCCAGCGTAGAAATCAGCAGTTCGAGCATAGGCTTACTCCCGACCGACCTTGAGCACCGCGAGGAAGGCTTCCTGCGGAATTTCCACCGAACCCACCTGGTTCATGCGCTTCTTACCCTCTTTCTGTTTCTCGAGGAGCTTGCGCTTGCGGCTGATGTCGCCGCCGTAACACTTGGCGAGCACGTTCTTGCGTAGCGCCTTCACCGTGGCGCGCGCGATGACATGAGTACCGATCGCCGCCTGCACGGCGACTTCGAACATCTGCCGCGGGATCAGCTCTTGCATTTTGTCGACGAGTTCTCGACCGCGGTGATACGCGTTCTCGCGGTGGACGATGATGGACAAGGCGTCGACTTTGTCGCCGTTGATGAGGATGTCGAGCTTCGACAGCGGCGCGGCCTGGAAGTGGCTGAACTCGTAATCGAACGAGGCATAGCCGCGACTCGCCGACTTCAGGCGATCGAAGAAATCGAGCACCACCTCAGCGAGCGGCAGCTCATACTGCAGCGACACCTGGTTCGCGAGGTACTGCATTTTCTTCTGCGTACCGCGCTTCTCGGTGCAGAGCTGCAGCACGCCGCCGACGTAATCAGGCGGCACCAGAATGTTTGCGATGATGATGGGCTCGCGGATCTCCAGCACCTTGTTAGGTGCCGGCAGCTTCGCCGGATTGTCGACGAATTCGCTGGTCCCGTCGGTCAGCCCCACTTCGTACACGACGGTGGGCGCGCTCGTGATGAGATCGAGGTCGTATTCGCGCTCGAGTCGCTCCTGCACGATATCCATGTGCAGCAACCCCAGGAAGCCAACGCGAAATCCGAAACCGAGCGCGCCGGACACCTCGGGCTCGTAGTGCAACGCCGAATCATTGAGACGCAATTTGGCGAGCGCGTCGCGAAACGCCTCGTAATCATCGGCGTTAACCGGGAACAAACCGGCGAACACGCGCGGTTGCACCTGCTTGAAGCCTGGCAGCTGTGTCGTGCAGGGCTTGTTCTCGAGCGTGATGGTGTCGCCGACGGGTGCACCGTCAATTTCTTTGATGCCCGCGATCACGAAACCCACTTCGCCGGCGCCAAGCTGTGGGGCCGCGACCGATTTCGGCGTGAACCGACCGAGCTTGTCGACGAGCCACGCGCGGCCCGTGGACATCACGCGGATCTTGTCGCCCGTACGCAGCGTGCCGTTGACCACGCGCACCAACGAGACGACACCAACGTAGTTGTCGAACCAGGAGTCGATAATGAGCGCCTGCAGCGGACCTGAGGGGTCACCCTTCGGCGCCGGAATGCGTTTGACGATTTCCTCGAGTAACTCCGGCACGTTCTCGCCGGTCTTGGCCGACACCCGCACGGCTTCCTGCGCATCGATGCCGATGATTTCTTCGATCTCACGGATGACCTTCGGCGGGTCGGCCGAGGGCAGGTCGATTTTGTTGATGACGGGCAGCACCTCGAGCCCCTGCTCGATCGCGGTGTAGCAGTTGGCCACGCTCTGCGCTTCCACGCCTTGCGAGGCGTCAACCACGAGCAAGGCGCCATCACAGGCGGCGAGCGAACGCGACACTTCGTAGGAGAAGTCGACGTGCCCCGGGGTATCGATGAGATTGAACTGTTAACGCTGTCCGTCTGACGCGTTGTAGTACAGCGTGACGCTCTGCGCCTTGATGTTGATGCCGCGCTCGCGCTCGAGCGCCATGGAGTCGAGCACCTGATTCTGCATCTCGCGGGCCTCGAGCCCTCCGCAGAGCTGGATGAGGCGGTCGGCCAGCGTCGACTTGCCATGGTCGACGTGCGCGATGATCGAAAAATTGCGGATGTTCTGCATCGGTTCCGAGGTGATCCCCCGGGACGACCCCGGGGCTTTGGAAGGCGGCGAATTATACCGACTGGCGATTCCCGCGCTCGGGTAGTTGCGACGCCCTCAGCGCACCCGAACCAAACGCTCGATTTCGCCCGGATCGAGGTGGGTGACGGCGACCGGCACCCCATCCCAGAGCAGCACGGGGATCTTGTGCCCGTAGCGGCGCAGAAGCTCGGGATCGGAGTCGACATCGAGCGCCTCGACGGGCGGCAACGGCAGCGTCGTCGCGAGCCGTGCAAGCTCGTCGGCAAACTCTTCGCACAGCCCGCAGCCCTCTCGAGTGAGGAGCGTCAACTGGCCGGCAGGAACTCGAGCCTCCGTCACGGTTCGGACGGATCAGCGGGGCGCTCGGGCTCCGCCGGGCTCTCCGGCTTGGCGGGCTCCTCGGCACTGAGCTCAGCGGCGATGAGCTTGGCGGTCTGTACCGGTACCTCTCCGACCACCACCACATGATGCCCATGAACGAACGTCGAGTACGCCGTGGAGGCGCCGATCTGACGCTCGACTGCGATTTCTTTGGCGGACCTCGGCGGCAGCCGCGCACCAATGAATACCGACACCGAGGCGAGGCCATCAGAGAGCACGAGATGCGAGACCGGCTCCTCGGCACCCGGCAGCGCTTGTAGCGCCCGCTGCGTCACCCGAAAACCACGCGGTGCCGTTCGCACGCTCCAGATCGATGCACTGTCGGCGACAGCGCGTAGCCGTACGCCGCGATCACTTTCGATGCGACGAAAACCCTCGGTCGACACCGCCGGAGCGAACGCAGTATCCGGGATGTCTCGCAGCACGCGCAGGCTCGCAAACGCGATACGCTCGAGCACGCGCCCACGACGATCGTACAGCTCGGATTTGAGCGGCAACTTGGTACGCGAGTCGATCCACACTCGAAATCCGTAGCGATAAGGATCGAGCGGCACCAAGGTGACGAGCCCCGCATCGCGCTCCGTAGCCCGCGTCCGCTTGAGCGGCTCCAATCGGTAGAACCTCGCCGTGCGCTCATCGAAGCGCGGGAAACTCGGCAATAACCCGCCCGTGCGGGGCCTTCTCTCGACTAACACGGTGCGCTGGTCGGGGAGCACGTAGCTGAGCTCATCACCCAACCGAATGAATTCGCGGCCCGAACCGTCGAGCGACACCAAGCGCTCGGCCACCTCGCCGTCTCGCACGCGATGATGAATGCGCAAGAACTCCGACACGCCACCACGCTCGTGGAAGAACGTCCCTTCGTAGCTTTTATCGGCCAGCGCGCGATTCATTTGCTCAAGCCATTCGCGGGCGGACTCGTCGGCGAACGCGGCCGTCGGCGCGATGAGCGCGACGACCAGCCACGACCGCCACGAAAATCGTCGCGAGAGATTCACTTACGGCATCTCGGACATCGCGGCACCGCTGACGCCTTGCGGCGTGGCGATGACTGCAGAAATGGCGGAGTGCCGCATCATGGGCGCGGAGACCGCGCTGTGCGCACCGACATAGCTCGCCAGTTCAAAGGGCGGCGCTGAGGCCACGGCACTCCCCTCGCGCAGCGGCGGCGTGACGTAACTCTCGGGTTCGCCACCCGGCGAAGCGGCTGACGCCACGCGTGCCGACTCGGCGCTGCGGTTCGACGCTTTGGGTGAAGCAGATGCGACGACGATCGTCCGGTCACGCGGCGCGGCCGGAATCACGACTTCCTGCGCTGCACTGGCCGCCGTAACCGTCGATGAGGTCGAAGGGGCATCACCCGAGTTCCAACCCAAACGAAACACACCGAGCACGCCGATGACCGCGATCGACGCGGCCAGCCCCGCGCTGCCAAGCGGTATCGCCCAACGTGACCACGCGCTCGTCTGCTGACCTTGACCCCGCGATGACGAACCAACCGGCGCGCGATTGGAAATCGCCGCCGCGACCTTCGGGGCGAGACGGGCTCCGGCCACCTGCTCGCTGCGCATCACCGCACCGATCAGCGCATAGTTTTCCCAGCTGCGACGCAGGTTTTCGTCGCGCGAGAGTCGACGGGCCACCAACTCGCACTCCACCTGGGGCAGCTCACCGTCGTACATCGCCGACAACTGGCTGTCCCGTTCGTCGTTTTCTTTGACACTCATCCGATCACCTCTCCGCGCCCAAGTCCGCCATCGAATACTTCGCGCAAGCGGGCGTCGATCGCCTCGCGTGCACGGAAGATTCGGGAGCGTACGGTTCCCACCGGACACTCCATGGCCGCCGCAATTTCTTCGTAAGACAATCCTTCGAGTTCGCGCAGCTGAATCGCCGTGCGCAGATCTTCGGGTAGCGCGTCGATCGCGGAAGTCACGATGGAGCGAATCTCCTCGGTGAGCGCGAGCGCTTCAGGTGTCGCCGTGTCTTTCATATTCGCCACGACGTCGTAGTGGTCTTCGTCGTCCGTTTGATCGACTTCATATCGGATGGGACTGCGACCACGAGAGGCGAGGACGTTCTTGGCCGTGTTGATGGCGATGCGATAGAGCCAGGTGTAGAAGGCGCTATCGCCGCGAAAGCGCGGCAGCGCACGGTAGGCTTTGATGAACGCTTCCTGAGCAATGTCCTCTGCCTCGGCAGGGTCTCGAACGTAACGCAGTACCAGCTTGACGACCTTGTGCTGGTAACGGCGTACCAGGGCATCGAAGGCCCCTGCGTCCCCGCGCTGGGCGAGCTGGACCAGACTGAGATCGCTTTGCTCGGTGCTCATGACCGATGCGTCGAAGGCTGTTGCAGGGACCACGAGCATTGCGTCCGGTCAGACCGGAGCCCGATGCAAAAGTTCGCGGGATGCCCCATACGAGGCAGTGTAACCGCTTGGCGGAGACCAGGTTACCCCTCCCGAATGCGCTCGATCACGCTTTGAATGCCGTTTTCCGGGTGGGGTTCGCCCGCGAGCAAATACCGGGCGAGCTGCGGATCTTGAAGATCGAGGAGGGATTCGAAGGCCAAGCGCTCGGACGGCGTTGCAGACGACCCGTATCGGCTCAGCCAGCGCTCGAGCAGAACGTCGAGTTCTTTCATGCCGCGCCGACAACGCCAGCGCAGCCGACCGACCTCGCTCAAGCGTGCTCGCGTTCGGCCATCATGCGCTTGATCTCGGCGATGGCTTTAGCCGGATTGAGGTCCTTTGGGCAGGCCTCCGTGCAGTTCATGATGGTATGGCAGCGATACAACCGGAACGGATCTTCGAGCGCATCGAGTCGCTCGCCCGTCGCATCGTCCCGACTGTCGATGATCCAGCGGTAGGCCGCGAGCAAGGCGGCCGGACCCAGATACCGATCGCCGTTCCACCAATAACTCGGACACGAGGTGGAGCAGCAGGCACAAAGAATACAAGCCGAAGGCCGATCGATTTTTTCTTGCTCCTCGGGCGCCTGCAGCCGCTCGCGATCGGGCGGGGCCGGCGTACGCGACTGCAGCCAAGGTTTGACCGAGGCGTACTGGGCGTAGAACTGCGTGAGATCGGGCACGAGATCTTTGACCACCGGCATGTGCGGCAGCGGGTAGATCTTGACCTCGCCTTTGACGTCGTCACAGCTCTTGGTACACGCCAGCGTATTCGTACCGTCGATATTCATCGCGCAGCTGCCGCAGATGCCCTCGCGGCAAGAGCGACGGAAGGTGAGCGAGGGATCGAGTTCGTTTTTGATCTTGATGAGGGCGTCGAGCACCATCGGACCACAGCTGTCCATGTCCACTTCGAAGGTGTCGACACGCGGGTTCTCGCCCGAGCCCGGGTCGTAGCGGTACACCTTGAAGGTGCGGACGTTGGTCGCTGCGGCGGGTGCCTTGTGCACCTTGCCGTTGCGGTTGATCCGCGAGTTCTCGGGCAGTCTGAGCTGAACCATGGTCTTGAGATCCTCAGGCGATCAGTAGGTGCGAGCCTTGGGCGGTATCGGCTCGACGTCGGTCGTCAAAGTATTGAGGTGCACGCTGCGGTAGTCGATTTTGGTGTGACCCTTGTCGTCCACCCAGCACAGCGTGTGCTTCATCCAGTGGATATCGTCGCGATCTTTGAAGTCTTCGCGCGCATGTGCGCCGCGACTCTCTTTGCGGTTTTCGGCAGAGCGGATCGTGGCCATCGCCTGACCGAGCAGGTTGTCGAGCTCCATCGTTTCGATGAGATCGGTGTTCCAGACCAGGCCGCGATCGCTCGTGCGCACGTCGGCGAAAGAGTCGTAGGTCTGCTGCAACTTCTCGCAGCCCTCTTGCAGCGAACTGCACGTGCGGAATACCGCCGCATCGGCCTGCATGATCTTCTGCATCTCGAGACGCACCTGCGCTGTCGGGCGACTGCCGTTGGCGTGCAGGAAACGATCGAGGCGCGACAGCGCGAGATCGCCCGAATCTTTGGGCAGCGGCTTGTGCGACTGACCCGGCTTCACGATGGAGGCCGCATGACGACCGGCCTCGCGACCGAACACTACGAGGTCGAGCAGTGAATTCGAACCCAGGCGATTGGCGCCGTGCACCGACACGCAGGCCGCCTCGCCTACTGCCATGAGACCCGGCACCACCGTATCGGCATTGCCGTTTTT
This sequence comes from Gammaproteobacteria bacterium, assembly GCA_046080445.1. Lineage (GTDB taxonomy): Bacteria > Pseudomonadota > Gammaproteobacteria > Steroidobacterales > Steroidobacteraceae > UBA964. The sequence continues at coordinate 32,431 of JBJTUA010000054.1, forward strand.
CAGGGTGACGACTTCGCCGTGGTAATTGCAGGGAATGCCGCCCATGTTGTAGTGCACGGTCGGCAAAACGGGGATCGGCTCTTTGTTGACATCGACACCCGCGAAGATACGTGCCGTCTCGGCGATGCCCGGCAAACGCTGCTTGATGACGTCCGGCCCCAGATGTTCGAGGTGCAAATGGATGTGATCGGCATCCTTGCCGACGCCGCGACCTTCGCGGATCTCGATGGTCATCGAGCGCGACACCACGTCACGCGAAGCGAGATCTTTGGCGTTCGGCGCATAGCGCTCCATGAAACGCTCGCCGCGCGAGTTGGTGAGATAACCGCCCTCGCCGCGCGAACCCTCGGTGATGAGACAGCCGGCGCCGTAAATGCCGGTCGGGTGGAACTGCACGAACTCCATGTCTTGCAGCGGCAGACCGGCGCGCAGCGCCATACCGCCACCATCACCGGTGCAGGTGTGCGCCGAGGTGCAGGAGAAGTACGCGCGGCCATAGCCGCCCGTTGCGAGAATGACGAGATGGGCACGGAAGCGATGCAGCGTGCCCTCGGCGAGATTGAGCGCAATCACGCCACGGCACTCGCCGTTTTCCATGATGAGGTCGATGGCAAAGTATTCGATGAAGAACTCGGCTTCATTCTTGATCGACTGCTGGTAGAGCGTATGCAACATGGCGTGACCCGTGCGATCGGCCGCCGCGCAGGTGCGCTGCGCGATGCCTTTGCCGTATTGGGTCGTCATGCCACCGAAAGGACGCTGATAGATCCGACCATCGGGCGTACGCGAGAACGGCACACCGTAGTGTTCGAGCTCGATGACGGCTGCCGGCGCTTCTTTGCACATGAACTCGATCGCATCCTGGTCGCCGAGCCAGTCGGAGCCCTTGATGGTGTCGTAGAAGTGGTAACGCCAGTCGTCTTCGCCCATGTTGCCGAGCGCGGCCGAGATGCCACCCTGCGCCGCTACCGTATGACTGCGCGTCGGAAATACTTTGGAGATGCAGGCGGTCGACAAGCCGGCCTCGGCAAGTCCGAGCGTCGAGCGCAGACCCGCGCCACCGGCGCCGACCACGACGACGTCGTAGGTGTGATCAATGAACGTATACGAAGCCATCTAGGATCATCCCGCAACAAAAGTGGTGAAGGCGATGCGCAGCACGGCATAACTGCCGGCTACCGCAACTACGACATGGAGGAACGTGCTGGCGAGCAGTGCCGCGACCTTCATTCCCTTGTTCGGAACGTAGTCTTCGATCACCACCTGCACGCCGAGCGAAGAGTGCCAGGCCACGGCGCCGATGAAGAGCAGCAACCACACCGGATTGAAGCCCGCTGCAATCCACTCGCGAACGGCGTCCTGATCGGAGAGCGGCAGATGCACGACCTGAAAGGCAAACCACAGCGTCAAAGGAATGAGCGCGATCGCCGTCACACGCTGCACCCACCAGTGACCGACGCCCTGCTTTGCAGAGCCGCGACCGAGAACCTTGCCGAGCGGGCTGCGCAAACTCATCGCGGCACCCCAGCGAAGAATGCTGCGTAGACGAACGCCCCTGCGAGCACGAGCGTCGCGACCACGACGAGGGCGGCACTGCGGCGTGCCTCAGGCTTCTCGAGCCCGCGTCCGAGATCCCAATTGAGATGACGTAGACCATTGAGCAAGTGGTAGCTGAACGCCACCAACCAACCACCGATCAAAAATTGACCGAGTCCGCCACCGAGCAGCGTCACGGCACTCGCATAGGACGCCGGCCCACTCGCCGCAGCGATCAACCAGTATGTGAGGGCGATGAGGCCGACGGAGAGGACGATACCCGTCGCGCGGTGCGCAATCGAGGTCGCCATGGTGTACGCAAATTTGTACACGCCGATATGCGGAGACAGGGGACGTTGGCGCATCGCTGGAAGGTTCCCGTGTGGTCAGAAGTCGATGCAACGACCGTTTTTCTCCCAATCGCCGAAGCGAGTGGGCTCCGGCCCCTTGGGTCCGCCGATTTCGGCGACCGCTACGGGCTCGTTCAACCCCGCAGGCGGGCTGATTTGGACGGAGATTTCGGGCAAGGCTCGGGCCGCGAAAGCGGTCCGATCCACCCCCTGAGGATCGTTCTGCATCGAGCCCGAATGATGCCAGAATCGTTGCATCAAGACCACAGGCAAGGGTCTAAACTTGATGCACAATTCGCGCTTCGACCCCCGCACTTTCACAGCATTTTTTTAACACCTCTCGTGACTCACACCGGCTCTCCCCCAACGCTCCTCTCCCCGCTCGGTGTGCTCGCCGTGCGTGGCCCGGACGCCCGCAAATTCCTGAACGGCCAGGTGTCGCAGGATGTTCTTGGTCTGGCCGCCGATCGCGTCGAACTCGCCGGTTTGCACAACCCGCAGGGTCGGCTCATCGCGCTCCTGCGTCTCGTCCCGATGGGCCCCGAAGACATCCTCTGCGTCTTACCGCGCGCGCTGCTGCCCGAGACGCTGGCCACGCTGCGCAAGTATGTGCTGCGCGCTAAGGCCAATTTGGTGGACGAGTCGGCGACGTGGCTCATCGAGGGCCTCACAGGCGACCCGTCTCTGCCGACTGCACCGGGAAGCGCGCGCGCCGAGGGCTCGACCATTCTTTGGCGTCACGCCGCAGACGGTCGAGTGATCCGATTGCGGCCCTCGAGCGTCGACACCGCAAGCCCCACCGCGACCACGGAGGCCGCCCTCGCTGCTTGGCAGCTTGCGGATATCGTCGTCGGACTTCCCGAACTCGACGCATCGACGCGCGGCGAATTCGTTGCACAGATGTTGAACCTCGATGCGCTCGGCGGTATTTCCTTCACCAAGGGTTGCTACACCGGGCAAGAGGTGATCGCGCGAGCCCACTATCGAGGGCGCGTCAAACGTCGCGCTCAAAGATTTCGACTGTCAGAGGGAAGCCTCGCGCTACAACCGGCGCAGAAAGTCCGCTTGCTCGTCGGCGGCGCGACACGCTCGGCACAGATCATCAACGTGGCCCAAGGCCCAGAAGGAACCGAGTGTCTGGCGGTGACGAGCTTCGACGCGGCGCCGAGCGACGCGTCGACGAACGAGACGCCGACGATCAAGGTTGTCGGCTTGCCCATGGGCTACGCCCTGCCCGATTGAAGCCCGTTACTCGGGGCGCATCTGCGGGAATAGCAGCACGTCTCGGATCGACGGCGAGTCCGTCAGGAACATCGCCAAACGATCGATCCCGACACCGAGACCCGCTGTCGGCGGCATGCCGTACTCGAGGGCACGCACGTAATCAGCGTCATAGAACATGGCTTCATCGTCGCCCGATTCTTTGCGCGCCACCTGTGCCTGAAAGCGTGCGGCCTGATCTTCCGCATCGTTGAGCTCGGAGAATCCGTTGGCGAGCTCGCGTCCACCGACAAAGAATTCGAAACGATCCGTGAGGAACGGATCGGTGTCGTTTGCGCGCGAGAGCGGCGACACCTCAGCCGGATAGGCGTAAACGAAAGTCGGGTCTTGCAGCGTGTGCTCGCCGGTCTTTTCGAAGATTTCGATCTGCAGCTTGCCCGCGCCGTCACCCGGCTTCCAAGGAATACCGAGTTTCTCGCAGGCCGTCCGCAGGTAAGCCACATCGCGCAGCTTCGAACGTTCGAGACCCGCATTCTCGCGCAGAATGATGTCTTCGACCGAAATGCGCGCGAACGGTTTCGATAGATCGTAGCGACGACCCTGCGAATCGAATTCCAGCGCACCGACCACCGCCTCGGCGGCGCCGCGCATCATGCGCTCCACGAGATCCATGAGGTCGTGGTAGTCGGCATAGGCCTGATACAACTCGAGCATGGTGAACTCGGGGTTGTGACGCGTCGACAAACCCTCGTTGCGAAAGTTGCGATTGATTTCATAGACGCGCTCGAAACCACCCACCACGAGTCGCTTGAGATAGAGCTCCGGCGCAATGCGCAGATACATATCGATATCGAGCGCATTGTGGTGCGTGACGAATGGTCGTGCCGTCGCCCCACCCGGTATGGGCTGCATCATCGGCGTCTCGACTTCCATGAAGCCAAGCGTATCGAGCATGTCGCGCAGATAGCGGACGAGGCGCGTACGCTTGCGGAAGACGCCGCGACTGTCCTCGTTCATGATGAGATCGACATACCGCTGGCGATAACGCGCTTCGGTATCGGCGAGCCCGTGCCATTTATCCGGCAGCGGCCGCAGCGACTTCACGAGCAGACGCAGTGACTCGACCCGCACCGAGAGCTCGCCGGTCTTCGTTCGAAAGAGCGTACCCTCGGCGCCCAGGATGTCGCCGATGTCCCAAGCTTTGAAAGCCTCGTACTGCTCGCCGAGCGCATCGCGCTGCAAGAAAAGCTGAATCTGCCCCGAAGAGTCCTGGATCTTCGCGAAACTCGCCTTGCCCATGATGCGTCGCAGCATCATCCGCCCCGCGACATGAACCTTGATCGTCTGCGCATCGAGCGCCGCCCCGTCCATCTCACCGAATCCGAGATGCAGCTCCGAGGCGAGCGAGTCGCGTCGGAAATCATTGGGGAAAGCCGGCGCGCCGGACGAACGCAGCGCAGAGAGCTTGTGACGACGCTCTGCGATGAGTTTGTTCTCGTCTTCCGGCGGTGCTGCTGCACCCTCAGGGGCTTGCGTGTCGCTCATCGTTGAAATGCTCCGCGCTAGAGGCCCGCCTTCAGCGAGGCCTCGAGAAACTGATCTAGATCACCATCGAGTACCGCCGAGGTGTTGCCCACCTCGACGTCCGTCCGTAAATCTTTGATGCGCGACTGGTCGAGGACGTACGATCGGATCTGGTGACCCCAGCTGACATCCGACTTCGAGTCCTCGAGCACTTTTGCGGCTGCGTTACGCTTGTTGACCTCGAGTTCGTAGAGCTTGGCCTTCAGCATCTTCATCGCCGTCGCGCGGTTCTTGTGCTGACTTCGCTCGTTTTGACAGGCAACGACAATGCCCGAGGGCATGTGCCGAATGCGTACGGCGGATTCGGTCTTGTTGACGTGCTGACCGCCTGCGCCGCTCGATCGATAGACGTCCATCTCGAGATCTGCGGGATTGATTTCGATGTTGATGTCGTCGTCGATCTCCGGCGAGACGAACACCGACGCAAACGACGTATGACGGCGATTACCCGAATCGAATGGCGACTTGCGAACCAGGCGATGCACACCGGTCTCGGTGCGCAACCACCCATAGGCATGATCGCCCTTGAACTCGATCGTCGCACTCTTGATGCCCGCCACTTCACCCGCGCTCGAGTCGATGACCTCGGCGCTGAACCCGCGGGTGGCCGCCCACTTGATGTACATGCGCATGATCATTTGCGCCCAGTCCTGCGCCTCGGTGCCGCCGGCACCCGCCTGAATGTCGAGATAGGCGTTGTGGGAGTCCATCTCGCCGCGGAACATACGCTTCAGTTCGAGTTTGCGAACCTTGGCTTCGACCGCAGGCAGATCGCGCTCGACCTCGCGAGCCGTGGCTTCGTCGTCTTCGGCCTCGGCGAGTTCGAGCAGTTCGACGGAATCGCGGACGGAGTGGGTGGCAATATCGATCTGTTCGATTTCCGCAGCGAGCTTCGAGCGCTCTTTGCCGAGCTCTTGGGCTTTCTCGGGCTTCTGCCAGACCGCCGGATCTTCGAGTTCGCGGCTGACCTCTTCGAGCCGCTCTTTCTTCAGATCGTACTCAAAGA
>JBJTUA010000055.1:0-30595 GCA_046080445.1 Gammaproteobacteria bacterium
CGCATTCCAGAGAATGCGCGCCTCTTTTCGCCTGCCGTTCCCCGGTAGCTCAGTCGGTAGAGCGTCGGACTGTTAATCCGCAGGTCGCTGGTTCGAGTCCAGCCCGGGGAGCCAATCTCGGGTCGGTGGTCACCCACCCGCCTGAGCACCGAACGTCGCCGCAGCGTCTGCGCCGCGCAATCAATAATTGAGTTTGTCGGGCGACGCCTTGAAGCGCTGGATCGAATCGAGGACGATTTTTTTCGCCTGCTCGGCATCACCCCAACCGCTGATCTTGACCCACTTGCCGGGCTCGAGATCTTTGTAGTGCTGGAAGAAGTGCCCGATCCGATCGAGCCAGTGCTTCGACACCTGGCCGATGTCATGGACGTGCGAATAACCGTTGAACACTTTATCGACGGGGACCGCGACCAGCTTTTCGTCCGAACCCGCCTCGTCCTGCATCATCATCACCCCGACCGGACGGCAACGGATCACCGAACCCGGGACGAGCGGCAGCGGCAAAATGACGAGCACGTCGGCCGGATCACCGTCACCGCAAAGCGTGTGCGGGATGTAGCCGTAATTGCACGGATAGCGCATGGGTGTCGAGAGGATGCGGTCGACGAAGATGGCGCCCGTCGCCTTGTCCACTTCGTATTTCACTGGGTCCGCGTCTTTCGGAATTTCGATGATGACGTTGACGTCGTTCGGGACATCCTTGCCCGTGGGTACCAGATCGAGTGCCATGCTTCCTTGCTCCCTGTCAGACTGATCGCGAGATGAGTTCCTTCATGATTTCGTTCGTGCCGCCGTAAATGCGCTGAACGCGCGAGTCCGTAAACATGCGGCACACCATGTATTCGTTCATGTAGCCATAACCGCCGTGCAGCTGCACGCACTCGTCGAGCACCTGCTGCTGACTGTCCGTGACCCAGTACTTCGCCATCGACGCGGTTTCGTTGTCGAGTTTGCCGACGAGCAACTTCTGAATGCAGTCATCGACGAACACGCGGGCGATGCGCGTCACGGTCGCGCACTCGGCGAGTTTGAAGCGAATGTGTTGCATCTGGCCGATGACCTGACCAAACGCCTTGCGCTCTTTCACGTACTTCGAGGTTTCGGCGACCGCGCCCTCCATCGCCGCCACGCCACAAAGCGCGATGATGAGCCGCTCGTAGGGTAAGTCGCCCATTAGCTGATACATACCGAGCCCCTCTTCAGGACCGAGTCGGCAGTCGGCGGGTACCCGGACATCCTCGAAGAAAAGCTCGGCCGTGTCTTGCGCCGGCAGACCCATTTTGTCGAGCACACGACCGACACGGTAACCCGGCAGGTTTTCCGTCTCGACCATGATCAGCGACAAGCCACGCTTTCGCTCCTCGGCGTTGGTTCGGGTCACCAACATAAGCAACGATGATTGACCGCCGTTGGTGATGAAAATCTTTGAGCCGTTGATTCGGTAATGATCACCTTCAAGAACCGCGCGGGTTCGAATGCCCTGCAGGTCGGAGCCCGCACCGGGCTCCGTCATCGCGATCGCCCCGATGAGTTCACCTCGGGCCATACGCGGCAGCCAACGACGCTTTTGCTCCTCGGTGCCGTAGTTGGAGACGTAGTGCGCGCACATGCTGTGCACGCCCTGACCGAATCCCGACAAGCCGCGTCGCGCCTGCTCCTCGTAGAACACCACTTCGTGACGGAAGTCACCGCCGCCGCAGCCGTACTCCGCCGGCAGGTCGAGACACAGCAGACCCATTTCGCCCGCTTTGCGCCAAATCTCTTTGCCGACGGAATGCTGGTGTCGCCAAGCGGCATCGTTCGGCACCATCTCGGTTTCGACGAAGCGCGAGACCGTCTCCCGAAACAGTCCCAACTCCTCGTCCATCCACGACGACACATACGGATTCATTCAACGAACTCCTGAAAATTTTAGCGACGCTTACGCGAGGCCTGCGAAGACTCGACCACCTTGCGAAGATGCGCACGGAAATCTTTGCCCAAGGCCGGATGGGCGAGCGCATAGGCGACCGTAGCCTGCAGGTATCCGAGCTTGCTGCCACAGTCGTAGCGCGTACCCTCGAACTTGTGTGCGTAGACCGCCTCTTCCTGCAGCAGCCGAGCGATGCCGTCGGTCAACTGGATCTCACCGCCCGCTCCCGCGCCGATACGGGCGAGATGATCAAAGATGGCGGGCGATAACAAATAGCGTCCGACGACGGCGAGGTTTGAAGGCGCCACTGCAGGCTTCGGCTTCTCCACGATGCGACGAATTCGCGCGGTCTGCCCCGGTGCCTCGACCGCCACAATGCCGTATTTGTCGGTGTCCTTGCGCGGCACCGTCTCGCAGCCGATCACGCTGACCCCTTTGGCAGCGTAGACGTCGGCCATTTGAGCAAGACAGGGCTTCTCTGCCGCAATCAGATCGTCGGCCAAATGAACGAAGAAGGGTTCGTTGCCCACCGCCGGCCGCGCGCAGAGCACGGCATGACCGAGACCCAAGGGCGCGGGCTGACGGATGTAGATGCAGGTGGCGTAGCTCGGAAGCACGCTGTGCAATTGTTTGACGAGCTCGGACTTGCCTTGAGACTTGAGCAGACCCTCGAGTTCGCGATCGGAATCGAAGTGGTCTTCGATGGCTCGCTTGGAAGCGCCCGTGATGAACACGAGTCTACGCGCGCCCGCCGCAAGTGCTTCTTCGACGGCATATTGGATGAGCGGCTTGTCGACCACCGGCAGCATTTCTTTGGGGCTTGCCTTGGTGGCCGGAAGAAATCGTGTGCCGCGTCCGGCTACGGGGAAAACTGCCGTCTCGATGAGGGGTCGCTTGGCCATCTGCCACTCCGAAAAATCTGGGTCGGAATGTTAAACCAAGCGCCCCTCGACCGGGCAGAACGTTACCTCCCTGCGGGGGCAGGCTTTACCGAACTCGGTCCAACTGGGTTTTTTAGGCAGGAGGTGTTTTTGACGTGGCCCCGCCCGATCCGACCGTGAGCCGTGAGCGGTTGTTTTCGAGGGTCTTGGCGCCGATTCCCTTGACGAGCGCGAGCTCATCGACAGAGCGGAACGCACCGTTTTTCTGCCGATGCTCGACGATCGCTTGCGCCTTGGACTCGCCAATGCCTTTCATTTCGCGAGCGAGCGTCGCGACATCGGCCGTGTTGATATTGATGAGAGCCGTTGCGGAGCGACTCGCCTGCGTCGCAGACGACGAAGACGCCTCGACGGGCGGAACGACGAACAAAACAGCACACGCCGCGATAGCGGCAAGATAACGGATCATGGGAAGTCCTCCGATTCAGGTGACGTGGCGCCGAGATGGCGACACGCGCGGAGGCTATGACGGGTACTCACCCAAGAACGAGTACTCAATCGGTGCGGAGCACCGAGGAATAGAGCGATCAGTCCCGAATGGGGCTGGAGATACTGTCGTTGACGCGCTCGCGCAAATCTTTGCCCGGTTTGAAATGCGGCACGTACTTGCCCGACAGCGCCACCGCCTCACCGGTTTTCGGATTACGCCCTTGGCGGGGCGGACGAAAATGCAAAGAAAAACTGCCGAAGCCACGGATCTCGATGCGCTCGCCGGTCGCGAGTGCATCACTCATGATCTCGAGAATTTGCTTGAGCGCAAGCTCGATGTCCTTCGCCGGCAGATGCTTCTGCTTGGCGGTAATGAGTTCGATGAGTTCCGACTTCGTCATGACAACCCCGTGACGTCGTCAGGAGGGTCGCGAACCGAGTGAACGATCCGCGACCCGCCCTAATTTCACGCTACATCCTCAACCGCGATCGCGGTCCGAGTTGATCTGAGCCTTGAGAAGCTCGCCGAGGCTGGTGCCTGCCGTCGGACCCGTCTGCTCCGAACGATAGCTCTGCACCGCTTTTGCTTCTTCCGACACTTCCTTGGCCTTGATCGAGAGCGAGATCGAACGCGTCTTGCGATCGACGCCCATGAACTTCGCCTCGACTTCGTCGCCTTCCTTCAGGAACTGACGCGCGTCTTCGACGCGATCACGGCCGAGCTCCGACGCACGCAGCTGCCCTTCGATGCCGTTGCCGAGATCGATGACCGCGCCGCGAGCATCGACTTCCTTGACGACACCGCGAACGATGCTGCCCTTCGGGTTGTCGGCGATGTAACCCGCGAACGGATCCTTCGCGAGCTGCTTGATGCCAAGGCTGATACGCTCGCGCTCCGGATCGATGGCGAGCACCATCGCTTCGATGGTCTGACCCTTTTGGAAGCTGCGAACCGCCTCTTCGCCCGGGATGTCCCAAGAGATATCGGAGAGGTGCACGAGACCGTCGATATTGCCCGAGAGGCCGATGAAGATGCCAAAGTCGGTGATCGACTTGATCTGACCCGACACCTTGTCGCCACGGTTGAAGTTCTCGGAGAACTCACGCCACGGATTCGGTACGCACTGCTTGAGACCGAGGCTGATGCGGCGACGCTCTTCGTCGCAATCGAGCACCATGACCTCGACTTCCTGACCCGTCTGTACGACCTTGGCCGGATTGACGTTCTTGTTGGTCCAATCCATCTCGGAGACGTGGACGAGGCCTTCGACGCCGTCCTCGATCTCGACGAACGCGCCGTAGTCGGCAATGTTCGTGACCTTGCCGAACACGCGGGTGTTGGGCGGGTAACGACGATTGATGCTCTCCCACGGATCGGCACCCAGCTGCTTGAGGCCGAGACTGACACGCGAACGCTCGCGATCGAACTTGAGGATACGGACTTCGACCTCATCGCCGACCTTGACCACTTCGGAAGGATGCTTGACGCGTTTCCAAGCCATGTCGGTGATGTGGAGCAGACCGTCGATGCCGCCGAGGTCGACGAACGCACCGTAATCGGTGAGATTCTTGACCGTGCCGCGCACGACCGAACCTTCCTGCAGGTTGTCCATGAGCGCAGTGCGCTCGGCCGAGAACTCTTGCTCGACGACCGCGCGGCGTGACACCACGACGTTGTTGCGCTTCTGATCGAGCTTGATGACCTTGAACTCGAGCGGCTTGTTTTCGAGATAAGCCGTATCGCGAACCGGACGAACGTCGACGAGCGAGCCCGGCAGGAACGCGCGGACATGCTCTATTTCAACCGTGAAACCGCCCTTCACGCGGCCCGTAATGATGCCGGTGACGATTTCGCCCTTCGAGAAGGCGTCTTCGAGACGCGTCCAGGTGCGAGCGCGCTTGGCTTTGTCGCGCGAGAGGCGCGTCTCGCCGGTGCCGTCTTCGACAGCGTCGAGAGCAACCTCGACCATTTCGCCGACGGTGACTTCGATCTCTCCCCGCTCATTCTTGAACTGTTCGACGGGAATAACGGCCTCTGACTTGAGACCGACGTTGACGATGACCATGTCGCTACCGACATCGACCACCAGACCAGAGAGAATTTGGCCCGGGCGAATACGCTGGCTGGCCAGACTCTGTTCGAACAGTTGTGCAAAAGATTCAGTCATGTGTTTGCTCATGCGATGCAAAGGGCACCGCGCCTGTTGTCCCGATCGCCACATCAGTGGAGCCACGGGCGTTGACGACACAGTCGGACGACGAGCGCCCGACCACCCAAAAACCGATCGAATTCCGTGAGGGTCAGCGCCAGAGGGCGCGCGAGCGTCCGAGTTCGATCACCCGTTCGACTATCTCGTCGACCGGTACTCCGGTCGAGTCGATGACGAACGCGTCGGACGCAGGCCTGAGCGGTGCCACGCTGCGGGTTGAATCCCGCAGGTCGCGCTCGGCGATCTCCCGCGAAAGGGCGGCGAGACTAACACCAGAATCCTTGTCTTTCAACTGCTTATAGCGCCTGAGGGCCCTCTCCTCGGCGCTCGCCGTGAGGAAGATTTTGAGGGGGGCGTCGACGAAAATGACCGTCCCCATATCGCGGCCGTCCGCGATGAGTCCCGGGGGTCTGGCGAACGCCCGCTGGCGCTCCTTGAGGGCCGAGCGCAGCTCCGGCCAGGCGGCCACCCGCGAAGCCCCCTGCCCGGTCTCCTCCGCCCGAACGAGGCGGGTGACGTCCCTCCCGGAGAGCTCAATACGCTCCTCGCCCTCCGGACTGGCGCCAAAGACAACCTCCATAGATCGGGCCAAGGCGACATGCCCCACGACGTCATCGGGGGCGATACCCGCGCTCTGCCCCGACACCGCCACCAGCCGATAGAGCGCCCCGCTGTCGAGCAAATGCCAGCCGAGCCGCTGGGCCAGCCGTCGACACACCGTCCCCTTGCCTGAGCCCGAGGGGCCGTCGATGGCCACGACGGGCGTGTCATTGGGTTGGGGGGTGGACACGTCTCAGCCTCCGCTCGGAGATCCGACTTCGCGAATCGTCAAACCGCATTCGCGCGCGAGCGCGGCGAAGCCCGGGAAAGACGTCGCGACATTGGCGGTATCCAGGATTTCGATGTCGCCCGCCGCCCGCAGCGACGCCACGGCAAACGCCATAGCGATGCGATGATCCCCATGGCTGTCGATACGCCCCGCTTGAAACACTGGACCCGAACTTTTTCGACCGTCGATGCGCATCCCGTCGGCGAGCAGTCGATGCGAGACCCCCAAGGCCGTCAAACCTTCGGACATGGTGGCGAGTCGATCGCTTTCTTTGACGCGCAGTTCTTCGGCGCCGCGGAGTAACGAGGCGCCCTCCGCGCAGGCCGCTGCAATGAAAAACACCGGAAACTCGTCGATCGCCAGCGGCACCCAATCGAGCGGTACTTCGATCCCGCGAAGCTTCGAAGGACGAATGACAAGATCCGCCGTCGGCTCCGGACCGCGGGTGGCGAAGTTCGACACCGTGATGTCCGCACCCATTGCCCTCAAGATCTCGAGCAGCCCGGTGCGCGTCGGGTTCATGCCGACACCCCGTAACTCGATGGACCCACTTTCGGCGATGCATCCGGCCACCATGAAAAATGCGGCCGAAGAAAAATCACCGGGCACGTCGACGTGGGTCGCTCGCAGTCGCTGGCCGCCGCGCAAACTTACCGTCGCGCCCTCACGCTGAACGTCGACGCCGAAGCCCGCGAGCATCCGCTCGGTGTGATCGCGGGTCGGCGCGGGTTCCGTCACCTGCGTGACGCCCGCCGCACGAAGCGCAGCGAGCAGAACCGCCGACTTCACCTGCGCACTCGACATCGGCATCTGAAAGTTGATGGCCCGAAGATCGGTTGAACCCCGAATGACGACGGGCGGTTTACCGTCGCGCGTCTCGATTTTTGCGCCCATCAGCCGCAGTGGTGCCGCGGCGCGCTCCATCGGTCGTCGCATCAAAGATTGATCGCCAATGAGCGTGGAATGAAAGGTTTGACCGGCGAGCAACCCCATGAAGAGACGCATGGCCGTGCCGGCATTACCCATATCGAGTGCGTGGTCGACGCCCTGCAAACCCTCGATGCCGACGCCGTGGATGCGAACGCAGCCCGGTGAGAGTCGCTCGATCATCACGCCGAGCGCTCGCAAGGCTTTGAGTGTCGCCAAACAATCTTCGCTTTCGAGAAAGCCTTCGACGGTGGTCTCACCGTCCGCCAGGCCCCCGAACATCAGCGCGCGATGCGAAACGGATTTATCGCCCGGTACACGCACGCTTCCCCGAATCGTTCGCTCGGGGGCTACCACCCATCGATCGGGAGACTGTGCCGTCACAGCACCGCGCGCGGATAGGAGCCCAAAATACGGAACAACGACGCGCGTGTCTTGAGTCCGGCGAGCGCTCGGGCGAGCGCGGGGTCATCGCGGTGGCCTTCGAGATCCATGAAGAACACGTAGTCCCACTTGCGACGCTGCGAGGGTCGCGACTCGATACGGGTGAGGCTCACGCGATTTTTGGCAAGCGGCTCGAGTAATCGATGCAGCGCTCCGGGTGATTCGGTATGCCCCGTCGAGACGAGCAAGGTCGTACGATCATTGCCACTTGGGCCGAATACGCGCCGGCCGATGACGAGGAACCGTGTGGTGTTGTCGGGCCGATCTTCGATGTCCGACGACAGGATCGTGAGCCCATACACGTCGGCAGCCGTCTCGCCGGCAATCGCCGCCGTGCCTTTTTCGTCTCGCGCACGCCGCGCTGCCTCGGCATTGCTCGATTCCGCGATCAGCTCGACGTCGGGCAAGGTTTCTTTGAGCCATTGACGACATTGCGCGAGCGACTGCGGATGACTGCAGATTCGCTTGACCTCGCGAAGGCTGCGCATGCGCCCCATGAGGTTTTGACGGATACGCATCTCGACTTCGCCGCAAATGTGCAGCGGCGACGTCAGGAAGCGATCGAGCGTGTGGTTGACGCTGCCTTCGGTCGAATTCTCGATCGGTACCACGCCGAAATCGGCGTGACCGGCCTCGACTTCGTGGAAGACCTCATCGATGGTCGTGAGCGATAATGCTCGAGCGGAGTGACCGAAATGCTTGTAGACCGCCGACTGCGAAAACGTGCCCTCCGGCCCCAGGAACCCCACCTTGAGGGGCTCTTCTTGAGCGAGGCACGCCGACATGATTTCTCTGAAGAGTCGCACGACTTCGTCGTCACGCAAGGCGCCACTCGAACGCGCCGCAGCATTGCGCTCGAGCGCCATGCGCAGCACCTGCGCCTCGCGCTCGGGCCGATAGAAGTCGACGAGCCGGCCCTGCTTGCCCTTCGAGACGCCCACTTTCCGCGCCAGACGCGCACGCTCGTTGAGCAAATCATGCAGCCGACGATCGACGTCGTCGATTTTGCTACGCAACCCGGCAATGTCGCCGGGCGCAGTCGCCGTTCGGCGACTCTTGATGGGACTTTTTTTGCGTGGGCGAGCCATGATGGAGTCTCGTGGAATTAAAGCACTCGGGCAGAGAGTACGCCGTCGATCGACCGAATTCGATCGAGTAAAGCTCGATCGACTGCACCCTCGACATCGATGAGCGTGTAGGCGATCTCCCCCCTCGATTTATTGAGCAGCTCGGAAATGTTGATTCCCGCGCTCGCCAACAACGTGGACATCTGGCCGACCATATTGGGAACATTGCTGTTCGCTACAGCGATGCGAGACGTTCCGGGCAGACGCGGCAAATTGGCATCCGGAAAATTGACGCTGTGTCGAATGTTGCCGTTCTCGAGATAGTCACGCAGCGTATCGGCCGCCATCACCGCGCAGTTCTCTTCGGCCTCACCGGTCGAGGCACCAAGATGAGGAAGCGTCACGATCTTACGGTGCCCTTTCAGCGCATTCTTGGGGAAGTCGCAGAGGTAGCCATGCAGTCGGCCGGCGTCGAGCGCAGCAATCACTGCGTCGTCATCGACGATCGGTGCCCGAGAGAAATTCAGGATGACTCCGCCTTTCGGCATAAGCGCGATACGCGCGGCATTGACGAGCCCACGAGTCGCTTCAGCGAGAGGAACGTGCACCGAAATGAACTGGCTGCGCGCGAAAAGATCGTCGAGCGACACCGCCTGCTCGATGGACGACGACAATTGCCATGCGCGTTGCACCGTGATTTGCGGGTCGTAGCCGATCACTCGCATGCCGAGCCGCTCGGCCACGTTCGCGACCTCGACGCCGATCGCGCCGAGACCGATGACGCCCAGGGTTCGACCCGGCAACTCGAAACCGGCGTAATCTTTCTTGCCCTGCTCGGTCGCCTCGTCGATGGTCTTGTCGTCACCCGAGAGCGAGCGCGCGAAGTCCCACGCCTGCACGATATTGCGCGCCGCCAGAAACAATCCGGCGACCACCAATTCTTTGACCGCGTTGGCGTTGGCGCCAGGCGAATTGAACACCGGGATGCCGCGCTTCGTAAGCGACGCGACCGGGACGTTGTTGGTGCCGGCACCCGCGCGCGCCACCGCCAGCACCGACGGCGCCAGCGTCATGGCATGCATGTCGGCGGATCGCAGCAAGATGGCGTGCGGCTCGGCAATGGCCGAGGCGACCTCATAGCGATCGCGAGGCAAGCGCTCGAGTCCGCGCAGGCTGATGTTGTTCAGGGTCTTAATGCGGTAAGCCATGACGGCGCTCACCCGTGTCGACGCTGGAACTCGCCCATGAAAGCGATCAGGGCTTCGACTCCTTCGACCGGCATGGCGTTGTAGATCGAGGCGCGCATACCGCCCACCGACCGATGACCCTCGAGATTCGCGAGGCCCGCCTTGGCGGCCTCCGCGCAGAACACTTTCTCGAGATCGGGATTCGGCACAGTGAACGGGACATTCATCCAGGAGCGGCACTCGCGCGCGACCGGACTTCGATAAAAACCCGAGCCGTCGATGGCGGCATAGAGCTTCTCGGCTTTGATCCGATTGCGCTCGCCAATGGCGGCTACGCCACCCTGGCGCTTGAGCCACGCGAACACGAGACCCGCTATATAAATGCCGAACGTCGGTGGCGTATTGAGCATGGACCCTTCTTTGGCCATGGCCGCGTAATCCCAAATCGGCGGCGTACCCGCTCTCGCTTTACCGATGAGATCATCGCGGACGATCACGACGACGAGCCCCGAAGGACCGATGTTCTTTTGAGCGCCGGCGTAGATCAGACCAAACCGACTGACGTCGATCGGACGCGACAAAATCGTGGAGGACATGTCCGCGACCAGCGGCGCACCGCCACTATCCGGCACATAGGGGAACTCGACGCCGCCGATGGTTTCATTCGGCGTATAGTGCAAATATGCCGCGCCTGGCGTGGGCGTCAGGGACGAGGCTGCCGGAACGGTCGAGTAGTTCGATGCCGCCTCATCCGCCAAAACATCGACCTTGCAAAAGCGCTTCGCCTCGACGATGGCTTTCTTTGACCACGCCCCGGTGTTGATGTAGTCGGCCACCGAGTCGCTGTGGGTGAGGTTTTGCGGGATTGCCGAGAATTGGCCGGTCGCGCCGCCCTGCAGAAACAGTACTTTGTACGCTGCGGGAATTCCCATGAGTTCGCGAAGATCGAGTTCCGCGCGCTCAGCCACTGCCACGAAGGCCTTGCTTCGATGGCTGACTTCCATAACCGACATGCCGCTGCCCTGCCAATCGAGCAGCTCGCTCTTGGCCTGCTCGAGCACCTCGAGTGGCAACGTGGCAGGGCCGGCAGCGAAATTGAATAAACGCATCGCCGCTCCCGAAAAATGAATCAGTGAACGCTGGAGGTATCGGGCGGGACGCCCGCGGCGCCCTCGACTGTGGCGACCGCACCCTCAACCGGCGCGAGGGCGTCGTCCTCACCCAGAGAATCGATGCTCTCGACACTCACCAAGCGCTCACCTTCGTCGAGACGAATGAGTCGCACACCCTGGGTGTTTCGACCGACGATGGAGATTTCGGAGACGCCCGTACGAACGAGCGTGCCGTTCGAACTGATCATCATGATCTCTTGGTCGGTCTGCACCTGCAGCGCCGCAACGGTGGCGCCGTTACGCTCGGTGGTCTGCAGTGCAATGACGCCCTGACCGCCACGACCGTGGAGCGGGAAATCTTCGAGCGGCGTGAGCTTGCCGTAACCGTTTTCGCTTGCGGTGAGGATGAGACCGTCTCCCACGACGACCAGAGAAATGACTTCCTGACCTTCGGCGAGTTTGATGCCCCGTACGCCCGTGGCGTCGCGGCCCATTGCGCGAACCTCTTCTTCGTTGAAACGGATGGCCTTGCCCCCGCTCGAACAAAGAATGATGTCGCGCTTGCCGTCGGTGAGACCCACGCCGACCAAGCGATCCCCGTCGCGCAAGTCGACGGCGATGATTCCGGACGGACGCGGACGCGAGTACGCCGACAGCGGCGTCTTTTTGACGGTGCCATGGCTCGTAGCCATGAACACGAAATGCTCGTCGTCGAACTGCTTGATGGGCAGCACGGCGTTGATTTTTTCGCCTTCCTCGAGCGGCATGAGGTTCACGAGCGGTTTACCGCGCGCCACTCGCCCCGCCTGCGGCAACTCGAATACGCGGATCCAGTAGACCCGGCCACGATTCGAGAAACACAACAGCGTGTCGTGGGTGTGCGCCACGAAAAGCTTCTCGACGAAGTCTTCGTCCTTGACGGCGGTTGCCGTCTTGCCCCGGCCGCCGCGACGCTGCGCCTGGTACTCAGTGAGCGGCTGACTCTTGGCGTAGCCCGCATGCGAAAGCGTGACAACCACGTCTTGCGGCTCGATGAGATCTTCAGTGGCAAGGTCGATGTGGTCGCGGTTGATTTCCGTGCGACGAGCATCGCCGTAGTCGTCACGGATGGCGATGAGTTCGCCTCTGACCACCTCGGTGAGCCGCTCAGGGCGCGCCAGGATGTCGGTGAGGTCGGTGATGAGCGCCAGCAGCTCTGCGTATTCGCCGACGATTTTGTCCTGCTCGAGACCGGTGAGGCGGTTGAGCCGCATGTCGAGAATGGCCTGCGCCTGTGTCTCGCTCAGACGGTAACCCGCCAGATCGGACTGCAGACCGAGCTCGGCGGCAAGGTCCTTCGGTCGCGTCGAGACGTTGTTGGCGCGCGCGAGCATTTCGGGCACGGCGCCCGAAGCCCAGCTGCGACCGATCAGCGCGGCCTTCGCCTCCGCAGGAGTTGGCGAAGCCTTGATGAGCGCAATGACCTCGTCGATGTTGGCGAGCGCCACGGCCAAGCCTTCGAGTACGTGGGCGCGATCGCGCGCCTTGGCGAGATCGAACACGGTTCGACGAGTCACGACCTCGCGCCGATGGCGGATGAACGCCTCCAGCATTTCTTTGAGCGACAACAACCGAGGCTGCCCGTCGACCAGCGCGACCATGTTAATGCCGAACACCGTCTCGAGCGGTGTTTGCGCAAAGAGGTTGTTGAGCACGACCTCGGCGTTCTCGCCGCGGCGCAACTCGATGACGATGCGCATGCCGTCCTTGTCGGACTCGTCGCGCAACCCGTCGTTGGCAATACCTTCGATGAGCTTTTCGCGAACGAGATCGGCGATGCGCTCGATCAGACGCGCTTTGTTCACCTGATAGGGAAGCTCCGTGACGATGATCGCCTGACGATCACCTTTGCCGACTTCCTCAAAGTGCGTGCGTGCACGGATGGACAAGCGGCCGCGACCGGACTTGTAGGCGCTGACGATTTCTTGGGCGCCGTTGATGATGCCGGCCGTGGGGAAGTCGGGTCCCGGCACGTGGGCCATGAGCCCTGCGAGCGTGATTTCGGGGTCGTCGATGACCGCGAGACAGGCGTTGACGATTTCGGTGAGGTTGTGCGGCGGGATGTTGGTCGCCATGCCGACGGCGATACCCGACGACCCGTTGACGAGCAGGTTCGGGATGCGCGAGGGCATGACCGCCGGCTCACTGAGCGACTCGTCGTAGTTGGGAACGAAATCGACCGTCTCGCGATCGATGTCCGCGAGCAGCTCGCCCGCCATGCGCGACATGCGGACTTCGGTGTAACGCATGGCCGCCGGCATGTCGCCGTCGACCGAGCCGAAGTTACCCTGTCCGTCAACCAGCAGATAACGCATGGAGAACGGCTGCGCCATGCGCACGATGGCGTCGTAAACCGCGGAGTCACCGTGCGGGTGGTATTTACCGATGACGTCGCCCACCACGCGGGCCGATTTTTTGTAGGGCTTGTTGTACTCGTTGCCGAGTTCGCGCATGGCGAACAAGACACGACGATGCACAGGTTTGAGACCGTCTCGGACGTCGGGAAGCGCGCGCCCGACGATAACGCTCATGGCGTAATCGAGATAGGACTGCCGCATCTCGTCTTCGAGGTTTACGGGGAGAACTTCGCGGGCGATTTCGCTCATTCGACGGTCGCTTTTTTACTTCGAAAACCAGTTCGAAATAGTACCATAGGCGACCCATGAACCACAGCCATTCTCACGGCCCTGAAAGCGGTCAGGCGGACGAGGCGGAAGTCGCAAAATTCGACGCCATCGCCCACCGCTTCTGGGATCCCATGGGAGAGTTCGGCACGCTCCACACGCTCAATCCCGCGCGAGTGTCGTTCATCAGCGAGCGCGCGCCGCTGCGCGCCTCGGGAAAGACCACGCGTGTTGCCGACATCGGCTGCGGCGGCGGCCTGCTCGCCGAGGCGCTCGCCCGCGCCGGAGCCGAGGTCACCGCCGTCGATCTGGCGCCCGGCATGATCGAAGTCGCCAAACTGCATGCCGCAGGTGAAGGTCTGCACATCGACTATCGCGTGCAATCGGTCGAGGCGCTCGCGGCTGAAGCTGCCGGCAGCTTCGATGTCGTCACCTGCATGGAAATGCTCGAGCACCTGCTAGATCCGGGCGCGACGCTGCAGACCTTGTCGCGCCTGCTCAAGCCCGAGGGGTCGCTCTTCGTCTCCACGCTCAACCGAAATTTTCGCTCCTTCATGCTGGCGATCGTTGGCGCCGAATATGTGACGCGGCTCGTGCCACGCGGCACACACGAGTACGCACGCATGATTCGCCCATCAGAGCTCGCGCAGTGGGCTCGGCAGGCCAACCTTGCCATCCACGAATTGGCAGGCCTCGAATATAACCCCGTCACCCGATCGGCACGCCTCACGGGCGACGTGTCCGTCAACTACCTCGCACATCTTCGTCGAGCAGGTTCGGCACCGTGACCGACACGTCCGCTACGGCGATAGCGTCTTACGGCGCGGATCGCGATTGGCTGCTGCGTTTTTGTCCGCCGCATCTTGCGCAATCGCTCGGCGCGCTCTTCGAAATCGAACACCAGGTCGGCACGAGCTTGCGAGCAGGACTCGAACATTCCGTCGCCCACACGCGTCTTGAATGGTGGAGCGACGAACTGACTCGTCTCGCTCAAGGTTCACCTCGGCATCCCACCACTCGCGAGCTCGCTGCATTGGCCACCGCACGCGGCGTAACGCCGCCCGATCTCACGCCGCTCATCGAACATGTGCGAGTCGATCTCGCTTGCGTGGCGTTCCTCGATCGGACCGAGCTCGATCTGCATTTCGAAGCATGGGCCCGCAGTCTCTTCCGAGCGGTCACGCTGCTCGAGTTCGACATGGCCGCACCGGCAGACCGTGCCACCGCCGAAAAATTGGCAGCCGATGCCGGCCCTCTGGTTCGCGAGCTCGAACGTTTGCGGCACTTCTCCGAGCACGCCATCGCCGGTCGCATTTACCTGCCGCTCGGTGATCCCCCGTCATCGCACCTACCCTGGAGCGCACAAACGCTCGGCGAAAACGAACGGCGTACGCTCGATGCCCGGCGACAGATGCTGCGTGAGCGCTTGCGCGAGGTGGTCGCCGAGGTTGCACCGCAGCAGCGCGCCGCCCTGCGCGTACCCTTGCTCTGGATCGCCTCCGCGGTGAACGCCGATCACGATGACGCTGCCCTGCTCGCACCCCTGCGGCGTACCATCCGCACCTGGCGCAGCGCATTCACGCTCTCGCGAGGCAGGTTGCCGAGCGCGCTGACCTCGAGGCCTCGACACCCATGATCGACATCCAAAACAGTTTTGACCCCCGTCGAGTGATTCTCGGTGACCAAGAGCTTGCCGGGCGTGTGATCGCCATCACGGGTCCCACGGCCGGTATCGGTCATGCCTTGGCGATCGAATGTGCCCGTCGTGGCGCCGAGGTCATCTTGATCGGGCGCAACGTCAAAAAACTCGAAGCGGTACACGCTGAAATCTGCGCCCTCAAAACTTTGTATGGCGCATCGGCTCTTGAGCCTTGTATTGCCCCGCTCGATCTCGAGCGCGCGGTCGCCGGCGACTACGACGCCATCGCCAACGCGGTGATGCAGCGCTTCGGTCGGCTCGATGGACTTGTGCTCAACGCCGCCCTCCTCGGAGTTTTGGCACCCATCGAGGACTACGACGTCCCGACGTGGGTGAAAGTGATGCACGTCAATGTCACCGCCAATTTCGCGCTGACTCAGGTGCTACTGCCAGCGCTGCGCGCCTCGCGTGATGCCTCGATTGTGTTCCTCTCGAGCGGCGTCGGCCGACTCGGTCGCGCCTACTGGGGCGCCTATGGCGTGTCGAAGTTCGCCATCGAAGGCCTGATGCAGACACTCGCCGACGAGCTCGAGAAAACGTCGGTTCGTGCCAACTCAATCAATCCCGGTCGCGCACGCACCCACATGCGCCGTCAGGCCTACCCTTCCGAAAATCTCGACACGCTGCCGCTGCCCGAATCTTTGACCGCGCCGATGGTGGCGCTGCTCGGCCCGCAATCGCGAGGCGTCAGGGGTCGGGCGTTTGAGGCTCAATAAGCGTTTCGGGCGCCGCCTCGAGAATCGAGGCTTCTTCGGCGCTCAGCGTGCGAAAGTGTCCGCGTCCTAAGTCTCGGGTGAGCGCAAGCGGACCAAGGCCCGTTCGCTGAATGCGGCTGACCATGGCCCCTTGGCGCTCGAACAGCTGCCGAACGTCTTTGCCGCTCGCCCCGATGGCGATGAGGCGATACCAGCGATTGAGTCCCTCAGGTTCCGCCTCCGAACCTTCGACCGAGGTCACATCGATCTTGCGTCCGTCGTCGAGTTCGCCCTGCGCCAAGGTCTCGAGTCGACTCTCATTGAGTTCTCCGCGAAGGCGCACGAGAAACTCCGTCGGCCAGCGTCGCACTAATCGTTGAAGCCGTTCGGCGAGCGCACCATCGGTCGTGATCAGCTCGAGTCCACCGTCCACTCGGGGCATGGGCGACACCGCCAAAAACCGCCGCCCGGCGCGGCGCGGCAAGCGCGAATACAAGCCCTCGGTCAACGACTCTCCCGTCGAACGATGACAAAGAAATACCGTTGTCTCTTTGCTGAGCAACGAGGCATCGCGACTACGACGCACCACTCGGCCATCAACACGCAGTTCGTCGCGCCCGATCACGCGTGAGCCGAGCTCGGCGACCACGCCATTAACGGTGACTCGTCCTGCGCGAATCCATTCCTCGGCTTCTCGGCGCGAGGCGAGTCCCGCTTGCGCAAGAACCTTTTGAATTCGCTCACCCGCCTGCGTCGGACGCTCGACGGGCTTCGGGCGCTCACGTCTGCCCATCACCCTCGCCGGCCTCCACCGCTACGACCACCGCATCCGGGTCGGTGGTATCGGCCACCGGCAGCGTCAACTGCGGATTGAGATCGACCATTTGTTTGATCTCGGCAAGTGGCGGCAATTCGTCGATGGTTCGCAGACCAAAGTAATCGAGAAAACTGCGAGTCGTTCCGAGCAACTCCGGATGACCAGGGACATCTCGATGCCCCACGACTCGAATCCACTCGCGCTCCATCAGCGTCTTGACGATATTCGGATTGACGGCCACGCCGCGCACCGATTCGATCTCGGCGCGAGTGATCGGCTGCCGGTAGGCAATGAGCGCCAGGGTTTCGAGCAGCGCGCGCGAATATTTCTGTGGTCGCTCCGGCCAGAGACGACTGACCTCACGCGCATAGCCCTGCCGAATCTGAATTCGCCAGCCGCTCGCTGTTTCGCGAAGTTCGATGCCGCGGTCTTCGTACTCGGACGCGAGCGACTCGAGCGTCGACTGGAGCTGCCCCTTGTCGGGACGACCGTCCTCGTCGAAAAGCTCGGCGATTTCATTGATCGATAGCGGCTTGCCGGCAGCCAGCAACGACGCCTCGATGACGTTCCGAATGTGATGGTCGCTCATCAACTGTCCTTTTCCGTTGAAACTTCTGCCGTTGAAACGTCTTCCGTCGAACTGTCGCCGGCCTCACCCTCGACGAGCCGGAGGTGCGGTCCCTGTCCCGCGCGCACATGCAGCGGCCCGTAGGCCTCGGTCTGCACGATCTCGATCAGCCCTTCGCGCATGAGTTCGAGGATGGCGACGAAGGTCACCGTCACGCCCATACGCCCTTCCTCGGCCTTGAAGAGCGTCATGAAATCGACGAACGCACCGCCCTCGATCGCCGCCAAGACGTCGGTCATGCGCGCGCGTACCGACAGACGTTCGCGCTGCACATGGTGATGCTGGAACATCGCCGCACGCGAGACGACTTCGCGAAATGCCAGGATCATTTCCTGCAGCGCCACTTGCGGAAGCGTCGACTGCGGACGGCGGAACTCGCTCGCCGCACTTGCAGCCCAGGTGTCGCGCTCTTCGCGCGGCAAGTGGTCGATACGCTCCGCGGCCTGCTTGAATCGTTCGTACTCCTGCAAGCGTCGAACAAGGTCCGCTCGCGGATCGGCTTCGTCCGCCACCACATCTCCTGAACGCGGCAGCAGCATGCGCGACTTGATCTCGGCCAGCGTCGCCGCCATCAGCATGTACTCGCCGGCGAGCTCGAGCTGCAGTTCCTGCATCAGCTCGATGTAGTTCATGTACTGCTTGGTGATATCGGCGAGCGGAATATCGAGGATGTCGAGGTTCTGCCGCCGAATGAGATACAGCAATAAATCGAGCGGACCTTCGAACGCCTCGAGGAATACCTCGAGCGCCTGCGGCGGAATGTAAAGATCGCGCGGAAGCTGAGTCACCGGCTCGCCCTGGACGAGCGCAAAAGGCATTTCTCCTTGAGCGGACTCCGTCGAAGCCACTTCGGTTTCACTGCTCGAGTGCACGAGCTTGAGTTCAGGCTTGGCCATGTCAGTCCCCACGCAGGTGCATTGCACTGCGAACTTCATCGAGGGTTTCGCGCGCTGCTTCTCGCGCTTTCTCGCTGCCCTCGGTGAGGATCGCCCGAACGAGATCAGGATTGTCTTCGTAAGGCGCTGCACGCTCACGCATGGTCGTCGTCTCGGCAACGATGCGATCGATCAACGGCTTCTTGCATTCGAGACAGCCGATGCCCGCACTCTTGCAGCCCGCTGACGCCCAAGTTTTGGTGGACTCGTCCGAGTAGACCTCATGGAGCGACCACACCGGACATTTTTTGGGATCACCCGGATCGGATCGTCTGACACGAGCCGGATCCGTTTGCATCGTCTTGAGCTTGCGGGCAACAGAATCCGGATCCTCGCGCAAGCCCAGCGTGTTGCCGTAAGACTTCGACATCTTACGGCCGTCGATGCCCGGTAATTTGGGTGTCGGCGTGAGCAACACCTGCGGCTCGGGAAGAATGGACACGCTCGATCCTTCGAGGTAGCCAAGCAAACGCTCACGGTCCGCGACCGTAATCCGCGTATTGCTTTGCACGATCTCGCGCGCCCTCTCGAGCGCCGAGGCATCACCGGCCTCCTGGAACTTGCGGCGCAGATCGCGATAGAGCTTGCTGTTGCGACTCCCGAGTTCGCCGATCGCTTTCTCCGCTTTATCTTCGAAGCCGGTTTCGCGACCAAACAGGTGATTGAAGCGTCGGGCGACCTCGCGCGTGATTTCGACATGCGCAATTTGATCTTCACCCACCGGCACGTAACCCGCGCGGTAAAGCAGGATGTCGGCCGACTGCAGCAAGGGGTAACCCAGGAACCCGTAGGTGGCGAGATCCTTCTCTTGCAGTTCGGCCTGCTGATCTTTGTACGTCGGTACGCGCTCGAGCCACGACAGCGGCGTAATCATCGACAGCAGCAAATGCAGCTCTGCGTGCTCGGGCACGTGGGACTGCACGAACAAGGTCGACACACCCGGGTTGAGTCCGGCGGCGAGCCAGTCGATGACCATTTCGCGCGTGTACTCGGGCAACTTGCTGGTGTCTTCGTAGCCCGTAGTCAGTGCGTGCCAATCCGCCACGAAAAAGAAACACGGGTACTGATACTGCAGGTCGACCCAGTTACGCAGGGCGCCGTGGTAGTTGCCGAGATGAAGCTGACCGGTCGGTCGCATGCCCGAAAGCACGCGGTTCGCCTGGGGATTAGCGCCCACGAGCCGCCTGCTTACTTGAAGTAGTTGTCATAAACCCTTGTTTTTTATGGTTCATAGGACTCAAAACAGCCCCGAGACGGGCGTTGAATCGCTATTTCGCGAGCGATTATAGCGATTGCCCACCCCAAGACCTCTAAAGTCCGAAGGGTTCCAGACCCCCCCGTCCCTTCCGCACGACCGCCGGCGGTTTTGCCGCGAGATCAACGACTGTGGTCGGCTCGATACCGCAGGAGCCGCCATCGAGCAATGCATCGAGCTGCGCGCCGAGGCGCTCCTCGATTTCGTCGCCATCGTTGAGCGGCAGACCCTCGCCAGGCAGCAGCAACGTGGAACTCATGATCGGCTCGCCGAGTTCGCCGAGCAGCATCTGCGCCACCCGATGATCAGGCACTCGGATACCGATCGTACGCCGCTTCTCGTGCTGCAACCTTCGCGGCGTTTCTCGGGTGGCCTCGAGAATGAACGTGTACGGGCCGGGCGTGCAGTTTTTGAGCATTCGAAACTGCCAGGTATCCACCTTGGCGTAGCGCGCGATCTCGGTCAGATCGCGACACACGAGCGTGAAATGGTGATGCCGATCAGCCTCGCGAATCCGCCGAATTCGCTCCAAGGCGTCCTTGTCTCCAATATGACAACCGAGGGCGTAGCACGAGTCCGTCGGGTAGGCGATCACACCGCCCGAGCGAAGGATGTCGGCTGCCTGCTTGACGAGCCGCTGCTGGGGATCCTTGGGATGAAGCTGAAACCGCTGCACGACTCTATGATAACGGTCTTGCCCCGGAGGCCTTGTGATGACCACCCCAAAAGCTCAGGTTTTGCGAGATCAACTCACGCGCGAGCTCGCGCCCGAGCGAGTCGAGATCCGCGACGACAGCGCCCTGCATGCCGGACACGCAGGCGCCCTCGAGGGCGGGCATTTTCACGTGGTGATCGTCTCGAGCAGGTTCCAGGGCCTCACCCCCCTCGCTCGGCACCGCCTCGTATACGAGGCACTCGGCGACCTGAAGACCCTGGGCGTTCACGCTCTGTCCATCGATGCCCGGTTGCCGTCATAATTCGCCCCCCACAAGTTTGGATCGAGAAACGCTATGAAGATGTTGCGCTTGCTGACCGTCACCACCGCCGCTCTGCTGCTCTCGGCTTGCCAGCCGAAAGATGCCACGAAAGATGCCGATGCGGCGGCCGCTGCCGCGGCGAAGAAGCCGGTGGCCACGCTCAACGGTAAAGCCATCACCCAGGGTGAGTTCGACAGCTTCGTGAAGCAGGTCTCGGGACGCCCGAGCGCCGAGCTCGATGCCGAGCAGAAAAAGCGCGCGCTCGACTCGCTCATCAGCCTGAAGGTTCTTGCAGCGCAGGCCGAGAAAGATGGTCTCGACAAGAAGACCGAGCTCGCCGCGCAAATCGAACTGACTCGTCTCAACATCCTGCAGCAGGCACTCGCCGAGAAGTATCTCGAAGGCAAGACGCCGACGGAGCAGGAACTGAAGGCCGAGTACGACGCGCAAGTCGCGCAGATGTCACGCAACGAATACCGCGCGCGTCATATTTTGGTGCCGACGGAAATTGCGGCGACGCAGATCCTCGAGCGCCTCAAGAAGGGAGAGCGCTTCGAAGTGCTAGCAAAGGACTCCCTCGACTCGTCGCGCGATCGCGGCGGTGACCTCGGCTGGTTCAGCCCGGCGAGTATGGTCAAGCCGTTTGCCGACGCCGTCATGGCACTCAAGAAAGGCGAAACGATTGCGAAGCCTGTGCAGACGCAGTTTGGCTGGCATGTTATCCGACTCGACGATGTGCGTGAGGTGCAGCCCCCGCCGTTCGAGGAAGTGAAGCAGCAGCTGAATCAGGCGGTACTCGGCAAGAAGTTCCGCGCCTACAGCGACGAACTCACCAAGGCCGCGAAGGTCGAAAAGAAGATCTGATCCCTTGTTCTCCGATCAGCGGCCGCCCGCTCAGGGCGGTCGCTGACTCGAGAGAATTTTTTTGAGCGCGTCCTCATCGAGGACCGGCACGCCGAGCTCTTCGGCCTTGCGGAGCTTGGAACCTGCATCTCGCCCCGCAATCACGTAGCTCGTCTTCTTGGAGACGCTACCCGAGGCCTTTGCACCGAGTGCCCTGAGCGCATCCTCCGCCTCCTCTCGCGCCATCGACTCGAGGCTACCCGTCAGCACGAACGTCAGACCGAGCAAAGGCTGAGCCGAGCCAAGGCTAATCGCCGCCGGCGGCCAATGCACGCCCGCTCGTCGTAGTCGATCGATGATCTCGCGGTTGCCGGAATCGGCAAAGAATTCGACGACGTGCGCTGCGATCACAGGCCCCACATCCTGAACCTGCCGTACCGCCTCGATATTGGCTGCCGTCAGTGCATCGAGGTCACCGAAGTGGCGCGCAAGGGATGCCGCCGTCGCCTCGCCCACATCTCGAATGCCGAGCCCGAAGAGAAAGCGTGCCAAGGTCGTCTTCTTTGAGCGCTCGAGTGCCGCCAAAATATTCTCGGCAGATTTCGGCCCCATACGATCAAGACCCGAAAGGGTCGCGAGATCGAGCGAATACAGATCGGCGGGCGACTCGACCAGACCCGCTTCCACCAACTGATCGACTAATTTTTCACCGACGCCTTCGATGTCGAGTGCTCGCCTCGAGGCGTAGTGTCGCAGGCGCTCCTTGCGCTGTGCGCTGCAGCGGTAACCTCCGGTACATCGGGCAACAGCCACCTCCGCGTCCCGCTCCACGGCGGAGTGACAGACCGGGCAGTGTGAGGGCAAACGAATTTCACTCGAATCTTTGGGGCGTCGCTCGAGCACCACTCTGGCCACTTCCGGGATGACATCGCCTGCGCGACGCACGACGACGGTGTCGCCGATCTGTACGCCCTTGCGTGTCACCTCGTCCATGTTGTGCAAGGTCGCATTGCTGACGGTGACGCCCCCCACGAAGACCGGCTCAAGTCTCGCGACCGGGGTCAACGCTCCCGTACGCCCGACCTGAAATTCGACATCGCGGAGCACCGTCAACGCTTCCTCGGCCGGAAACTTGTGGGCGATGGCCCAGCGCGGCGCGCGCGACACAAAACCGAGTTCGCGTTGCGCGGAAATGCTATCCACTTTGTAGACCACGCCGTCGATTTGATACTCGAGCGAGGAGCGTCGGCGTCCGATGTCAGCGTAATACTCTAGGCATCCGCTCGCACCGCGCACCCGACGAACCTCGGGCGAGACCCGTAGGCCAAAGCGCTTCAGCAACTCGAGCGTCGCGCTGTGCGAAGTGGGCAACTCAAGCCCCTCCACGGCGCCGACCGAGTAAAAGAAAATATCGAGCGGTCGTTGTGCCGTGATGCGTGGGTCGAGTTGTCTGAGGCTTCCGGCTGCGGCGTTGCGCGGGTTGACGAATACCTTTTCGCCTTTCTTGGCCGCATCGGCATTCAGGCGCTCGAAACCGGACACCGGCATGAATACCTCGCCGCGCGCCTCGAACAAGGCAGGCGCCTCGCCACGCAGATGCAGCGGCACGGAGCGGATCGTACGCACGTTCGTCGTCACGTCTTCGCCCGTCGTGCCATCACCGCGCGTGGCGGCGCGAACCAGCACGCCCCGTTCGTACGTCACCGAAATCGCAAGACCATCGAGCTTCGGCTCGGCCGAATAGTCGACGTTGCCGTCGACGCCTAGCCGTTCGCGGACGCGTCGATCAAAGTTCTTGAGGTCGTCCTCGGTAAACGCATTATCGAGCGACAACATCGGCAGCCGATGTCTGACCTCGGCGAATTCGTCTGTCGGCGTCGCACCGACTCGCTGCGTCGGTGACTCTGGCGTGACGAGCTGCGGATAAGTCTCTTCTAGGTCTCGCAGTTGCTGCAGCAATCGATCCCACTCGGCATCCGGAATTTCCGGATCGTCGAGAATGTAATACCGATAATTGTGCTGCTCGATGTCGCGACGCAACGCCGCCACGCGCTGGCGGATCTCTGCGGAGGGTGCCCCCGCCTTCGCCATGACTCAGCGGCCTCCAGCCGCCGCCGCTTCGCGACGCATCTCCGCGAGGCGCGCCTCGGTGAGCGACTGTCCGCGCGAGTCGAGCAGATTTCCGCGCAAACGTTGCGCAAGCGTGTGTCCGACAGTCAGCAATTTGTCGACCGCCTCGCGACCGGGAACCGGCCCCGGAAGCACGACAAACAAATTGAGACCCAGAAAACGCAACGCGTCCATGGTCCCAAGATCAAAGTTTCCAGGCTTGGTCAGGCTCGCAGCACTCATGAGCACGCGACCGTCCACGAGCGAACGATGGAAGATATTCATATCACCGTGCACGAACCCCTCGCCCTGCAGCGCCTGCCGAAGCGCTGCGCCGGTAAAGCGCTCGCCCTCCCGGGCGACCACCCGAAGGGCCACGATCACCGGCTCAGCGTTTTCGGATCGCGTGTCGTGTTGCGCCGGGTGCTCGGTCTCGTGAGCGATCTCGCCGACCTCATCAGCGCCCACGGCAACGGCTACCCGACCAGGCGTCGGGTCTGGTGCGGATTCCGACTCCATGACCGGGATCGAGTTGCCGAGATCCTTGGCGCTCATCGCGCGATCGAAGTCGACGAGCGGCGGCTCGACCAAACGATCGCGGACGTGAATCTCCGGCAGGGTCAGCGTGGGCTCCACCCGCTCCTGCGAAGAGAGACTCGGCGCGTGATCCGCGCTTCGTCGTACTGGCTCGAGTAACGGGTCAGACTCCGCGAGATCTTCATTCGGCGCCGAGCGCGCTTGCCCGAGCGGTCCACGCAAGTGCGTCGAGTCGGCGCGCGCTGCGCGACGACGTTGCACCACTTCCCACAACAAAATAACGAGCAGTAACAGTCCGCCCACCAACAACAAGGCCAGCCGGAGATCGTTCGTTAGTGTTTGCAAAAGTCCTTCCACGGCATCAACTCGCGGCGAGGCGAACGGCTTCGTCGACATCGACGGCAACGAGACGCGAAACGCCTGGCTCGTTCATCGTGACGCCAAGCAACTGCGACGCCAGCTCCATCGTCACCTTGTTGTGTGTGATGAAAATGAACTGCACGCGACTCGCCATCTCACGAACGATGTCGCAGAAACGACCGACGTTGTTTTCATCGAGCGGCGCGTCAACTTCGTCGAGCAGACAGAACGGCGAAGGATTGAGATCGAAGATCGAGAACACGAGTGCGACGGCCGTCAACGCCTTCTCACCGCCCGACAACTGCGAGATCGTCACGTTCCGCTTGCCCGGCGGTCGCGCCATGATCGCCACCCCCGCCGTCAGCGGATCCTCACCCGACAACTCAAGATAGGCATGACCACCCCCAAAGAGCCGCGGGAATTTTTCTTGCAGACCTGCGTTGATGCGATTGAACGTGTCGTCGAAACGCGAACGCGTCTCGCCGTCGATCTTGCGCATGGCTTCTTCGAGGGTCGACAAGGCCGAGGTGAGGTCGGCGTACTGACGATCGAGATATTCTTTGCGCTCGCTATTTTCTTTGAGCTCGTCGATAGCCGCGAGATTGACCTGACCGAGCTTCTCGATGTCGGTACGCGTCTCGATGAGCGTAGTCTCCCAATTTGGGACTTCCGCGCTCTCGGGCAGCCCAGCGCGAATTTCCGCCAGATCGAACTGCGTCGCGGCAAACTGCTCGGCAATGGTTTCCCGTCGGACACGCGTTTCCTGCGCAGCGAGGCGCGCGGCTTCCATCGCTTCTCTGGCTTCATTGACCCGCGATTCGGCTGAGTGTCGCCGCTCTTCGAGCACGCGAAGCTCCGCATCGGCTTCATCGAGCGCACGACGCGACTGCGTCAGCTCTGCCTCGACCTCGAGACGACGGGACAACAGTCCTTCCAAAGAAGACTCGAGCTCAAGGATCGGCGCCTCTCCACCGGCCAGCTCACCTTCGAGCGTGGCCGCTGTATCCATCAACTGCGAGCGCTGTTCGCCCGCTCGACCAAGCGCCAGCTCGACGCCAGCGGATGCCGTCCGCCGGCCCTCAGCGCGAACCAGCAGGTCGCGAGCGGCGAGCTGAGCCGCCTGGGCTGTGGCGCGCGCCGCAGTCAGCGCATCGCGAGTTGCGTCGCGCGAGGATTCCAGGGAGGGTCGCTTCTCCTCGAGCTCGCGTAGTCGTCCCAGACCGCGCTCGAGTTCGAGGCCCGCTCGGGCGAGCGCGTCTTCGGTGACGCCCAACTCGCGGGTGACCTCCGCGACTTCCTCCTCCAGACGCTCACGTCGCAGGGTGGACTCCTGCACTCGCGCGCGCGACGCCTCGAGCTGCCCGAGCAAGTCGGCGTGCTCGCGATGCGCGAGCTGGATACGTCCTTGGATCTCGTGAAGCCCCATCTCGGCGACACCGAGTGCCGTTCGAGTGGACTGCAACGACGATTCGCATTGCTTGACGCGGTCCTCCGCCGTGGAGAACGCCCCCCTCAAAGATTTGAGACGATGCTCGCGCTCGAGCACACCCGCACGCTCATCGGCACTGCGCGCGATTCGAAGCCAGCCGCGACCGACCCACTCACCCGAGGTGGTAATCACCGATTCGCCCGCCACCAGTGACCTGCGAACCGACAAGGCCTCAGAAAGACTGCTCGCCACCCGAACCGAGTTGAGCGCTTCGATGACGGCGGAGGGTCCACGCACCTTTGACGAGAGACGATCCGCAGTGACGGAAACTTCAGCCGTACCCGACTCGATGAGCGCGACACTCGACTCACCCGCGCTCGACAAGGCGTCGATCAGCGCATCGAGACCGTCGACACAGACGGCCTCGAGGTAATCGCCGAGCACCATTTCGACGGCACGCTCGTAGCCGCGCTCGACGCTCAGCGATTCGGCGACGCGTTTGCGACCGCCGATACCGGCTGATGCCAACCACTCGGTCGACTTCGCATCCGCCTGGCCCAACGCCGCGCGCTGCAACGCCTCGACGGACATCGTTTCGGCGCGTGAGCGCTCACGATCGGTCCGAGCCGATTCGAGCTGCTCCTCTGCAGCGAGCTGCGCAGCGCGCAAACGCTGCACGTCATCGAGCGCTGCGGTGAGGCTGCGTGCAAGGCCATCGGAGACTTCGCGCGCCTGCGACTCGCGCTCGTCGAGCTCGAACAGCTGACCCTGAACCTCCTGCTTGCGGAGCTCGTCGAGCTCGGTGCTCAGTCGATCGCGTTGGCTGCGCAAGCGTCGCAGCTGATTTTCGAGTTGCTCGCTACGCGCACGCTCGACCTGAACGGTTTGGTTGGCAGTACCGAGCTCCTGGTTGAAACTCTCCCAGTGCCGCTGCCACTCGAGCTGCGCTTTTTCAGCCGCATCGAGCGCGCCGCTGGCATTGCGCTCGCTTTCTTGGGCACGCTCGATCTCAGGCGCGAGTCGCGCCAACTCTTCGCGAATGGTGACGAGCTCCCGCTCGTCACGCTCCGTCTGAACAGCAAGCGCTTCGAGCGTCGTGCGCGATTGATCAAGCTCGCGGCGCTTGCGGTCACGCGTCTCTCGCGCAAACTGAATTTGCTGCTCGGTACGCGAAATGTCCGCGCCTACGCTGTAAAAGCGAGCCTGCACACGAGAGGCCGCATCGGACTGCTCGACATGAAACGCGCGCTGGGTCTCGATGGCCGCCTCGGCGGAACGCAGATCGGCCAATGCAGCCTGCATCAACAGTTCTTTTTCGCGGACGGCCGAGTCGTGCACTTCGGCACCGCTGTCGAGATCGCGCAGGCGCAGCGCCAGAAGCTCGGCAGTGAGCTTGCGCTCGCGCTCCTTGAGCTCCTGGTACTTCCGCGCGATGGTCGCTTGTCTTTGCAGATGACGGATCTGCTTGTCGATCTCGTCGCGCAAGTCTTGCAGGCGCTCGAGGTTTTCGCGCGTGCCGGCGATGCGGGTCTCGGTCTCCTTGCGACGCTCTTTGTACTTCGAGATGCCCGCCGCTTCCTCGATGAAGGCGCGCATGTCATCCGCCTTCGCTTCGATGACGCGGGAGATCATGCCCTGCTCGATGATAGCGTAGCTACGCGACCCGAGACCGGTACCCAGGAACAACTGGGTGATGTCCTTACGACGACACCGCGCGCCGTTGATGAAATAGTTGCTCGCGCCCTCACGCGTGACCTCGCGACGCAAGGACACTTCGTTGAACGCGGCGTAAGCGCCACCGATCTTGCCGTCGGCGTTGTCGAACACCAATTCGACTGAGGCCTTGCCTACGGGCTTGCGCGAACTCGAACCGTTGAACACCACGTCAGCCATGGAGTCGCCACGCAAATGCTTGGCCGACAATTCGCCCATCACCCAACGAACGGCATCGATCACATTCGATTTGCCGCAGCCGTTCGGACCGACGACTCCGGTGAGATTGCTGGGGAAGGCAACACTGGTCGGATCGACGAAGGATTTGAAGCCGGCCAGCTTGATTTTGGTGAGACGCATCGCTTGAAAAAATCTCCACGGCGGATGAACGCCGAATGGTCGCGTAGTGTAAATTAATCCTTCGTTACACGCCCTCCCACGATACCCATGCCCTCACAACCTTCCACCCAGCTCGACACCTTCCCGAACCCCAAGTCGGACATCGACTTCACCATCCGTATGTCCATCCCGGAGTTCACCTGCTTGTGCCCGAAAACCGGCCAGCCGGACTTCGCCACGCTCGATCTCGAATATGTGCCCGATCGCACATGCGTCGAGCTCAAATCGCTCAAGTCGTACATCTGGTCGTTTAGAGATCGGGGGGCTTTCCACGAGGCCGTCACGAACGAAATCGCCGATGCGCTCGCGGCCGTTACCGCGCCGCGGTACCTGAAGTTGACAGCGAAATTCAACGTCCGAGGCGGCATCTACACCACCGTGGTGGCCACGCGACGCCAGCCCGGCTGGAAGCCCGAACCCGAGGTTGTCCTGCCGTAAGCGTTTCGCACTTCCCTGAAGGGTTTTTTGCCGGTATTCTCGCGCGTCCTGCAGAGCGCCTTTGAGGCTAAGGAGCGCCTGATGCCGGCTAAAAAACCCGCCGCGAAACCCGCTGCGAAGACCCACAAATCCGTGTCCGCTCCGAAAGCGGCTGCGAAGACTCCAGCCCGCAAGCCGGAGCCGAGTGCTCCCAAGGCAGCGAAGAAAACGGCTGTCGTCAAAGCACCCGCTGCCGCAGCGCCCGTGAAAGCGCCAGCAGCCGCCAAGGCTGCACCGACTCCTGCAAAGGCTGCACCGACTCCTGCAAAGGCTGCAGCACCCGTGAAGGCAGCGGTGCCGGAAAAGCCGGTTGCGGCGAGCCCGGCTCCGAAAAAGAAAAAAGAAGTCGTCGCCACGTTCGTGCAACGCAATCCGCGCCCGATCGTCACGCAGGCCGACGGTGAAGACGGCGACGAGGCCCTGCTTTCCGGACCGCGCAACGTTCAGCCGTATATCGTCAAGCGCGGCGAGCAGTACATGAGCCGCGAGCAGCTCGAGCACTTCCGCACTATTCTCGAAAGCTGGAAGCGCGACCTCATGCGCGAAGTCGACCGCACGGTCTCGCATATGAAGGACGAGGCGGCCAACTTCCCCGACCCGAACGATCGAGCCACCCAAGAAGAAGAATTCAGCCTCGAGTTACGCACGCGCGATCGCGAGCGCAAGCTCATCCGCAAAATCGAGGAAGCCCTGGAGCGCATCGAAGACGGCTCTTACGGCTACTGCCTCGAGACCGGCGAAGAGATCGGCATCAAGCGACTCGAAGCCCGTCCGGTCGCGACGCTGAGCCTCGAGGCCCAAGAACGCCGTGAACGCCGTGAAAAACAATACGGCGAGCGTGACGATCGCTACCGCTGATCATCGACCCGATCGACGCGTCGGTCGTTTCGCGCCGACGCCTTCAGGGCCGTTGCACCTCGGATCCCTTCTTGCAGCGGTCGGCAGTGGGCTCGATGCCGGTGAGGGCGTTTGCTTGCTGCGCATCGACGACCTCGACACGACCCGTTGTCGACCGGAACACGAGCGCACGCTCTTGCGCACCCTCGACGCGTTCTCGCTGCGCTACCCCGAACCGTACCTTCGACAAAGTGTTCGGACCGAGGCGTATGCGGGAGCCCTTTCCCGTCTCGGCGAGCGCGTGCCGCTTTTTCACTGTGACTGCACGCGTCGCGAGCTGACCGCCGACGGCGGTGAACCGTGTTGTCTCAAGGATTGCCGTAGCCGGTCTTGCGAGGCCACGCAATCCGCGCTTCGGGCTGACCTGAGCGCTCTGCCTCGCATCGAAGTCATCGACCGCAGCCTCGGCACCATCGTGTTCGATCCGCAGCAACAACGCGATGTGGTGGTACGCCGACGGGAAGGCGTGCACGCCTATCAGCTCGCCACCGTCATCGACGATGCCGAACAAGGCGTCACCGATGTGGTACGTGGCGCGGATCTCGTCACGAGCACCGGCTGGCAACTCGCGCTGCAGCATGCGCTCGGGCTCACGCCGCCGCGCTATCTGCATTTGCCCGTGGTCGTCGAGGCCGATGGCAGCAAACTCGCCAAGTCCCGACGCTCGGCGGCCCTCGAGCCGACTCAGGCGCCGCGACAATTGAGGCAAGTATTCGAGTGGCTCAAACAAGACTCGCCACCCGCCGAGATCGACTCGGCGAGTGGCTTGTTGAGCTGGATGAAACCAAGATGGAACCCGGCGCGATTCGCCGGGCTCAGGCAAGTCTCGATCGAGACGTGAGCGCGCCTTAGCGCGGCTCGACGTCCTTCATCGAGAGGCGCACGCGACCCTGACGGTCGACTTCGAGCACCTTCACCATCACGACATCGCCTTCCTTGAGCTTGTCGGAGACACGCTCGACACGCTCGTTGGAGATCTGCGAAATGTGCACGAGACCATCGCGACCCGGCAGGATCGTGACGAAGGCACCGAAGTCCATCAGGCGCGCAACGCGACCCTCGTAGACCCGACCCACTTCGACGTCGGCCGTGATCAGTTCGATG
>JBJTUA010000056.1:0-3283 GCA_046080445.1 Gammaproteobacteria bacterium
CGGAGCGCGATTTCCCGTGGTGACCGCGTCGTGACTCGAACGCCTACCCTCGTGCTCGGCGGCACAGGCTATGTCGCAGGCGAAGTACTTCGTCTCGTGACGGGTCATCCGCAGCTCGAGCTCGCTGGAGTCATGTCTGACTCGCAGCCGGGAGAGTCAGTGGCGAAGGTCTTTCCGCATCTCGCGCCGGTGCTAGGCGATCTGCGATTTTTATCTGAAAACGAAGTCGAGGGTCTCATGACCTCGCTGCCGAAGAGCGCGGTGTTTGCTGCTGCGCCGCATGGCGTGAGCGCCGGCCTCATCGACAAACTACTGCATGCCGCAGAAGCGGCCGGCACTCATCCCCATGTAGTCGACATCTCGGCCGACTATCGTTATCGCTCGGCCGACGCGTACGCCGCCGTCTACAAGCATTCGCACGGCGCACCCTCGCGTCTCAAAGATTTCACCTGCGCCTTGCCGGAACATTTATCGACATCGCCGACACCGCATGTAGCCCACCCGGGTTGTTTCGCGACGGCAACGCTGCTCGCGAGCGTGCCCCTGCTCTCCCTCGGTCTCGTCTCGCCGACGCTGTTCGTCAGCGGAGTGACCGGTAGCACAGGTTCTGGTCGAAAGCCGGTCGACGGTACCCACCATCCCACGCGACATAGCGATCTTTACGCCTACAACGCCCTCGCCCATCGTCATGCGCCGGAGATCACCGCGTGCGCTGCAGCGGCGAGCGGCATTACGGCGAATTTCGCGTTCGTGCCTCACTCCGGTCCTTTCGCGCGGGGCATCCATGTCACCGTGCAAGCGAGTCTTGCGCCCCCTCACAACGGGCTCGACGGCAAAAAGCTACTCGCGATGTTGCGCGAGTTTTACGAGGGCTCGACTTTTGTTCGTATTGTCGATGCACCCCCGCGACTCAAAGATGTCGTCGCGAGCAACTATGCGCACCTGCATGCGACCACCGACGGTCACACGCTCGCTGTCATGTGCGTGATCGACAACCTCACCAAAGGTGCGGCAGGCGGTGCCGTTCAATGGATGAACCGACTGCTCGCCTTGCCCGAGTCCACTGGCCTTACTGCTCCGGCAGCAGGTTGGACCTGAACCGATTTATTTGAGCGACGTCATTCAATGAGCCCCGCAGATCATCTCGCCCCCGTTTTTGCCCAATACCCCATCGAAGTCGTCGATGCCGAAGGAGTTTGGTTGCACACCCGCGAGGGTCGACGCGTGCTCGATCTCTATGGCGGTCACGCCGTCGCAGCGCTCGGTTACAAACATGCCGGCTGGATGAACGCGCTCGCCAAGCAATCCGCGGCCTGCAGCTTTCAAAGCAATGCGGTCCCCATGGACGTGAGAGTACGCGCCGCCACTCGACTGGCCCGGTTCGCCGGTGGACATTTCGACAGCATCTTCTTCGTCAACTCCGGTGCCGAGGCCAACGAGAACGCGCTGCACATGGCCTTCAAGATGACGCACCGCTCGAAGGTGGTCGCCATCGAGGGGGCCTTCCATGGTCGTACTGCTGCAGCGGGTGCCGACCTGGGGCGCAGACAAAAAATGGTATGAATTCCCGCGCACACCGTTTGATATTGGTTGGATTCCGCGTCGTGACGTAAGCGCCATCGCAGGTCAGGTCGACGCTCATACGGCCGCCGTCATCGTCGAGCCTGTTCAGGGTGTCGGCGGTGCATTCGACATGGGTCAGGAGTTTCTCGCTGCGCTCCGTGTACAGTGCTCGGCGGTCGGGGCATTACTCATATTCGACGAAGTGCAGATCGGTGTGGGTCGCAGTGGGCAACCCTTCGCCGTCAATTTTTATGACGTGATGCCCGACATGATCACGACCGCCAAGGCGCTCGGCAACGGCTTCCCGTGCGGAGCCCTGCTGATGACGCCTCGTGTCACCGAGGCGCTCAAACTCGAAGGACTCGGCACGACGTTTGGGGGCGGGCCGATGGCCTGCGCCGCCATCGAAGCGGTGATTGATGCCATCGAAAAAGAACATCTACTCGATAACGTACGCCGGGTCTCTCAGTATCTTCGCGACACCTGCACCGTAGGTCCCGTCAAAGGGCATCAGGGTGCAGGCTTCTTGCACGGTCTCATTTGTTCGCGACCGGCCAAAGAAATTCAGAAAATACTCCTAGAGCGAAACATTCTGGTCGGCACGAGCGGCGATCCTCACGTCGTCAGACTGCTGCCGCCTTACACGCTCGAAGAACAACATGTCGACCTCCTGAGAGAGGCGCTGAAGGATTTATGAAACGCTTTATCGATCTCGCCGATTTCAGCCGCGAGGAGATCCTCGATCTGCTCGCGCTCGCCCGTCGCCTCGAAGAAAACCCTGAGCCCCGCGCGCTCGCAGGAAAAATACTCGGGCTCGTGTTCTTCAATCCGTCGCTGCGTACGCTCTCATCGTTTCAGGTCGGCATGATGCGGCTCGGCGGTCAGTCTTTCGTGATCACACCGGGTCAGGGAACCTGGCAGCTCGAAACACGGACGGGCGCCGTCATGAACGGCGCGGCGGCGGAGCACGTACGTGAGGGCTTACCCGTACTCGCCTCATATGCCGACGCGCTCGGCATCCGCGCGTTCGCCGAAGGTAAAAATCTCAAGCACGATCTCGCCGAGACAGCTTTCAAGGCCATGTCTTCGGTCGTCGATAAGCCGCTCATCAATCTTGAGTCGGCCATGAATCATCCCTGTCAGGCGCTGGCCGACTGGAAGACACTCGAAGATCTGCGAGTCCCGCAGCGTGCGAAGTTCGTTTTGACCTGGGCCAATCATCCGCGAGTGACGCCACTCGCCGTGCCGGCTGCCACCGTACACATGGCTGCGCAGCGCGGGATGGAAGTCGTCGTTCTTCGGCCAGAGGGCTTTGCGCTCCCGCCGGAAATAATGGACAAGGCACGCGCAGCTGCAGCCGCGTCAGGCGGTTCGGTACGAGAGACCAACGATAGAAGCGAGGCGCTCAACGGCGCTCACGTGGTATACGCCAAAGAATGGGGCTCGACCACGCACTACGGCGACTCCGTGGGTGATGCAGCACTTCGTGCGAATCTCGCCGACTGGTGCGTACGAGAGAGCTGGTTTGCGAAATCAGCGAACGACTGCAAGTTCATGCACTGTCTGCCGGTACGTCGCAATGTGGCGGTCGCCGATGATGTTCTCGATGGTCCGCGCAGCGTGGTTCAACGCGAGGCGCACAACCGTTTGCCCGCACAGATGGCGGTCCTGCACCGCATGCTTTCGAACAAAGGAGCCGAACGATGATCATGCACCGAGC
>JBJTUA010000057.1:0-4848 GCA_046080445.1 Gammaproteobacteria bacterium
GTACCGCTGTACTTGCCGAAGAGGATCTTGTCGCCGACTTTGACGTCGAGCGCACGGACCGAGCCGTCTTCGAGAATCTTGCCCTTACCGATGGCGATGACCTTGCCCTGCGAGGGCTTCTCGGCGGCCGAGTCGGGGATGACGATACCGCCCGGGGAGGTGCGTTCCTCCTCCAGGCGCTTCACGATCACACGGTCATGAAGCGGACGAATTTTCATGTTTCGCTCCTGAAAACAACGGTTGACTGAAAAGTGTCTTGGGGAGGGTGTTAGCACTCTCCCCCTGTGTCTGCTAATGATAGCGACGGAAAGTTCCATTTCAAGGGTGGACCCGGATATGCTGTTTTGCCGTGCGAAAACGCGTCTTCGGCCCTCCAGCTCGGCTTTAACTTAATGAATCTAAAGAGATTATTTCTTTCGGGACTCGCTCTTTTCCTGAGCTTTCTCGCCGGGCCCACCCCCGCCCAGCTCGGCGAGTCCGAATTCCTGCCGCCGGGGCAAGCGTTTCGAGTCGAGGTCGCCCCTCAGGGCGCCGACATGATCCGCATCGATTTTCTGGTGACCTCGGGCTATTACCTCTATCGACATCGCTTCAATTTCAGCCTCGATACGGCAGCCGGTACGCCCGCCGCCACGCTGGGCTCGCCCGACATCCCGCAGGGCGAATGGAAGGAAGACGAGTTCTTCGGACGGCAGCAGGTCTTCCACGAGTCCGTCAGCGTCTTGATTCCCGTGTCTCGCGCGCCGGGCGCAGCACTCGAGATTCCACTCGTCGTCGGCTTGCAAGGCTGCGCAGACAAAGGGCTTTGCTATCCGCCTGAAAAACGACGCTTCAAGGTTGCGCTGCCGGCGACCGACTCGGCAGCAAACGCCACTCTCACCAATCGCTCGATCGACCGTGCCTCGTCCGCATCGGCGAAAGCGCAATCTCGCGGCGCGCAAGGCTTCGTCTCGGAACAAGATCGACTCGCCGAACTCATTCGCACGGGCAATCTGTCACTCGTGCTCGCGACCTTTTTCGGACTCGGTCTGCTACTGGCGTTCACGCCCTGTGTGCTGCCGATGGTGCCGATCCTCTCGGGAATCATCGCTGGACAAGGCAGCCAGGTAACCACCGGACGCGCCTTCACGCTTTCGTTGTCGTACGTGCTCGGCATGGCAGTGATGAACACGCTCGCCGGCGTCGCCGCAGCCGCTGCGGGCCAGCAAATTCAGGCGCTCTTTCAACAGCCTTGGATCATCGTTCTCTTTTCTTTGATCTTCGTTGTGCTCGCGCTGTCGATGTTCGGGCTCTTCACCATGCAGATGCCTGCGTCGCTGCAAACCCGTCTGAGCGATGTCAGCAATCGTCAGCGCGCCGGCACCTTCGGCGGCGTCGCCGTGATGGGCGCCCTGTCGGCGCTCATCGTCTCGGCCTGCGTCGCGCCACCGCTGTTCGCCGCGCTCGCGGTAATCGCACAAACCGGCGATATGGTTCGTGGGGGTAGCGCGCTCTTCGTCATGTCGCTCGGTATGGGCGTACCGCTGCTTGTGATCGGCACCTCTGCAGGCCGTCTGCTACCGAAGGCCGGTGGTTGGATGGATACCGTCAAAAAATTCTTCGGTGTACTAATGCTCGCCGTGGCGGCGTGGATGCTGAGTCGCATCCTCGACGATCGCTGGGCGTTGCTGCTGTGGGCAGTGCCCGCACTCGTTGGCGCGTGGTTGCTCTTCAGCGAAGTCAAAACGCGTTCGCTCACGAGTTGGCTCATGCGCGGCCTCGGCGTCGCGCTCGGACTCTATGCGCTTGCGCTGATTGCCGGCGTATTCCTGGGCGGGCGTGATCCGCTTGCGCCAATTCCGCAGTGGGCGAAATCGCAAACCACCTTGGAGTTCACGCGCATCAAGACGGTCGAGGACCTCGATCGAGCCATCGCCGCTGCGGCGACCGAAGGGCGTCCGGCCATGCTCGATTTCTACGCGGACTGGTGCGTGTCGTGCAAAGAAATGGAACATGCCACCTTCACCGATGCAGGAGTGCAGGCGGCTCTCGAGGGCGCAGTGCTGCTGAAGGCCGACGTCACCGCCAACGACGACGCGGATCAAGCGCTACTTCGCCGCTTCGAAATCTTTGGTCCACCGACCATCGCGTTCTGGGGGCGCGACGGCGTCGAACGCAAGAACTATCGCGTCGTCGGCTTCATGAAAGCAGACGAGTTCGCGCGAGTTGCCACTGAGGCGACCGGCCGCACCCTACCCTCCCAATAATTCAATCCGCCGTCGGTAGTCATGAAGAAATCCACCACGCTCATCGCTCTCGTCGCCCTGATCGCTGGCGCCATCGCCTTCGTCGCTATTCGCAGCTTCCTCGGTCCGAAAACGTCCGTCACCGACGCCGCGGAAATCGCCGCCATGCCGGGAGCGCCGACCACCGCCAAAGATGCGCCCGCGTCGGTCGCGCGCGCGATTCCCGACGTGTTGCCCGACTTCTCGCTTGCCACGGTCGAAGGACCCCCGCGCGCGCTCTCGAGTTTTCAGCAACCG
The DNA here is from genome assembly GCA_046080445.1 of Gammaproteobacteria bacterium. Taxonomy (GTDB): domain Bacteria; phylum Pseudomonadota; class Gammaproteobacteria; order Steroidobacterales; family Steroidobacteraceae; genus UBA964. The sequence continues at coordinate 2,523 of JBJTUA010000057.1, forward strand.
TCGTTGATCGTGAATTTTTGGGCGACGTGGTGCGCCCCGTGTCGTCGAGAGATTCCCTTGCTGCGACAACTGCGAGCCGAGCGTGGCGCACGGGGTGTCGAAGTCGTCGGTGTCGCAGTCGATTTCCGCGACGACGTCATCAAATATGCCAAGGACATCGGACTTGACTATCCGCTGCTGATCGGTGAGGAGGACGGTGTCGCCGCGGCCGATCTGTTCGGGGTCAGCACCGCATTCCCGTTCACGATATTCGCCGATGGCCAGCGCCGCATCGTCGCCGTGAAAATCGGCGAGCTGCATGGCGATGAAGCAAACTACATTCTCGATCAGGTGGAACGCATCAACGCCGGAAAGCTACCGATCGAGCAGGCCCGCGTCATGATCCGCGACGAAATCAAGCGGCTCGACGCCCTGAGGGCGGAGAAATCTCCCGGCTGACGACAAATAGGGTACATTTTCCGCCCCCACGGAGGTCCCATGGACATTCGCAAGGTCAAGAAACTCATCGAGCTGCTCGAAGAATCGGGTATCGCCGAAATCGAAATCAAAGAAGGCGAAGAGTCGGTCCGCATCAGCCGCATGTCGACCGGTGCCGTCGTCGCGCAGCCGACCGTATTCGCGGCACCACCGATGCCTGCGCCCGTCGCCGCGGCGGTGGCGATTGCGCCAGCGACCGCACCGGCTGCATCGGCGTCGTCGGCGGATCATGTGGTCCAGGCGCCCATGGTCGGCACCTACTACTCCGCTCCGGCGCCCGGTGCGAAAGCCTTCGTGCAGATCGGTGACGAAGTCAAAGTCGGTCAGGTGCTCTGCATCATCGAAGCGATGAAGATGATGAATCAGATCGAATCCGACCGCGCCGGCAAGATCACCTCTGTGCTCGTGCAGAACGGCGATCCGGTCGAGTTCGGTCAACCGCTCTTCTCGATCCAGTAGTCGCCTCAACCGTGATCGACAAGATCGTCATCGCAAACCGGGGTGAGATCGCGCTGCGCGTGCTGCGTGCCTGTAGCGAACTCGGTATCAAGACGGTTGCCGTGCACTCCACGGCCGATGCCAATCTCAAGCACGTGCTGCTCGCCGACGAGTCGGTGTGTATCGGACCACCCGCGTCGGCCAAAAGTTATCTCAACATGCCCTCGATCATTGCTGCAGCAGAGCTGACCGACGCCGCTGCCATTCATCCAGGCTACGGCTTTCTCTCCGAGAATGCCGACTTCGCTGAGCGCGTCGAACAGAGCGGCTTTATCTTCATCGGTCCCAAGGCCGAAACGATTCGCATGATGGGCGACAAAGTCTCGGCCATCAAAGTCATGAAGACCCACGGCGTGCCCTGCGTACCCGGCTCCGGTGAGCCGCTGGGCCTCGATCACGACGAAAACATGCGGATCGCCAAAGATATCGGCTATCCCGTGATCATCAAGGCCTCGGGGGGTGGTGGCGGACGCGGCATGCGCGTGGTGCACAACCCCGCTGCACTCATCCATTCCATCAACGTGACGCGCTCCGAAGCCCTCGCGGCGTTCGGCAACGATCAGGTCTACATGGAGAAGTTTCTCGAGAAGCCGCGGCACATCGAGTTTCAGATCCTCGCCGATCATCACGGCAACGTCATTCACCTCAGTGAACGCGACTGCTCGATGCAGCGTCGTCACCAGAAAGTGATCGAAGAGGCCCCCGCACCCGGCATCACCGACACACAACGCAAAAAAATGGGTGAGCGCGTAGTCGAGGCCTGCAAGGCCGTGGGTTATCGCAGCGCGGGCACGCTCGAATTTCTTTACCAGGACGGCGAGTTCTATTTCATCGAAATGAATACGCGCATTCAGGTCGAACACCCTGTCACGGAGATGGTGACCGGTATCGATCTCGTACAGGAACAGATTCGCATCGCCGCCGGTGAAAAACTGCGCTACCGTCAGCGCGATATCATTCTCACGGGACATGCGATCGAATGCCGCATCAATGCCGAAGATCCGTACAAGTTCACTCCCTCACCCGGACGCATACAATCCTGGCATGCGCCGGGCGGACCTGGCATCCGGGTGGATTCTCATGCCTATGCCGGTTACTACGTGCCACCGCATTATGATTCGATGGTCGGCAAAGTGATTTCGTATGGCGCAACGCGCGATCAGGCGATCAAGCGCATGCAGATTGCACTCTCCGAAATGGTGGTTGAGGGCATACTGACGAACATTCCACTGCATCGCGAGCTGATGGTCGATGCCCGCTTTGCCGAGGGCGGCACGAATATTCATTATCTCGAACAAAAACTCGCCAAGGCAGCACTGATTAAATAAACGCGGAAACTTTTGTGGCAAGA